>NZ_QENZ01000003.1:1071085-1085555 GCF_003096835.1 Balneicella halophila
ACTATTATCACACAGAGAGAAAAGTCAACCTTCCTGTCTTTCTTATCCAAGAGGGAAAAGTGTCACATCGAGTGAATTTGTAAAGCAAATTTGTATAGAGATGTTCTTCCCCGAGTTCTCGATACACTTTTCTTTTTTGCAAAAGAAAACCACTCGAACTGACCATAATGCTAACAACAAATGATTAATTGCTAATTTACTTCATAGTGCTACCAAAAATAAACGTGATAAATATTAAAACTTCTTAGCTCTATCCATTTCACGTTCCGCTTGCTTGCTCTTCAAAGTTTCGCGTTTGTCATATTGCTTTTTACCTTTTGCTAAAGCAATTATAAGTTTTGCTAAACCTTTTTCATTTAGGAATAGACGAATAGGAATAATGGTGAGTCCAGTTTCTTTCGTTTTACGTTCCCATTTTTCCAATTCTTTTTTATTAAGAAGAAGTTTGCGTTCACGTTTTTCTTCGTGATTTTGATAATTTCCAAACTTGTATTCTGCAATATGTATTCCTTTTGACCACAATTCTCCATCTACAAAAAAACAATAGCTATCTACTAAACTTGCTTTGCCTGCACGTATAGATTTTATTTCAGTGCCAGTGAGTACAATCCCGGCAGTTAATTTATCGACTAACTCATAGTCAAATGTAGCTCGCTTATTTTTAATGTTGATTTTATTGTTCATAACTGCAAAAATACAGTTTTTTGTTGATATTGCTATCTTTGAAGAGTGTTAAGTAAGTACAGCTCAGATTCAGGACCTAGGTTAAAGAGTAAATCCAATATGCTTAGGTTAGGTGTAAAATCAAATTTATCAGAGAAAACTTGTGTGTAAGGTTTTGCTGAAAACTCATTATCGATTTTTTGAAATGATTTTTTCGGATGAATGCTGTTACGGAAATCATTGGGGAGGGTTTTCTGGTACTTTTGAGTTTCCTCTATTGTGGGATCTATTTCTAATAAATTGCAACAAGTATTAAGAATTCGATTGTTAAGTTCCCATAGGTGAACTTCTTTTTCATTAAATACAAATAACAAATCATCAATATAGTATTCATAATAAGGGGAGGAGCTATAGGCCGCTTCAAGGGCTCTATGGTGTTGCCGTTGCCAATTCTCGGAAAAATCTATTTTAATATCCTTAATAGGCAGTCTGCTATTGGCTTTTTGCACAGGCACTGTTACTATTTCTATCCCATTGCTTCCTAGAATATAGCAGCGATTTCGGTAACTCTGCTTTAAAAAATTTTCATGAGCCTCAATACTTACCTTTTCATAATGAACCAATTTGGAAAAATATTGGATAGGAGGGAAATATGCTGAGCTTAGAAATACAGTATTCATAAAAATAAAGATAGACAATATCATTCTAAAAAAATATCGGACTCCAATGCTGGAACCCGATATCAATATTAATCAATTAAGTTTGTTTTTACTGTAATTTGAATGTTACTGGTACTTGATACCAAACTCTCACAGGCTTACCACGTTGCATACCCGGAGAAAATTTAGGCAATGTTTTTACTACACGTACCGCTTCTTTTTCAAGAAGTTTGTCAGGACTTCTAAGTACTTGAACGTCACCAACTTTACCATCTTTCTCAACAACGAATTTCAAATATACTTTACCTTGGATACCATTATCCGCCGCAATTTGTGGATATTTAATATTCTTAGCTAAGTATTTCAATAATTCTTTAGTTCCTCCTGGGTATTCTGGCATTTTTTCTACACGAACGAATACTTTTTGCTCTTCAATAACCTCTTCCTCTTCTTCAATTTCTTGAACTTCTACAACCTCTTCCACATCAGCTTCAGCATCAACTTGGATTTCGTCTTTCACGTCCAACTTTTCTTCAGTAACCTCAATAACGTCAATTACTTGTTGTTGCTTTGGTGGTGGTGGAGGTGGAGGTGGTGGTGGCACATCTTGGCGTGTGATGACGATGTCCTCTTCAAGTTCTTGGTCCATCGCATACTTCACCTCATCTACTTTTTCTGGCTCTACAGACCACTCGAACATAGCCCATACAAATAATAAGGCTGCTACGAGTCCAATCTCTAAGAATAACGTACGTCTCTTCTCAAGATCGGCTTTTGGTGATTTTTTTAATTCCATAACTCTTTTTATTTAGTTTTATTACTTTATCTTTGTCTTCGCTTGGGGCTATAGCTCAGTTGGCTAGAGCGCTTGACTGGCAGTCAAGAGGTCAGGGGTTCGACTCCCCTTAGCTCCACTCTTCATTTACAAATATACAATTATTTTTCTTATAAACTAATTTTTTAGTTTGAAATTTTCAAAATTAATTTAAAAGTATGTTTTTGCGTAGTTATTTCCAGAGATTTTCTGGATAAATATTATCGTCAACTAATTGCTGTATTTTTGCTACCGTTGGTTCTCTATCTGCTTGGTATGTAACACCAAACCATTCAGAGTCAATAGGAATAACGACAGCTTCCATTTTGCCTTCTTTGCGTAATTCGTCAACCATAAATGGTATATAGAACTCTGACTTTAGCTCCAATCCTTTTTCATTAATGAATTTTATAAACTTTGGCTGGGCTAATTCAAATATTGAAGGATGAAATCCCCAAAAATTCATAGAGACAGGTGTTATTGCATCTAAAGGTAATTCCTTACCTGCTTCATCTTTCCAAACGATTTGCCCGTTTACGTTACGTTCTATAGCTGTGCGTTCGTGTATCTCTGTTAACTGATTGTGTTCATTAATACTGCAAACTCCTCTAGAAACAGTTCCATTTTCTGATAAGGTCTTACCCAACTCGTAGCCCATAATAGCACAACTATTAGGTGTTACTTCTTCAGTTAGAAAGTGATGCATTTGTTCGAAGGCTTTAATTCCATAGTAATCATCTGCATTGATAACTGCAAAAGGCTCTTTAATTGAATCTTTTGCAACCAAAACAGCGTGTCCCGTTCCCCAAGGTTTCTTTCGCTCAGGGTTTAGCTTTGTTCCTTTAGGAATATCCGTCAGTTCTTGGCATACGTAGTCAATATCAACTTTACCTGATAATTTCTTGTCAAAAGATTTTTTGAATTCCTCTTTGAAACTTTCACGAATTACGAAAACTACTTTACCAAATCCTGCACGTATTGCATCATAAATAGAGTAATCAATAATCGTTTCGCCTGATGGCCCAAGACCGTCCATTTGTTTTAATCCTCCGTAACGACTGCCCATACCTGCAGCTAAAATTAATAATGTTGGTTTTGTCATATTTTTAATTCTTTTCTTAGAAGTATTTTAATTTTTATATTTCACCCACTTCACTAATTCTTTCCAATTCACTTTTTTGCCATACATCAAGATACCAATACGGTAAATCTTCGCAGCCAGCATAATGCAAGCGATAATCGTAATTATCAAGATAGCTAATGACAGTAACAATTCCCACCACGGTACATCAAAGGGAATACGCACTGGCATTACCACAGGTGAAGTAAATGGAATTATGGAAGCCCAAAATGCTAATGAACTTTCTGGATTTCTCGCCACATTGAAAGCGATATAAAATGCTGCTAACAAAGGTATTGTTACTGGTAGGCTGAGTTGTTGTGTGTCAGTTTCATTATCAGCTGCTGCACCAATAGCAGCATAAAAGGATGCGTAAAGTACATAACCTAATAGTGTATAAATGAATCCTACGACGATAAGTTTTATTATCATGCCAGGTTCAATACTCGCTATTGCCTCGTGAATAACATCGTTGATGTCACTGCCTATTTCCTGAGTCATTTGCTGACCTTGCTGTGCCATGTCTTGCATCTGCGTCATTTCAGAGGCTCCGAAAATATAAAGAGATACAATAGAAATAATTCCGAGGAGAACCCCCCAAATCAAAATTTGTGTGAGCCCCACTAAGGCAATTCCTACTATTTTCCCAATCATCAATTGGAAAGGTTTTACTGAAGAAACGATAACTTCAACAATTCTGTTACTTTTTTCTTCTACGACACCCTTCATCACGATGCCTCCATATGTAATCACAAGGAAGAAAATCATAAAGCCTACGCCTAATGCCAGTACACTTAGAATAGTTGCAGCCATGGAAGATGATTTTTTCTCTTCACCATCTTTTAGCCGCACACTCGTAAGGTGCACCTTAGTTTTAGTGGCTTCTATTTTCTCTTCTAATTCAGGTATTTGCAGATCGTTGGTAAGTTTATCTATTTTTCGCTGACGTATGATATCACTTAAGATATTACTCATGTCTGAACTGACCTCTGCAGGAACTTGTTTGTTGGAATATAATTGTCCTTTTGCAGTATTCTCAATGTCTGTTGGGAGTTCTAAGACCGCGTAATATTTCTCGTCTTCTAACAAATCTTTATAGAGTGCATCTTTATCTACATATTCAAATGTTGTTGTTTCATCACTATGCAGTGGTTTTTTTAGCTCCGATTTGTTGATAACGGCAATAGTACGCTCAGTGGTATCTTCTTTCATCATGATGTAAAAGAAAAAGGCATACAAACCTATGAAAAGGAGGGGAGCACCAAAAGTTACCAATAAAAACATCTTTTGTTTTACTCGGACAAAATACTCTCGACCTATTATTATTGCAATTTTATTCATTTCGATTTTTGTTTTTTTAGATGGATAATGCGTTGTTCTCTTCCACAGCTTTGATGAAAACCTCATTCATACTTGGGATAATTTCCTTAAATTCTTTCACATTCACTCGATCTGCTAATAGTCGTAGCATTTCATTTTTTCTGCCTTCCACAATCTTAACAACTGCATCTGTAGTGTAATCCGTTATTTTGGTGTGTAATGTCTTATAAATAGAAGGCTCATCTAAACCTAAATCACCCGTATAACTTATCTGATAATTATTTTCTTTATACTTCTCTTTTACAGAATGAATATTTCCTTCTAGAATAACCTTGGAATTATTGATAAGTGCAATATGGTCACAAACTTCTTCAACAGAAGGCATGTCGTGTGCAGAAAAAATAATTGTCGTTCCCTTTGCTTTTAAATCTAGGATTTCTTTTTTGATTAAATTCGTATTGATAGGGTCAAAACCACTAAAAGGCTCGTCAAAAATCAACAATTCCGGATTATGCAACACGGTAGTTACAAATTGTACTTTCTGTGCCATGCCTTTAGAGAGTTCTTGTACTTTTTTGTCCCACCAAGGCATGATGTGCATTCTGTCAAACCAATATTTCAAGCGTTCTTTTGCCTCACTTTTAGAAAGACCTTTAAGCTGTGCTAAATAAATAGATTGGTCACCAACCTTCATTTTTTTGTATAAGCCACGTTCTTCAGGCAGGTAACCAATGCGTGAGATATCTTCACGTTTTAGCGGTTTGCCTTTAAATAATACTTCACCCGTATCAGGTGCTGTTATTTGATTGATGATGCGAATCAGTGTAGTTTTTCCTGCGCCATTCGGTCCAAGGAGACCAAAAATGGAATTTTCAGGAATACTGATACTCACATCATCGAGGGCTTTATGTTTTGCAAATTGTTTGTTAATATTTTTTGCTTCGAGTAACATTATTTGAGTATTTTATTTAATATTTCAATATTTTTATTCGCTGTAGTCTGTTTACCGTCAGAGTACAGGTTGTCAATTCGTTCTTTATAATTATTATGAACTTTGTGACGAATAATTTTCATAGTAGAATTTACCATTCCATTTTTTTCTGTAAAAGGTTCTTCAATAATAGCAAAAGTAGAAGGAAGCCAACGCTCTGGGAATAGATTCTCTAATTTTCCTCCTTTTAAATAACTATCTACTTCCTTTTGTATTAAAGTCAAAGCTTCTTCTGCATGGGAAGTTTGTTGTTTTAATTTATCCGGATTTACTACTAAAATCCCTGTAGTTACAGGATTTTGATTATTGTACAGGACAGCCTGTTCTATATAAGGAGAATTGGAAATAAGAGCTTCTTCGATGCCTTCCGGACTGAATTTTTCGCCATCACTGCCGATAAGCAATGACTTGCTTCTTCCCAATACGTAGAGGTATCCATCCTTGTCCAGGTAGCCGAGATCTCCAGTATGTAACCAGCCATTTACGAGGGTTTCTTTCGTTGCTTTTTCATTTTTCCAATAACCAAGCATCACGTTTTCTCCTTTGATGATGATTTCCCCTTTTTCACCTGTCGGACACTCGTTCCACTCTTCATCTACTATTTTTATTTCCATATCAGGAAGCGGTTTTCCTGAAGATCCTAACTTGTGAGAATGAGGTGTATTTGCAGAGATAACCGGGGAGGCTTCTGAAAGTCCGTAGCCTTGGTACATTGGGATGCCAATAGCATAATAGAAGCGTTGCAACTCAATGTCGAGCAGTGCACCACCGCCGACGAAATATTGCATATTACTGGCAAAGGATTTACGAACTTTTGAAAAAATCACAGTATCATAAAAAGCAACTATAGGCTTTAGATACCAAGGTCCTTTATTATGACCTTCTTTGTTGTACTTGTATGCTACTTTCAATCCCCGATTAAATAAACTTTGGGCGAATTTTCCATTTTTTCGAATACCAGATTCAATATTTTTTCGAAAATTAATCGCTAAAGCCGGTACACTTAAAAGGATATAAGGATTTATCTGTTTCAAATTACGAGGAATGTTACGTAAAGTTTCTATAGGTGATTTTCCTGCATTTACTGAAGCGATAGATGCACCAGTTTTTAAGAAGGAAAAGACTCCTGCTGTGTGACCAAAAGCATGATCCCAAGGCAAGATAAGCAAGGTTTTGTAGTAGGAAGGAAAATCCTTCATATGTTTTACAGATTGCTCAACATTTGCAACATAATTATTATGAGAAAGCATGATTCCTTTGGGACTGGAAGTGGTGCCGGATGTATAGGAAATATTTGCAATGGTATTAGGTGTTACAGTATTTAAAACTGTCTGAAATTGTTCAGTATTGGCTTTGATAAATTCCTTACCTCGTTCTATGATTTCTTTGTAGCTTATTTCCTCTTCCTGATACTCTTCTAATTTATTAAGCACAATAATATGCTTCACTGTTGGGAGTTGTCCTTTTAGTTTTCGAATCTTTGGCAGTTGTTGTCTAGAAACCACTACCGCTGTACATTCAGAATGGTTGATACGAAAGCTAAGATCTTTAGCTAACTCTAATTTCACTGAAAGCGGAACACAGATTGCCCCGATATATAACATTCCCAATTCACTGATAACCCATGAATTTTGTCCTTCAGATAGCAATGCAATACGGTCTCCATAATTGATTCCCAAAGTTAGAAGACCTGCTCCAAAGTGATTTGAAAGCGTAGCTACCTCTTCAAATGATGTACTTTGGTATTTACCGTTTGTTTCCTCTAATAGAAAAGGTTTAGTAGCATAGCGTTTTACACTTTCTTCGAGAAGTTGAGGTATCGTTTTTTTCATAAGTCTTATGGCAATAGAGCTAACAAAATTATGATTATTTTAAAAATATACAAGCTAAATGTTAAGAAGTTCTTTTTATATAGCTCTAGCTTTTGCTTATTGTCGCACTAAGGCTATAAAAATGTGTGCCATTTGTCAATTAAGTTACTTTTTTATTCGGTTGAAAAAGTGTATTTTTGTGAAGTTAAAAAAGCACTATCGAAATAGAAGAATATATGAGTGAGATTGAAAAAAAATCGGAGTATTCCGCACAGAATATCCAAGCCCTTGAGGGGATGGAACACGTGCGTATGCGTCCGTCGATGTATATAGGAGATGTTAGCACAAGAGGATTGCACCATTTGGTGTATGAGGTGGTTGATAACTCTATTGATGAAGCACTAGCAGGACATTGTGATACAATAAGTGTAACCATAAATGAAGATAATTCTATAACCGTTACTGATAATGGACGTGGAATTCCCGTTGATATTCATGAGAAAGAAGGCGTATCAGCACTAGAGGTTGTAATGACGAAAATAGGTGCCGGGGGTAAGTTTGATAAAGGTTCATACAAAGTATCTGGAGGATTGCATGGTGTGGGTGTATCATGTGTGAATGCATTATCGACAAGATTAAAAGCTACAGTGCACCGCGATGGTAAGATCTACGAACAAGAATATCATATAGGTAAACCGCTATATCCTGTGCGTGAAGTAGGAACTACAGAGTATGATAACAACGGAACTACGGTTACCTTTTTGCCAGATCCAACTATTTTTACCCAAACAAGAGAGTTTAGCTACGAAACCCTAGCAACTCGTATGAGAGAGTTGTCTTTCCTAAATAAAGGGTTGACCATTACTATCGAAGATAGAAGAAATACAGATGAAAATGGAGATTTTATTTCAGACGTATTTCTTAGTGAGAAAGGATTAGTAGAGTTTGTAGAATTTATCGATTCTTCTCGTGAGTCTCTGATACCAGATGTTATCAATTTTGAAACAGTAAATAGTGATATTCCGGTAGAGGTTGCTTTAACATATAATACTTCATATACCGAAAATGTGCATTCTTATGTGAACAATATTAGTACACATGAAGGAGGTACGCATTTATCAGGTTTCCGTAGAGGTTTAACAAATACGTTGAAAAAATATGCCGAAGGTAGCGGAATGCTTGATAAATTAAAATTTGAAATTTCAGGTGATGACTTCCGTGAGGGGTTGACTGCAGTAGTTTCTGTAAAAGTAGCAGAGCCACAGTTTGAGGGACAAACCAAAACGAAACTGGGTAACCGCGAAGTGGTTTCACCAGTGAGTCAAGCAGTTTCACAGATGCTTTCTGATTATTTAGAAGAGCATCCTTCAGAGGCTAAAATAATTGTAAACAAAGTTATCCTAGCCGCTACGGCTCGTCATGCTGCACGCAAGGCAAGGGAAATGGTACAGCGTAAAAATGTGTTGACCGGCTCTGGTTTGCCCGGAAAATTAGCTGACTGTTCAGACAAAGATCCATCAAAATGTGAAATATACCTAGTCGAGGGAGACTCTGCAGGTGGTACCGCCAAGCAAGGTCGTGATCGTAGTTTTCAAGCTATTTTACCACTTAGGGGTAAGATTTTGAATGTCGAAAAAGCGATGCAACATAAGGTGTTTGAGAGCGAAGAAATTCGAAACATTTTCACAGCTTTAGGAATTACCATTGGTACCGAAGAAGATAGTAAAGCATTGAACTTAGATAAAATACGTTATCATAAGGTAATTATTATGTGTGATGCCGATGTAGATGGTAGCCACATTGTCACTTTAATCATGACGTTCTTCTTCCGCTTTATGAAAGAGTTGATTGAGAAAGGTTATTTATATATTGCTACACCACCATTGTATTTGATTAAAAAAGGAAAAAATCAAGCTTATTGCTGGACTGAGGAAGAGCGTTTGAGATTGATAGATGAATGGGCAGGCGGAAAAGAAAGTGCATTACATATTCAGCGTTATAAAGGTTTGGGAGAGATGAATGCGGAGCAGTTATGGGATACTACGATGAATCCGGAATTCAGAACACTTCGACAGGTAACCATTGACAATGCTGCTGAGGCAGATTATATTTTCTCCATGTTAATGGGTGATGAAGTGCCACCGCGTAGGGCATTTATTGAAAAGAATGCAACCTATGCAAATATTGATGCATAAATTAGATTTATTAGTATAAATGATAACGAGAGTGTCGTACGGAGCAATCCTAAGTATTGACACTCTTTTTATTTTTAAATAGAAATAAGAATGAATATTGCAGTTTATTGTTCGTCAAGTGATGCTATAGCCGATAAATATTTTGCAGATGCTCGTAAAGTGGGTAAAGCAATTGCTAAAGCAGGTCACACACTTTTGTACGGAGGTACTTTTATGGGATTGATGGGAGCGTTGGCAAAAGAAAATATGAAATATGGAGGTAAACGAGTTGGAGTGATTTGCGAGAAAATCATCGATATGGAAGGGGTCGTTTTAGATGATGAAAATCTACTTACCGTCGAAACATTAAGTCTGAGAAAAGCCAAGCTTGTGGAGCTTGCCGATGCTCATGTAGTCTTGCCTGGAGGCTTTGGGACTTTGGACGAGGCGATGTCTATCTTGGCAATGAAGCAGGTAGGAGAGAGTGAAGCTCCTGTTGTTTTTTTGAGTACGGATGGATTTTACACCTCTTTACAATTACAATTTCAAAAGTTTTATAAAGAATTCTTTGCAGGAGAGAATTTTAAAGAGGCCTATCATTTTATAAATAAAGTAGAAGAACTTTGTGAGTTAATTGCCGAGTTCAGGTAGGGGAGGAATACTGTTAGGAATATCAGGGTCTTCAATCTTTTTCCAGTCTTTGTATAATGATTTTATTTGCTGAATCATTTTATATTCATTCTGATTAAGATTAATAAAATAATCGCAATACATTTTAAAACTGTGTAATTCTTTTCCCTCTATATTAAGTATTCTACCAATGTATTCTTTCGTATAGCGATATTTGTTTTTCGTTACAGCAATTTCTTGTAGCGTTTCTTTTTGAATTTGCCGACGCATTTTTTCGTCTTTACTTAGTTTAGAGTAGAGAACAGTAGGCAGTGACGAAGCCCCATTAAATGGATTAAAAAGATTGAGAAGAGCTGTAGATATTGTGGGAGCGTCCATTGCTCTATGGTATGGGTTTGCAATAGCATGCCTTTTTTTATTTCCAAACATCGTTTCTAATCGGTATTCGTCTGTATCTTGGATAGAATCTGCATCCATCGTTTTGATTTTGTGTTTAAAATCCTGCCAAGTTCCCCAATTATTGATTTCTACTTCATCCAATTCAAAGCTTTTGGAAGTAAGTTGTATCTTGAGGGAATCAAGGTTTTTTAGATTATTGACTGCAATGGCTTTGGGCTCGAAACTAAGATGTTTAAATACTAAAGTATCCGTTCGCTTTGCCGTAATATAGAAACTACCGTCATTTTTTGAAAGTAATCCAACTCGACTCCAGTTGATTCGAATCACGACATCTGGAACAGGATGATTAGATTCATCGGTGATAATTCCAGCAATCCCGACTTCATCTTGTGAAAAAGTATATCCAACTTGGATTAAAAATAAAATGCAAAGATAATAGGTTTTCATCGAGAAACGAAAGTAATGAAATCCTGTAACCTTTGCTTTTAGTATATTCTTTCTTTAACCTTTATTAAGTTAATTTTTGTTTCAGATAAGCGAATGAATAATTTTTTTAACCGTATAATAACTTAGTTTCCTTTTGGATTCAAAAGTCCATCCAGCTATGTGAGGAGAAAGCACTACACGGTCTGAATGAATTAAATAGTTTAAAGACTCTGGCATTCCTGCTCCAAAATTGGTGGTGTAATTATAGGCTTCATATTCCAAAACATCTAAACAAGCACCAGTTACTTTTCCGGCTTTCATAGCATATGCTAAAGCATCAGTTTTTACCACTTTACCACGGGAAGTGTTAATTAAAATGATTGGGTTTTTGAATTTTGATAGAAATTCCTCATTAACCATATACTTTGTTTCGTCGGTAAGTGGTGTGTGCAAACTGAGAATATCTGCTTCATTAAAAATGGTTTCAAGCGTTACCTCTTGTGCAAAAACATTTCCATAGTTTAATTTGTATTTGTCGTAAGCAATTACTTTGGCTTCAAAACCATGCAATCGTTGAGCAAAAGCATTCCCCATATTGCCATAACCAATGATTCCTAAGGTTTTCCCTTTTATTTCAAATCCTCTGTTTGCTTCACGTTTCCAAATACCTTGGCGGACTTCATTATCAGCACGTCTTAGGTTATTCATTAGCATTAAAAGCATTCCGACAGCTTGTTCGCCTACAGCATCACGATTACCTTCTGGAGCATTGTGACAAATTATTCCTTTGCTTTCTGCATACGCTGTATCAATATTTTCCAATCCTGCACCTATGCGACCAATAACTTCGAGCTTCTCAGCTTTATCAATAACATCTTTTGTAATTCTAAACTTACTAGTAAGCATTAGACCATTGTATTCCTTAATAGAATTTAAAAATTCTGTTTCTGTGATTTTCGGATTATAATCGTATTGAATGTTCGCTCTATCTAACTCCTCAAAAGTAATGGGATCTACTTCATTAATGATTAATACACGTTTCATATAATAGGTAATTAAGTAAAGTTGGTCGTAAGTTTATCTGTTGTAAATTAGTGCTTGCCCCTTAATACTTTCATCAAATTTCCCGTTGTTATATATAAGATGACCATTCGCAAATGTATGAGTGATGGTGTGTGAAAATGTAGTTCCATCGAATGGTGACCAGCCGCACTTATACAATAGGTTATCTTTATTTACTGTGTGCTTTTCTTTCTTAAAAATACATAAATCAGCTTGGTAACCTTTTCGAATATATCCTCTGTTTTTAATTCCAAATAGTTGTGCGGGTGCATGGCACATCTTATGCACGACCTGCTCTTTGGCAAACTTACCTTGTTCATGCAATTCCAATACAGCTTGCAAGGCGTGTTGCACCAAGGGACCACCAGATGCAGCTTTAGTGTAAACTCCAGATTTTTCTTTTAGAGTGTGAGGAGCATGGTCTGTAGCGATTACATCCAAGACATTCTCATTAAGTGCTTGAATAAGAGCATCTCTATCTTTTGAAGTTTTAATAGCAGGGTTCCACTTAATGAATCTACCCAATCTTTTATAGTCTTCATCAGAAAACCAAAGGTGGTGGACACAAGCTTCTGCAGTTATTTGCTTATTATTTATATTTCCTTTTTCTAAAAGTTGTAGCTCATCAGCAGTAGAAAGATGAAGAATATGTAGTCGTGCATCATGCTGTTTGGCTAATTTTACTGCAAGGGAAGAGGATTTATAGCACGCTTCTCGACTACGGATTTGTGGGTGCATGGCAATAGGAAAGTCTTCACCGTATTTCTCCAAAGCATTTTTTATATTCGTACGAATGGTTTCCTCGTCCTCACAATGTGTAGCGATAAGAATTTTTGCATTCGCAAAGAAATTGTTTAACACTTCACGATTATCGACTAACATATTTCCTGTAGACGAACCCATAAATATTTTAATACCACAGGCTAAGTTCAAATCTGCTGCAGTTATTTCTTTCCAATTTTCATTGGTACCCCCAATATAGAATCCGTAATTAACCATAGCTTTTGTTTGTGCTAAAGCATGTTTGTCTTCAAGCAATGGGAGAGTGGTCGTTTGAGGAATAAGATTGGGCATATCCATAAAAGAAGTTACTCCACCGGCGGCGGCGGCTTTTGACTCTGTATATAAATCTCCTTTTTGAGTTAATCCTGGTTCGCGAAAATGCACCTGGTCATCAATAACTCCTGGGATTAAATAGCTTCCACTTGCATCAATAATATTATAGTTCTGCCCATAACTATCAGAAACGTTTCCTTCAATTATTTCAGATATTTTTTCGTTTTCTATGAGAATAGAGCCTTTGAACTCCCTGCCTTCGTTAATTATTGTTGCGTCTTTTATTAAAGTATTTTTCATTATTATTATTGTCGTTTCTTAAGCAAACTATTGATTTTCATATTAATTACACCCCAAAATGCTTCTCCAAAAATACCACTGCTCATTTTAGAGCTTCCTTCCTGTCTGTCGGTGAAAATGATGGGAACTTCTACAATATGAAATCCTAATTTCCAAGCTGTAAATTTCATTTCTATCTGAAATCCATATCCTGTCATTTTTACTTTGTCGAGATTAATCGTTTCTAAAACACGTCTTGTGTAGCATTTAAAACCAGCGGTAGCATCATTTACAGGCATCCCAGTTACAAATTTCACATACTTAGAAGCAAAATAGGACATTAAGATTCTGCTCATGGGCCAATTTACTACATTAACTCCAGTCACGTAGCGTGAGCCAATAGCTAAATCAGCACCATCCTCACAAGCTTTATGCAATCTCAATAAGTCCTCAGGATTGTGAGAAAAGTCTGCATCCATTTCAAAGATATAGCTATAACTTCTTTCCAGTGCCCAACGAAATCCTGCAATATATGCTGTTCCTAACCCTAATTTTCCTTTTCTTTCTAGAATGTGCAAAGCGTCCGAAAATTCCTTCTGCAAACTTTTTACAATAGTTGCAGTGCCGTCTGGAGAATTGTCTTCTACGATGAGTATGTGAAAATCACCAAGAGAAAATACCTTGCGAATAATCGCTTCGATGTTTTCCTTTTCATTATAAGTAGGAATGATAACCAGTCTGTCTTGTACCATAATTAATAGTCTAAAAACTAATTTTCAAAGATAATGAAATACTGTGAATGCTTATAATTAAGAGAGTATAAAAAAGTGATGTTGCAGTTGAAATGGTAGAGTTGTAAAGTTTACTGCCATTGTTTTATAAAACTGCTGGCAATTCAGTCGATATTTTGACAAGCTGTAATGAGGAAATTTGGGGTTATTTTTTTTGATGTACTAAAAAAGCTGAAAATATTTTTTTGAATGATTTGCTTGATAATTAGGTCTTTGAGATTTTGGGCACAAAAAACTTTGTAAAAAAGTTGCAGTAATATTTGGTAGGTAATAAA
>NZ_QENZ01000004.1 GCF_003096835.1 Balneicella halophila
AGCGCCGATGGTACTGCAGCAATGTGGGAGAGTAGGACGACGCCCTATTTTCAGCGAGGCTAATTCCAATTAGGAGTTAGCCTCGCTTTGTTTTTGGAGGATAAAATAAAAACTAATTCTTTTTTCTAGTTACTTCTTATTGTCTTGTAGTAAAGGCTTTTTTAAGGGACTACTGGGCTTCGGAAAGTAAACTATTGAAACGGGTGTCTTGTCTCGCACCATCTTTTTCCTATATTTTATAGATTCTTTTTCTAACCTCTCTATCAATATATCTACTTTCGATTTTTCGGGTAGCTGAGAAGAATTTGATTGATTGTCAGCTTCGTGATTGGTGTTCTTTTCTTTTTTCATACAATAAAAATATTTAAATTAATAAATCATTATTGTATTTCTAAAAACAAATAAGGGGAATGTTTGCGTTTATTTTGGATTGGATTCCCGTATTGTTTTACCACCGTGGAGTGCCCCTCTCGGTTGGTATCACATCAAAGTGATTCAAAATACAGTGTAAATATTGTAAATTTTTATTTAATGTTCTAATTGGACTTAAGGTGTAATGTAAAAAAATGATAATATTAATTCATCTTATTCCTAAATAAATAATGTTACAACTCCCATATAACACCAAAATAAATGGTGCGTTTTCCATAAGAATCATAGAATTTCTTCGAGAAATCCTTGTTATAATAAATTCCACTTTGATTGTTTATGTTAAAAATGTTGGTTATGGACAAAAAAGGAATAATAGCACCGTCGTTATTGAGAGGTGTGTATCGACTGTATCCTAAATCAATTTTATTGTAATTTTCTAATTGTTGGCTATTAATTATTTCACTTAATAGTGGAATTTGATACTTAAAACCCGGTTTAGTGATGATTTCTTTAATGGGTGTATAGTAACTTCCAGGGTGCGTTATGTAGCTAAGAGAGATAGAACCCCACTTTAGTGTAATATATTGCAATGCTACTTTTGTTAAGTAATTAAAATCGTATTTCCCATTAAATTCTTTGTTGCCTTCTTGTTGTTTTTGATTGATAAACGAATTGGATATCGTAAATTTTAACTGATCAGTAAGAAGGTATTTTAAGTAAGTTTCTACCCCGAATGTTTTTACCTTATCTACTGAAGTAAAATAATCAAAAGCTTGTTTCCCTTTTTCTTGTTTATAATATACAGAACTTTTAAATCCTATCTTTTTTCTAATAATTGAATAATCAATTGCCAACTGCTTACTTGTTAACAATGTGAATTGTTTATTGTAATAATTTGGCGTTGCATAACTAACTTTCATAATTTCCAAGACTCATCATGACAGACTGTTTTTCATCAAAATTGTATTTCATTCCGAACTGTGCATTCCAACGTTGAGTTTGATTGTTTATAGGAATATTAGCTCGTAATGCTGCAGAAAAGGAGAGTTTGTCAGACATTGCATAATCACTATACGCATAAATATCTGCCATATGTTTCGAAATCTCATCCTTAGAAAGTTCTTTTGGGTCTTCGGGTGCCATTGCAAAAGGGTAGATAGGAATACTATCATTAAAACGGTTTTTATGACAATCATAAGAAATACCTGTTTGTAAATTTATTTTATCTGACAGTTGACTTTTGAAGTTTACCGAAGTATAGATTTGTTGTACTTTCTTCTTAGATTCGATACTTCCGTAATTCAAATCCTGATTAGAGTGGCATATACCTGTATTAACACTTAGTACTCCTTTTGGAGTATAATAATTCAAGTTATTTACAGAAAAGAAACGTTTCTTTTTTGCATTCGCTTCTCCACTATAATTCAAACTGTGTACATTGACTTTAAAATCCTCCGATACTAAATAATTATAGGAATTAATTTCTACTCTTTTCCCTAACTTATAATGAACGTTACATCCTATATCCTTAGTATGGAAAGACTTTAGGTTCGGTAAGTTCTTTTGCTGCATCTTAACAAATGCTTTTGAGTTATTGTAATTTCCATAGAACTGCAAAAAATTGTTTTCGTTATTTTTTATCTTCTGTGAGAGAAAAAAGCCTATAGCACCTATAGAAAGTGAGAGTTGCTACTGATTTTCAGGAAGTCGCTTTAGTGTTTGTATCTCTACAAGTCCCGCACTGCTATTGCCATAGGTAAGAGGCGGGTTGCTGGCATAGACATATTCTTTGTCAATAACTTCCGTACTGAACAAACTAAAAAATCCTTGGTTATTTAGTTGGCTACTTCGTACCGGAGTATAAACAGGAACGCCATTAAGTATTACGCGTGTGCGGTCGGGAGAAGTGCCTCGTAAAGAAGGATTAGCTGTTTCATCAATAGTAGTAGATGCCGGCATTAAAGTAATAGCCTTCAAACCATCAGCTTGTGCAACGGGATTAAAGTATATATCTAATTTTTTAATTTTGGTCACTGAAAACTTTTGTGAAATAGGGTCTTTCGCTTTAATGATGACCTCTCTCAGCGTTTGGCTATCTTCTTTCAAGACAATAGTCATTGATTTGTTAGTTAAATCTGATGACAATTTTACTTCTTTAGTTTGGTAGCCAATAAATGAGAAGACTAAGATTCCAGTACTTTCCTTTAGTTGCAGGTTAAAATTTCCATCAAAATTAGTCGAAGTACCTAATTCGGATTGTGTTTTTTTATAGATATTCACTGCAAAGATCGGTTGTCCTTTTTTATCTACTACTTTTCCTTTCAGTTGAACTTGTGCAAAGCTCTGACTTAGAATCAAGCAAAAGAATATGATTAATTTCCATTTCATAATTATTTGTCTTTTAGCTCAGTGATTAATTGATTCAGAAGATAATTTTCAGGATATTTCTTCACCGCTTCCTTGTGATATCTTTTGGCCTTTTCCCAATCCTTTTTACGGATATACCAGCTAACCAATAATTCATAGGACTCTTGTTTTCCCCAAGAAGGAAGCATACTGTTTTTTACCTTTTGATCTGGTAATGAGATTGCTTTTAAAAGATATTCTTCAGAATGTTTGCCACCGCCATATTGTTCTGGCGTATAGAAGTCATTACTGGCGAGGGCATAGTAAGCTCTTAAGTTTGTACTATCTTTTTCGATGGCTAACTTGCCATTTTTTTCAATTTGACGAGAAAGAAATATTATTTTTATCATATTTTTGAACTGAATGTCAAATCCTTGAGTAAGAGAAAGTAAAGCATAATCTTCTGATGTTTTATTTTCTATACTTTCTAATATATTAACTGCCTTGTCAGCATGTTTTTCTGAGTTTTTTTATCATTTTGTGAGATATAATAGATAGCCGTATAGTACTCACTGTAAGCCTGCCAGTATTTGAAAATCTTTTGTTGATGATCGTTGTATTGTTGTTCCAATTTATCATTTAATTCAAGTAAATTTTTTGAGTCTTTATTTTCTTGAGCCTTAATGAATGTTTGTAATACTTGTTCTTGAATGTTCTTGTCACGAGTTTGTGCATAGCTATTTCCTGTACAAATTAGTAGGATAGTAACGATGATATATTTGATAATTGTTTTCATGATATTATTTTTTTTAAGTGTTGATATAAATAAGTTTATTTTATAAACTAAATTGTTTAAAAAATGAAGCATTCAATGAATACCTCAAAATTATTTGATATATTCTTTTAAAGCATTTACATATTCTTCAAAAGCGTTTAGTCCTTTTGGAGTAAGGTGAGCAGTAGTATTTGGGTAATTGTTTTTAAAAGTTTTCTTTACTGTTAAATACCCGGCTTCCTCCAATTTCTGAATTTGTACGCTTATATTTCCAGCAGTAGCTTTAGTTACTTCTTTTATATACGTAAATTCAGCTTTTTCATCAGAAACCAATAATGACATGATAGCCAGTCTCAGTTGCGAATGTAAAAGCGGATTGAGTTTTTTAAACATGACGACGTTTTTTATGAGCGCTATAAAGTTGAATGCCTGGTATAAGAAAAATAAGTAACCCTACACCTGCTGCAACTAAAGAATGATATATTCCAGGAATAAATATTGAAAAATAAGTTAATATTGTTCCAAAAATGGTGAGTGTAATCCACAAGCTGTTTTTTAAACTTAGAGCAGACGCCATAGATGCAAAACAGAATGGCAGAAAAAGAACTGCTGTAAAACCAATGCCAAATTTATTTCCAAATACAAAACCTTTAAGAATGCTAAGCAACCAGCATTCCCCATATCCAACCAGTCAAGTCAATACTTTCATTGTTTTTGGCTTTCTTGTGATTGTCTCTAAAACCAGCAATGAATGTAATAATAGATCCTGGTATCATAGTAAACATCCATACGTATTTTATTAGATTATACTGTTCCATTTGTAACATTACGAAGTGAGATGTACCCGCAATTATAAAGAGTACTCCCCAAAAAAGTTAAAAGAAGCCATTTTCCTCATACTTTTGTTTTCGCTGATCAATAATGCTTTGGATAATCTTAAAACTATCCTGTGTGCTTAAATTTTCCATGATGAATATTTTTAGTGTTATAAATATAATGCAAATATAGAGTAGTTTATTTTATAAACTAAATTTTTTCATTATTTTATTCAAATAATTTCTTGCCATCTCATTAAAAAATCTTTGAATATCCTTGTCAATATTAGATTTGATTGTAAAAACAAAGCTGAAAGTTTTTTTACTCCCAGCTTTACTTTCTTTGGATATATCTTCTATTTCCTAGTGTATTTTTCTCGGTTGTGTCATATTTTCCGGTTTTAAAATATCATCTAATTCTTCCTTAGACAATAAGTTTTGTTCAAGAACGAGGTCGTAAACGCTTGCTCCCGTCTTCAAAGCTTCTTTGGCTAATTTAGAACTGGCTTCATAACCTAATACAGGATTCAAAGCAGTTACAATACCGATACTGTTATTGACCATTTCTTTACATCTTTCAGCATTGGCTGTAATGCCATCTATACAGCGCTCTTTAAGAACTGCCATTCCATTTTTAAGCATTTCAACACTCTGAAAAATGGAATATACCATTAGCGGTTCCATTACGTTGAGCTCTAATTGTCCGGCTTCTGATGCCATAGTAACTGTTAGTGTATTTCCGATTACCTTAAATGCGATTTGGTTTACGACTTCCGGAATTACTGGATTTACTTTACCCGGCATGATAGATGAACCTGGTTGCATAGGAGGAAGATTGATTTCATTCAATCCCGTGCGTGGTCCTGAGGATAATAAACGCAAGTCGTTGCATATTTTTGATAGTTTTACTGCTAAGCGCTTAACAGCAGATGAATACATTACGAAATCAGTTGTGTCTTGTGTTGCTTCTACAAGGTTTCCTGAAATTTTAATATCCATACCTGTGATGTCTGCTAAATGCTTCACACATTTATCACTGTATTCTGGTTCAGAATTAATTCCTGTACCAATTGCTGTAGCTCCCATATTAACCTCTAAAAACATGCTTGCTTGTCTCTCCAATACAGCAATCTCTTGTCTTAATGTATAGGCATAGGCTTTAAATTCTTGTCCAAGCGTCATTGGAACTGCATCTTGTAGTTGCGTACGTCCCATTTTGATAACATGAGCAAACTCTTCTCCTTTCTTTTCAAACGCATCAATTAATTCTTTCAATGTATCTACTAAAGAAGGATTGTTTCTTAATAAAGCGATCTTTACACCTGTTGGGTAAGCGTCATTAGTAGATTGTGATAAGTTGACATGGTTGTTTGGGTGACAATATTTGTATTCCCCCTTTTTCCCACCGAGTATTTCATTGGCACGGTTGGCAATAACTTCATTAGCAGCCATGTTGGTCGATGTCCCAGCACCTCCTTGAATCATATCTACACCAAAATTATCATGATATTTCCCAGCAATGATTTCATCACAAGCTTGATCAATAGCCTTTGCTATTTTTTCATCAAGTAAACCTAATTCTAAATTCGCCTTGGCAGCCGCTTTTTTAGTGATAGCTAAGGACTCAATAAATACGGGATATTTACAAAGTGTAGTCCCACTAATTTTAAAATTTTCTATGGCTCTCAATGTTTGTACTCCGTAATAAGCATCCACAGGAACTTCACGTTCACCAAGTAAATCGTGCTCCAGGCGAGTCTTTTCTGAATTCATTTTATTTGTGCTCATAATAAACAATTTTAATCGTTAACTATAGAGCAAATATTGATATTAAAAGTTGAGCCCACAAACATTTCCGATGCTTATAAAGCATATTTGGATTAATTTTGGCACTTTTTAGTTTTTAACTTTTAGATTAAAAGTTTTTAGATTTTAGAAGGTTAAACTTTCAATGAAATAATAAATCTATAAGAAGAATGCAAAGAAAATGTCAAAGGGCTATTTACGAACTCTATGAAAAAAAACTTACCTTTAGATTTATTTTTAAAATAGAGTATAAAGATTAAAGAATTGAATCAACATAAACTACATCCAATATTTTTTGCAGGCACTGGGAGCAACGTTGGGAAAAGTCTCATCGCTGCAGCATTTTGTCGGATTTTTTATCAAGATGGATATAAACCTGCACCCTTTAAGGCGCAAAATATGTCACTAAACTCTTATGCCACACCCGAAGGATTAGAGATTGGCCGGGCACAAGCAGTACAAGCAGAGGCTGCTAAGGTGCCTTGCCATACGGACATGAATCCAATTTTGTTAAAACCCACGGGCGAGAAAATGTCACAAGTGGTGCTTAATGGTAAGCCTGCAGGAAATCAAAATGCGTATCAGTATTTTAAGAAAGAAGGCAGAGAGCAGTTACGAGTGGCGGTACACAAAGCATTTGATAGATTAAATGCAAGGTATAATCCTATAGTTATGGAAGGAGCTGGGAGTATTTCAGAGTTAAATCTGCGTGACACTGACCTTGTAAATATGCCCATGGCAATGTACGCCAAAGCTGATGTAATATTGGTAGCTGATATTGATAGGGGGGGCGTTTTTGCTTCTGTATATGGGTCTATAGCTCTGTTGAGTGACGAAGAAAGAAAGCATGTTAAGGGAATCATCATCAATAAATTTCGAGGAGATATTCGTCTATTTGAGCAGGGTAAGGAGTTGCTTGAAAGTTTGTGTAAAGTTCCTGTCTTAGGTATCATTCCTTATTTTACAAATATTTACATAGAAGATGAAGACTCAGTTGCTTTGGAGAATAAATTTAAAATATTGCAAAGTGATAAAGTAAACGTGGTGGTCGTTTTGCTAAAGCATCTTTCAAATTTTACTGACTTTCAACGACTAGAAAGAGATGACAGAGTCAATTTGTTTTATTCTAATAAAGCTCAGGAAATAAAAGATGCAGATATAATTATTATTCCCGGGAGTAAAAACACAATAGCTGACCTCTATGAACTTCGCAAAAATGGTCTAGCAAAAGCCATTAGTCAATCTTATAGAGATGGAAAAACAATCTTAGGTATTTGTGGAGGTTACCAGATGATGGGGCAGAGTGTAAAAGACCCGGTAGGAGTTGAAGGAACTATAAAGAGTTTGCCGGGCTTAGGTATGTTGCCTATGGAGACTACTTTGACTGAAGAGAAATTAACCAGACAGGTAGAGTTTAAGTTTTTAAACAAAGAGGAAGATTGCCAAGGCTACGAGATACATATGGGCACAACCCAATTTACTAATGATAGAGACATTACGTCTTTAAATAAACTGAATGATGGTACGGAAGACGGATGCTTTATCTCTCCACAATGTTTTGGTTCATATATACATGGGATTTTGGATAATGCGGTTGTTATCGATTATTTACTAGAACGTTTTGATGGATTAAAGTCAAGAGAAGCTATGGATTATCAAGCATTTAAAGAAGAACAATATGAAAAATTGGCTCATCATGTGAGAAAACATACTGATGTTGAAAAAATCTATCAGATTCTAAAAGCAGACTAATGATTTACGGACACGGAGACGATATTTACAGTCAAAATCAACAGATAGTTTACAATTTTAGTTCTAATGTTTATGAGCATGAAGATGATAATTGGCTATATAATCTATTAGAAAAAAATCTTTCAGTTTTACATTCTTATCCAGAACCAGATGCTACTTCTTTAGTGCAACTATTAGCTCATAGAAATAATATTTCTGAGGAAGAAATTTGTGCTACCCACGGGGCTACTGATGCTATTTATCTAATAGCACAAACTTTTTCCCATAGTAACACCGCTATTTTTGCACCGACCTTTTCAGAGTATGAGGATGCTTGCAGAATTAATAGGCATCGTATTACTATTATTAAGGAATTAGAAGATGTTAATCGGAAGAATTTTGAAATGGTATGGCTATGCAATCCGAACAATCCCACAGGCTTAACTTTTGACTATAATATTCTTGTAGAATTAATTGACAATAATCCAGAAACCTTGTTTATTATTGACCAGACTTATCATTATTTTACCAATAAACCCACGTTATCTTATGTTGATGCTGTAAAACGTGAAAATGTTGTTTTGATAGACTCTTTTACTAAACGATTTGCCTTACCCGATTTGCGCTTGGGTTATTTTGTGACCAATAAGAAGTTGAAAAATAAAATTCAGTACTACAAGCAACCATGGGCAGTTAGCCAATTAGCGATTGAGGTTGGTAAGTATATTCTTCAATCAATGACCTGCAATTTAGATTTAGCATCTTTATTAGGAGAAACAAAAGATTTTCAGGAGCGATTGTCCAATATAAAGGGTATCGAAGTGCAAGGAACAGACACACATTTCTTTCTTTGTAAAACCCAGAAAGGCACTGCGGAGGAATTAAAGAAATACTTGGTAGAACATCATGGGATTTTAATTAGGAATGCCTCTAATTTTGAAGGATTGACAGCGAATTATTTTAGAATCTGTACGCAGAAAAAAGAAGCTAATATGAAACTGATTGATGGTATTACTGATTATATGAATAGTTTTAAAGCATAATGGAGAATTTATTTCTATATCTATTTGTGCCATTGGTATTGGGATGGTTGCTTGATAGGATTTTTGGCGACCCCGAAAACTTACCTCATCCTATTATATTCTTTGGGAAAGCTATATCATGGGTAGAAAAGAAGTGGAATCAAGGAGATTCAAAAATTGTAAAAGGTGGCGTGGTGGCAATTTTTTTCCCGCTAGTTGTATTTATTCTTAGTTCAGCGGTTAATATAATCATGTTTCTTTATTGTTTCTGGCTTGGAATCATCGTAAACACCATTTTCGTTTTCTTTGGTCTTGCAGGGAAAACTTTAGCAAAAGAGGTGGAAATGGTTTTTGAAGCTGTTGAGGTTTCTTTGCAAAAAGGCAGGGAACAGATTGCAAGAATCGTGGGACGTGATACTTCACAATTAGATGAACAGCAAATAAAAATAGCAGCCTTGGAGACGCTGGCAGAAAATTTATCTGACGGAGTCATTGCTCCACTGTTTTGGTATGCCTTAGGAGGAGTTCCGGGAATGTTTGCCTACAAAATGACCAATACTTTAGATTCAATGATTGGTTATAAGTCGGAAAAGTACAGAGACTTTGGTCGTTGGTCAGCGAAGATTGATGATGTCGCAAATTATATTCCAGCTCGGTTAACAACTCTTCTGATGTTGATTGTTTCCGGCAAAATTTCGCTATTCCCCTTTGTCTTGAAATATGGTAAAATGCACACCAGTCCCAATGCCGGTTACCCGGAGTCAGCCTTAGCAGGTATTCTTGATTGTCGGTTTGGTGGAGGCAATTACTACTTTGGTAAATTTGTAGAAAAGCCATACATTGGTGAAAATGAACGAGAATTGAGTATGCAAGATATGCAAAAGTCTATAAAAGTAAATTTGAAATCTGAAATACTGATGGTAATTGCACTAATTATTTTCTATGGTATTATGCTTTCAATTATGAAATAAATTATTCTACAAATGGCAATATATACGAAAACCGGAGATAAAGGAAAAACAGGAATTCATGGTGGTATGCGTGTTGATAAAGACGATATCAGAATAGAAGCAAATGGCACTGCTGATGAGTTAAATAGCATTATTGGAATTGTAAGAGCACATTTGAATACAGAGCATGATTGGCAACCATTTCTCTACAGAATCCAAAAAGAAATGATGGTAGCGATGTCTATCATTGCAACTCCGAGTGAAAATATAAAGAAGAATCCGAACACTTTTGACGAGAGCTTAATTAGTGATTCTGAAAAGATGATAGATGAGTTGAATGAGAAAATGGGTGGTAGTCGTGACTTTTTACTGCCTGGAGGTAATCTAGTCTCTTCGAATTTGCATTTTGCACGTACGGTCGCTCGCCGATGTGAACGGCGTTTGTGGACTTTGCATAAGAAAGATGAATTGCCAAACTACATACTTATCTTTTTCAATCGTCTCTCTGATTTATTTTTCGTAATGGCTCGTTATGAGTTATTTGTCAATGAAGAAAATGAAGAGGTATGGAAAGCATTCAAATACAAAACTCGTAAGAAATGATATGAGTAAAATAATTTTAATAACAGGAGGGCAACGGTCAGGAAAATCAACTTATGGAGAGCAATTAGCTTTAGAGCTTGCAGACCGTCCTTTTTATATTGCAACTTCACGTATTTGGGATAAAGAACACGAGTTACGCATCCGCAGACATCAAGAAAGACGAGGAGAGGAATGGACTACTATAGAGGAAGAGAAATTTTTAAGCAAACACAAGTTTGTCGATAAGGTGGTACTAATAGATTGTGTTACGCTATGGACTACAAATTTTTTCTTTGATTTAGAGAATAATGTTCAAGAAAGTTTGAGATTATTGAAAGAAGAATTTAATACTTTTACTGACCAAGAAGCAACTTTCATTTTTGTGACTAATGAAGTTGGACTTGGAGGAATGTCCACAAACGATATCCAACGTAAATTTGCAGACCTGCAAGGATGGTTTAATCAATATATTGCCTCGAAAGCTGATGAGGTTTTCATGATGGTTTGCGGTATTCCTCAAAAGATAAAATGATAAATAGATTGACTGAAATGAAATTTGAGATAAAAGCTCCTGACGAAGATATAATCCCATATTTACAGGACAAAATAGATAATTTGACTAAACCTAAAGGAGCTTTAGGTCAACTAGAAGAAATAGCCATGCAAATCGGGATGATTCAGCAAAGGTTAAGTCCTGAGCTAAACAATCCATATCATATCTTATTCGCAGGAGATCATGGGATTGCTGACGAAGGGGTAAGTACAGCGCCTAAATCTGTAACGTATGAGATGGTGCTGAATTTTCTAAAAGGAGGAGCAGGAATCAATTTTCTTTGTCGCCAGCATGGTTTTAAGTTGAAAGTTGTGGATGCCGGAGTTGATTATGATTTCGAAGAAAATTCCGAATTAATTAGCAGAAAGATTAGAAAAGGTACGCGAAACTTATTAAATGAACCCGCCATGCTCCTTGATGAGATGGAATTAGCCTTAGTCAGCGGAGCAGAACAAGTTATTAAGGCTCACAGAGAAGGCTGTAATGTGATTAGCTTTGGAGAAATGGGTATTGGTAATACATCAACATCAGCTTTATGGATGCATTATTTTACAGGAATTCCATTAGAGAAGTGTGTGGGGGCAGGATGTGACTACACTGGAGGTATCGTGAAGCATAAGTTAGCAGTCCTTTCTCAAGCGAGAGATAATTTTAATGGCGAATCAACTCCAGAGACTGTTATTTCACATTTTGGTGGTTTCGAGACTGTTATGACTGTTGGGGCTATGCTTAAAGCCGCATCTTTGAAAATGACTTTTATTGTTGATGGATTTATAATGACAGCCTGCCTATTGGCAGCGAAACAGTTATATCCTGAGGTGCAATCTTATGCTGTCTTTGGGCATCAAGGGGATGAACTCGGGCACAAGTTGATTTTGGATTATTTAGGAGCAAAACCCATTTTGAATTTGGGGTTACGCCTTGGAGAGGGTACAGGTGCAGTTTGTGCGTATCCTATTATAGAGTCCTCAATTAGAATGATTAACGAAATGGATACATTTAAAGAAGTGAAGGTTTCAAAATATTTTTAAGTGGTATGAAGAATATTCTTGCAGCCATCATGTTTTTTACTCGGATTCCTTTGTGGAAAATTAAAGCTTTTCAGTTACCAGCTAAATATTATGAGAATGTCATAAACTATTGGGCAGTCATAGGCTGGCTAACCTCCGGAGTGATGATTTTATCAATATGGGCATTCCTTCAAATTGCGCCTTTACCGATTGCTATTGTATTTGGTTTTGTGAGTCGGTTGTTGCTCACAGGAGCCCTACATGAAGATGGATTAGCTGATTTCTTTGATGGATTTGGCGGTGGCTCTACCAAGCAAAGAATCCTCGAGATTATGAAGGATTCTCATATAGGGACTTATGGTGTTTTAGCTCTTATTCTTTATTTTATGATAGGTTTCCAAATTCTACAGCAGTTTGAGATTCCCTTATTGCTTGTTTTTATAATTGTAGCAGACACATTTTCTAAATATTTAGCTTCCACGATGACCTTGTTTTTGACATATGCCCGCACTAAAGAGACAAGCAAGAGTAAAGTAATATATGCAAGGATGCATTGGAAAGCATTTCTATTGTCATCTGTTTTTGTCATATTATCTTTGCTCCTTTTACCTAGATGGGAATACTTTTTAGCCTTACTTTTTCCTATTACTTTGTATTTCTTTTTGATAAGGTATTTAAAGAAGAAAATACAAGGCTATACCGGAGACACTTGTGGTGCCTTGTTTCTACTCTGCGAGCTATCAACTTGGTTTGGGTTTTTAGTCGTGCAAAATTTGTTTTTATAGTTTAGCTTCTAGTATATCAAATAAAAATAACCGGATTTCTCTATCAATTTTCCGTTTTTATCGTGGAATTCTATAATATAAAAGTAAACACCTGCAGGTAGTTTTTTGTTCAAAAACGATGATTTCCCATATCCTTTAAAGTATTTTTTATTGTATCCATAATTTTCCTCACTAAATACAACTTTACCTGACTTGCTGAAAATAGAAACTTTATTCGAAGGATAGTTTTTTAAGAACTCTAGTTTAAGTATGTCGTTAATATTGTCACCATTAGGATTAACTATTTGTGTAAACTCTATTTTACACTTAGAACTAATATCTGGTACGCAAGGATCATTATCATCTACGTCTATCTGATCAACTAAACCATCATCATCTTTATCTAAAATATTACTCTCAAGAGCATCAATAACACCATCACTGTCTGTATCTATTGGGTTTAAAATATTACTAACTTCTTCAAGATCTACTATATTATCATGATCTGTGTCCTTATTATTAGGATCTGTTCCAAGCAAGCTCTCATTTTCATTAGTAATTCCATCATTATCAGAATCACAAGGGGAGCATTATTATCCTTTATGACTGTTATAGTTGAGCTAGCAACTTGACTACAGGGCATATTGCTTCCAATAGTATAAATGTAGATATTTCCTTCATTTGTCCACATACCACCTTCATCTGGGTTTCCTTGTAATGCATTAAATAAGTTCTCTTCCGTAGGTGTTTCCTTTTTGCAAATGGTTATCGTAGTACTAATTCCTGGATTAAAAGTGACTTTGTCATTAACTGTTACCTCATGGTAACCGTCTTTGCACACGTTTCATCAGGAGTAAAGATGTATTCTGTCGTTTTGGTGTTGTCAAATTGAGGGCTCCAAGTTCCTGTAATACCATTTTTAGAAGTAGTCGGCAAACTAAAATCAGTTCCTTTGCAGACGGCAGGAATTTGCTCAAAAGCAGGAGTGACTTTTTCATTGGCCATTACTGTCATAGTAACGGTCTTTGCACACGTTTCATCAGGAGTAAAGGTGTATTCTGTTGTTTTGGTATTATCAGGCAGAGGACTCCAAGTTCCTGTAATGCCATTTGTTGAAGTAGTCGGCAAACTAAAATCAGTTCCTTTGCAGGCAGCAGGTATTTGCTCAAAAACAGGAGTAATTTTCGGAAGAATTGTGATAGTTGTTTTCTCCGGTAATGCATTTTCACATTCTAATAAAGGGATCCTAATATTTATTAGGGTAATAACTTGTGAAGTAGTGGCGTTATTAATGGTTATTGTGGCTTTCCCTTCAGAATTTAAAGTTGTAGAAGATGTATCTCCATTTATTTCATATGTTACCACAGAAGAGGCTGTTCCTATTATTTCAAATGTAGCATCTTCTCCAGCACATATTTCAGTTGCTGTATCACTTACATTGGCTTTTGGAGAACAATCTACAACTGTGAAATGCACTCTGTTTGAGACTTCTTTATAAGTATCATTCGTAAAGATTGACATATAATAATTACCTGGTTCTTTAGGTAGATTTTTTGAAGGTATTGCAATACTTCCCTTGGACAAACCGTTAAAGTATGTATAGCAATAACCTGAATTTGGATTTGTGCTTTGGTCTGGAGTGTAACCCTCTTTATATATACCTATCCAATCTTTTATTATTCCGGGAGCATTCTCCCAATTAGGAGTGATCGTCTCATTGAGTTTATAGATACTTGGATTATCTTTTGTCCCTTGTCCTTTATCTAAAAATAGTTCGGTAATGATACCTTGCCCTACTTTGAAATTAACAATATTCCCTATTTGCATTTTTGATGTTATACCTTTCTCTATACTCCAAGCAGATGGGGTCACAACTTCAATGTAAGTTTCTGCATAATAGTATCCTTTTTCTAAGCCGTTTATTGTGATGGTATTATTTTGTTGTTGACCAATATTTTCTATTTTTATCGGGGTAACCTTTCCTTTTTTGTAAACAGAAATATATCCTTTTACATCAGATTCTAATACAGGAGCATTGTTATATTGTAAAATCATTTCTTCTCCGGTATTGTATTCTAATTTATTGGTAATTAATTTAATAATAGGTCCTACATAAAATGAGGGAGAATGAGCAATGTAACTATACGAACCATTTTTTGATAGATAGGCATAATAAATACCCGGTGTAAAAGCATATTTTATATTCCCAGAGGCAGTACCTAGATTCTTAAAACTGATAGAACCATTTTCAATACCATTGGTATAATCCCATGCCCAAGAATAATTACTGCTACCAGCACTACCAGGTTTTTGCGAAGGAGTATAAATACCAACCCATGCATAAGGATTTATAGATGAATTAGAAAAGTTTGTAATGATTTGGTCATCATGTAATTGATAATAAATTTTATCAGTAGAAAGTTCGGGAGTCGCTGGTGTGCTATTTGTTATAGTAAACGTTTTTATTTCGCTCCAATCTGACCATTCAAGATTTTTATCTCTTGTACGTGCTTTGATATAATAAGTTCCGTTGGAGAGGGTATATTCATCCGTCTTCTCTTCTGAACGTAATTTTAACTCTTTAATATCTACATTTTCGTTTTGGTTAACTGTTATGTCTTTTCTGTCTACTCTTCCAAACCAATTTTCAAAATCTCGATATATTTGTTTTTCTATTCGAGCAAAATCCTCGGTTTTTGAGATGACAAATTCAGTACTGTTTAGTGTTTCATTTGTATTACTGCCAGGAATGAAATTTACAGAGGCATCAATGGGAAGATCTTTAGTATTATCGAGTGTTAGTGTTGGTTGCTCAGGTTTATTTTTATTTTTATATCTATGGAATGTGTCAATTAGTTTATCTTGTTCATAATATCCATTAACAGTTCCTATAGAATAGGATTCAACATTAAAAGTGCCTTTATTTACGTCTATATCAACTATCTGATAAGCCCATTCTGTTAATGTCTTTTGTATGTCTGGCATGTCTTCCTCTTTGCTATCTCCCCAATACTGATTCCAAGCTGTTCCCCCAGAAATAATGTGATAAACAGGTCTATCTTTCAATTGCCCCCGGCTGTATAGGTGATGGTGAGCGCCTATATGCATCACATATTTATCAAATTGTGCTAAATAGGGAACGGCTCTATCTCTAATAAAAAGATTGATATCTGTAGGATATTGTTCAGCACCATACGGTCTATGCCCTCCGGAGAGAATCCAGTCAACTGTAGGGGCATTATTTGCAGCTTCCATAATCCGTTGCATCCATTCATATTGAGTATCTACTGTATTATTAAATTCAGTATCAAAACCTAAGTAGAGGATATTCCCGATTTGTTTAGCATAAAAGTTTTCAGTTCTGAATTTTGCTTCTGGATATAATTCAGGTTTATACAAAATCTCCTCCTCATCTAGAATAAAAAAATCCCTGTAGTAACCTATTTCTTTTTCACCTCCAAGACCTGCAACACCAAACATGGCACTCACCTCATGATTTCCAAGGAGTGTATGTATTGGAACATAAGGGGAGATTTCTTTGTTGTGGGCAAAATGTATATTCGCATATTGCGAGCAAGTTCCGGCATCTACTTAATCACCAACCATAAATATGCTTGTAACAGCATCGTCTGGAGACCCTGGTCCATATTTCTCTGTAATTTTCTTTTTAGCAGCTCTAACAAATTTTTCATATCGTTCATTGTTTAACTGATTGTCTCCAAGTATTAAAAGTCTGATATGACCATCCTGAGTAACAGCTTCTCCCGGGTTTGGCAAAGTTTTAAAGCTGAAAATATCAGAAGATAGATTTCCAGACATTACTTTATAATAATATTTAGTATTAGGTGCTAAGTTCTCTAGTTTTATAGAGTGATAATTGTAGTTGCAAAAATCATCATATGAACCGATAACCTCATTCTCTAAATTATCTGGAGATGTTCCGTAAATAACTTTTGATGTCTCTTCAGAATAAATCCAGTTAATATGTATAGAATTTGGTGATACAGCTTGCAGATATGGATCTATTTGAGAGAAACTATTAGTAATAAACAAGAATGTTATTAAACTAATCAGCAATGAAATTTTTTTACGAAACATAATTTAAGGATTTATCGAAATTGTAATTTGTCGTACCCAAAAGTATGTCAAGATGTAAAATCGAATGTAAATTTATTGTTACCAGATTGATATGAATAGGTGAAGTTTTGTTAAGGGGTACTGACAGATTAATTCAATTGTTCTTTTGAAGCAATAATTTATAATCAACAAGAAATGATTTAAACAAAAAAAAACACGCTAAGAATAAACTTCTAGCGTGTTTTGTTGTCCCACAAGGACTCGAACCTTGAATAACGGCACCAAAAACCGGTGTGTTACCATTACACCATGGGACAATATGTTCTTTTTAGAACGGCACAAAAGTAGGTAAAAAATCTAAAATTGCAAAATATTTAGATAGAAAAGTATTTAGATGTCTAATAATCCTTTTGCAATTCGCAAGATGATTTTCTTATTATCTAAATCCCAATCAACAATATGCTCCTCTGTAAAAGGTAGCAGCAGTTCGCCATTCTTCGAATGAATATTTACCAGTGTATTTCCTGAGTAGTCAACAATATCCAGAACAGTACCTACTAGTTTATTGTCTTCTGAGAAAATCTCGAATCCTCTAAAAATATTTAAATTTGGCTTTTCGCAACTCTCATCTACAAAAGGTGTGTGTTCTAAATATACATCACTACCAATATATTTTTCTGCATCATCTTTGGTAGAAGCATGGTCGAAACGGATGAGGTACGATTGGTGATCTCTGTCTTTCAGACCTTCTTTTTTATGCAAATAAAAAGGAACCAATCCTCCGTCAATATCGACTAGAAATGGTTCCTTTGTATTTGCTGTATCAAGAGGTATGCTTGATGCTAAAACTAAATGTCCGTGTATGCCATGAGAACGTATAATTTTACCTAAGTAAAAACATTTCTCTTTGACAAACACTTTAGATAGACTTTTTTGTTTTATTCTGCTTTGGGAGCTTCTTCCTCTGTTGCTTCAGCACTGTCTTCAGTTGCTGATTCTTCAGCCTCTTTAGCTTCTGCCTCAGCAGCTGCTTCTGCTTTTGCAGCTTTTTCAGCCTCTAACTCTTCCGCTTTCTTTTTTGCAATTGCTTCCGCTTTTGCTTTGTTAGCTTCAGCTTCAGCTTCTAAGCGTTTTTTAGTTTCAGCTTCTGTCTCTTTTGACAATTTGTCTTTTTGTGCCTGCAATTTACTGCGTTTGTCAGCAAACCATGCATCGAACTTCTTGTCTGCAGTTTCCTCATCAAAAGCACCTTTTTTGACTCCATCTAATAAGTGTTTTTTCATTAAAACACCTTCAGTAGAAAGCAATGTTCTTGCTGTGTCAGTTGGTTGTGCTCCTTCCTGCAACCAATATAGAGCTCTTTCGAACTTTAGGTCAATAGTAGCAGGGTTTGTGTTAGGATTATAAGTCCCAATTTTTTCAATGTAGCGTCCATCTCGTGGAGCTCTGCTGTCTGCAATGACTATAGAATAAAAAGGATATCCTTTTCTTCCGTGTCTTGCTAATCTGATTTTTGTTGGCATACGAAAATGCGTTTAAATTATTATATAAATAAATTCTTAGGTCTTAACTCGTAAGACGAGCGCAAAGATACACCTTTTTCATAAAATAATAACAATATTTATTGAATTAGATAAAATCAATAGCAGAATCATCGAGCATTAGATCATTCACAAATTGGCGAATTTTCTGTTCTTCATCTCTCTTGCAAACCAATAATCTATTTTCTTTCTGTACGACAATATAGTCTTTCAAACCTTGTACTACGGCAATATGGTCATCGGGAATGTGAACAATACAGCCAGAGGATTCATAAAGTTTCACATTTTTCCCAACGATGCTATTATTTTTGTTATCCTGACAGCTATTTGCATACAATGAACCCCAAGTGCCAAGGTCTGACCATCCGAAGTCTGCGGTATGAACATAAACATTATGCGCTTTTTCCATAATACCATAATCTATGGAAATGTTTTGGCAATCGGCATAAATACTATTGATAAAATCTTGCTCTTTAGTAGACATGAAAATGTCCTTCCCTTTTGCAAATAAATTGTTGAGATGTGGTAAATGCAATTCAAAAGATCTGTTAATCGTTTTTAAAGACCACAGAAACATTCCAGAATTCCACAGAAACTCATGCGAATCACAGAATACCTTAGCTAATTCCTTGTTTGGTTTCTCGGTAAATGTTTTTACTTCATTTATCTCATCAGTCACTTGAACGCCTTTTTGTATGTATCCGTATCCTGTTTCTGGTCGTGTAGGTTCCAAACCTATAGTTAGCAGTGCATCATACTCTTCAACAAACTCAAATCCATGTTTGATAACACGCTCAAATTCATCTTCTTTCATAATAAGATGATCGGCAGGTGTCACTACTATGGTTGCATTCTCATTTTTTGCTGCTATATGATGGTTTGCATAAGCAATACAAGGGGCAGTGTTTTTACGATGTGGTTCCAAAAGTACTTGATGGTCTTGCAGTTCGGGAAGTTGTTCAAGCACTAAATCTTTATATGGAGCTCCAGTTACTACAATAAAGTTTTCAGGAAGACAAATTCTTCTAAATCTGTCGTAGGTCATTTGTATAAATGTACGTCCCACACCAAGAACATCAATAAATTGTTTGGGAACTTTATGAGTACTCAAAGGCCAAAATCGTGTTCCTACACCTCCTGCCATTATTACACAAAAGTGATTGTTGTTTATCATTACTGTCTGAAATTTAGTTTACTACTGTTGCACTTAGGATTATCACATTTTCTAAAGGACGATCTCGCTTATCAGTTTTTACGTCAGAGATTTTTTCAACCACTTCAATGCCCTCCACGATCTCTCCGAATACAGTATAGGCATTGTCTAGGTGAGGAACGCCCCCTACTGTGGTATAAGCATTTTTTTGCTCATCAGTAAAATGAAATCCATCCTCTTCAATTCTCTTATCAATCTTGGCATTTAATTCATCTACAAAATTGTTGAGAGATAGCGTATCGCCGGTCTCTTTTTGTAATGCAATCAAAGAATCTAACTTTGCTTCATGTTCCTTTTTCATCGTTTCAATGAGCTTTTTGCGCATAGGAGTATTTTTCGATTTTTCCATATTCTCTAATTGCTTTGTTGTAAATACATTACCTTCGACTAAATAGAACTGTGAACCGGAGGACTTCCTTTCAGGGTTTATATTATCACCTAGACGCGCTGCTGCTATTACTCCTTTTTTATGAAATAATCCTTCTTTTATTTCTGCAGGAATATCATATCCAGGTCCTCCATTACCCAACGCTTCACCAGGTTTGGCATTCTTAGAGTCGGGGTCACCACCCTGTACCATAAAATTGTTGATGACACGATGAAATAATGTTCCATCAAAAAAATGTTTTTCCGTAAGTTTGATAAAATTATCTCTATGTTGCGGGGTTTCATTGTAAAGTTCAATGAGAATATCACCTTTACTTGTTTCTAAACGGACTTGTTTTCTGTTTTCGTTATCTTTGGAATTATTAGCACATGCAAATAAGCTAATAGTAAGTAGAATAAATAAAGTAGGATAAGCTTTCATGTTCATTGTTTAATAATATCTTTTGGTCAAAGATACTATTTTTGAATGTAAGTAAGAAGAATATAAGTTGTTAAAAAAAGCTAATGCTATCCTTGTAAAAAACTATTTATTATAGAAATGTGTAACTAAAATAGTGTTACATGCGTCTTAAGGGGTAGAAGATGGAAGAAACAACACTGATAACTCAAATCTTAAAAGGAAAAACTTCGGCTTATGCTATGCTTATCGATAAGTATAAAGACAGAGTTTTTGCTTTAGCATTGAGGTTGTCTGGTAACAGGGAAGATGCTGAAGAGATTGTGCAAGACGTATTTTTAAAAGTGTTTGAGAGTTTAGCAATGTTTCAAGGTACGTCTAAATTTTCTACCTGGATATATCGTATTGCATACAACACGTCGGTGTCAAAATTACGATCAGTCGGCAAACACAAGCAAGAAGTTGCTTTAGAGAGCTATGATGTAGTGGAGACGAAAGATTTGGTGGGTGTGCTTGAACCGCTAAAGCGAGAAGAACAAAAGTATTTTTTGGCAAAGGCTTTGCAACAGTTAAAACCAGAAGATAGCTTAATAGTAGAGCTTTTTTATCTGGATGAAATGAAGATAGATGAGATTGTAGCAATTGTGGATGAAAGTATTTCTAATGTAAAAGTAAAGTTGTATCGTGCTCGGAAAAAACTCTATGATTTGTTAGTTTTGGAGTTGCAGGAGGATGTTGATACTTTATATTAAAAATTTAAAGGCATGAATAAAAATGATATATATTTAAAAGGATTGTTTAAGGAGTTGCCTCAAGAAAAAGCCCCTGACGGAATGACACAATTAATTATGGGGAGAATTGAGGAAAAATATCCTGAAGCGACTAATACTACATTTCGATATTTCTGGGAAACACAGGCATTTTATATAATGATAGCGATTGTTGTAGCTGAGAGTTGGCTGTTTTATAATATTCGCGAATGGTTGACCATGTCAAATATGATAGGAGTGCTCAGAAATGTTTATGCCAACATCATAGAATACATCGCCACCTATAATTTTACTGCAGTATTTACAATTATAGCGATAGTAGGCGTTCTCATTTATCTCTTTGTACGAGATCGTATAGAAGAAACAAAATGTTGTCCTGGAAAGTTTTTCTAAAATACTGTTAAAAACATCGGAAGATTATTATTAAATCGCTATCTTAGCCTACTGATAAGAAATTTTATTATATTAAATTTATTAAAAGTTATAGCAAAATGAAAAGATTTTTTTTAATTCTATTACTAGGAGGATTAGTTGCCTCATGCGGGGTAAGCAAGAAGGATTTTGAAGCTTACAAAATGCAAAAAGAGCAAGAACTAGAGGAATGTAACAGTGAAATGTTCCGAAGCGCTAATGAAGTTGCTGGGTTAAGAGCTGATAAAACACAATTGGAAACACAGATAGCGACATTAGAACGTAGCAATAAATCCTTACAAGATGCTTTGAATAACTGTATCAATAAAGGAGGTACTAATATTGAAAAATTAGTTGAGGAAATCGGTACTTCAAACAAATATATCAGAGAACTTATTGCAACAAACAACAGAAAGGATTCACTGAACAGAGCTTTGAGCAACAATTTGAAACGCTCACTAAGCGATGTGTCTGATGAAGATATTGAAATCTCAGTGAAAAAAGGTGTGGTGTTTATTTCACTTTCAGACAAAATGCTCTTCAAATCAGGAAGATATGAGCTGAATAGCAATGCGAAAGTGGTATTAGCTAAGATTGGAAAGATTGTTAATGATTATCAATCTTATGATGTGCTCATTGAAGGACATACTGATTCAAAGCCTATCTCTACAGCTTGCTTAAAAGATAATTGGGACTTAAGTGCGATGCGTGCTACAACTATTGCTCGCTATATGCATGATGATTTAGAGATTGATCCATCAAGAATTACAGCTGGTGCTCGCTCAGAATATGTGCCAAAAGCATCTAATGCTACACCAGAGGGACGTAGTCTAAACCGTCGTACTGAAATTATTATTCTGCCAAAGCTTGATGAATTTATTAAATTAATGGAGCAAAGCACAGGAGAAAAGATGAACTAATCAATTGATTTCATTCTTTTTCTGTTGAAAGAGCTATTTATCAAAACCGCTATGCTATTCTTTGGTTGTGTTATCGCTTTAACGGCAGTAGCACAAGAAGAGCATAGCGGTTTGCTTTTAACCAAAGGAAACAAAACAAAACTTATTCGTTTAGGTAAAAAAGTGAAATTACGTGCCGGTAGCGATAATACAATCTACAGAGCTAAACTAATAGCCGTAGATAAAGATTTTGCTTATCTGAGTACAGGGCAACGTGTGCCAATTAAGAGTATAAAAAGCGCTAAGAGAAAACGCATTATGTTCAGAGATGTTGGAAATGCCAGTGCTGTTACCGGAGTATGGCTTGCTGATGCTGATTTAGATGCTGATGATGAATCTGACTTTTATGATGCCAATAACTATACCAATACAGTAGAAGAAGATTTGGCTGATACTGGCAGAAACATTGTTATAACTTTAGTTTTAGCTGTGAGCGTAGGAGTGGTTGTAGGTGTTGTAGGTGTTCTTGTTGGTATTTTTGAACCTAACTACTTTACTGACCAATGGATGATAAGCCCACATAATCCAATGCCTAGTGTTTTTATTATAAAAGAATAGAAGTTAAATATTGTGCATTAAAAAAGCCTTCTCAAATGATGAGAAGGCTTTTTTGATATATAGAATGATATACTATTTTCTCATTTTAAATAACGCACTTAAATTAAGCTGAAGAACTACGTCTTCATTAATCTTTTTATCCGAAGTGCCTTTTATTTGAAGAGTAATCTCTTTTTGTTTTGCAAGTCTTTCTACAACTTTATCTAAAAAAGGTAGATCAGTTTTAACGCCATTATAGGTCATGTCTTTATCTACATTGGTAAGAACTAGCTGGATGTTCGTTCCTTTTACTCTTAAAGTTAGAGTTTCGAAGTTGTGTTCACCTTCAGTTACTCCTGTTATTTTGATAAAAGACTCTGCTTTAGCTTCTGCAGTTCTTATTTTATCTTGAAAATCCTTTACATTAGAAAAATCTTCTAATTTAATTTCCAGTGGAATGTCAAATCCTGCACCTTCAGCAACCAAAAGCTTCTTTGTATAAGAGTGGGTATCGGAAATTTCCTCTGGCCAAGTCACTTTCTTGTCATCATCGTCATCACTGCATGCTGTAAATCCTAAACATAGGACTGCTAACATAAGAATTGAAAAAACACGTTTCATAATTTCGCTATTTTAATATTATTCAAAAATTACTTTGTGAGAAATGTACCTAGTAAGAATTAAAATAATATCCTTTTTTCATTTCACATCAATAAGACTGAATAAATAGCTATTTTTGTGCCAAACTATGTCATTTTGGAGAAAATTATTGATTTTTTGATAGAGCCATATGAAGGTTATAGTAATCTTCAAATTGTTTTAGAGCTTATAGCTGCCTTGTTGGGTATTGCGAGTGTTATATTTTCTGCACGAAAGAATATCTTAGTTTATCCAACGGGAATCATCAGTACAGCTATTTACGTTTATTTGCTGTTTGGTTGGGGACTCTATGGCGACACACTCATCAATGCTTACTATTTCACAATGAGCATTTATGGTTGGTACATGTGGAGTAAGGTTGACGAAAATAGCATGACGATACCTGTGACTACAATGACACACAAAGAGAAGTTTTATGCTAGTTTCATCTTTTTAGGAGCTATTGTCTTGGTTTTGTTCATTTACCACTTTAAACCCTATATCCAAAGTGGATTCAATACAGAAGTATTAAGCCAATTGCCAGAACCTTTTTATTGGCTGAGGGAAGATAATATCTCTTTTGACATTAAGATTCAGTATGTAGATACATTTACCACAGCACTTTTTTTTGTCGGTATGTGGTTGATGGCACGTAAAAAGTTAGAGAATTGGATTTTTTGGATTGTAGGAGACCTTGTAGCCATACCGATGTATTTGTTCCGGGGCTATGGGATCACTGCTTTCCAATATTTTATATTTTTAATTCCAGCAGTTATTGGTTATTTTGCATGGAGAAAAGATGTAGTAAGAAGAAAACAAAATGGTAGATAAAGTAGAGCTTTACGGGAAAACTTTAGGTGAATTAACTGAAATCGTTAAGAAGTGGGGCATGCCTCAGTATATGGGTAAGCAAATAGCAGAATGGCTCTATCAGCATAAGGTGTACGATTTTGCAGAAATGACCAATATCTCAAAAAAGCATAGAGTTTTTTTAGAAGAAAATGCAAGCATTACTTGCCCAAGTTATATCCAAGTGAGTGAATCTGTTGACGGTACAAAAAAATATCTTTACCCGGTTATTGGGAAGGAAAAATTCATTGAGGCCGTTTACATCCCTGATGAAAAGAGAAACACACTTTGTATTTCATCACAAGTGGGTTGTCGCTATGCATGTGCTTTCTGTATGACGGGTAGGCAAGGCTGGCAAGGACATCTTACGCCAGGTGAGATTGTAAACCAAGTCGCTAATTTACCAGAAATAGATGAATTGACAAACATCGTTTTTATGGGAATGGGTGAGCCCTTTGATAACCCAGATTCGGTAATGAATACATTGGAAATTCTTACATCAGAATATGGTTTAAATATGAGTAAAAAGCGCATTACGGTTTCTACTATTGGTATTATTCCAGCAATGCGACGTTTTCTGGAGGAAACAGGTTGTCATTTAGCCATCAGTATTCACTCTCCATTTGATGAAGAGCGTAAAAAGTTGATGCCCGTACAGAAGATTTATCCAATAAGAGATGTTTTAGATACTTTGAGAGAGTTTGATTTTGATAATCATAGGCGTGTGTCGTTTGAATACATATTGTTTGAAGGAATTAATGATTCTGATAAACATGTAAAAGAATTAGTGAAAATCTTACAAGGCATTCGATGCAGAATTAATCTGATGCGCTTTCATCCCATTCCTAATAGTCCTCTTAAAAGCCCTAATGATCAGGTGGTTTATCATTTTAAAGAAGCTTTAATCAATAAAGGACTTATGGCAACAGTGCGTACGTCAAGAGGGATGGATATTGAGGCGGCTTGTGGTATGCTGTCCACCAAAAAGCTACAATCAGAAAAATAATCGAGTGATAGGCTCGCTGTATTTTGAAAACAAAATAGCATCCTCCAAATGAGCAAAGTCAGCTTCATTTGTTACAAAATCTAGAGAAGTAATATCTAGAATAAGAATGGGGAAAGAATCTCTATGTTCTTTAAAAAATTCAAAGTAGCTGTGTTGGATATCTAGAAGATATTTTTCAGTTATGTGTTGCTCATATTTACGTCCTCTACTTTTGATATTTTGCATTAATCGTGCTACATCTGCATGCAAATAGACATATAAATCTGGCTTAGGCATAGCGTTGTAAATAATGTTAAAGAACTGCCTGTAGAGCTGAAATTCTGTGTCATTAAGTGTTTGTTTGGCAAAAATCAAGGATTTCATATAGTAATAATCTGAAATAATAAAGTCGCTAAACAAATCCTGCTCTTGTATTTTTCTTTTAAGTTGGGTATATCGGTCTGCAAGGAAAGCCATCTCTACTGTGAATGCATATTTATCAGGTTCCTTGTAAAATTGAGGTAAGAAAGGATTATCAGCAAAGCTTTCTAGGAGTAAAATAGCATTGTGTTTTTTTGCTAACCGTTTACACAGCGTAGTTTTACCAACTCCGATATTCCCTTCAATAATGATATTTTTATAGCAGAACATAATTAACAAAAGTACTAATTATACCCGGAATATGTTGACATCAAAGTGCTCAAAAATTTAGGCACAATTTATGTTATTTTTATATTCATTTGAATTAAAAAACTGAAAAACAACGAAATATGAAAAACACTTCTTTACTACTAAAGGCAATAGCACTAATTTTTATTGCTTTTTTACTTCATTCGTGTGCTGTAAATCCTGTAACTGGGAAAAATGAATTGATGTTTATATCGGAAGAACAGGAGCTCGCTATGGGAAAACAATATAACCCCCAGGTAGTCGCAACGATGGGCTTATATGAAGACAAACAATTGCAAGAATTTATTGATAGAAAGGGTAATGAAATGGCGAAAATTTCGCATCGTCCTAACTTGCCTTATAAATTTCAAATTGTTGATTCTCCAGTAGTAAATGCTTTTGCAGTTCCTGGAGGTTATGTCTATTTTACCAGAGGTATTATGGCGCATTTCAATAGTGAGGCTGAATTTATGGGTGTTTTAGGTCACGAACTTGGACATATTACGGCAAGACACTCTGCAGCACAACAGTCAAAACAAACTTTGTATAGTGGTTTGCTAGTTGGAGGAATGGTAGCTTTTCCTGAACTCCAACAATTTGGGAATCTTGCAACACAAGGTCTACAATTACTTTTTTTAAAACACAGTAGAGATGACGAAACACAATCAGATAGATTGGGTGTAGAATATTCTACAAAGGTAGGGTACAATGCGAAAGAAATGGCTGATTTTTTTCAAGTTTTAGAACGACTTCAATTGCGAGATAATCCTCAGGGGATACCAACCTATCTTTCAACTCACCCTAATCCTGCAAACAGAAACATCGCCGTTAAGCAACAAGCGGAAAAATGGCAAAATTCATTGAATACATCTGATAATCTAAAAGTTGGAAGAGATAGATATCTTCGCATGATTGATGGTATTATTTTCGGAGAAGATCCCCGACAAGGATACGTCGAAAATGGTGTATTTTATCATCCTGAACTTAAGTTTGAATTCCCAGTTCCACGAGGTTGGCAATTGCAAAACACCCCACAACAGGTTCAGATGGCACCGAAAGATGGCAAAGCGATGATGATGTTTACATTGGCAGGAAAAGGAGACTTGAAGAATTCAGCACAAACCTCATTGCAGCAACTAAAACTGCAAGTTAGAGAAAATAAAGAAACGACTATTAATGATTTCCCAGCATTGATTACAGTATCTTCTCAGATGGGTAAAGATCAGCAAGGTAGAAATGTTGAGCAGGTCAGAGTACTTTCTTCATTTATAAAATACGGAGAGACGGTTTATGCGTTTCATGGGGTTGCTATTCCAAAGTCATTTAACTCTTACTACAATACTTTTGAGAATACGATGAATCAATTTGCTCGTCTGACAGATTATTCAAAAATGAATCGTAAACCAGATAGAATTCGTGTGAAAACAGTTTCTCGTTCTACTACTGTTGAACAGGCATTACGCTCTTTTGGAGTACCGAATAAAGATTTAGCAAATCTGGCTATTCTCAATAATATGAATTTAACTGATAGAGTTGAAGCTGGAACCCTACTGAAAACAATAGGTAAATAATGTAGCATTTAGCTAAGATCCCAAAAAGAGGATGCAACCGTTGCATTCTCTTTTTAATTTATTGCATCGAAGAATATATATGGTTACTGTTCTATAGGTTTTAGTAAATAACCGGTCTTTCTAGAGAATAACTCATACTGATAGTTCTTTGTTATTCCATTTACTTGGTAATGACGAAAAAGTTTATTGTTTTTCAATTCAATACTATCAGTGTTCATGTCTCGATTTTCTTTCAAGACATCAATTGCAATCATTGATATGTTTTCTGAGTCATTTATAGCAAAACCCAGTAATTGAAGGTTGCCACTATCATCGGTTGGTGATATAACTAAATAAAATTCTTCTAAGCTGTCATTGTTTAAATCAGCCATAAAGCTATCTTTTACCTGTCCTTCAATAGGAAATGATTCCTTGTATTCCTCTTTCAATCCCACTGTTCTGATTTTTATGGTGGTATTTTCACCATTGATTGCGGAAACTATAAAATCGTAATCTGAAGCTTTCATCACATTTCTATAGCCCCATGGGGTGCTATCATCTGATGTTACTTCTTCACTCTCACTCGTGTTATTATTATGTTGTTTGTTATTACAGCCCATGACAAAAAACAACATAATAAAAACAATTAATTGTAATTTTTTTCTCATGACTTTACTTGATATTTTAAAATTTAAAAGTTTTGATCCGTAATAAGCGCAACAAATTGAATGCCTAATTCTAGATTATTATTTTAAAGTTAGAGTAAATTTTAAAATCACCACGTACAATAGGAAAATATTAACTATTTTTAGTTTTAAAAGGAAATATTAATGAGAAAAAAAAGTAGATTATTAAGGTTTACCAATAATTTTGAAGTAAAGGAAAAGATTATTTTACGTGATCACCTGGCACTTGAACGCACAAAATTGGCTAATGAGCGAACATTGTTAACTTATATTAGATCATCAATATATTTAATTATTGCAGGGATAGCATTCTTAAATGTGAAGGAGTTTGAACATATTCCATATTTAGCTTACCTATGTTTCTTTTTCAGTGGATTACTATTTTTCATAGGTATCATACGCTTCTATCAGTTAAAAAGACATATAAAGGTAATGTATGAAGAAGGGCTTTTCCCTGAAGAATAAATTTTTTGATACATCTTTTTATTAATATGACAACTTTCCCATTATTAAGTTTTGGTACGAAAACTGTATAGATATCAGTATGAAGAATAAGTGGATTAAACTGATTGTTTGTGTTCTCCTTGATGCTTTTGGTTATTTAAGCTATGCTGTATTAGGCATCGGAGAAACTATAGATATCGTTTGGGCACCTGTAGCAGGGTGGCTAAACTACCAGATGTTTAAAGAAGAAGCTGGTGCTGCTGCAGGGCTTTTCACTTTTGTAGAAGAAGCGTTACCCGGGACAGATTTTATTCCCTCTTTTACGATAACATGGTTATATGCTCATGTTTTTAGCAAAAATAAAAAAATAAAGAAAACCACTAGTTTCCTTGAAAATTTTACAAAAAGGAGTGAATAAAAACTCCTCTCTTTTATAACAACATCTAAATATACTGTTTCATAGAAATTCTTATCTTTGCTTATATGGAAAGATTTTTCAAAGCAAACTGTGTGGAAGCTGGTAGCGATGAAGCAGGTAGAGGATGCTTGGCAGGACCTGTTTATGCGGCAGCCGTCATTCTGCCTCCTGATTTTCCAAAAACAGCATTAAACGATTCCAAAAAACTCAGTGAAAAGAATCGTAATACACTTAGAGACGTTATTGAAAAATATTCTATATGGTCGGTTGCCTCAGCAAGTGCTGAAGAAATTGACGAACTAAATATTTTAAGAGCTTCTATTACTGCAATGCATCGAGCCATTGCTCAATTAACTACAGAGCCAGAGTATTTAGCAATAGATGGGAATCGTTTTTATCCCTATGCAAATACACCCCATTCCTGCATTGTGAAAGGTGATGGCAAGTACGAATCCATAGCTGCCGCGTCCATTTTAGCTAAGACACATAGAGATGATTACATGTGTGAGTTGCATGAAAAATACCCAAATTATCATTGGAATTGTAACAAAGGTTATCCAACTGCGACTCATAAAGAGGCAATTCTCAAGTTTGGGATAACACCCTTTCACAGAAAATCATTTTCTTTGTTAGACAAACAATATGAATTAAATTTTTAATAATTATAAAAACCAATATCATGAAACTATTTAAACAATTATTGATGCTACTATGTCTTGGCATAGTTACGTTGATACCAGTTCAAGCAAAGGATGGAATGTATTTATTGTCTGATATTCCAGAGATGATGCCACAACTGATCGAAGCTGGTTGTGCATGTTCAGGACAGCAAATTTATTCTGCTGATGGTACAAGTTTAGCCAATCAAGTACCTCACTTCGGACGTGGATGTTCAAGTGAAATCATCTCAGCTAACGGTCTTTTATTAACTAATTATCACTGTGCACACGGAAGTATTCAAAGTGTATCATCTGTTGAGCATGATTATTTGAAAAATGGATTCTGGGCAACTCGTTTTGAGGAGGAGTTACCAGTCGAAGGACTCTCAGTACGTGTACCTGTAAAAGTAGTTGATGTTACTACAGAAGTTTTAGCTAAGCTTGGCAGTTTATCAGGAGAAGAAAAAGAGAATAAGCTGAATCAGATCGTTAGCCAAATGATCCAATTCGAGAAATCTAAAGCTGATGATGTTGCTGCATCTGTAAGAGAAATGTTAGGCGGAACGAAGTATGTTCTTTTCGTAAGCAGAATTTTTAGAGATGTTCGTTTAGTTGGTGCTCCGCCTATGTCTTTGGGTAAATTTGGAGGAGACAGAGACAATTGGATGTGGCCACGTCATACTGCAGATTTTACGTACCTGCGTATCTACGGGGATAAAGACGGTAAGCCTGCAGACTATAGCGAAACCAACGAACCTTTGAATACACCTTATCATATTGAAGTTTCAACCGAAGGAGTTTCGGCAGATGATTTTGTGTTTATTTTGGGTTACCCAGGCGGTACCGATATGTACTCTACATCTTTTGAAGTAGAAGAGCGTCAAAATATTACCAATAAAATCCGTTATGCTGTTCGTACTGAAAAACTGCGTGTAATGGAAGAGCAAATGAAGAAGAATGATACTATTCGTATAAAATATAGCTCTAAACAAGCTGGAGTTTCAAACTATTGGAAACATGCTAATTCTCAGAATATCGCTTTTGATAAGATTGATATAATGGGACAAAAACGTAAAGCAGAAGCAACATTTATCGAGTGGGTGAATGAATCTCCTGAAAGACAAGCAGAATATAAAGATGTATTTAAGAATATTCAAGAAGCATTAGATGCAAGAAAAGATAACGTTCGTGAGCTTATCTTACAAAGAGAAGCACTTTACGGAATGGAATTAGTCGGTTTTTTGAGTAGACTTGACAACAAGTACTTTTTCAATGCAAAGAATGATGATGAAATTGTAGAAAGAGCGAAACGTTTTTACAAAAATATGGATATTGAAACGGAGACCAAGATTATGGCAGCTCTCCTAAAAGAGTATTTTGAAACTACGAATGAAGATTATTTTAATGATGTAAAAGAAACAATTCAAGATAAATTTAATGGCAACTACGAACTGTATGCACAATCACTTGTTCAAAGTTCTGTGTTTAAAACCTATGAAGGGTACAAGAAGGTAGTGGTTGATATGAAAGACAAAGCAACTCTAGAAAATGATGACTTATACCAATTTGCCAATTCTGTAGCTAACTCTTATAGTGAGTTGAGAAAGGAAATTAAAGAACCTACTAGCAAGTTTAGTGAAAATCAAGAATTGTATAAAAAAGGGATTGCAGAGAGTGCTACAGAAATATTAGCACCTGATGCTAATAGTACAATTCGTTTGACTTATGGTCATGTAAAAGACTTGGTAATTGATGAAGAAACTACTTATCCTTATTTCACTACATTAGAGGGAGTAATGAAAAAATATAATTCAGATAAAGAATTTTATGAATTGCCTGATGATTTTGTAAAACTATACGAAAATAAAGATTTTGGACGTTATGCCTCTAATGGTACTGTGCCCGTTTGTTTTATTGCAACAACGCATACTACTGGAGGAAACTCTGGATCTCCCGTTTTTGATGCAAAAGGTCGTTTGGTTGGCTTACTCTTCGATGGAAATTCAGAAGGACTTTCTGGAGATTATCAGTTTGATGAAGGATTGGTGAGAAGTATTATTGTTGATGTACGTTATGTTCTATATATCACTGAGAAATTAGGAAAATCATCACATATTATCGATGAATTAGGTTTAGGCGATGAGCCTGTACAAACAGAGGAATAGTTTGTGAGTGAGATAATTATTTATACTGACGGTGCGGCCCGAGGCAATCCCGGACCAGGTGGTTATGGTGTGGTGTTGCTTTCGGGTAAGTATCGCAGAGAGTTGGCTGAGGGCTATCGTTGTACTACTAACAACCGAATGGAACTTTTAGCCGTTATTGTGGCGCTAGAAGCACTGCGAATAGAAGGCAGTAAAGTCACTATATATTCGGACTCGAAATATGTCGTTGATGCCGTGGAGAAAGGCTGGGTATTTAACTGGCAACGAAAGCAGTTCAAAGGCAAGAAAAACCCTGATCTGTGGCAACGCTTTTTAAAAATATACCCGAAACATAGTGTGAAATTTGTTTGGGTAAAAGGGCATAATGAACTCCCTGAAAATGAACGCTGTGACGAGTTGGCTGTAGCTGCCTCCCACAATTCAAATCTAAAAGTTGACAGCGTTTACGAGGCTTCACAAAAGCAACTTCTATGAAAATCTGCTAAAAAATAGTATTTTTGACGTTTATGAAGACAGAGACCTATTATCCATTGCTTAGCCAGATAAATTCTCCTGATGACCTGAAAAAGCTGAAGAAAACGCAACTAGAACAAGTCTGTGTAGAATTACGGGAATTTATCATAGATATCGTTTCATGCAATCCTGGACATTTTGGAGCTAGTCTAGGCGTGGTAGAACTTACTGTTGCATTACATTATATATTTAACACTCCCGAAGATAACTTAGTTTGGGATGTGGGGCATCAAGCCTATGCTCATAAATTATTGACAGGACGTCGAGACAAATTCCACACCAACAGAAAATACAAAGGACTCAGCGGTTTTCCCAAAAGAGCGGAAAGTCCTTATGATTGCTTCGGAGTGGGTCATGCATCTACCTCTATTTCAGCTGCACTGGGTATGGCTGTGGCGGCAAAGTTATCCAATAGTGAAAAGCAAACGGTTGCCGTGATTGGTGATGGCTCACTAACTGGTGGTCTGGCTTTCGAAGGTCTGAACAATGCAGCAATGAATAAAGCAAATATCCTTATCATTTTAAATGATAACAATATGGCTATTGATCCCGTAACAGGAGGACTCAATAAATATTTGGTAGATATTACATCTTCTAAGACTTATAATAGGATGAAGCAAGATATTTGGAAAGCTCTGGGTGTTTTAGATGGAGTAAAACCGAGTCCACGCAGTGTTATCCAAAACATGGAGAATAGTATAAAATCATTTATACTGAAAGAAGGGAATATATTCGAATCACTAGACATACGTTATTTTGGGCCGGTAGATGGTCATGATGTAAAGCGACTGATTAATGTTATTGATGATATAAAAGACTTACCCGGACCTCGGTTGTTGCATGTGGTGACACAGAAAGGAAAAGGATATGAGTATGCCGAAAAGGAACAAACAATTTGGCATGCCCCAGGGGTATTTGACAAAGAAACAGGCGTTATTGCTAAAAATCCGGAAGACAAGCATAAACCTCCAAAATTTCAAGATGTTTTTGGTCATACTTTAGTGGAATTAGCTGAAAAGAATGAGAAAATTGTAGGAATAACTCCGGCAATGCCTTCAGGTTCTTCCATGAATATAATGATGAAAGCATTCCCTGACCGTAGTTTTGATGTGGGAATTGCCGAAGGACATGCAGTTACTTTCTCAGCAGGTTTAGCAACGAAAGGCTATATGCCTTTTTGTAATATCTATTCAACTTTTATGCAGAGAGCTTATGATAATGTGATTCATGATGTAGCTTTGCAAAATCTAGATGTTGTTTTCTGTTTAGACAGGGGAGGTTTGGTTGGTGCTGATGGAGCAACACATCATGGAGCATTTGATTTAGCGTACTTCCGTTGCATCCCTAATATGATTGTGGCTGCGCCACTAAATGAGGTTGAGCTTAGAAATATGATGTACACCGCCCAATTAGGAGGTTACGGTCCATTTTCAATTAGATATCCAAGGGGTCGAGGTATTTTAGTCGATTGGAAACAACCTTTTACTAAAATGGAAATAGGAAAAGGTCGAGAATTAGTTGTAGGAGCAGATATTGCTATCTTGAGCATAGGAGCCATTGGGGTTGAAGTAGCTAAAGCTGTGACAGATCTTGAAAATGAGGTTTCAATAGGGCATTATGATATGAGATTCGTGAAGCCTTTAGATAAAGAGTTATTAGATACTATTTTCTCTAAATACGAACGAATTATTACCGTAGAAGACGGCACCGTTATTGGTGGGTTTGGATCTGCAGTTATTGATTATGCAATGGAGAAAGGTTACAAAGGAGAAATTAGGCTGCTTGGTATTCCAGATAAATTCATAGAACAAGGAACTCAAGCAGAATTGTATCATGAGTGCGGTTATGACAAAGATGGTATTATAACCACGGTTCGTGAAATGCAAAGGTCGAAATAATATCATAGATACAGTCTCTCAATTAAAAATTTCTAATAACATTATTACTTAGCAAACATTTGCTACCTTTGTTTTTATAATCAACCAAAATTATAAAAAATAAATGCGTAATAAAATAAATGATCCTATAGCTCGTTTGATGGGATTGCGTTATAAATCTCATCCTTGGCATGGGATTGATATTGGAGAAGATGCTCCAAATGTATGCACAGCTTTTGTTGAAATGGTTCCAACTGATACTGTGAAGTATGAAATTGATAAAACTTCCGGTTATCTAAAAATAGACAGACCACAAAAATATTCAAATGTAGTTCCTGCGCTGTATGGTTTTTTACCTCAAACCTTTTGCGGTCAAGGGGTAGGTGATTATTCAGCGGAAAAATCAGGAAAGGAAAACATCAAGGGAGATGGCGACCCATTAGACATTTGTATTCTTACGGAAAAAGGAATTTCTCATGGGGACTTGTTGGCTACCGTACGCCCGATTGGTGGCTTCCGTATGTTAGATGGTAATGAAGCGGATGACAAAATAATTGCAGTACTTATAGGTGATGCTACTTATGGTGATTATAAAGACGTTTCTGATTGTCCAGATATTATTATCCAAAGATTAAAACATTATTTTTTGACCTATAAGGATATGCCCGGTCTAGATGCCGATGCTGAGATTACTCATGTATATGGGAGTGAAGAAGCTTTTGAGGTGATAAGATTATCGATAAATGATTATAAAGGCCGTTTTGAAAATTTAAATCAAGTATTAAGTAGCGTTTGATAAAATTCTATGAACTACCTTGCCCATTTATACCTTTCGGGTAATAACTCTGATATTATTTTAGGGAATTTCTTAGGAGATTCTCTGAAAGGGCGAGAATATTTGAAATACAATAAGACAGTTCAGAAAGGTGTTTTTCTACACCGATTTATTGATTCTTTTACTGACGCACATCCCTTTATAAGAAAAGGATCAGAACGATTGCGCCCCGGATATCGTAAGTATTCTGGAGTTATTGTTGATATTTTTTATGATCACTTTCTTGCTATCAATTGGGAAGAATATCATCATATTTCCTTGAATAAGTTTGCAGAGAAGATGCACAAAGTTTTATCTCGATATTACTTTGATATGCCACACAAGGCACAGCAACTACTGCCGTTCTTAATTCAGAGTAAACGATTGGTTGCTAATGAATCCTTTGAAGGAATAGAACGTACATTAAAAATTATGAGCATTCATACCTCATTGCCTGATAAAACAGATTTTGCAATGGAAGTATTGTATGATTACTACAATGATTTTAATGGAGAGTTTAATGATTTTTTTAAGGAAATCATTGCAGAAATAAAAAAAGACTTTAGGATTAAATTACCCTATCTTCCCTCCTAGTATCTAATTTTATTAAGATAAACAGTAAAATCGTAAAAGCAAGCAGGGAAGAGCCTCCATAGCTGAAAAAAGGTAACGGAATACCAATAACAGGTAAGAGCCCGATTACCATTCCTATGTTTATCAGGAAGTGGAAAAAGAAAATAGCCACCACACCATAGGCATAAACTCTACTAAAAACTGCATTTTGGCGTTCTGCTAGTGTAATAATTCTCATCATAAAGAGAACAAACAAAATGATAATAAAAGAACTACCAAGAAATCCATAAGTTTCACCTATGGTTGTGAATATAAAATCTGTTTCTTGCTCAGGCACGTAAGCCAACTTTGTATGGGTACCTTCAAGGAATCCCTGACCGCTGAATCCTCCAAGAGAGATAGCAATCTTTGAGTGCATGATATTGTAGCTCTCATTCGCTTCACCGATAACCTGCAATATTCGTTCTTTTTGATGAGGTTGCAGTAAAGTTTCAAATAGATAAGTTAAAGAAAAAGATAAACCGATAGCACTAATAATTGCGCCAAAAGTCATCATTTTTTGTATAGATTTTTTTGTAATCATCCGTTTATTAGGGTTGAAAACAATTATAAATAACAATAATGTATAAATTATAAATGAATACAGTAGTGCATTAGGAACACTTGGAAATTGATAATAGTGCAGATAAATATATAAAACCAACGGAATAAGCAATAACCAAAGCAGTCGTTTTTTTCGTTTATTTAGCAATTGTACTAATTGGTAGAGACCAATCAATGCAATAGCAAGAAACATAATAGGAGTTCCCCATTTTAAAGTGAAGATTGTAATAAGTACTGCCGATATTGCAATAAAAAATAGTGTAGGAGAAAATCCCTGTCTATATAGCGGAATGAAAAAGGAACAATAAACTAGAGCAGATCCCATATCATTCTGCAAAATAACGAATAATAAAGGTATCGCTATGATGCTGAGAGCAACAATGATATCTTTATGATTATGAAGCGGTTTATCAATAGCTTCTAGGTATTTTGCTAAAGCCAAACAAGTCGCTATTTTAGCAAATTCCGCAGGTTGTATCTTAAAACTCCCAAATTGGAACCATGCCTTTGCACCATTTATCTCTTGACCAAACAGCAATACAGCGACTAATACCAGCATTAATATTACATAATAATGATAGGCGAAGTCAATAAAAAATCGTTTATTTAGCAACAGAATGATAATAGCAACAATGCTGGAAATCACTATCCAAAGCTGTTGGTTGCTATGACGAAATCCGACAGCATCTACATGGAAATCAGCTATATATATAGCAATCCATCCTGATGCTACGAGCAAAATATAGTAGATAATCATTGGTAGGTCAACCTTTGATTTATTGGATACTGTCATTTTTTACTTCCTTTTCTTTTGGTGTTATAAGACTTGTTTCCATCATGCGTTTCTCAATCCATTTTTTTGATGGAGATATCGAATCTGTTAAATATTTTTCTATTAATAAACCTGCAATTGGCGCTGCGTATCTACCTCCCCAAACTCCATTCTCTACATATACCAACAGTGCAATTTGCGGGTTTTCAACTGGTGCAAAAGCTACAAATACAGAATGAGCTTCACCCTTGCCGGTATGTTGCACCGTACCCGTTTTACCAGCAACTCTTATATTAGGTACTCTGGCTAACGTACCTGTTCCCGAATTGACGACATTCTCCATTCCCTGATGGATGATGTCAAAATAGTCAGCGTCAATAGCTGTTGTATGTTTCTCCGTATATTCATCTCGTTTACCTTTATCTCCAATTGATTTTACTACGTGTGGCGTATAAAAATAACCTTTATTGGCTATTGTAGTTACCATATTAGCCATTTGTAGAGGTGTTATCATTAATTCTCCTTGTCCTATCGAAACAGAAACAATGTTTAAAGCAACCCAGTTTTTTCTCTTTAGTTTCTTGTTATAATATTCTATCGTTGGAATATTTCCAGTCCGTTGAGTGGGAAAGTCACTGCCTAGTTTTTGACCTAGACCAAATGATATGACATAATCTCTCCAATGCTTATAACCATCCTGTACACTTCTAAATTTAGAATTATGTAATAGGTCTACAAAAAAATGACAATAAAAGGGGTTGCAAGAGTTTTGTATGGATGATAATACACCGACAGGAGAAGAATGTTCATGGCAATTCATAAAAAAGTTTCCGATGCTAGCACCGCCATGACAAGATTTTCTGTAGGAGGAAGTAATAATTCCTTCTTGCATCCCAATTCCAGCATTTATGAGTTTAAAGATTGAGCCTGGAGGATATTGCGCTAAGATAGTACGATCAAACAACGGTTTATTTTCATTATCCATGTTCAGGCTTTGATAATATTTACCCCCGTTGATACCATAAAGACTGTCTAGGTTAAACGTAGGAGAAGATAGTTTCACGAGCACCTCACCTGAGGATGGTTTGATGGCTATGACAGCTCCCCGCTTATTGTTCATAAGCTTCATTGCATATTCTTGCAGATCAATGTCGATGCATAAAGTTAGATTATTCCCAGGTATGGTTTCGATATCTCTAGCACCTTCTTCTAAGGGACCAACAATTCTTTGCTTATTGTCTTGGAGAAAAAAAGCTGCTCCTTTTTCTCCACGCAACTCTTTCTCATAGGTTTTTTCAATCCCTGCCTTGCCGATATAATCACCCAATCTATAATATTCGTCTTTTGCCAACTCTTTATCATTCACTTCTTTTACATAGCCCATAGTGTGAGCAAGGGAAAGATAGTTGTAGGAGCGTCCTTCGGACTTTTCAAGGGTAAAGCCCGGAAACTTGTACAAGTATTCTTTCATTCTAGCGTGAAGTACTGGCGTCAGGTTATTGAATACTTTTGCATATTTAAAATAGTACCTGCTTTCTTTTGACGCTTTATCAAGTCTTTCGATTAAGTCTTCTCTTGGAATCTCTAATAGCGTTGCAAGCAATGTCGTGTCAAGTCCTTTCTCTTTAGCAATACGTGGAATAACACTTAAGGCAAAGCTATTTGTATTATTTACTAAAAGTGTGCCTTTTCGGTCATATACTAAACCTCTTGGGGCTGTTTTTATTTCTTCAATATGCGAAATGCTTAACCCCTTGTTGCTATATTCATCTTCAAACAATTGCAAATAAGCAAGTTGACTTATGAAAATGACTCCAACAACAATGATGACTGCTCTGATGATAAATTGGCGATTGTAATAGCTACTCATTGCTAAGCTCTTTTCTAGATTTGAAAATACTAAAAAGTAGTAAGATAATGAAAGTAGCTATAGCAGATGAAACGAAAGCTTTGTAAAGGAAGAAGAAAAAATAGTTGAAATTAAAATTCCATAATATGAATGCCAATGCATGGTAGATAAAAAGAAGAATAAACATTGCTAGAGTGTAGCGAAGCTTCCCCATTGTTTGAAATGAAAAGCTTGATTCTTCTCCTAAAGCTTGTTGTGAAAAAACATTCACTATTGCTGGTTGAATAAAAACAATAAACACAGCAGAAAATGCATGAACTCCCCAGGAATTTACCATAGCATCTATAAACAATCCAGTGAGAAAAGCAATAAGCAACACTATTGTACGGGGAATGGTATAGAGTATGCGAAATAGAAGTATTAGAAAAATATAGGGTGTATAGACCATGGTAGGTCTAAAGTAAAGAAGTAATGCCATTTGCAATAACAATACTCCTGTCCACCAAATTATATTTTTTATAAAATTACTCATTATTTACCAGACTGTCTAATTGTGGTTTGTCAATATTTTCAACAATGTAAACATTTTGAAGCTTTGAAAAATTGGTAGAAACCTTTACTCGTAATGACAACGACTTCCCTAAATCTGCTTTCTCCACAGATTCTACTAAACCTATTAATTCTCCACTTGGATAAATTGTAGAATTGTTATTTGTGAAAACGGAATCATTCTGCTGGATGGTAAGGTGAAGAGGCACTCCTTTTACATCAATATACCTAAAGTCAGTCCCGTCCCATGAAGTATTGGCACTTAGAGTGTTGCCGTCAACAGATACTAAACAGCTAAAAGAGGTGTTAATCATGGGCATGACGGAGGCATAATCTTCTGTAACAGCATAGACTACACCCACTAATCCTGTGGAAGATACTACCGCCATATCAGAACGTATACCATCTTTGTATCCTTTATTTACAACAATAATGTTGTCAGGAGCTCCTATAGAATTGTAAGCTACTTTTGCAGGTATATAATGATATTGTCCAGCAATTTCTCTTGGAGGAGAGCTCACCAAAACACTTTTGTTTTTTAGTTCTTCTGCTAACCGAGCATTTTCGCTAATAAGGCTCCTATTTTCAGAAGCTAAATTAAGATAGTTATCCCATACAGTAAATGTATTAAGAAAGTTGGTGCGAATAGCTGTAGTCGTTTGAAATAAAAAAGAATTTTGATAAACATTTAATGAAAGTAATAGCCAAAGGGCAATAGCCTCTAGAAAAATAAAAACAATTAAAGTTTTAAATCGCTTCCAAATAATGGAGAGAATTCCCATAGTTATTGGTTCTCACTATTTTCTATTTTATCTAAAAAGAACAGCTTGGTATTTTTTGCTATGTTTCAAAGCAATGCCAGTACCACGAGCAACAGCCTTCAAAGGATCTTCTGCAATATGGAAAGGAATACCTATTTTCTTTTCAAGCCTTTTGTCAAGTCCACGTAATAATGCACCGCCACCCGCAAGATAAATGCCATTTCTTACGATATCTGCGTAAAGTTCTGGTGGTGTTTGTTCTAAAGCGTCCAAAATGGCAAACTCTATTTTATTAATCGATTTCTCAATAGCATGAGCTACCTCTTGATAAACAACAGGTACGTTTACAGGTAAAGATGTAATTTGATTTGGACCAGAAACGCTGTATTCTCCTGGTGGGTCCTCAAGCTCTGAGGTTGCTGCACCGACATGTATTTTTATTTGCTCGGCAGTTCGTTCACCAATTTTAATATTATGCTGATGACGCATATATTCCGTAATATCTTGAGTAAATTCATCACCCGCAACTCGTATGGATTTATTAGTTACAATACCACCTAGGGCAATCACTGCAATTTCTGTAGTACCTCCACCTATATCCACAATCATATTGCCTTCTGGCGCTGAAACATCAATGCCCATACCAATAGCCGCTGCAACAGGTTCATAAATCATATAAACATCGCGACCTTGTGCATTCTGCGCAGAGTCACGCACCGCACGCATTTCTACTTCAGTACCTCCAGAAGGAACGCAAACAACCATCTTTAGTGAACGTGGAAATATGCTTGAACGCTTCGTAATCTTCTTTAAGAAGCCCGTAAGCATTTTCTCTGCAGCATTGTAGTCAGCAATAACCCCATCACGTAGTGGACGGATAGTTACCAAATCATCGTGAGTACGTCCAAGCATCATTTGTGCCTCTGTGCCAAGTGCTACAAGTTTCTTTGTAGAACGGTCAACAGTAACAATAGAAGGTTCATTAATGACAATTTTATCATTAAGGATGATTATTATATTTGCGGTGCCTAAGTCAATAGCAACCTCTTCTGTTAAAAATGAAAACATATCTTATCTTATTTCGAATTGCCTAAAATACAAAAATTGAACATATAACTAGGCTTTTTTTACATTTTTTAATGTTTAAAATGGCGTTGGTGAGTAAACATCATCGCTATCCCTAATTTATTTGCAGCATCTATAGAGTCCTGATCCTTTACAGAACCGCCTGGTTGAATGATAGCTGTAATGCCAGCTTTAGCAGCCAATTCAACACAATCTGGGAAAGGGAAGAAGGCATCAGAAGCAAGAACAGCTCCTTTTGATTTGTCTCCCGCTTGTCTTACTGCTATTTCTAATGCACCGATTCGGCTTACTTGACCCGAACCGATTCCTACAGATCGTTTGTTCTTAGCGAGAGCTATTCCATTTGATTTAGTATGTTTTACCATCTTCCACGCAAAAAGCAAATCTTTCTTTTCTTCATCTGTAGGGTGTTTCTCTGTAACTACCTCTAAAGAACCTTCATTGTAAAGTTCAAGGTCAGCATCTTGCAAAAGTAAACCTCCTAATACTGTTTTGGCTACTGTAGAGTTTGGTATTGTTTTCTCTATATTTTCTAGTTGAAGAATTCGGACATTTTTCTTCTTTGTAAGAATGTTTAGTGCATCATCAGTGTAATTGGGAGCAATAATAACTTCTAGGAAAATTTTACTCATTTGTTCAGCTGTTGTGACATCGATTTCTCTATTAGCAAGAACAATACCTCCAAAAATAGAAATTGGGTCTGCTTCATAAGCTTTACAGAATGCCTCTGCGATGGTGTCCGCAGAACCAATACCACATGCCGTTCCATGCTTAACCGCTACTATGGTAGGTTCAGAAAATTCTTTCAATGTTTCTAAGCCTCCGTTAGTATCACTAATGTTATTGTAGGAAAGTTCTTTCCCGTGCAATTTTTTAGCATTGGTTAATAATCCCTTTTCTAATTTTATTTGCTTGTAATATGCTGCAGATTGGTGTGGATTTTCTCCATAGCGTAAGTCTTGAACTTTATCAAAAGTAAGTGTGAGCTGTTCTGGAGCCTTTATATTGTGTTTCTGATTAAAATAAGAGGCAATCATTGCATCGTAATGTGCAGTATGATTAAACACTTTAGCTGCTAGCCTTTCCTTTGTTTCTAGCGATACGGAATTATAGGTTTGTAATTCTTCAAGAATCGTATTATAATCCTCTGGATGTATGACAACTGCAACATCTTCATAATTTTTTGCAGCAGCTCGTAGCATAGTTGGTCCCCCAATATCGATATTTTCGATAATATCTTCGTGAGAAGCTCCCGCGTTGAGTGTCTCTCTAAATGGATACAAATTGCAGACTACAATATCAATTCCTTCAATTTCAAGATCTTTTGCACTTTCTTGGTGCGCTTTATCATTTCTTTTAAATAAGATACCACCTTCAATACGAGGATGTAATGTTTTTATTCGTCCTTCAAAGCATTCGGGGAAATTTGTATAGTCCGAAACTTCTATTGCTGGAATTTCATTTTCTCTCAGGAGTTTACATGTTCCTCCTGAGGAAATAATTTCATATCCTAGTTTTATTAAAGATTTTGCAAAATCTACAATTCCTGTTTTATCGCTTACACTAATGAGAGCTTTCATTTATTAACTTTTTACTTTATAGAGTTTTAAAATACACACTCTGTTTCTGGAAGAAAATAGAGAGAAATAATTGTTTTGCAAAGGTAATAAATGCACTTGGCAATATAAAATGATTATAATGCGAAATAATCAAAAAAGAATTTACCAATGGAAAGGTAACAAAATAATCCAACGATATCATTTATAGTAGTAATAAATGGACCTGTTGCCAAGGCTGGGTCTATCTTTACTTTATTGAGTGCTAAGGGTACTATCGTCCCAAAAATAGAGGCAAATACCATGACTACTAATAAGGCGACTGAGGCGGCATAAGTTAGAGCTTGGGAGCTCCCAAAGAAATAATTGAAAACAAATAATGCTAAAGCACATATAGCTCCCATGATTAGGGAACTCAATAATTCTCTAAATAATCTTGAGAATGTACTTTTTACTCCTAAAGTATTGTTAGCAAGCCCTTGAACAATAATTGCAGAAGACTGTACTCCCACATTACCTCCCATAGCGGCAATCAGTGTTAAGAAAAATGCCATAGAGGGATGGATAGCCAACTGTCCTTCGTAGGTGCTAATAATTACGGAACTTAAAATTCCACCAATTAAACCAATTACTAGCCAGGGTAATCTTGCTCTTACTTGGCGTCCAAGCTTATCTGAGGGTTCTACATCTTCTGCAAAACCAGACATCATTTGGTAGTCGCGATCAGCCTCCTCACGAGCAATGTCAATAACATCATCAACGGTGATACGACCGACCAGTCTGCCTAAAGTATCAACAACTGGGAGTACTACCATATCATACTTACTCATCATGCTGGCAACATCATTTTCATGAGTACTTGTATTTACATAAATAACATTTGGGTCGTAAATATCTTTAACACTTTTGGAGGTGCGATTTAGAATTAAATCTTTCAAGGTAAGCACACCTTTCAACATGCCAAAATTATTAACTACGTAGATGTAATAGATTTCATCAATATTTTCTGCTTGTCTGGTCAGTTCTTTTAGACATTCTATTACAGTATCATCCTCTCGTACGATGACCATCTCCTTTGCCATCAATCCACCCGCAGTGTCTTCTTCGTAATTAAGAAGATCAACAATATCTGCCAAGAGTTCTCTGTCATCAATCTGTGCCAGTACCGCTTCTCTCTGCTCATTAGACATTTGACCGAGAACGTCAGCCGCATCATCGGAGTCCATTCTTTTAATGAATTTACTCGCAATAGCTTTCGGAGGCAAAACTTCAATAAAACGTAATAAATTATCTTCCTCTATCTCTGTAAGAGTGTCAGCAGCTAAATCGTCACCTAATAACAGGAAAATATACTTTGCCTCTTCAATCGTTAAATCATCAAAGATCTCGGCAATATCAGCAGGGTGTAAATCATTGATAAGTCCTAAGATGACGGTTTTATCATCATTAGAAATAGCAGCTTGAAGTTGATCTATATATTCTTTGGTTTTTACAAACTGCATAGGTTCAGAGTTTTTATGTTAAACACTTTCGATTAGGCGTGTCAAAGATACAAAATCTTCTACACCTAATTGCTCTGGACGCTTGTTCATAATGTGATTATCAATTTTTTTATCTCCCAAAATAGGTTTTAATGAATTACTCAACATCTTTCTGCGTTGATTAAATCCAGTTTTTACCACATTTTTAAATAATTGTTTATCACAATTAATGCTTGTTTCATAATCACTACGCCGGGTGAGACGTATGACCCCAGAATCTACTTTAGGAGGTGGATTGAAAACTTGAGGCGGTACCTTAAACAAAAACTCAATGTCGTAATATGCTTGTAACAGTACGCTCAAAATTCCATATTGTTTGTTATTGGGAGGGGAGCTAATACGCTGTGCCACTTCATATTGTATCATGCATACTATTTGAGGTATGCGCTCAACAGCATCAAGTATTTTGAAGAATATTTGCGATGAAATATTGTAAGGTAAATTTCCAATAATAGAAAAACTCTTCATGGGAAGAGTATCAAAATCAAGCTTCAAAAAATCCTGCTCTAATAGATTTTGGGTGAGTGTGGGATAGGTTGCATTTAGGTATTCGATAGATTCAGTATCTACTTCGATAAGATAGAATGGAACTTCTTTATCTTTTAACCATTGTGTGAGAACTCCAGTGCCAGGACCAATTTCTAGCACCGCTTCAGCAGATGAAAAATCTAAAGCATTTACGATTTTTTGTGCAATATTCTCATCTGTTAAAAAATGTTGTCCGAGTTTCTTTTTTGGAGTGACCATCTATTCTTAAATTTCGAAATCAATAACTTCTTCCTCTTCAATGGTCTCTGGATTTTCTTCATCAGGATTATCATCGCAGTTCAAATCTACATTATATCTAACAGGAGGAGTAAAATAGTCTCTGGGCATATTTATGGTTTCGTCAGCATAGACTTTCTGAATAAATAATCCAAATATTGGTAATGCCATGTTTGCTCCTTGTCCGTAGGCTATTTGTTGAAAATGAACAGAGCGATCTTCGCCCCCTACCCAAGTTCCTGTAACCAAATAAGGATTTAGACTCATAAACCATCCGTCAGAATGGTTATCTGTAGTTCCTGTTTTTCCGCCCCAAGGAGCATCAATCTTATAACGGTGTCTTAAGCGTTGTCCTGTTCCTTGTTGAACGACGTTACGTAAAAGTTCGGTCATCGTATAGGCTGTTTCTTCAGACATCACTTCCCGTGTATTGGTTGTAAATTCTGCAATAACGTCTCCGTTTTTATTTTCAATTCTAGATACAAAAATAGGCTCTGCATAGACACCCTTGTTGGCAAAAGTACCGTAGGCACCTACCATTTCTTTCACAGTAACATCAGGTATTCCTAAGGAAAGTGCAGGAACAGGATCTAAAGGACTTACAATTCCCATATTTCTAGCAACTTTTACAATTGCCTCAGGAGTAAATTGTTTTAGTACCCAAGCTGTGATGTTATTTACAGAATTCGTTAAACCCCATTTGAGTGTTACCATTTCACCTTCTCTTGCTTTTCCTGAGTTTTTAGGAGTCCATGTATTTCCATCAGGCAAAATAAAAGTTTGTGGGACATTTAATGTTTTTACACAAGGGCTCATGCCTTCTTGTAATGCTACAGTATAAAGGAGAGGTTTGAACGTTGATCCAACTTGGCGCTTCCCTTTAGTAACCATATCGTACATAAAGTGGCTGTAATCTGCACCGCCTACATACGCTTTTACTTTCCCTGTTCCAGGCTCCATTGCCATAAATCCGCCACGAAGCAAGCCTTTGTAGTATCGGATAGAGTCGTAAGGAGTAAGGACAGTGTCTTTCAGCTCCTCCCATGTAAAAATAGACATGGATTGTTCCTTATTAAAACTGTCCAATATTTCTTTTTTCGTTTTGCCGTCTGCTTGGAGATTATAGTAGCGGTCACTATTCTTCACGCCTCGCTCCATTATCTTATCTATTTCCTTTTGTGTAATACCGGTGAAGGGTTTCGTTTTGTTATTCCTAGATAGTTTATCGAACAATGGCTGTAGATTTTTCCCAATATGTTCTCTCATAGCTTCCTCTGCATAGCGTTGCATACGAGAGTCTACAGTGGTGTAGATTTTAAGACCATCTTCGTAGATATTGTAAGTAGAGCCATCAGGTTTCGTATTTTTAATACACCATCCGTAAAGAGGATTATTCTCCCATTGGATAGAATCTTCATAGAATTGTTGTTGTTGCCAACCTCTGTAATTTTCTTTTTCAGGCTTCTTTGCAGTTAAGACACCTCGCAGATATTCTCTAAGGTAAGTCCCAGTACCACTTTTATGATCTTCCTTTTGATAATTCAATACAATTGGTTGTGTTTTTGTCAAGTCATATACAGCACGATTAATGTACCCATTCCGTAGCATTTGATTCAATACTACATTTCTTCGATTCAGTGCATTATCCATGTATAGTCTTGGATTGTACAGAGCAGGATTTTTACACATTCCTACTAAAACAGCAACCTCATTAAGATTGAGGTCTTCTGGTGATTTGTTAAAGTAAACCTTTGCAGCCATTCTAATTCCTACAGCTTGGTAAAGAAAGTCGTAGGTGTTAAGATACATTGTGATAATTTCTTCTTTGGTATAGTTACGTTCTAATTTTACCGCCATCACCCATTCTCTAAGCTTTCGAAGAACCAATTCGGGTTTGCTAAATTTTTTTTCTCTGGGGAATAGGTTTTTAGCCAATTGTTGAGTGATGGTACTTCCGCCACCATCTTTACCCATTTTTATTATTGCACGAAGTACCCCTTTTCCGTCAATACCGGAATGTTCGTAAAAACGCTCATCTTCTGTGGCTACGAGTGCATCCACTAAGTGCTGTGGAATATCTTTATATTCAGAATAGACTCGATTTCTTTTATACGCATACCTACCAATTGCTTTTCCATCGGCAGTATATACTTCAGAGGCAAATTCGTTTTGATTTCCAGAAAGATCTTTAACTGAGGGCATATAGCCTAATAAGCCCATGTCGATAACGATAAGGAGTCCAACAACGAAAAGGATAATTACTGTGAATGCAATCCAAAAACGACGTATCCACTTGCCATGCCCCTTTTTTTCTTTCTTATTTGTTTTAGTTGACTTTTTAACCATTTTTTTGATGAATTGATAGAAGATTTTTTAACAAAAATCCTGCTAAATACTTATGCAAAATTACACAAATACTTTTAGCTTTGGATAACTATTTTTTTTCATGCTCTAAAGCATTGATATTATTTACGTATGAGATTAATTTCTTTTCTAATTTTGTGTGGAACAAATTTAAAAATTCAAAAACCAAAACCCAAGTTATACATGAACAGAGAACAATTAGAGAAAATGAAGTTTGCCTCGCAGAGCATCCATGGCGGACATATACGCAACCAATATGGTGCCTTAGCTACTCCTATTTACCAGACCTCAACCTTTGTGTTTGATAATGCTGAACAAGGAGGAAAACGCTTTGCTTTGGAAGAAGAAGGTTATATTTATACGCGTTTAGGTAATCCAAGTGTTACCCAAGTAGAAGAGAAATTAGCACTGCTTGAAGGTGCTGAGGTAGCTGTAGCAACATCATCAGGTATTGGTGCCGTTACTTCTGCTATGTGGGTAAGTGTAAATGCTGGTGATCATATTGTTGCAGCCAAAACCCTTTATGGATGTACATTTGCTTACCTATCACATGGTATTACTAGGTTTGGTGTAGAGGTTACTTTTGTAGACACTCGTTACCCAGAGGAGGTGGAGAAAGCACTTCGTCCAAACACCAAAGTGCTATATCTTGAAACCCCAGCAAATCCTAATATGTATGTGTCTGATATTCAGTTGCTATCTGACATGGCACATAAAAACAATCCAGAATGTTTGGTTTTCGTTGACAATACTTTTAGTACACCCTATTTACAACGTCCGTTAGAGTTAGGTGCAGATGTGATTATTCATTCTGCAACAAAATACTTAAATGGTCACGGAGACGTGATTGCGGGATTTGTAGTGGGTAGTAAAGAATTTATTGATCAAGCTCGCTTAGTCGGTGTTAAAGATATGACGGGTGCAAGCATGAGTCCTTTTGATGCTTTCTTGATCAGTCGTGGAATGAAAACCCTAAAAATCCGTATGGATGAGCATTGTAAAAATGCACAAAAAGTGGCGGAGTTTTTAGAAAGTCATTCTGCAGTAAGTGAGGTATTGTATCCAGGCTTAAAGTCTTTCCCTCAATATGAACTGGCAAATAAACAAATGAGCCAACCCGGAGCAATGATTTCATTCTTAGTAAAGGGAGGTCTTGAAGGAGGAAAGAAATTTTTAAATTCATTACGCCTTTGTAGCATAGCTGTAAGTCTTGGAGATACTGAAACCTTAGTGCAACACCCAGCTAGTATGACGCATTCGCCTTACACTCCTGAAGAACGTGTTGCATCTGGAATTGCTGAAGACTTAGTAAGAATTTCTGTAGGATTGGAAGATGCTGATGATATTATTGCAGACCTAAAACAAGGTTTAGAGCAATTGTAATAATTTTAAACGTTGTAAATTTTAGAGAGCTACCTCTTTTAGAGGTGGCTCTTTTTGTCTAATATAGAATAGAAAGTCTTCTCTGTCGTTTGCCGAGAATAGGATGTCGTTCATCGAATAGTTTTGTGTAATTTTAAGCTGTCGCTTTCTTTTGCTATGTAAACATTAAAAAAAGAAAATCATGAAACGAAAGAATTTTTTATTGATAGTAGTTGTTGGCGTGCTTTTAACAGGTTGTGTGGTGAAGTCTTTAAAGCCATTTTACACTGAAGATACTTTAGCCTATGATGCTTCTTTAATTGGAAGGTGGAAAGATGATAAAAATCAAGAGTGGGAGATTGTGTCAATGGAAAAAGCTTTAGGTTTAAATTTGTTAACACAGGAGTTTGACGTGGCAGATGAAAAACTAAAAGTAGATGAGTTCCAAAATAAATTAAAGAAAATAGAGAACAATAAGAATGGCGAGATGATAGTAAAAAGTAAAAAAGTTGCCATTTTTGGTGATAATGAAAAATCTGAGAATGGTTTCAGTAACTCAATTGATTCTGTGCTTATTGTTGATGGTAAAGTTACAATTTCTAAAGGGAAAGATACTTCAAATGGTAAAGAAGAAAATGAAATTTATAAAAATGCCTATATCTTTATGACTAAAGGCAAAAATGATAAAGAGTTTTATTTAGCAGTTCCGTTTAAAATAAAAGGTCAATTATTTTTAGATTTTACCCCCTTTAATATTGAAGGCGTAAATGGTCTTAGTGATTTTGCAGGAATGCACTATGTTGGCATACACACTTTGGCAAAATTAGATAAAAAAGGAGATGATTTAGAAATAGCTTGGTTGTCTGAAAGTAAAATTCAGGAATTATTTGAACAAAAGAAAATTCGTATTGCTCACGAAAAGATAGGAATAGAAAATGATGAAATTTTATTGACAGCCTCTTCGGAGGATTTGCAGAAATTTATTGCCAAATATATGGACTCTCCTGATGCTGAAAAATGGACAACTTCAGTAAAACGAGCTTTAAAACGTATAAAATAATGAAAACCGACAGACATCAACCTTGGTTATTTAACGGCATTGTATGGTGTCTGTCTTTCGTTGTATTGTTATTTGCTTTTACGAAGGATGCTGAAAGCATTGGAGACATTGATTATATTTATACGCTTTTCTTTGTGTTGACACTTGTTCCGCCTGTGTTGCTGAATCTATATGTGCTAATGCCCTTGTTGTTGAAGCGGGGAAAATACGTGTGGTTTGTCTTGGCTTTTCTTTTGAATATTGTTGTTTTTGCCAAATGTAATGAATGGTTTTTCTCATCTCTTATTGATAAGATATTGCCTAATTATTTTTTCATCAGTTACCATTCAGAGATTGATCTTTTGGTTATATTTGCTGTTTTTCTTTCCATTGTTACTTTGTTGAAATTGGCTGAAGAGGGATTTTATTTGCAGAAAAGAGAAAACCAAATATTGGAAATGGAGAAAGAGAAGGCACAGATGGAATTAGCCTTGGTACGTTCACAATTAAATCCTCACTTTTTATTCAATGCACTCAATTTGGTGTATGGTCTATCATTAGAAAATAATCAGAAAGCGACCGAGGCTATCGTACAGTTGTCGGATATTTTACGTTATGTGGTTTATGATGCTAATACAGCGAAAGTTTCATTGCAGAAAGAAATTCTGTTGTTAGAAAATTACCTTGCCTTTCAGCAAAAACGAACTTTTGTAGAGGATGTAGATTTTAACATTAAAGTAGATAATGAAGAGGAACAAATTTGTCCGATGCTTTTGTTGCCTTTACTAGAGAATGCCTTTAAATACGGAGCAAAAAGCCAAAGCGATTTTATTCACATCAACTTAAGGGGTCGTGAGGGTATTTTGAATTTCATTATCCGAAATTCGTATGAAAAAAAAGAGAAATCGGGAGGTGGTTTAGGACTGAAAATGCTCGAAGAAACATTACATCTTGTCTATCCTGAAAAGCATCATTTGGTGGTGGAAGATACAGGCGTTATTTTTGAAGTGAAACTAAACATCAATCTCAATGGCTAAAGTAAGTTGCCTTATCATAGATGATGAGCCTATGGCACAGAAAATTTTGCAACGCTTTGTGGCGGAGGTTCCAATTTTAGAATTAAAAGGAGTTTGCAAAAATGCTATGGAGGCGATGGATATACTTCAAACATTGCCTGTTGATTTACTGTTTTTGGATATTAACATGCCCCAACTTTCCGGCTTGGATTTTTACAAAACTTTGCCTAATCCACCTGATGTTATTTTCACGACGGCACATCCGGAGTTTGCCGTAGAGGGCTTTGAGGTCAATGCCGTAGATTATTTGCTAAAGCCAATTGCTTTTGAGCGATTTTTAACTGCCGTGAATAAAATAAAAGAACGCCAAACGGAGACAAAACAAGAAGCTTTGTGGGTAAAGTCCGACAAATCATTACACAAAATTCCTTTTGCCTCTATTGTTTACATCGAGGCATTGGGCGATTATGTGAAAATCTATTACGATGAAACGGTTTTACTCACGAATGAAACTTTGAAATGCGTGCTCGAAAGACTTCCCGGAATATCTTTTCTACAAATTCATAAATCGTATGTCGTAAATCTGGAGAAGATAACTTTTATAAGTGGTAACCAAGCCTACTGTAATGCAACAGCTTTGCCTATCGGGCGAAAATATAAAGAAGAATTTTTGGAGAAATGGAAAGGACAATAAAATCTTTCTATTTTTTACGCAACCTTTTGAATGTTTTGCCGTCTATCTATAAAGAGAGTTATATTTTACAGTTTTCATAAATTAATATAAAATTATAAAAAAATATTATTAATATTAACCTCTTTTTTGTTTGGGTGTGATGGTAAAGAGGACAGTATCCCACTCGTATTACAACACTTTAGATGTTCCTTTGAGAGACTAAATACAAAAGATGCTGTTAAAGTTACTGTTGAATGTCAGGAAGATAAAAGTATAGAGCCTTTTTTAAGTATAGATATAGGGAAAGAAGTTTATGAATTAGAAGGTAATTCTATTATTTTATCACTAGATAAGATAGTAGCAGAAGAGAAAAATTTTAACTGTATCATTAAATTTTTCCCTTATTGGATTAAGAGTGAAAATGGATTTAAGGATATGCAGGAAGAGTGGGGTAGCAGAAAAATGACTTACATATTGCATATTTATAATGATAATACACAGGTTTATGAGAAGAAATTGAATTATCCGGAAGATAATTATAAAGAAACTATCGAAGTTAGGTTTTAAAATCATCTTATATTTGATACTAAAGTTGTCTTGCTATCTTTGTGTGAAAATAGCAAACGATGTACTTTTTAAATAATGCAACTTTTCATAGCGTGGTTTTGCATCACGTGGGTAATAAACAAAATGGAGATGCACTGCGTCATAGTAAGTTCCCATTGAAATTAGATGAGGAAACGGGCGAATTGCTTAAAACCTACTTTCTGTCAAAATTCAAATCGGAAGAGTTATTTCAGTTTACGCATTCTTCTGATTTAGAGCTAAATGAAGTATATACCTATGTGACGGAGATTTTTGATAATCCGGAAAGTTTAGTAGAGCAGTCGCAACACTTAGCAACCTTTCTTTACGAACAATGTACCCATCCGAAGATAAAAGGAGGGGAGTTTTATGTAGTTTATTTCAAAGATTGCGTGATAGACAAAAAAGGCGTAGATGCTGTTGGTTTATTCAAATCTGAGAATAAAGAGACCTTTTTGAAAATATATCCACAAGGTGATAATTTTGAAGTAGAATCTCAACAGGGAATCAATATCAACAAGTTGGATAAAGGTTGCCTTATCTTCAATACAGAAAGTGAAAATGGATACAGAGTTGCCGTAGTAGATAATACGAATCGTAATATGGAGGCACAGTATTGGGTTGATGATTTCTTGCAACTCAAAGTGCGAGAAGATAACTACTATCAGACCGCTAACACTTTGGAAATGTACAAAGACTATGTAACCAAGCAATTGCCTGAGGAGTTTGAAATGAACCGAGTAGATCAAGCCGATTTGCTCAACCGCACGATGGATTTTTTCAAAAACAAGGAAGAATTTACGATGCAAGATTTTACGCAAGAAATTCTCCAGCAACCAGAAGTGATTGATAGCTTTGATGCTTACAGAACTGAATATCAAAACGAACACGATCTAATGTTATCGGATGATTTTAATATCTCTGAAGGTGCGGTGAAAAAGCAACAACGTGTCTATAAAAGTGTGATAAAATTAGATAAGAACTTTCATATCTACGTACACGGCGACCGTTCCAAAATAGAACACGGCGAAGACTACAAAGGCAAATTCTACAAAATTTACTTCGACGAGGAAAAGTAGTCGAGGAGGTTTACTTACTCATTGACCATTTCAGATTGTTTTTCCAAACGCTTTTGAACTTCAAGAGCTATTTGTGAAAACCATTTTTGGTAAGATGCATTGTTTTCGCTTACACTTTCTCTATATTTCTTCTGACTAGAACCTTCATTAGACCAATCTTCATCAACGTAGCCAGATTTTACTGTCAATTTTACTTCAGTTTGTGTCTTGTTTACTGGTTCTACAATAAAATATACTTTATGAATGTCCTCATTAGTTACAGATTCAGTATTTGCAAGTCCACTAAGTATTTGACTGCCTACAGATACCTTTTCACTTTTTGAAGCATTGATTATACCACTCAAGTTGTCTACCATGTCTATTGTATAATTCTGAGCATGAAGTACAGAAACTATAGCACCAGTAACTGTTGCCTTATCTGCATAAAATATATTTGACTTATCCTGAGGAGTCAATCTTGAAGTTCCACAAGAAATTGATAGACTAATTAATAGAATAATTGATATAATATTTAAAGGTTTCATAATAGTAATTTGTCTTTTTGTAAAGATGTTCTATAACTTTTTACCGATTGCCTTCTTCTTGTTTGCCCTCTATGATATCTTCTTTCATTTCTTGTTTTTCTGATTTTGAAAGCTTATACCTGTCATTGTTAGCAGTTCCATTCTCCACATAAAATTCACAATAAATAGGGAAATGGTCGGAGCCAATCTCTCGAAGTCGTTTTAGCGTTTTGATGAAAATCGTGTTAGAATGAAATAGTAAATCGATAGGTACACGGATCATTCTATATTTTGCATGAAACGAAGCAATCAATCCTCTACCTTCACGAGGGTCTATTAAACCTGTAGCCTTACGAAATAGTCGAGAACTACGTGCCCAAGCTACATTGTTAAAATCACCAACTACTAAAAAGGATTCTTTAGTTCTATTTTTTAGAGAGTTAGCAATAGCCATCAATTCCCCATCACGTTCTTTAGATGTTTCTTCTTCTGTGGGACTTGGAGGAGGTGGATGCACTCCATAAAAGGTAAAAGTTTGTCCATCAGGAGATTGCATTTTTGCCTCTATACTTGGCAGGTCATCAGAAACGTGATAATGAACTTTGTAAGAGCCTATTGGCAATCTAGAATACAGATGCATACCATAAGTATTTTCCAAGGGTACTTTCACGTTAAATAAATAGGTTTTCTCTATTGGTCTAAGTGCATTTTGCCATTCAGAATTACTTTCAATAGTCAAAATAATATCAGGTTTTATTTCGTCAATTAGCTTTAATAACTTATCGTATTTTTTACTGTATTGGTAAACATTAAAAGATAATAATTTAATTTCCTTTGAGTTTTTAGGAATTTCTCGTTTGTCCTTTCTTATTAATTTAAAAAGAGGTGTATAACGCAAAAGCGTAATTCCATGGTAAACAGTAAGAATAACAAGCAACCAAATGACTATCCAAAAAAGAGTATGCTGTTCTTTTACGATAAAAAATCCAATAACAGCAAAAGCCGGTAACCAGAAAAATAAGTGCACTTTTAAAAAATCACAGATACGTACAGTCCAATGTTTGCTGTGTAAGAAAGGGAGTAAACTCACCAGTACTAAAATAAAAACGATGCTGTAATATAATGCTTGCATATTAATTCGTAAGATAATGCGAATAAAGATAATAAAAAGCAGAAAAATCACAATTAGTTAGATTGTGATTATTTTTTTAAGAATACTAGTAACTTACATTGCGTCATTAAAAAATACAGCTAATGCTAAGACTACATAGATAAAGAACTTTTGAAAAATAACTATCTTTGTCTAACTTATTAAAATTATAAAAAAAAACAGAGAATTATGAAGCAATTCAACAGAACATTGGTAACAACCGCTTTACCCTATGCAAATGGACCTGTACATATTGGTCATTTAGCAGGTGTTTACATACCTGCTGATATTTATGTGCGCTACTTACGAATGCGTGGTGAGGATGTGTTGCATATCGGTGGGTCTGATGAACATGGAGTGCCAATTACGATTCGTGCACAAAAAGAGGGAGTGACACCACAAGATATAGTAGATAGATATCATAATCTGATTAAAGACTCTTTCGAGGAATTTGGAATCTCTTTTGATATTTATTCACGCACGAGTAGCGAGACTCATCATGAACTAGCTTCAGAATTTTTTCAAACTTTATATGATAAAGGAATATTCCAAGAGGAAACTCGACAACAACTTTATGATGCTGAGGCAGACCAATTTTTGGCTGATCGCTACGTAGTTGGTACTTGCCCTGTTTGTAATAGTGAAGGAGCTTATGGCGACCAATGTGAAAAATGCGGTTCTTCACTGAATGCAACGGAATTGAAGAATCCAAAGTCTGCCCTTACAGGAAATACTCCAGTGATGAAAGAAACAAAACATTGGTATTTGCCTTTAGATAAATATGAAGATTATTTGAGAAATTGGATTTTAGAAGAACACAAAGAATGGCGTGCCAACGTTTATGGACAATGTAAGTCTTGGTTAGATTCTGGTTTGCATCCACGTGCGGTGACTCGTGACCTTGACTGGGGAGTACCCGTTCCAGTAAAAGGAGGAGAGGGCAAAGTGCTTTACGTCTGGTTCGATGCACCGATAGGTTACATTTCTGCAACTAAAGAACTGACTCCTGATTGGGAGAAATATTGGAAGCAAGAAGATACCCGCTTGATACATTTTATTGGAAAAGATAATATTGTATTTCATTGTATCGTCTTTCCTGCGATGCTGAAAGCTGAGGGCTCTTATATTTTGCCTGATAATGTTCCGTCCAATGAATTTTTAAATTTAGAAGGCGATAAAATTTCCACTTCACGAAATTGGGCAGTTTGGTTGCACGAATATTTGAAGGAATTTCCAAACCAACAGGATACTTTACGCTATGTACTAACGGCGAATGCTCCTGAAACAAAAGATAATGATTTTACGTGGAAGGATTTTCAGGCGAGAAATAATAATGAACTGGTTGCTGTTCTCGGTAACTTTGTAAATAGAGCATTGGTGTTGACGCAGAAGTATTTTGATGGAAAAGTACCTGAGCTTGGTGAACTTACAGAGCGTGACAAGGAAGTGTTAGCGGAATTACCTGTTCTAATTGATGAGACGACGAATAAGTTAGAAAACTTTCATTTTAGAGATGGTTTGAAAGCGATGATGAGCATCGGTCGGTTAGGAAACAAATACTTAGCAGAAACAGAGCCATGGAAATTGTGGAAAACTGAGCCTGAGCGTGTTGCGACTATCCTGAATCTTTCTTTACAGATAGTAGGGGCTTTAAGTATGATTACAGAACCTTTTATTCCTTTTTCTGCAAAGAAACTAAGAAAAATGCTACAGGTTGATATCATCAAATGGCAAGATATTAAGGAGTTCAAACTAGAAGCAGGACATCAGATAGGTAAACCCTCTTTATTATTTGAGAAAATAGAAAATGAGGCAGTTCAACAGCAAGTTGACAAGCTTTTAAAGACAAAACAGGATAATGAAGAAGAACAAACTCAATCTTTTGCTCCTATAAAAGAAGAGATTGACTTTGAGACCTTTACGAAGCTTGATATGCGTGTAGGGACTATTAAAACAGCGGAGCGAGTACCGAAAACAGATAAGTTATTGAAGATGACTATTGACATAGGCAGTGAAGAGCGTACGGTGGTTTCGGGCATCGCTAAAGATTATGAGCCTGAGAAAGTAATTGGTACGCAAGTAACCTTATTGACGAACTTAGCACCAAGAAAAATTCGAGGTATCCTTTCACAAGGTATGATTTTAATGGCAGAAAATACCGACGGTAAGTTGGCATTTATTTCGCCGGATAAAACAGTAGATAGCGGTAGCGGAATTTCATAATGCTAAAACTCTGTCAGGTTGAGTGAATTTTACGACTCTAAGGCGTACAATTTGTATCGAAAACAAAGAGTTTTTATATTCTAACTCTCTGATAAAAAAGCTACTAGTAAATTAGAGCTGGAACTTTAAAGAGTGATTTCGGTGAGGTTGTCTTGTTATTTTAACCGCAATAAAAAGATGATGAATATGGTAAATATATTACCAACAGCAGTCATGATATTATCAAAATAATCTATAGGGTAATCCCATAGAAAAAATTGAATATATTCCCATAAGGTCAAACCTAAAAATGAAAATAAGAAAGCAAATAAATGCCTTCTTATTAGTGAGTTTTCACTTCTAAAAAGACCTTTGAAATATATAAATCCTAGCACATAAAAAATTGCACCTGCAAAAAAGTTTGGCAATGTTTCTTGCAAAAAATCTAAAGTTTCAGAAAGGTGAGGGGGTTGAGGTCTAATATAAGACTTAATCAATATAATCCCTAAAAAAGACAAAATTGCCCAATATATTAGTATTTTAAGTTTAGGTTTTTCTTTTCGTTCTTTAGCTACTTCGTATTTAATGTTTTGAAAATTCATGTTTTAGAAATATATGTTATCTTTTATGTACTATTGTTAGCAATAATTATAATCAGCTCATATAAAGCAATAGAAGAAAAAAATACAGGTAGCTATGATTATTTTTAATAATGAATTTGGTGTTTTCATTTTATCGAATAATTAGTTCCTGGTCCTGTTCCAAATTTCTCGATTAAGTTTTGTTTTATCAATTCAGGCAGAATTCTTTTCACTGTCGGGTTCGGAATTCCAAGTCTTTTGGCTATATCTCCGGATTTGCAACCTGCATTATTCTCAATGAACGTTAAAATTGATTTTTCACGTGGTGATAATTTTGTTTTAATACCCACATTTTCAAGTTTTGACATTAATTGTGTTTGAATGCTTACAAGTGCGTTTTAAAAGAATTGAACCCATTCTGTCACATTTTCATTGGGTCTCTGTGCCTGGCAACTTCTTAAAACTCGATAATATTCCCTCTTTTTGTGCTCTATTTCGTGTTCTAAACTGACATATTGAATCCATTTATATTCATTTTTTAGAAGAAGTAGAGTGTAAAGCAATCTGCTCAACCTTCCGTTACCATCTTGGAATGGATGAATACTAACAAATTTTTAGGCAAACAATGCACATTTCACTAAAGGGTGGGTTTCTTTGTCATTTACATACCAATTCATTAATTGGCTCATGGCATCTTGTGTTGGAAATCCCGCTTCTGTTGTTTGAAATATTCTCTGTCTTGTGCCATCGGGTAATTTTTCTTCCACAGCGTTACAGTGTTGCTTATAATCTCCTTTGTGCCAGTCATCTTTTTGACTGTATTTTAATAAAATATTGTGTAAATTCTTTAAGCTATTTTCAGTAATTGGTATGTCCTCAAATGAATCAGAAATTAAATCTAATACTTCAAAATATCCAACTACTTCTTGTGAGTCTCGGTCATCTATTTTTTTAATATCAATCTCTTCAAGCAATACTTCAACTTCCTTATTAGACATTTTTGAGCCTTCAATCCTTGTTGAAGCACCCACACTACGAACAGTTGCAATTGTTTTCAGTTGCTTTAGACTCTGCTTTTCCTTTTTTTCGATTGAAGTCCAAGAGGCATCAAATCTATCAATTTGACTTATCAATCGAATTATGTCCCAATCAATATGTAGGCTAAATGTATGTACCTTATTTACCATAAAAAAAAATACAAATAAAAAATCGATATGATACGATATGATGCGTTTTTATTCGATAAATATTTGATAGAAAGTGATACGATATGAGCTCTTATTATACGATAATGAGCTGATCGCTAAATTTCAACTGTTTTATTCAATTCTATTATTTCTTGTCTATCTGAATTCATTGAAGGAACTCAAGAGGATTACTAAAACTCTTACCTGGCAAGAAGAGTTTAGGGCTTTACTAAAGTTTCATTAGTAAAGCAATAGACGAAAAAATACAGATTCCAAGAATGAGTTTTTCAAATAAATGTTGAGGTATTCTTTGGTTCAGTCTTTTGCCTACATAAGAGCCTACAAATAATAACGGAATAGAAATGGCAGATAGTTTGAGGGTTTGCCACGTTAGTAGTTCTGCAAAGTAATAACCGGTAAGGGCTACTGTAGCGGTAGTAATACTAAACCATGCAAAAATTTCTCGAAACTGCTTGTTGCTCACGTTTACTTGATTTAAAAATAATGCCAAAGGGGGGCCACTTACAGAGATACATCCTGTCAAAAAGCCACAAATAGCACCTGCTGTTTTATAAATACCGATATTATAGAAACGAATGCGTTTATTTTTTATCAATGAGAAAATAGACATTATAATGAAAAAGATGGCTATAACGGCTGTTAGAGCTTTGTCAGGGATGTAATTAAGTGTGGCTACTCCGAGTATAGTGAAAATAGCTCCGTAGATAATAAGACTTTGTCCTTTTTTGTCAATGAGTTTGTATTCTTTCTTTTGCAACACGATAAGTATGGAGGCAAAGAGATTGCAAAACATCAATACAGGAATAAGTTCTTTGGCAGGAAACCAAAACATAAGCAATGGAAGAGACACCAAAGCAAACCCGAATCCTGTAACACCTTTTACAAATGCCGCAATCAGGACGATAATCACGATAGCGAGATATTCCATAGCTAATTAAGAATAAGTGATTCCGGGAAATGAATCCAATGACTATATCGCCTGCCTAATTCTGAGACAGCGGTCTCCCAGAGTTTTTCACTCTCGGTATTCATAATAGTATCAGTAGAAAGCATGGAAACAACCCATGAATTTTCTGCAAGTTCATCTTCTAATTGCCCCAAACTCCAGCCTGAAGCTCCTGTAAAAAATCGCACCTGATGAGAGTTAATTTCACCATTTTCGAGTAATTCTTGCAAAGTGTTCAGATCACCGCCCCAAAAAAGATCATTGCTTAAAGGATAACTCTGTGGAATTTTATTTCCTAAAGTGTGAATATAAAATAAATGATCTTTATGAACAGGACCGCCTAGGTAAATGGGACTGTGGCAAGTCGGAAGCAAATCCACAGCTTCACTTACGTTGAGAATCAGAGGCTTGTTGAGCACTAAGCCCATACTGCCATTGTGGTTGTGTTCAGTCAAAAGAATGACAGAGCGAGTGAAGAATTTGCCCTGCAATAGCGGTTCAGCAATCAGAACTCTGCCGATTGCAGGTGCTATTTTATTACGCTTTGGAGTGAATAAAAACTCGAATTTTTGATTTTGATTCTCCATAAAAGAAACCTCTTTTATTTTCCCAGAACGTATTTGTAATTCTTTTCAAACACCCCTTTAGAAATCTTTTTCAGTTTATTGTTGAGCATGCGACGGCGCAGTGGAGCACAACGCTCAGGAAATAAAACTCCTTCTATATGGTCATATTCATGTTGAATAATTCTGGCAGCATAACCTTTGAAGGTGTCAGTGTGTTCCTCCCAATTCTCATCACGGTAAGTAATGGTAATCTCATCTTCTCTAACTACAGGTGCAGTTAATCCAGGAATACTAAGGCACCCCTCATCCATAGACCACTCCTCTCCAGTTCGGTCAGTGATTTGAGCATTTATAAATACTTTCTTAAATCCTCCCAACTCTGGTTCTTCTTCAGCGAAAGGAGAAGCATCAACTACAAATAAACGAATAGGTTTGCCGACTTGAGGAGCTGCTAATCCAACGCCGTTGGCATGATACATAGTTTCAAACATATTCTTGATAAGGGAATCCAACTCAGGATAATCTTGAGTTATAGGGTCACACATTTTTCGTAAAACCGGATGTCCATATATATATATTGGTAATATCATAATATTTTATTTCTTAGATTTTCCATATAGCTTTGTAAAATAATTGTAGCACTTATTTTGTCCACAAGCGCTTTGTTTTGTCGCTTCATTTTTCCAATCCCGGAATCTATCATGGTTTGGAAAGCCATCTTTGAAGTAAAGCGTTCATCATATTGGACAATATGCAAATCAGGAAATTTCTTTGTTAATTGTTTGATAAACGGGTTGATGTATCGCAGAGATTCTGAAGCTGTATTCTGTAACGTCTTCGGATAACCAATAACTACGGTGTCAACTTTTTCTTTTTTTAAATAATCTTCTAAAAAAGCGATTAGTTCAGCACTTTTTACCGTGCATAGCCCATTGGCAATAAGTTTTAAATTGTCCGTTACAGCTATTCCTGAACGCTTGCGTCCATAATCTATTGCGAGTATTCTTCCCATAATTCTATATGTGGCAAAGGTAGCGATAATAGCGTAAAAAGAAAATCCTCTATCAATTGTTGATAAAGGATTTTTTTGAAGTTTATTTAACGGAAATGGTTATCCTTGAAAATGAAAATGACTTCCAAAGCGCTCAAATGCTGCTTTGTCTAATTCTTCTTGGTGGTCAGGATGTGCAACGCTAATAATTAATTTAGCACGATCTTGTAAAGTTCTTCCATATAAGTTTACAGCACCAAATTCAGTGACAAACCAGTGCATATTAGCTCTAGTAGTTACCACGCCTGATCCTGTCAATAGCACGGGAGATATTTTAGAGACGCCTTTATTAGTCACAGAAGGCATAGCAATAATTGGTTTTCCTCCTTTAGATTGACCTGCACCTCTAATAAAATCTATTTGACCACCGACACCTGAGTAAAACTTCGTTCCAATAGAGTCGGCGGCTACTTGTCCGGTAAGGTCGATAGCCAAAGCAGAATTGATAGCCGTAAGTTTATCATTTAAGCAAACAACATCTACGCTGTTCGTATGTTTTACGTCCATCATAGCTACCATTGGGTTATCATCGATAAAATCATACAATTTTTGTGAACCCATTAAAAATGATGCCACCATTTTACCTTTGTCTATCTGTTTGCGTTTACCATTCACCACACCTTTTTCAACCAAAGGTAAGATACCGTCTGCAAACATTTCAGTATGTACTCCAAGATCTTTATGGTTTCCTAATTGTGCCAATACCGCATTAGGAATACCTCCGATTCCCATTTGTAAGCAAGCTCCATCTTCGATCAGTTCTGCTACATTTTTACCAATCGTAATATCCGTATCAGTTAGCGGTGCCATGTCATGTGTGAATAGCGGACTGTCATCTTCAACAAAAATATCAATATCTCTAGCAGGAATCATAGCATCTCCCCAGGCGCGTGGAACGTTTGGGTTCACTGCCGCGATAACAGTATCAGCACTCTCGATAGCTGCTAAAGTAGCATCTACAGAGGTTCCTAAAGAAACAAAGCCATGCTTATCAGGAGGTGAAACCATAATCATTGCAACATCAACTTTTAAATATCCTTCTCGGATCAGTTTTTGAGTTTCACTAAGAAAAACGGGAATGTAGTCTGCATAGCCGGCTTGAGTTTGTTTACGCAAGTTAGCACCCACGAAAAATTGTTCCGATACAAAAATGCCTTCAAACTCAGGGTTTGCGAACTCTACTGTTTTTTCAATGTGAATGTGCTGTACTTTTACATTTTTGAATTCTTTACGTCTTCCGCGTTCCTCCATCGCTTTTATAAGGATGTGAGGTGTAACAGCAACACTACTTAGGTGTACTCTATCTCCTGTTTTGATAACCTTTACGGCATCACTAGCGCTTGTGAATTTCATATTTATATAGATTTATTAAGCTAATGTTATACTTTTATATTCCCTACAAAAATAGTTGCAATAGTTTATGTAGATGTATAAAACAGATTGTTTTACAACACCTAAAAATAGGAGTCCTATATGTTAAGAAACAAGATAAAATTTTTTGCATTCTTTTTATTTTCAAAAATAATCGTATATTTGCACTCGCAAAATAAGATTGCTCCGTTCGTCTAGGGGTTAGGACGCCAGATTTTCATTCTGGTAACACGGGTTCGATTCCCGTACGGAGTACTAGATAGTTTTTGAGTGTTTAAAATTGCTCCGTTCGTCTAGGGGTTAGGACGCCAGATTTTCATTCTGGTAACACGGGTTCGATTCCCGTACGGAGTACTAAATTAGAGAATTGAATTAGAGAATTGATAAGAAATTATGGCAAATCATTTATCATCAAAGAAGCGCATTAGACAATCTGAAAAGAGAAGAGTGCACAATAGATATTATTCAAGAACAACACGTAATGCTGTAAAAGCACTTCGTGAGTTGTCTGATAAGAAGGAGGCTGAAACTATGCTACCTACTGTGGCAGCTATGCTTGACAAGTTAGCAAAAAAGAATATTATTCATAAGAGTAAAGCAGCTAACTTAAAATCTAAATTGGCAAAGCACGTTAACCATTTGGAGGCTTAATTTTAGGCTGACAAGTAGTTTTCAACTATATCTTACAGAAGAGTGTTCCTTTATCGGAACGCTCTTTTCTTGTTTCAATAAATCAAGCGAAATAGTTGTAATATAAAGTGAGTGATTTTAAGCATCAGCCCCTAGGCTGAACTTCTCAGGATGTTTTGCTGTAATGTCTCGGTATGTTGATTTTATATATCGTACGTCTTTTTCAATATTTCCTGTTGGGTAGAAAAGCTCACCCAATGATAATTCTTTTTTCTTATAATCTATACGTCCTAAATAAATGGGAACTTTAGCTTTTGCAGCGATGTAGTAGAAACCTCTAGGCCATTTCTCTCGGCGACTTCGTGTCCCTTCTGGAGTAATGCAGAGATAAAAACGTTCATTATCATCAAATTCTCTTACGACGCGTTTTATCATTTCAGCCGGTTCTGTCCGGTCGATAGGTAGCACGTTAAGAGCTCTAAAGATCAAATTCAAAGGGAAAAAGAATAGTTCTTTTTTCAAAAAAATATAGGTATCAATATGGTAGGCGAGAAAAGACAATTTGCCCCATACAAAATCCCAATTTGAGGTATGTGGAACTGACAGTATTACTGCCTTTTTTACTTCTGGCATTTTTTTATCGAACTTCCAGCCGTTGAGCTTCAGAAACAGTTTTGCAATCCACGCAGTCATACTTTTATATCTTTTATGTGTAGTTGAATTTCTTTTCTTCCAGAGTAATTGTTCTCTTGTAACGTGTAACAAATATCGAAAGGATTTCCTTTGCTTATTGTTTCATACAAATCTCCCATAGAAAATGCGATTCCATTTTTAATATGAGAAAAATTGTCATAATCAGCTAGCGTAAGGCGAAGGTGTTTTTTGCCTTTTCCTACCCTGCGAGACATTCCATAATCCACTACGTTTTTAGTCACAAAAACGGGTGACATATTATCCGGACCAAAGGGTTCAAATTGCTTAAGAATTTTATAAAATTGGGTAGTGATTTTTGACAAACTCAAGTCTGCATCAATATATACCTTAGGTACCAATTCTTTCTGAGCTAAAGTTTCACTTACTATTTGCTCAAAACGTTCCGTGAATTCCTGAAGCTTACCCTTTTTTAATGTAAGTCCGGCTGCATACTTATGACCTCCAAAATTATCCAATAAATCTTCACATTGGGCGATAGCATCATAGAGATCGAAACCTTCGATCGAACGAGCAGATCCTGAGATTTTGTTATTCTCTTCTGTGAGGATTATTGTGGGTTTGTAAAATTTTTCCACGATACGTGAAGCAACTATACCAACTATCCCTTTACTCCAGCTGGGGTTGTAAAGCACCAACCCTTTTTTTGCTTTATTTTCTGATGCCTGAGTGATTGCTTGCTCTGTTATCGTTTGATCTAAATCTTTACGTTGATTATTGAGTTTTTGTATATCTTCAGCAATAGCATCTGCAAGAGTGCTGTCTTGGGTTATCAGTAGTTCCACTGAGGCATCAGCGGTTTTCATTCTTCCTGAAGCATTGATTCTAGGACCAATTTTAAAAACCACGTCACTTAGTGTTACATTTCCCTTTATTCCACCTAATTCTTTCAGTTTTTGCAATCCTAAGCAGGGGTTTTCTTTTAATTGCTTCAATCCATAATATGCCAAGACTCTATTTTCGTCGGTTACAGATACAATGTCTGAGGCGATACTCACTGCAACAAGATCTAGCATAGTGAAAAGACGATCTTGTGGTATGTTTTGACTCTGACAAAAAGCTTGAAGGAACTTGAATCCCACACCGCAACCAGAAAGATGCTTAAAAGGATAGTTGCAATCTGTGCGTAGTGGGTCTAAAATAGCTACAGCTTCGGGCAGTTGCTCATCAGGCGTGTGGTGGTCACATATGATGAAGTCAACATTCAATTGTTTGGCTAACTGCATCCGCTCGACTGCTTTTATGCCACAATCAATCGCAATTACTAAGGAGTAGTCGTTTTCGGCAGCATAATTCACGCCATTTATTGAAATTCCATAACCCTCATTATACCTATCTGGAACATAAAAACCTAAATTATTGCTATAGTCAGATAAAAAGTTATAAAGTAATGCAACGGAAGTTGTGCCATCTACATCATAATCACCATAGATAAGAATTTTTTCATTGTTTATAAGCGCTTTTTGTAAACGTTCTATAGCCTTATCCATATCTTTCATTAAAAATGGATCATGTAGTTCATCAAGACTGGGACGGAAAAATCGTTTTGCCTTATCAAAATCATCAATGCCTCTGTCAACTAGGATTCTACACAATACTTCGTCTATCCCCAATAATTTTTGGAGTTCTTCAACTTTATCAACCTTAGTGCATTTATTTAAAATCCAAGTTTTATTCATATTGCAATTGCATTTTAAATTGAGATGCTATGTGACTGAGTAGTTTTTGTTTTACTAGCTTAATATCAATATCTTTACCTAGTTCTTGAGCTAATGATGTAACACCTTTATCTTTAAATCCACAAGGGTTAATATAATCAAAATATTTCAAATCTGTGTTTATATTGAATGCAAAGCCGTGCATGGTAATATGTCTGCTTACTTTCACACCCATCGCACAAATTTTCCTTTCCATTGGGGTGCCAACATCCAACCACACTCCTGTAGCATCGTTCAATCTTTCTGCTTTGATATCATAATTTTGCAATGTTTGTATGATGCTTTCTTCCAATCTGTGTATGTATTCCTTCACACCGAATTTCCAAATCGCTAAGTTGATAATAGGATAACCAACTATTTGACCTGGTCCATGGTACGTGATATCTCCGCCTCTGTCAACCTTATAGAAAGTTGCATCCTTAGCAGAAAGTTGGATATGATTCATTAACAGATTGTGCTCATCACCGCTTTTCCCTAAAGTATAAACATGTGGGTGCTCACAAAAAACAAGATAATTGCATGCTTTATCTTGTCTCTTTGCTTGGAGTACTTTATCGTAATACTGCTGTTGTTTTTTCCAACCTTCTTCGTAAGGGATTAGTCCCCAGTCTCTAAAGTGCACGTTTGGCATAGCTCAACTTTTTTTTGTTTACGTGTCTTTCTGCATGATAAGAAGAACGTACCAACGGACCGCTTTCTACAATTGGAATTCCTAAGGATTGACCTATTTCTTTGTACTCGTCGAACTGTTCAGGAGTCACGTACTCAGATACGGGCAAGTGCTTTATTGTTGGCTGTAGGTATTGACCAATAGTCAGCACTTCTACGTGAGCATCAACCAAGTCTTTCATCGTTTCAATGACTTCATCTCTTGTTTCGCCTAAGCCAAGCATAATCCCTGATTTGGCAACACATTCAGATTGAGAAATATGACGAAGCACCTTAAGACTAGTGTCATATTGAGCACGACTGCGTACCTGTCTCGTCAATCGACGAACAGTCTCCATGTTGTGCGATATGATTTCTGGTTTCTCTGCAATAACAACATCAACCAATTCCGTTCTCCCGTCAAAGTCTGGAATCAATACTTCTAATGTTGTATGAGGATTTGTTCGTTTAATTTCTTTGATAGTATCTGCCCAGAACGAGGCACCACCATCTTTTAAATCATCTCTGTCCACCGAAGTGACAACGGCATGTTTTAATTGCATCAACTGAATGGAACGTGCTAGTCTTTTTGCTTCTTTAGCATCAGGCGGTAAGGGCCTCCCGGTAGGGACGTTACAAAATTTACAAGCTCTGGTACAAATATTACCTAATATCATAAAGGTAGCTGTTCCATTTCCCCAGCATTCACCGGCATTTGGGCATTTCCCGCTGGAGCAAATTGTATGAAGCTTATGTTTGGTAACAATCTTATTTATATGTGCATAATCATCTCCTTTGGGGAGTTGTATTTTAAGCCAATCAGGCTTTTTGCGTGTGTTCATTTTTATTTTGTTATTTATCATAATTCAAAAGCACTTTTATAAGTTTTGTGTAAATGAATTATGCTTTAATTTCAGTTCGTAAAGATACAAAAAATAGCGAATATCTCCATTTTTTAAACAAATGCACAAGTGCGTGTTTGTGTATTTATAACTTTTCCTACGGCTCTTTCTTATTTTAAAGTTTTATTTCTTTTATAGTTTTTACTTACATTTGTGTAAATTTTTTAATGAATGAAGTATCAACAGCTTACAGAACAAGAGATTCTCAAATTAGAAAGCCAAGGTTGCTCAGCTGAAAATTGGGGAGATGTTCTAATTACCTCAAAGACTGCGTTAAACAATATACGTCATGTCCATTTCTCAGGGAAAAATAAAATAGGAGAAATCTCTGGAGAAAATCGCTCCTATGGTAATGTGATTAGACCCAACGGTATTTCCTATGCTCATTTGCATAATTGTAAAATAGGCGACAGACCATTTATAAAAAATATAAAAAATTATATCGCTAATTATGTAGTCGGAGATGATGTTGTTATTGAGAATATCGATATCATGGCTACAGAGGGTGAAAGCTGTTTTGGGAATGGTGTAATTGTAGAATGCATAAATGAAGGTGGCGGGCGAGCATTTCCTATATTTGATTATTTGAGCGCACAGATGGCGTATATCTTAAGTATGTATCGACATCGTACACAAATGATTGAGTATTTAACGTCTATGATTAGTGCACATGCACATTCAATAAAATCAGACCAAGGAACTGTGGGTGATCATGTGGTAATATGTAATGTACGTAAGCTTAAAAATGTTTGTATCGGAGAATATGCTCGTATTGATGGAGCTTCTAGCTTAGAGAATGGCAGTATTAATTCCTATAAGGAAGCACCAATATATATCGGGAATGAAGTGATGGCTAAAGATTTTATTATTTCTAGTGATTCTTTAGTTGATAATGCCACACTTATTTCAAAATGTTTCGTGGGACAGGGTTGTGTGTTAGACAAGCATTATTCAGCCGAAAATTCTGTATTTTTTGCTAATTCTCAAGGGTTTAATGGAGAGGCATCTGCTATATTTGCAGGACCATTTACAGTTACCCATCATAAATCAACTCTATTGATTGCAGGAATGTTCTCATTTATGAATGCAGGCAGTGGTTCCAACCAAAGCAACCATATGTATAAATTAGGTCCTATCCATCAGGGTATCTTAGAAAGAGGAGCTAAAACTACAAGTAACTCTTACCTCTTGTGGCCTGCAAAGGTAGGTGCTTTTACTTTGGTCATGGGGCGTCATTATCACAATACCGATTCGTCTGATTTACCATTTTCTTATCTCATAGAAAATAATGATGAAAGTGTATTAGCCCCTGGGGTCAATCTACGAAGTGTTGGAACTGTACGTGATGCACAGAAATGGCCAAAAAGAGATCGACGTCATGAAAATTATCGCAATGATTGTATTAACTTTAACCTGTTAAGCCCTTTTACCATAAATAAGATGTACGAGGGCTTGCAAATCCTTAAAGAACTAGAAAGAGTATCTGGTCACAACGTAGATGAATATACTTATCAAGGTTTAAAAATAAGGCGACCTGCTTTATTGAGAGGAATGGAACTTTACCGAGTTGGGATTTATAAATTTCTAGGGAACTCTTTAATTAGCAGAATATATCAAAAAGAGATCAATTCCACCAAAGATTTACAAAAGGTATTAAAACCTGATGAACCTTTAGGAAAAGGTAAGTGGGTTGATGTAGGCGGATTAATTTGTCCTTTGGAAGTACTAGACCAACTATTGGATGATATAGAAAATGATAAGATACCATGTTTGAACAGTCTACAAGAATATTTTGCAAATATCCATTCAAAATATTATGAAATGGAATGGACTTGGGTTGCAGATTTATTTGAAAAACTAGAAGGAAGAAAGGTTGAAAGTCTGACTCCCGAAGACTTTATAAAATTAGTAGAGTATTGGAAAGAATCAGTTGTGGGATTGGATAAGACGTTGTACGATGACGCTAAAAAAGAGTTTTCTTTGTCCACTCAAGTTGGCTTTGGTGTGGATGGTGACGAGGAAGAGCGTCGTTTAGATTTTGAAAGTGTACGCGGAGATTTTGATACTAATAGCAATGTACAAGAGATATTAGAGCATATCAAAAGAAAGACACACTTAGGTAATAGAGTGATAGATCAAATGAAAGAATTGATAGAAAAAGAAAGTAAATAAAAAATATGTGTGGGATTGTAGGATATATTGGTAATCGCAAAGCGTACCCAATTTTAATTGAAGGTTTACGCAGGTTGGAATACCGAGGATACGACAGTGCGGGTATAGCTTTACTTGCTGATAATGAGCTTGAAGTTTATAAACAGGTAGGGAAAGTTGCTGATTTAGAAGTGGTTGTTCCTGATACTGAGCATCGTCAAACACTCGGTGTGGCTCATACACGCTGGGCAACTCATGGTGAAGCGACTACAGACAATGCACATCCTCATTATTCATTTTCAAAAGATATAGCAGTAGTTCATAATGGTATTATCGAAAATTATATGATGATTAAGCGTCGTCTGCTTGATGCTGGATATAAGTTCAGAAGCGAGACAGATACGGAAGTTATTGTAAACCTCATCGAAAGTGAACGCAAACAAGGCAAGGTTTCTTTAGAATTGGCAGTGAATAAAGCTCTCCAACAAGTGCATGGTGCTTATGCTTTAGCAGTATTGTCTAAATCTGAGCCTGAAAAGATGATTGTGGCACGCAAAGGCAGTCCGTTAGCTATTGGATTAGGAGTAGAGAACAAGGAATTTTTCGTGGCGTCTGATGCGATACCAATTGTTGAATACACTCAAGATTTAATTTACCTCAATGATAATGAAGTAGCTGTTTTAGAAAGAGGTAAAAAGGTTGAAGTTAAAGATATTTATGGGAAAGTTAAAAATTATAAGATAAAGCATATTGACTTGGATATGAATATGGTTACTAAAGGAGAATATGAACATTTTATGCTTAAGGAAATCTTTGAACAACCGAATACAATAGCCAATACTATATTCAGTCACTTGAGCGATAATGATGATAGAATTTATTTTGAAGGCTTAGAGGAGTTGAAAAAGCAACTAAGTAAAGCAAGGAGAATAATTATAGTTGCATGCGGAACTTCTTGGCACTCTGGACTTATTGGAGAATATTTAATAGAGGAACTGGCGAGAGTTCCGGTAGAAGTTGAATATGCCTCAGAATTTCGTTACCGTAATCCGATAGTTAGAGAAGATGACATTGTTTTAGCCATTTCTCAATCAGGAGAAACTGCAGATACTTTGGCAGCATTGCGTTATTCTAAAGAGCAAGGTGCAACTACGTTTGCAGTGTGCAATGTGTATGGATCATCTATGGCAAGAGAATGTGATTTTACAGCGTATACCTATGCGGGCGTAGAAATTGGTGTTGCTTCAACTAAGGCTTTCACTGCACAAGTGGCTGTTTTAACAATGCTTGCAATCGCAATGGGTGTGGAGAATAACATTTTAGATGATAATCGTGCTGTTGCACTCATAACCGAACTGCGTCATATTCCAGAATTAGTTGAAAAAACGCTACAAACCGATAAAGCTATTGAAAAGATTGCTAAAGAGTTTCTAGATGTCAATAGTTTCTTATATCTCGGTAGAGGAATCAATTTTCCTATTGCCCTGGAGGGAGCCTTGAAGTTAAAAGAGATATCCTACATTCACGCTGAGGGTTATCCTGCAGCAGAAATGAAACATGGACCTATAGCTATGATTGATGAGTCTTTGCCAACCTTGATTGTAGGTACTAATGAAGCCTTTTATGAAAAAATAGTTTCTAATGCCCAAGAGGTTAAGGCAAGAAAAGGAACAATTGTCGCTGTCGTAAACGAGGGTGATACCGAATTAGCAGCAATGGCTGATTATGTATTGACAGTACCGAAAGTTGATGAGTTGTTACAGCCGATATTGGTTGCCATTCCACTACATTTATTTTCTTATCATATAGCTGTAATGAAGGGGTGTAATGTTGATCAGCCAAGAAATTTAGCTAAGTCAGTTACTGTAGAATAGAGTTCTTAAATTGGCTGTATAAATAGCAAACCTACATAGACAATGTAGAAGCTAAGCAATAGGAAACCTTCAAACCTATTGATATATGCTTTAGAGAGTGGAATGATAGTCAAAAAAAGCAAGACTGAGATTCCTATCATAAAGAAAATATCAAAATTAAGAATACTGTCATTCACATTGATTGGTGTGACGATACTCGTTATCCCTAAAACACTAAGAATGTTGAAAATGTTAGAACCTAAAATATTTCCCACAGAAATATCCATTTGCTTTTTGAAAGCAGCGATTATAGAAGTTGCTAACTCGGGTACAGAAGTTCCAAATGCTAAAACCGTCAAACCAATAACTCTTTCACTTACTCCAAAAGACAGTGCAATACTTTGAGCAGAAGAAACCAGTAGTTCTGCACCATAATACAAACCAAAAGTGGCTATCAAAACATATAATATTGCTCTCCAAATAGGGAGGGAGGCTTGTTCTATAATTTCATGAATGTTCTTTTTCTTTTTGGCTCTTAGGATTAGGAATGTAATATAGCCTACCAAAAGCACGACAAAAATAAACCCATCCCAGAGTGAGAGTTTTAAGTCTAAAGCCAGTATCCAGAGCAACAGTGAAACTCCCATCATAAAAGGATAGTTAATCTTAGAAGATTCTGGAGATATAGGCATAGGAAGAATTAAGGTAGTGATGCCTAAAATCAATCCTATATTTGCAATATTTGAACCAATAACATTTCCGACACTCAAGTCAGGACTTCCGTTTAGCGCAGCACCTAAGCTTACAAAGAGTTCTGGCGCTGAAGTTCCAATCGAGACAATTGTAAGTCCGACAACGAGCTTTGGTATTCTGAGATGATTTGCAATTTGAACGCCTCCCTTTACAAGTAAATTTCCAGAAAAAACAAGGATTGTGAGTCCTATAATGAGAAATAAGTAGTTCATTAAGATTCTTTTTCAGTTTTGTTAAGTTCGTCAGTGATGTTTTTACTCTCTTTTTCTACGGCATTTGCTTGGTTCTTAAACTCTTCCCTTAATTCGCTAGTTGTTCGTTTTATTTCACCCCAGCCTTTACCTAAGGTACGTGCAATCTCCGGCAATTGCTTAGAGCCAAAAAGCAAGAGCGCCACAAGAAAGATGAGTAGAATTTCAAAACCTCCGATGCCAAATAAAAGTATCATTGTTATTGAATAAGTACTTACTAGTTAAAGTGCCAAAGATAAGTGATAATATTTAAACATATAAAATGAAAAACTAGACTTTAAATTTCATTTAAATAGTCAGATGCTATAATTTGTTTGTTTTTATGGTTATATTACGGTAATAACCAGATAACTTTTAGTACTTTTGACAATTAATTTAGAATTTTAAGGATTATCATGGAGCAATATGATATTATTGTTATTGGAGCAGGAATTGTAGGTTTAGCAACAGCACTTCGTTTAAAAGAAAAGAATGAAGACTTAAACGTTCTGATTATTGAGAAAGAGAATGAAGTAGCCACTCACCAAACGGGGCATAACAGTGGTGTTATCCATTCCGGCATTTACTACAAGCCAGGAAGTTTAAAGGCAAAGAATTGTAAAGAAGGATACTCCCAGTTGATTGATTTTTGTGAAACTCATTCAATTCCTTATGAGCTTTGTGGGAAAGTGATTGTAGCATCGGATGCTAGTGAAATTCCATCTTTAGAAAATATTTATAACAGAGGTTTAGAAAACGGACTAGAAGGACTTAAAGTTATTGATAGCGAAGAATTAAGTGAAATAGAACCTCACTGTAGCGGAGTAAAAGCCATTTTGGTACCACAAACAGGCATAATTGACTACAAAGTTGTTTGCGAAAAGTATCTAGAGCTTATTAAAGCTAAAGGAGGAAGTATTAAGTTTTCCGAAAAAGTTAATGGGGCTAAGGACGAAACTGACGGAACGGTAGTCATTACGAATAAAGGGAGCTATAAAGCGAGAATATTAGTAAATTGTGCAGGACTTTATTCTGATAAGGTTGCAGAGATGGCAATGGGGAAATTAGGAATCAAAATATTGCCTTTCCGTGGAGAATATTATCATATCATACCCAATAAAAAACATTTGGTGAAGAATCTAATCTATCCGGTGCCTAATCCAAAGTTTCCATTTCTGGGCGTGCATTTTACTCGTATGATTGATGGTGGAGTTGAGGCAGGACCCAATGCCGTATTAGCTTATGCAAGAGAAGGCTATGACAATAAGACAATTAATTTTGAAGAATTTTTTGAAACATTAGGTTTCTCTGGGTTTCAAAAGGTGGCTAGGAAATATTGGAAAATGGGTGCATATGAGCTTTATCGTTCCTATTCTAAGCAGGCTTTCACTGAGGCATTGCAAAAATTAATTCCTGAAATTCAAAAAAAGGATTTGATAAAGGGAAATGCAGGAGTGCGTGCGCAAGCTTGTGATAAAGACGGCAATCTTATTGATGATTTTCTTATCTTTGAAGATACCCATACAGTAAATGTGTGTAATGCGCCATCACCTGCCGCAACATCATCATTGAGTATTGGAAAGACGATTGCAGAAAGGGTTTTAGATAAATTTTAAAAATAACAATGGTCGAAGAACAACATCAAATAAGAGAAGAAGATGAGATTGATTTAATAGCTTTAGTACAAACTTTTTGGGCAGGTCGTAGAACAATATTTAAGTTTGTTTTAATTTTTGGCTTAATAGGATTGTTTATTGCTATTTTTTCACCGAAAGAATATACAGCGAGTACTGTGATGGTTCCCTCTTCCTCAAGTAAAGGAGCTGGAGGAAATCTGGGAGGTTTAGCGGCTATGGCCGGTTTTGACTTAAATGTAGGAGGTTCTACTGAACTTATCCCCCCTTCTCTTTACCCTAAAATTATTCAAAGCATTCCATTTAAAAAAGAATTGATTAAAACACCTCTTAAGGTTTCTGATGTTGAAGAGCAAATAACTTTTTCAAAATACTATACGGAGATTCATAGTCCAGGAGCATTAGGTTGGCTTAAAAAATATACCATAGGTTTGCCAGGAGTGATAATCAATGGTATTAGAGGTGACAATAATTCAGCAGTTATAGAGCAAGATAGTGCAGGATTAATTTACTTGTCTCAAGAAGAACAATCATTGCACAAAATCTTGAAAAATGCCGTAACTATAGAGGTCAATGATAAAGAAGGATTCGTCAAGTTAGAAGCCAGAATGCCTGAGGCTGTTCCTGCCGCACAATTAGCAACAAGAGCACAACAGTTATTACAAAACTATATTATAGATTTTAAAAGTAAGAAAGCTATAGATGAGTTGAATTTTATTGAAAAAAGATATGAAGACAAGGAGAAAGAGTTTAGGAAAGCTGCATTAAACCTTGCTCGTTTTCAGGATCAAAATAAAAATGTTATTTCTGCACAGGCAGCCACAACAGAAAAAAGATTGCAATCAGACTATAACTTAGCGTATGGAGTTTATTCTGAGTTAGCCAAGCAAATAGAGCAACAAAAAATAAAGGTGAAGGAAAATACTCCTGTATTTACGATTATAGAACCAGTAAGTGTGCCTGTTGAAAAATCTAAGCCAAGAAAATTGTTAATATTAGCGATATGGTTGTTTCTAGGGATTGTTGTTGGCATAGGTCTAGTGGTTGGGAAAAGCTTTTATTCGAAACTAGAGAAGAGATGAAAGTTAATCAATTTGATAGAAAAGAATTATGAATAAGAATATAACAATTGTAGGCGTAGGTTATGTTGGATTATCAAATGGTCTGTTGTTAGCACAGCATAATAATGTTATTGCATTGGATGTTGATGGTAGTAGAGTCAAAAGGTTAAATCAACGAGTTTCTCCTATTGCTCACGATACAGAAATACAAGAGTATATTAAAAAGCCAGAGTTAAACTTTGTGGCTACATTAGATAAAGAAAAAGCTTATAAGAATGCAGATTTTGTGATTATTTCGACACCAACAGATTATGATATTAAAACAAATTATTTTAATACGAGTTCGGTGGAGTCTGTAATAAAAGATATTAAGGACTATAATCCTAACTGCGTTATGGTTATAAAATCTACAGTTCCTGTAGGTTTTACTCAAAAAATAAAGAAAAAATTAGGAATTGATAATGTTGTTTTTTCTCCTGAATTTTTGCGTGAAGGTAAAGCGTTGTATGATAATTTATACCCTTCTAGAATTATTGTTGGGGAGCAAAGTGACCGGGCGAAAGAATTTGCTAATTTACTTGTGGAAGGTGCAATAAAAGAAAACATTGATGTATTATTGACTGATTCCACAGAAGCAGAAGCTATAAAACTATTTTCAAATACATACTTGGCAATGCGAGTGGCATACTTTAACGAATTGGATTCATATGCAATGAATTTTGGGTTAAATACGAAACAAATCATTGAGGGGGTTTGCTTAGACCCCAGAATAGGTAATTATTATAATAATCCTTCTTTTGGGTACGGGGGATATTGTTTACCTAAAGATACTAAACAATTAAGAGCGAATTTTGAAAGTGTACCTAATAATTTAATTAATGCAATTGTAGATGCAAATAGAACGAGAAAGGATGTGATTGCTAATGATATTTTAGATAAAAAGCCTATTACAGTTGGTGTTTATCGTTTGGTGATGAAATCAGGTTCAGATAATTTTCGTTCATCTTCTATTCAAGGTATTATGAAGCGAATCAAAGCAAAAGGGATAGAAGTTGTTGTCTATGAACCAGAGCTAAAAGATGAAAGTTTTTTTAATTCAAAAAATATACGAAATGTAGAAGACTTTAAGCAATTGTGTGATGTTATTATTACCAATCGTAATACAGATGAGTTAGCCGATGTACAAGAGAAAATTTACACAAGAGATGTGTTTGGAGACAATTAGTTGTGATAAAAAATTTAGGTTGGATATTCCTTGAAAAGGTCGGGGTTGTATTGTTTTCTTTTATCAGTTCAGTATTGGTTGCAAGAAATTTTTCGGTTGCAGAATTTGGAGCCTATTCTTTTGCGTTGTCTCTATTAGCTGTTTTTAATGTGTTTAGTCACATGGGACTCCCCGCTGTATCTGTAAGAGAGTTGTCTGTGTCAAAAAACAAAAACTACTCTCTTAGTTTGATTTTTAGTTTGAAGATTATAGGCTGTGTTTTAGGTTTTGTCTTTTTTAATTTGTATGCCTATATGTTTATAAAAGAGGGAGTTGTTAGGTTGATGTGTTTTATTTTATCTCTATCTATTTTGTTTAAAGTATCAGAGGTTATTCAGTATTATTTTGAATCATTGAATGAAAATAGAATTAATGCACAGGTTAAATTAACATCTTCATTAATAGGATCTTCATCTCGTATACTTCTTGCATTATCTAGCCTTCGTTTTTATTTTGTCAGTTTTTCATACGTGTTGCTTAACTTATCAATGTTTATATTGTTTTTTTCTCGCTTTATTCCAAAAGTTGAAATAAAGAAGATTCTTAAATTACCTACTTTTAGGGATTTAGTTAACCTTTTTAAAGATTGTTTTTTAGTTTTTGCAGGAACTATTTTTGCTGTTTTATATTTGAAGATAGACCAAGTAATGTTAGAGAGTATGATTAATAAAGAAGCGGTTGGTATTTATGCTATATCTAGTAATTTAACAGAATATTGGTATTTCTTTCCAGATGCTTTGTTGGTTGTTTTAATGCCAAAATTAGTAAAAACTTTTGCTGTAAATAAAAAGAATTACTATTCTTACATGAGAGGAATAACTACATTTCTGTTTTGGAGTGCATTTATTGTTGCTATTTGTGTTAATATTTTTTCAAGAGATTTGATAGAGTTTATTTATGGTAAGAAATATATATTTTCATCAGAGATTCTCAATATTCATATATGGGCTGCTTTATTTATATTTATGAGAGTTCCTTTTAGTAAACATATTGTGATTTTGAAAATGACAAAATTTTCTCTAATAACACAAGGAGTAGGATGTATAGTTAATGTTTTGTTAAATTATTTTTTAATTGGTAGTATGGGAGTAAAAGGTGCTGCTGTAGCTACCTTTTTTTCTTACTTTATAGCAGGTTTTATGTTGTTAGTTATATTTAAAGAAACAAGATCTTTCTTTTATGTAATGTTGAGTTCATATAATTTTAGGAATTTATATTATTTTAAAAAAATATTGTAATGTTTATATACAAATATATTAGTAGAGATACAAAAGAGTTTGTGAAAAGAAAACTTAATAGCTTGAGTATATTTAAGTATAGAATAGTTTCTTTTTCTCCTATATTAGCAAAGGTGTACTACTTTTTTAATAGTAAAATAAGTTCAGAATTATATAATGTAACTAATGGAATTTACTTAAATAAAGTATCAAATTTTAATCAAGGGCGTTTTAGACGAAATATTCATCGTATAGAAAAAGGTTTGATAATGCGACCACGAAGGGAGACTTTTGCGTTAGGCTATATGAATACTGTTTTAGATGATTATAAGTATATTGTTAAAAAGTTTAATAATGAAGAGGTAAAGTGGTCAACTTCTGTTTTAGATGAATTTTTTAGAGTGTGTTCCGGAAAAGAAATAGATAAATTAAAATCTAAGTATCTTACCGTAAGGTTAAAAGATGCCACAGAAGATATGTGGGTAAATTGTAAGAATCCTTATCTTTACAAAGATAAAGATATTTCTGTTAGTCCACAAGAACTGTTAGAATTATGTCAAGTGCGCTCTTCGGTTCGGTGGTATATAAATAAAGTAGTAGAGAAACAGGATATAGAAGATGCGATAGAAGTTGCTAAGACAGCACCAAGTGCTTGTAATAGACAGCCTTTTCGCTTTATAAGTACTAATAATAGAGACTTAATTTTACGAGTAGGAGGGTTAGCGCCAGGTACTAGTGGTTTTTTGGAAAATATCCCGAATTTAATTTGTGTTGTAGGTGATTTAAAAAATTATGAGTTTGAAAAAGATAGACATATAATTTACATTGATTCTTCTTTAGCTGTAATGCAGATGTTATTATTTTTTCAAACTAAAGGTATATCTTCTTGTATCTTAAATTGGCCTGAGGAATATAAAAGAGATAAGGCGATTTCTAAGCTTTTAAATTTGGAAAAAAGTGAAAGAGTTGTACTTTTAGTTGCTTTTGGTTATGCTGATAAGACTGGAAGTATTCCATTTTCTGCTAAAAAAGGAAATAACGAAATGTTAGAAATAATATGATAGTAGAAATAAAAAATGCAGGCTTTGAGAATAAAGGAGCAGAATTAATGCTTAGGACTATTATGCAAGTAATGGGAGATGAGCATACTTATGTTATGGAGTTTAATTTAAACTCTGCTCCTTATGAAAAAAGGGCTAGGCTTGGAATTTATCAGAAATCAGGAATAGTGAAGTTCGGTGTCCAATTTGATTGGTTTTTAGGATTATTGCCCCAAAAACTATTGAATATGTTGGGAATTATTCTAAATAAGGATATAGATGTTGTTTTTGATGCTTCTGGATTTGCTTATGGAACTCCATGGAATGATGACAATATAAAGAAGATATTAACTGTTTCGAATAATACTAAGAGATATGATCAGAAACTAATATTTTTACCTCAAGCTTTTGGTAAGTTTGAAGGACGTCAGAGTCGCGAAAAAATGAAAAAGGTTTTTGAAAATGCTACTTTGATTTTTGCGAGAGATGAAATATCTTTAAAAAATATAGAGAATATAGCTCCTAAGGATAAGCTTTATTTGGCAAAAGATTTTACTAATCTGCTAAAGGTAGAAAAGAATATAGAGGAAGTCAAGAATGCCGTAGTGGTTATACCTAATTGTAGAATGTTGGATAAGTCGGATGGAGATTTATACTTAAAATTGCTAGATAGGGTTATAGAGATTTTATCCGAAAAAGAGGAAAAAATTATACTCTTAAATCATGAAGGGAAAGGAGACTTGGCTTTATGTGAACAGTTATCAAAAAAATGGGGCAACTTAAAGATTATAAGAGGAGGAGATACTTTGTTTATAAAAAGCGCGATAGGAAGTAGTAAGGGGGTTATTTCAAGTCGTTTTCATGGTATTGTTAGTGGCTTATCACAAGGAGTGGTAACCATAGGAACTAGTTGGTCTCATAAGTATAAAGCCTTGTATCATGATTATAATTTTAATGATGGTTTGATTGATGACTTGGATATCAATGATGATGTTTTAATTGAAAAGTTGAGTTTTATACTTGATAATGAAAAAAGAAAAAAGATAGTTGGTAAACTTACTATGAAATCTAATGAATTGAATGACGAGAGTATGTCAATTTGGGAATTAATAAAAAGTATGTTATAAATGGATCAGCCTAAAGTAACAGTCTATATTCCAACCTATAATCGTAAAGGATTACTTGAAAGAGCAATTAATTCTGTCATTGGTCAAGACTATTCTAATATTGAGATTATTGTTGTTGATGATAATTCTACAGATGGAACAGAGAGTTTTTTAGAAGAGAAATCAAAGGAAGTGGCTAACTTAAAATTTTTTGTAAAAAAACAAAATTCAGGCGCTTGTGCATCTAGAAATATAGCAATAGAAAATGCTACCGGTGATTTTATTACAGGATTAGATGATGATGATTATTTTTTACCCAATAGGATAAGTGATTTTGTTCATTTTTGGACTGAAAAAGAAAAAGAAACAGTCTTTTTATATAGTTCATATACTCTAAAAATAGGGGAATCTCATTTTACGAAAAGAGGTTTACGAAAAAAAAAGATGGATTTTGATAGCCTTCTAAAGGTAAATGATGTTGGTAGTCAGGTGTTTATTGAAACTGAGGTGCTGAGAGAGAGAGGTTTTGATGAAAGATTACCAATGTGGCAAGATTTTAAATGTTGGTTAGATATTTTGTCCGGGGGAGGTATAGCACAAGGAATCAATAACTATAGTTATGTTGTAGATATATCCCATGCACACGAAAGAATATCTATGAAAAGGAAAGATAAATTGCTCATTGCTGAAGATATAATTAAAAGTAGTTTCCAGCTAGACAAGTATCAACGTTTATATTTGGAAAATCATAAATGTAATTATGGAGTAGGATATAAAATGAATTTTAAAGAAGTTTTGTCCGTTTTGTTTAGGTTAGATTTTGATTTTTTCTTTAAATTTCGTTTTATAAAACAATATATAAAGACATTGAATAATTAGTTGTTGTTTTTATTACTCAACATTGCTAGAGTTTATGGAGTGGCTAAATGGCTGGTATATAGGTTTATATTTCACTTTAATATTCTTTATCTTTCTGTCTATAGGTTTGAAGAATAGGAAGATTTTGGGAATATTTATTTGTATATTAATTCTATTTTCAGGTTTTAGGTATGGTGCGGGTATTGATTTTTTCATTTATGAGCATTTAGTCTTAGAAGGGATGGATTATGAGTTACAACGTATTGAACCGTTAAGTAGGCTTTTAATGGTTGTGTCTAAGTATTTTGATGTTTCTTTTTTGTTTTTTTTATCTACGTCTTTTCTTTACATGTATTCAATTGTAATTGGGTTGAAGAGATTTGATTCATATAGTGCATTTACTATATATATGTTTACATTGTTTACTTTGTCTTTTCTTAGCTCTTTTGGTTTTGTCAGACAATTCGTTGCTACAGGTATTTTATTTGTTGCCTTTTCTTATTTGTTTAGAGGGAAATCTAAAAGATTTATTCTTGTTTCTTTATTAGCAACTCTGTTTCATTATTCATCAATTGTATACGTTCTATTTTATTTTATACGTTACTTTATACAGAGAAATTTTAAATTTTGGGTGTATGTTTTATTAATAATTGCGGGGTTGCTTTCTACGGAATTAATTTCTTTTTTAATTATCAAAATAGGATTTTATGCACATTATTTTCTATTCTACAGCGATGGAGAGGTTGCAGGTGTAAAAATATATTATAGTTTACTATTAGTTTCTCTTTCTATTCTTTTTGTTGAAACATTTTTTGTGAATAAGAAAAAAATAAATACACTATTATCTTATTCTAAGAATATGGTTTTTATTTCTCTTTTTATGTATAGTGCATTGTTGCCTTTTGGTGAAAAGTTTGTGAGAATAAGTTATTATCTCATTCCATTTTATTATGTTTGGGCTTATCAAATTTATAAGGGAATTTCATCTAAAGAAGTAAAGATAATATATTTGTTGTTTATAGTATTGATTTGTTCTTTCTATTATTTCTCGACATTGTATTTTGCTCAGTTTTCATCAAGGGGTGATTTTCTGAATAATTTTAGATTAAATTTTTAGATATGTATATTGAATTCCTAATATCAACAATGAATAGAAAAGATTTCTCTTTTATTCATGAGATGTTTAAGAATGTACAAGCAGAAGATTTTGCAGTACTTGTTATTAATCAATGTACTAATATAGCATTAGAAGAAGTTAAAGATTGCGATTTTAGAAATACAAGAGTTATATCTGTATTAGATAAAGGTTTGTCTAAAAGTAGAAACTTGGCGTTGAAAAATGCGATGGGTGAAATTTGTGTCTTAACTGATGACGATGTTGTGTATGAAACGAATGTTATTAAGAGTATAACAAAAGGTTTTGAAAAAGAAATTGATGTTTTAACATTTCAAGCCTCTTATGTAAACGGGAAACCTTTTAAGAAGTATAGTGAGGTTGGTTTTTATCATAACTTTCGTTCAATAATGAAAATATCTTCCATTGAATGTGCATTTAGGTTAGATTTTTTAAGGAAGACAGGAGTAAAATTTGATGAGTTATTTGGACTTGGCACTAATTTTCAAGCTTGTGAAGAAAATATATTTTTTTTAGACTTATTAAATCAGAAGGCTAGGATGCTTTATGAGCCATTAAAGCTAGTCGTTCACCCATATGAAGAGACAGGGGGAGTGCTAAATGAAAAAGGTGTATATACAAGAGGTGCTGTTTTTTATAGAATGTTTGGACTCTCAGGACTTATTATAGCTTGGCTTTTTGTTCTTAAAAAAAAGGAAGTAATAAAAAAAGAAAAAATATCATTATTTTATTCTTTCAGGTTAATATGGAAAGGATTTTGGGATTATAGCAAAATAGAGAAAAAATAAATAGTTTCTGTTAGTAAATAGAGTTTTGTAGGTTGTTTTTTTATTGAATGTAAAATGAAAGAAAATAGTAAAGTGTCAATTATAACACCATCGTATAATTCTGAGATGTATATATCAGAAACTATTGAGGCTATTATCAATCAAACATATCGAAATTGGGAACTTCTGATTACAGATGATTGCTCTAGTGATAACACCAAAGAAATTGTACGGAATTATCAAGAGAACGATAGCAGAATAAAGTTTTTCCAGTTAAAAAAAAATTTAGGTGCAGGAATTGCTCGAAATAATTCTATTGAGAAAGCAAGGGGAAGATATATTGCTTTTTGTGATAGTGATGATGTTTGGAAACCTGATAAGTTAACCAAACAAATAGAATTTATGGAGAGAAATGCTTTAGCTTTTACCTATGGTGCTTATCAGAAAATGAATAAAGAAGGTAAAAAAGGAGCAATATTTTACCCTCCTGAATGTATTTCTTTTAAAGATTTGTTAAAAACATGTTCTATTGGTTGTCTCACTGCAGTTTATGATATTGATAAATTAGGAAAGATGTTTATGCCTTCAATAAGGAAAAGACAAGATTATGCACTATGGCTTGAAATACATAAAAAAATAAAATGCTCTAAAGGAATTGTTGATGAGCCACTAGCATTTTATCGAGTTCGATCAAACTCAATTTCTAGTAACAAATTAAAAGCCGCACAATACTATTTTAGAGTATTAAAAGAATATGGAGATGTTAATTTTGTACAAAGTTTTTATTATTTCTTTTATTATATAATTAAAGGAACTCTAAAATATTTTAAATAAAAAAGATATGTGCAAATAATAAAAGAACAAGAGTATAAAATGGAAATAATTTTAATTTTTTTAGAAAATAGATAATGAAAATCCTCATCACAGGCATACAAGGTTTTGTAGGCTCTAACTTTACTCGAGATTGGAGGGAACAACATACATTATATGGCTTAGATATAAATCAAAAGTCTAAAGACGGAGTGTCTCAAATCTTTTCATGGGATGATTTGAAAGACATTCCGAAGGTAGATTCGATTGTGCATCTCGCAGGTAAAGCACACGATACTAAGAATAAGAGTTTAGCACAAGATTATTTTGATATAAATACAGAATTAACAAAGAAAATCTTTGATTATTTCTTGCAGTCAGACAGTAAAAAATTCATTTTTTTTAGTTCAGTAAAGGCTGTGGCTGATAGCGTTAATGGAGAGGTGCTGACAGAAGAAGTTATTCCTAATCCTGTAGGACCTTATGGAGAATCAAAGGTTAAGGCAGAAGAATACATTTTAGAAAAGCTTTCTATTGATGAAAAATCAGGAAAGCAAGTTTATATTATGCGCCCTTGTATGATTTACGGTGAAGGGAATAAAGGAAATTTAAACTTGCTGTATAAAGTAGTAAATAAAGGTGTTCCCTGGCCATTGGGAGCTTATGAAAATAAACGCTCTTTTTGTAGTATTGAGAATATCTCGTATGTTGTGGGTGAGTTTGTCAAAAGAGAAGGTCTTAAAAGTGGTATCTATAATGTATGTGATGATGAGACTCTTTCCACGAATGAACTTATTGAGCTTATAGCACAATCATTAGATAAATCTGCTCATATTTTGAGATTGCCTAAGTTTTCTATCAATGCATTGGCAACAATAGGAAGTATATTACATTTGCCGTTAACAAAAGATAGATTACACAAATTAACAGAAAACTATATAGTCTCCAATAAAAAGGTGAAGCGGGAGTTGGGTATTGTAGAAATGCCTATAAGAGCACAAGAGGGATTTGCCAAAACATTTGAAAGTTTTAATAAGTAGAGATTATGATACGTACTTTTGATTTTATATTTTCATTCTTTGGGTTATTGTTTTTATCTCTACTTTTATTGATTCTATTTATCTTAGGTTTATTTGATACAGGCTCACCAATTTTTGTACAGGAACGTATGGGAAAGTATAAAAAGGCATTTAAATTAATAAAATTTAGAACGATGAGTATTGATACTCAATCTGTAGCATCTCATCTAGCCAGCAAGTCATCGATTACAAAATTTGGAGCATTTTTACGAAGAACGAAATTAGATGAATTACCCCAATTGGTTAATGTGCTGAAGGGTGATATGAGTTTAGTGGGACCCAGACCAAATCTCTACAATCAATTAGAATTAATTGAAGAAAGGGATAAAAGAGGGGTATATACTGTTTTGCCTGGTATAACAGGCTTATCCCAAATTAATGAAATTGATATGTCAACACCTAAAAAGTTGGCTATCACGGATGCAAAAATGATAGAGCGATATAGTGTTAAAGATTATTTTAAATACATTTTTGCTACTGTTACTGGAAGGGGACAAGGTGATCGTGTTAAATATTAATTAGATTATTCCTACATTTACAAGAAAATTGTTAAAAAGGCACAAAGTTTGTTAACGTTAAGGTAATATTGTTTTCTCACTGATTTTTAATAGCCAATGGACTTGCATTTATTTAAAGGTGTAATAAGCCGAAACGTTCCACGCTGGATAGTGTTGTTAATAGATACGCATATATCTGTTAATGCATTTGTTTTTGCTTATTTCATTAGGAATAACCTCTCATTAGACTTCGATTTTACGAAGATGATGAAGCAGGTTCCTATCATAGCTATTATTTCTATTATCGCATTTCTAATAGTAAAGCTCCATAAAGGGATCGTTAGGCACGTTGGTACAAAAGATGTTGAGAATGTTCTCAAATCATCTTTATTAATTACATTTATTCTTCTTATAATTACTTATATCAGCAGATATATTGTTCACATCGATGTCCTTAATCTCAGTTTATCTATTTTGTTAATTCATTTTTTATTAAATGTTGTTTTTCTTTCTTTTGCTAGATACATCTTTAAATACATTTATCATAAAATGACAGGAACCTTAGGAACATCACACAATGTGATGATTTACGGAGCTGGTGATGCGGGGATTTTAACCTCATCAGTTTTTAAAGATGGAAAGGAGGGAGACAGTAAAGTGATAGGTTTTATTGATGATGATAACAGAAAGGTAGGCAATAAAATCAACGGAGTTCCAATATATCCCACAAGTTCTTTGACTAAAGACTTTGTACGGTGCAAGAATTTGAAAGAGATAATCATATCTGTACAGAAAATTTCTTCTGAAAGAATGCTAGAAATAACAGATAAATGTTCTGAGTTAGGTATAAAGGTGAAAATTGTACCGCCAATTGAACATTGGATGAATGGTGTGTTAGAGGCAAAGCAAATTAAACAAATAAATATAGAAGATTTATTAGGACGTGAAGCCATTCAAATCGAAAATCCTACATTAGAAAAAGAATTCAGGAATAAAACCATTTTAATTACTGGAGCTGCAGGCTCTATTGGAAGTGAAATAGCGAAGCAAATCTCTCGTTACGAATACAAAAAAATCGTTTTATTAGATATGGGAGAGTCAGCTTTGTTTAATCTGCAACAATATTTTGCAGGTAAAGGGCTTAGAGATATTGAATGTATAGTGAGCGATACGAGAAATGCGAAGAGAATGGATTTGTTATACTCAAGATTTCCCCCTGATATTGTTTTCCATGCATCAGCTTATAAGCATGTCCCTTTCATGGAAGAAAACCCATATGAAGCCGTAAAAACGAATGTTTGTGGAACTCAAATAATGGCTGATTTAGCCATAAAATATGGGGTAGGAAAATTTGTGATGGTTTCTACTGATAAGGCTGTAAACCCAACTAATGTAATGGGCGCAACTAAGCGACTTGCAGAATTATATGTCAGTGCACTTAAGGATGAAAGCAAAACAAAATTTATAACGACCCGGTTTGGAAATGTTTTGGGTTCTAATGGTTCTGTAATTCCTACGTTCAAGGCACAAATAAAAGAAGGAGGGCCTCTTACTGTTACTCATAAAGATATTACTCGTTTTTTTATGACCATACCAGAAGCTTGTCGTTTGGTGTTAGAAGCAGGCGCTATGGGGCATGGAGGCGAAATTTTTGTTTTTGATATGGGGAAGTCTGTCAAGATATTTGATCTTGCAGTGAAAATGATTAAATTATCTGGCTTAAGGTATCCAGAAGATATTGACATAAAAATTATTGGGTTACGCCCTGGAGAGAAAATTTATGAAGAGGTGTTATCTAATGAGGAAAATACATTGCCAACATACCATGATAGAATTAAGATTGCAAAAATTCGTGAAGTGGATCACCAACAAACACAAAGAGATATAAGAAAGCTATGTAATATCAACAATGGTATGGACAGAATGGAAATTGTGGGTGAGATGAAAAAGATTTTGCCTGAATTTATCTCAAATAATTCCGAATTCAGTATCTTAGACAAAAAAGAAGTATAGCTTAATGAAAGGAATTGTTCTTGCTGGTGGATCCGGCACACGTTTGTATCCCTTAACCGCAGGAGTCTCAAAACAATTATTGCCTATTTATGATAAACCGATGATTTATTATCCGATTTCGGTACTCATGATGGCAGGTATTAGAGAAATATTAATTATTTCGACTTCACAAGATTTACCTCTTTTTCAAAGAATGTTAGGAACAGGAACTCAGTTAGGACTTGAATTTAGCTATGCAGAACAACCTAAACCAGAGGGGATAGCACAAGCATTTATTATTGGAGAAGATTTTATAGGAAGTGATGATGTGTGTTTAGTTTTGGGTGATAATATTTTCTATGGTTATGGACTTACAGAATTATTGCTTTCGGCAGAGGAAACAGTGAAGGAAGAAAGCAAAGGAGTAATATTTGGCTATAATGTAAGTAATCCCTCGCGCTACGGTGTCGCTGGTTTTGATGAGCACGGCAACGTAACCTCAATAGAAGAAAAGCCAAAGAATCCAAAATCGAACTTTGCTGTTGTAGGTTTGTATTTTTATCCTAATAATGTGGTAGAGATTGCAAAAAAGATAAAACCCTCCTCACGTGGCGAGTTGGAAATCACGACCGTAAATCAAGAATTTTTGCATAATGAGCAATTAAAGGTAGAGTTAATGGGAAGAGGATTTGCATGGTTAGATACAGGGACACATGAGTCTTTATTGGAAGCAGGACAGTTTGTTGAGACCATTGAAAAGCGTACAGGTTTAAAGATAGGTTGCATTGAGGAAATAGCTTATAAAAAAGATTATATTGATGTTAAGAAACTTAAGGAATTAGCAAAACCTATCTCACATAGCGATTATGGTCGTTATCTTTTATCGATAATTTAATATTATTTCTTCTAAATTGACTATTTTTACTCTATGAAAATAGTAAACACAAGTATTGAAGGCGTTAAAATATTTATCCCCACTGTTTTTACAGATAATAGAGGATATTTTGCAGAGACTTTCCGTGAAGAAATTATTCACAAAGAAACAAATACTACTTTTATTCAAGAAAATGAATCTTTCTCCAAAAAAGGAGTACTCAGGGGTTTGCATTATCAGCAGGAACCTTATGCTCAAGCGAAACTGGTACGTTGTGTTTTAGGAGAGGTCTATGATGTAGCTGTTGATTTACGAAAAAGTTCTCTGACTTTTGGAAAATATATTGCCGAGAAGTTATCAGGAGAGAATAAAAAACAATTATTTATCCCAAGAGGATTTGCTCATGGATTCGTTGTGTTAAGTGATTGGGCAATTGTGGTATATAAAGTTGATAATTATTACCATAAAGAATCTGAAGTAACGATTTGCTACAATGATGATAATCTAAATATCGATTGGGGTTTGTCCGATGAGGATTTCATATTATCAGAAAAGGATAAGAATGGTATTTCTATTGATAAAGTTCCCTTGTTTTAATCAAATGCAGTAATGAAGAAAGTTGTTGTTACGGGAGCTGATGGACAATTAGGAAATAGTCTTCAGAAACTTTCAGAGGATTATAAGAATCTAAATTTTCGGTTTCTAAATAGAAAGACTCTTGACATTACAAGTAAAGCTAATGTCGATAGTTATATAGCTGGGCAGTTGCCAGATCTTATTGTGAATACTGCTGCTTATACGCAAGTAGATATAGCTGAGAAGGAAAAGGCCGATGCCTACGATGTCAATGTAATTGGCGTAGAGAATTTGCTTAGCGTTTGCGAGAAATACTCAATACGGTTTATTCAGCTAAGTACAGACTATGTTTTTGACGGGAAGGAGAAAACACCGAAAAAAGAAGATGACAAATGCACTCCTGTGAATTTTTATGGAAAGACAAAGTATGAAGCAGAGCAACTTGTTGTTCAGTCTAAAGTCTCGAGTGTTATCTTGCGAACATCATGGCTGTTTTCTGAATTTGGAAATAATTTTGTGAAGACGATTTTGCGCTTAGTCTTAGAGAAAGACCAACTGAAGGTCGTTGATGACCAATGGGGAAGTCCAACCTACACGGATGATTTAGCAAGATGTATTTTATGGTTTCTTGAAAACTTTCCTCAAAAAAATGAAATTTATCATTTTGCGAATCAAGGGTGCTGTAGTTGGTATGAATTTGCTCAAAGGATAGTAAATTTGAGCAATTCGCATTGTGAGTTACAGCCTATTCCAACAACAGAATATCCCACTTTGGCGAAGCGACCTAAATATTCAGTGCTTGATACTCATAAAATTCAAGAAACAAGAGGAATTATTATCAGGAATTGGCAGGACTCTTTGGAAGAATGTATGAAAAATATGAACAAATGAAAGCAATTTTAGTAACAGGAGGTGCCGGATTTATAGGGAGTAATTTTATTCCTTATTTTCTTCAAAAATATCCGAATTACCATATTGTAAATTTAGATAAACTGACTTATGCAGGAGACTTGAAAAACCTTGCAGAAGTAGAAAACAACGCTAATTATACCTTCATACAAGGAGATATTTGCAACAGAGAATTAGTACTTCGAATTTTTACAGAATTTGATATACGTGGTGTAATCCACTTTGCAGCAGAATCTCATGTTGATAATTCTATAGAGGGGCCAGAAGTATTTATTCAAACAAATATCAATGGAACGTTTACTTTGCTTGATGTTGCTAAAAACCATTGGATGTTAAAACCCTTTGTATTTAAAGAAGGTTACGAAACTTGCAGATTTCATCATATTTCTACTGATGAAGTCTATGGAAGTTTAGGAGATGATGGCTTGTTCACAGAAACGACACCTTATGCACCTAATTCTCCGTACAGTGCAGCTAAAGCGTCGTCAGATTTTTTGGTAAGAGCCTACTTTCATACGTATGGAATGAACGTAACCACTTCAAATTGTTCTAATAATTACGGGCCTAAACAGCACCAAGAAAAGCTCATCCCTGTAATTATTCGAAAAGCGATAGAGGGAGAACCCATCCCTATCTACGGCAACGGTCAAAATATTAGAGATTGGTTGTATGTTTTAGATCATTGCAAAGGAATAGATCTCGTCTTTCATAAAGGAAAATCTGGCGAAACCTATAATATTGGAGGCAAGAATGAGCGCACGAACTTGTCCATAGTAAAATACATTTGCCAGCTCCTTGATGAGAAATATCCGAAAGAGAACGGAGACTCTTATGCACAGCAAATTACGTTTGTAGAAGACAGAGCAGGACACGATTGGCGTTACGCTATTGATGCTACAAAAATTGAAGAAGAATTAGGCTGGAAGGCAGAAGAGAATTTTGAAACAGGAATAGAAAAAACACTTCATTGGTATTTGAAAAAGTATGTTGTGAAACAGTAGAAAAGAGCTACTTTTGCAAGAGCTTTTAAAAAAAGATATAGAATGCAAGAAGAAGTATATATATTAACGGGATGTGCAGGATTTATTGGTTCGCATTTGACGGAAGCTTTGTTAGCACAAAACAATAAGGTCGTTGGTATTGATAACTTTTGCGACTTTTATTCTCCAAATATTAAAAGAAAGAATATTGCAGAGAGTATTAAGAATGAAAATTTCATCTTAGCGGAGGAAGATATTAGAGATGTCACTGCTTTAAGAAATGTATTTCAACAGCATAAAGTCAAAGGAGTCATTCATCTTGCCGCTATGGCAGGTGTGCGTCCTTCCATTGCAAAACCAAGTTTGTATAACGAAGTTAACATCTCGGGAACGATGAATATTTTAGAGTTGATGAAAGAATTCGGAGTGAAGAAGTTTATTTTTGCTTCATCTTCTTCTGTTTATGGCAATAACAAAAAAGTTCCTTTTGCTGAAACAGATAATGTAGATAAAGCGATTTCTCCCTATGCTGCCACAAAAAAGGCAGGAGAAGTAATAGCTCACACTTATCATCATTTGTATAATATTGATATGGCTTTACTTCGGTTTTTTACGGTCTATGGCGAGCGACAACGTCCCGATTTGGCAATTCATAAGTTTACGAAAATGATTGCTAACGGAGAATCAATACCTTTCTATGGTGATGGTTCCACTTGCAGAGATTACACATATATTGACGATATCGTAGATGGCATTTTAAAGGCTTTAACTCATATTGAGAGGAACAAGGATGTTTATGAGATACTGAACCTTGGAGAGAGTGAGACGATTTCTTTGCAAGAAATGGTAGCAACTATTGAAAAGGCTCTCAATAAAAAAGCAAAAATAAATAAATTGCCTATGCAACCCGGTGATGTTTGTCAGACTTATGCTGATATTTCGAAGGCAAAAGAATTAATAGGTTATAGTCCGAAGACAGATTTCAAGGAAGGAATAGAAAAATTTGTAGATTGGTTTAAAAATAGAGAATAATAAAGATGAGAATTGCAGTTGTAGGTACAGGATATGTAGGTTTAGTTACAGGTACATGTTTAGCAAACGTAGGAGTTACAGTTACTTGCGTAGATATTGATAAAGAGAAGATTCAAAAATTAAATGAAGGTATTATTCCTATTTATGAGCCAGGTTTAGAAGAGCTGGTGAGAAAGAATACCTCACAAAACAGGCTGTCCTTCACAACAAGCTTAAAGGATAGTTTAAAAGGTGCAGATGCAGTATTTATTGCAGTTGGTACACCTCCTAACGAGGATGGCAGTGCGGATTTACAATACGTTCTCGCTGTAGCAGAAGAAATAGGGAAGAGCATAAATGATTATATCGTCATTGTCACAAAATCCACTGTGCCTATCGGTACATCGAAGAAAGTGAGTGAAGTCGTTCAAAAAAGTTTGAATAGTAGAGATGTAAAGGTTGATTTTGATGTTGCCTCCAATCCAGAATTTCTTAGAGAAGGTAATGCCGTCCAAGATTTTTTACAACCCGAGAGAGTCATTGTCGGAACAGATAGCGAACGTGCTAAGAAAGTGTTGAAACGTCTGTATCGTCCATTTATTGAGTCTAACCATCCCGTGCTTTTTATGGATATTTTCTCTGCAGAAATGACTAAATATGCAGCCAACGCCATGTTGGCTACACGTATATCTTTTATGAATGAAATTGCCAATCTTTGTGAGGAAGTGGGCGCCAATGTGGATAATGTGCGTAAAGGTATTGGTTCGGACTCCAGAATAGGAAGTAAATTTCTATTTCCGGGAGCAGGGTATGGTGGATCGTGTTTTCCCAAGGATGTCAAGGCATTGGTAAGGACAGCCGATGAATTTGGGATCTCTTTGGAAGTTTTGAAAGCGGTTGAAGATGTAAACTATAAACAAAAGCAAGTTTTATTTTATAAGATTAAAGAACATTTTAATGGAAATTTAGAAGGTATAAAAATTGCTTTGTGGGGTTTAGCATTCAAAGCAAATACGGACGATATGCGTGAGGCATCATCCTTAGTTTTAATTGATTTGCTGACCAAAGCTGGTGCTGAAGTTGTAGTTTATGACCCAGTTGCTATGGATGAATGCAGAAAGAGAATTGGAAATAAAGTGGACTATGCAAAAGGGCAATACGAAGCTTTGGAAGGTGCTGATGCTCTTGTGGTTATTACGGAATGGGATGAATTTAGAGTCCCGAAATTTACGTATATTGAAAAGCGATTGAAGAACAAACTTATCTTTGATGGTCGCAATTTATATGAACCTGCTATTATGAATGAGTTTGGGTACACTTATTATAGTATAGGAAGAAAAGAGGTGAAAGCTTAGAGAATTTCTTATGGGATACATTACAATAGACACCAATGCCTTAAAACATAATTTCAAGTATTTTTCTCGACTCTCTGGTGGACAGGATAAAGTGATTGTTGGCTTAAAAGACAATGCCTATGGGCATGGTATTGAGTTGGTTGGTAAAGTATTAAGTGAAGCTGGTGCTAAATCCTGTTTTGTACGTTGTTTAGCAGAAGCGAATAAAGTGTCGGACTGGTATCAAAACATTTTAATTCTTGTAGAGAAACCCAATGTCCCATTACCAGAAAAAATTCATACTGCAATAAATTCATTTGAAGCATTATTTCAAATTCCTGAAGGCAATGCGATAGAGTTATCCATTGATACAGGAATGCACAGAGATGGAATTATGCCGGGGGAGTTAGAAGAAGCTTTAGCGATCATTTCAAAGAGAAAATTAAAGCTAAAGGGAATCCTTACGCACTTTGCCACAGCTGATGAAGATAAAACCAAAATGCTTTTACAGCAACAAGTTTTTGAAGATACACTTAAAGAGGCTCGCAAGCTATGGAATGAACCTTACCGAGTGCACTGTGCCAATACAGCTGCAACTTCTATAGTAGATTCAAAGATGTATGATGCGAACAGAATAGGACTTGGACTCTATGGATATAGCGAGTACCCAGGAGAGCAACAAAATTTATTGCCGGTAATGGCTTTGTATGCTCGTAGGATTGCCACACGTACCATAAGCGGAGGTGAAAGTATTGGCTATGGCAGTAAAGCCTATATCGTTCCCAGAGATAATTTTATCGTTTCAAACTATGACATTGGTTATGGAGATGGATTTTTGCGTCTGAATGAACGTAAGCATGCAACCATTGCAGATGGTCGTCCTATTTTGGGGCGTGTCTCAATGGACAGTCTTTCCGTTGAGGGTGATGATGATACTATCTGTATTTTTAGTAATGCAAGACAATTAGCTAAGGTGCATGATACCATAGTCTATGAAATCCTTACTTCACTTAATGCCGAGATAGAACGGATATTGATATAGCAAACCTTTGCTTATTTCTCTTTTTTGTTATCTTTACAGGTTATGAAGAAAATATTATTCTGCGTAACTATAGCTACTCTTTTTATTTGTTCATGCCAAGGAAATACAAAAAAGACTCAAGCAGATTTTGAACAATCGGAACATAAGGTCATGCCACATTGGTATGCTAAAGATAGCCTGTTTTTTAGCAAATTAGAGCCTGCCGAGGATGTTATAGAATGTGCAAAATCATTTATTGACGTTCCCTACAAAGCATCCACCTTGGAAGTTGGAGATGATTTTTATCCTGTTATTAACTTTGAAGCTTTTGACTGCACAACTTTTGTAGAAAATGTACTCGTTTTAGCTTCGCTTGACAGCTTAACTGAAGATTCTTTTGTTCAAAAATTAACGGAATTTCGTTATCGATCAGGAAAACCACTCGGTTATTCGTCTCGGTTGCATTATTTTTCGGAATGGGTGCAAGTAAATCAAGACAAAGGTTTGATTGAAGATATCACTCAAAAATTAGGTGGAGTTAGCGTAACTAAGCCAATAGATTTTATGTCAACACACCGGCAGTCTTACCCAGCTTTACTAAAAGATGATAAGAATTATAATAAGATACTAGAAATAGAAAAGAATCTTAGTAAGCAAACATATTATGTTGTGCCGAAAACCACACTTGATATGCATATTGATGCAATAAAGGATGGTGATGTTATTGCATTGGCAACAACTATAAAGGGGTTGGATTATGTCCATTTAGGATTTGCAATTTGGGTAGATAATCGCTTGCATTTGTTACATGCATCAAGCAAAGCTCAAAAAGTAGTTATTTCTGAAAAGGATTTAGTAGATTATGTAACTCATCGTTCCAATATTTCTGGTGTCACAGTATTAAGATTAAGAAAAGATGATGAATAAAGATATTAATGAATTGTTTGATTCGCAGTTGGAAGACTGGTCATTAGCAAAACAAAATTATGCAACCTTGAAAAAGGTTACACTCAAAGAGATACAAGTTGATGGGGCTACATTAACATTGCAATTTAATCCAGCTCGTATTATCTCCTCTTCGGCAAAAGTGGATAAGAAAACACTGGCTGAACGTCCTTGTTTCCTTTGCCACAAAAATTTGCCAGAAAAACAACGAGGCATTGATCTTTCGGAAAATTTTGCTCTGTTGGTCAATCCATTTCCGATATTACGCAAACATTTTACGATTGTAAATCGAAAACATATTCCACAGCGGTTGCTCCCTTTTATTGAAGATATGTTGAAGATATCCACTCAATTATCTAAAGAATATACTGTTTTTTATAATGGTCCAAAGTGTGGAGCTTCTGCCCCAGATCATATGCATTTTCAAGCCGGACTTTCAGAACAATTTCCTATCTGGAGTATATTGGAGAGAGTACAGGCTGAAGTAGTGTATCAAAAAGAATTTATAAAACTTGAGGCTTTTGAGGGTTATGTAAACGCTTTCATCCTTAAAGGAACAGCTAAAAAGCAACTAATTAATTTACTAATCAATATTTTAAATGCTTTTTCAGATTTTCAGACCGACGAAGATGAGCCAATGCTCAACGTATTAGCAAAATATGATGGGGAATGGCAAATAATACTCTTTCCAAGGGAAAAACACCGACCAAGTCAGTACTTTGAGGAGGGAGATAAACAAGTATTGTTAAGTCCGGCATCGGTTGATTTTGGGGGATTGCTTGCAGTACCTCGAAAGGAAGATTTTAAGAAAATAAATGAGTCATTGTTGAGTGATATATTTGAACAATTGACTTTGAATACGGAAGACTTTAAAAAATTAAAAGAAGAACTGAGAACCTTATGATTGTAAAAAAAGTACCAAGAATAAGTGTAGGAATTGTTACTGCACCCGAAATTCGTTTTCATTTACACGGGGATTACACCTTTGATCAAAATAATTATCAAAATGCAGAAGGGATTGTAAAATTAAATAACGATCATTTGCAACTAGAAATAGGTGATAATTCATACAATACTCCTGAAGATTTATCTTTTATTGCACAAAGCGACGATGCCTATATCGAAATTTTTGATGTAGTTATTGGTGTTGACTTTCATTGGGAACGAAAGGAGAATCAGAAGTTTAAAGGTGATTTAAAGTTGATCAAAGAAGGTGGTTTTTGTACAGCTATCAATATTGTATCTCTAGAAGATTATCTCGAAAGTGTTATTTCATCTGAGATGAGTGCAACTGCTTCTGAAGCACTACTCAAAGCACATGCAGTGATATCTCGAAGTTGGTTGTTAGCACAAGTTATGAAACAGAAAGATTTGGATGAATCCTATCAATCTACCTATGAAACTGATGAGGAATTGATTAAATGGTATGACAGAGAAGACCATAAAAATTTTGACGTATGTGCAGATGATCATTGCCAACGGTATCAAGGAATAACACGTGTGGGTACAAAAGAGGCTGTAAAAGCTGTGCAAGCTACTCGCGGTCAGGTGCTTTGGTATGATGATGAGGTGTGCGATGCACGATTCTCTAAATGTTGCGGAGGGGTAGTGGAGAGTTTTGAAGAGGTTTGGGAACCAGAGCCCAAGGACTATTTAGTGCCATTGTTTGATGCTGAAGATGAGTCATTAGACGGAATGGATTTAACGGAAGAAAAACAAGCTATAAACTTTATTAAGGGTGCTCCAGACGCATTCTGTAACACTAAAAATCCTAAGATTCTAGCTGAGGTGTTGAATGATTATGATCAAGAAACCCAAAACTTTTATCGTTGGGAAGTGCGATATACTCAAGCAGAATTATCAGAATTAATAAAAAAACGCTCAGGTATAGATTATGGTAAAATTTTAGAGTTGATTCCGGTAGAACGGAGTTACTCAGGCAGATTGAAAAAACTGAAGATTGTAGGTGAAAATCACATTAAAATTATCGGCAAGGAATTGGAAATCCGTAAAACATTATCCGACTCCCATTTGTTTAGTTCTGCTTTAGTCATAGAACGAGACGGAACTGATTTTATTCTTTACGGAGCAGGATGGGGTCATGGTGTTGGATTATGTCAAATAGGAGCTGCAGTGATGGGGGCGAAAGGTTATAATTATACTGAAATACTAAAACATTATTTCAAAAATATTGAAATAAAGAATCTATATTATTAAAGTAATGAGCATGAAGCAACAAACTAAAACATCAAAAAATCCATGGGTATGGATACCAACACTTTATTTTGCTGAGGGTATTCCCTATGTGATTGTGATGACCGTATCGGTGATTATGTATAAACGTTTTGGGCTTTCTAATACAGATATTGCGCTGTACACCAGTTGGTTGTACTTGCCGTGGGTTATAAAGCCATTTTGGAGTCCTTTTGTTGATATTTTAAAAACAAAACGGTGGTGGATTGTCCTCATGCAATTATTTATTGGAGCGGGTTTGGCAGGGATTGCACTTACTTTGCCAACTCCTTTTTATTTTAAAGCTTCATTAGCATTTTTTTGGTTGTTGGCGTTTAGTTCTGCTACCCATGATATAGCTGCAGATGGTTTCTATATGTTGGCTTTGGATGATTCTCAGCAGTCTTTCTTTGTAGGTATCCGCAGCACTTTTTACCGCTTGGCAATGATTACCGGTCAAGGCTTGTTAATCATTTTAGCTGGTGCTTTAGAAATCATGACTGGTTCTGACCCTATGTATGTCAATGTTACAACCTCACCGACAGAGCAGGTAGATTATAATTTCGAGAACATTCCTGAGGATTTATCGAATATTGATGAGCTCACATTTGTTGTCTATCCGAAAAATGTAACGATTAATACGAATAAAATCTCTACAGACTCCTTAAGTTCTTTAAAAGAATTTGCAAGAGAACATAATACTAAAAACGGATTTATTGCACTATCTGAGACTGAAAAGCTTAAAAAAAATAGATTGGATGGGGGAGAAACGTGGTGGTCTCACAATATATCAACTCCGTTGGCTAATGCCATTGTAAAGAATTTTGGAGTGAAAAAAGAGGTTATAACCAAGACAACTGATGATAAGGTCGGGAATGCGAAATTAGTAGCTGTTAGATTAAATAAACAACCTGAAGAAGATAAAGAAATTGTATTGAATACTGGTTTTGCTAAAGGAGATAAAAGTATATCTATTGGATCAGGTGAAAGGTTGGTGTTTAATAGTATGAATTGGAATGTGCCAGCTTATATTTTAGTTCAGTTAGACCCAAAGCTGGAAGGTGTAACCTCGGCTTCATTTAAAGGAATATCAGGAAATATCCCCTTAGCTTGGAGTATCACGTTTTTCATTATGGCTGGTTTTTTTATCTTGATATTTGTTTACCATCGATTCGTATTGCCTCGTCCAGCAAGTGATCATGGAAGCGCAGCTAACTCACCAAGTGATATTTTACATGAATTTGGAATTACATTTGTTTCATTCTTTAAAAAGAGAGGAATTTTTATAGCCATACTTTTTATGCTGTTATATAGACTTGGAGAAGCGCTATTGGTAAAGCTGTCTTCACCATTTCTATTGGATATTAAAGAGTTTGGAGGTTTAGGATTAACTACAGGAGAGGTTGGGTTTGTGTATGGAACAGTAGGAGTTATTTCGTTGACTGTAGGAGGGATTTTAGGTGGTATAGCCGTAAATAAAAAGGGACTGAAATATTGGTTATGGCCAATGGTGCTTGCTATTACCTTACCAAACTTAGCTTATCTTTATCTATCTACTTATATGCCCGAAAGTATGATTCTAATTAATACAGCTGTAGCCCTTGAGCAATTTGGTTACGGATTTGGTTTTACGGCATATATGATGTATATGATTTATTTTTCTGAAGGGAAGCACAAAACGGCTCACTATGCTATATGTACAGGATTTATGGCACTAGGAATGATGTTGCCTGGTATGGTTGCAGGATGGATTCAGGAATTAATAGGCTATCAGCATTTCTTTATTTTAGTCATACTTTGTGCTATTCCGACCTTTCTAGTTATACCATTTTTAAAGGTTGATCCTGATTTTGGAAAAAAGGATAAATAAAAAAAGAGACTACAGGAAGTAGTCTCTTTTAGCAAAATAAAGAAAACGGTTGCTTAATCTTCTAGGTCTAAGTAATCGAATAATTTTACCTTCATTTTATCTGTAAGTGGTCTTCGACCATTTAAGATATATGATAGGTAAACATCGGTAATACCTATAGTTCTTGCAACTTTTTTCTTTTTGTCATCAAGAATTTTTAACTTCTCAACAATTCTTTCTAGATCTCTCTGCTGCTGTTCGTTGTTAACCATTTTTAATATCCTCTCTTTTTGTTTTTTATATTAAGCTAATAGAAGACAAATGTAATTATTATATTTAAAACAACGCAATAAAAAGAGTGAAAAAAACTTAAAAGTATGCAATCGTGTGCATGTGTTTCTTAGATAAAATACCACAAACTCTTTTATAGCAATATGTTATCGTAGATTTTACTCTCTAATGGCTTTTATCCCAGGTAAGTCTTTTCCTTCAATATATTCTAATAAAGCTCCACCACCTGTAGATACATAAGAAACATCATTTGCTAAATTATACTTATTTATAGCAGCAACAGAATCTCCTCCCCCGATTAAGGAAAAAGCTCCTTTTTCTGTTGCCTCAACGATAGCTTCAGCAATAGCTTTGGTGCCATTCTCGAAAGATTCCATTTCAAAAACACCAACTGGACCGTTCCATAATATGGTTTTAGAATTGGCAACCACCTCTTTGAACTTAGCAGTGCTTTCCGGTCCGATATCAAGACCTTGCCAGCCATCAAGTATGTTATTTACATCTACAACCTTAGTGTTAGCATTATTTGAGAAATCATCTGCGATAACACTATCAGTGGCGAGATAGATTGTTGTCCCTTTTTCTTTCGCTTGCTTTATAAGATCGTTAGCTAAATCAAGATATTCATCTTCATGGATAGAATCTCCAATATTGCCACCATTAGCTTTTACAAAAGTATACGTCATTCCTCCACCAATGATAAGATTATCAACTTTGCCTAAAAGATTTTTGATAATCGTAATCTTTGATGAAACTTTTGAGCCACCCATAATAGCGGTAAAAGGTGATTTAGCGTCATTGATTACTTTATCTACGCTTTTAAGTTCATCTTCGATAACGTAGCCAAACATTTTATCATTTGGGAAATATTGTGCAATGACGGCTGTTGATGCGTGAGCTCTATGTGCTGTTCCAAAGGCATCATTTACATAGACGTCAGCCAATGAAGCTAATTGCTTAGCAAAATCTTCGTCTCCTTTCTTTTCCTCATCATGAAAGCGTAAGTTTTCTAGAAGTAATACCTCTCCCGGTTTTAGACTCTTCGTTTTTGCTTTTGCTTTTTCCCCAACGCAATCTTCTGCAAACTGCACTTCTTTGCCTATTAACTCAGACAGCCTTGGAAGGATGTGTTTTAGTGAATATTTATCTTCTGCACCTTTAGGTCGACCTAAATGAGACATTAAGATAACAGCTCCTGAGTCTTTTAATATTTTTTTAATTGTTGGGATAGCTGCACGGATGCGAGTATCATCAGTAATTTTAAAATTGTCATCTAATGGAACATTAAAGTCCACACGTACAATCGCTTTCTTTCCTGAAAAATCATATTTATCAATGCTTTGCATAACTTGTTATTTTTAGTGAAAAATAATTCTATAGTCTTATTACAAAGATATAAATCCTGCTTGACAATCTCTGAGAAATTAGTAAGAATTGCTCGCTTTTTCCTATTTTTGAAAGATAATAAGAAAGACATTATGACATTTGCAAAAGTAGTAGGTCAAGAGAAACTGAAATCTCAATTGTTAGATGAGATTCAGCATGGAAGATTGAGCCATGCAAGGCTATTTTCTGGAAAAGAAGGCGTCGGAAAAATGGCTCTTGCGCTTGCTGTAGCACAGTACATAAATTGTGAGTCACCAACTACAAATGATGCTTGTGGCAGTTGCCCTTCTTGTATTAAATACCAGAAACTCATTCATCCTGATTTGCATTTTGTTTTTCCGATAGTAAAAGTTGGTAATAAAACTCCTGTTTGTGATGATTTTATAGAACCATGGCGAGAATTTGTTTTAGAAAATCGCTATGTAAGTCTTAATAATTGGTATAAACAGATAGGTTTAGAGAACAAGCAGGGGGTTATTTATGAAAAAGAAAGCAATGAGATTCTTCGAAAATTAAGTCATAAATCCTATGAAGGAAAATATAAAATAGTTATTATATGGCAAGCTGAAAAGATGAATCATAGCTGTGCAAATAAGTTGCTGAAGATAATTGAAGAGCCACCTAAAGGCACAATTTTCTTTTTGCTTACAGAAAGCCCAGAAGATATTTTACCAACCGTTTATTCAAGATGTCAGAACTTAAATATATCACCGATAAGCAATGATAAACTTACAGAGTATTTAACTGGTAGAGGAGTAGAGAAAAGTATAATAGATGAAATACTCCCATTAGCAGATGGGAGTTTGACCAATGCTCTCCGGTTAGTCGAAGAGAGAGATGAATTGCAATTTAATTTTGAAGAGTTTAAAAATATCATGCGCTTAACCTATGCCGTAAATGTTCCTGGGATCTATGAGTGGACAGAAAGGATGGCAAAACTTGGACGAGAAAAACAAAAGCAATTTTTAGATTACTGTAGTAGGTTGATTCGTGAAAATTTTATGTACAATCTAAGGATCCAGAACCTGTATAAAATTACTCCTAAGGAAGAACAGTTTTCTACTAAGTTTGCCCCTTTTATCAATGCTAAAAATGTGGAAGCGCTTTACGAGGATTTCTCCAAAGCTTATTCAGATATTAGTGCTAATGGTAACCCCAAAATTGTTTTTATGGACTTGGGAATACAGGTTACTAGAAGGTTGAAAACAAAATAAGCACACAACTCATGGATACATCTCAACGATTTTTAAAGAATACCAGTCTAATTAAATACAATTTTAACGAATTTGGCAGGACAGAATTTTCGAGTATTGAATCGATAAATTTGGGTGAACAAGGCGATAGTGTGCTATGGCTAAATACTTATGGACTAGACTTTGATGAAGAAATTAAACGAGTAGGACAAAGGAATAATATTGATGATTTTATTCTTAGGATGACTTTAGATGATGAACATCGTAATAAAATGATTGAGCTTAATGACAGTATGTTTTTAGCTCTCAAAATTATGAACTTTAAAAGAGATGACTTTGAGTCGGAACAGATGCTATTCATCGTCAAAGGACATTTTATATGGAGTTTACAAGAATACGTAGGTGATTATTTTGAAAATATCCGCGAACGTATAAAAAACAAACAAGGGATTGCAAGAAAGAAAAAAGCAAACTATTTATTGTTTCTAATTATTGAGGCTATTATTGATAATTATGCGGAGTCATACAATTATTTAAGTGAAAATAGCAAACAAATACGAAGTATCAACAATATTACTCCTTCTCAAGATTTTGTGATAGCTACAGAAACCAGTAAACAAAAGCTATTTGTTTTGAAAAAAGCCATAAGTAGTTTGAAAGAAGCTATTATGAAAATTGAAAAAGCCACTATTGTTCAAGACGAATCCCATTTCTTTACAGAGCTGAAGGAGCAAGCATCATCTATGATGGATACTATAGATTTTGATGTACAACAGTTGGAAAGCAATCTCAATTTAGTCTTTAATATGCATAGTGATAGGCTCAATCAAGTAATGAAGACATTGACGATATTTTCCGTCTTGTTTATCCCAATTACCTTCATTGCAAGTATTTATGGGATGAACTTTAAGTATATGCCAGAACTGGAAACTCATTATGGATATTTTGTCGTATTGGGAGTAATGTTTTTGATTGCAGCAGTATTGTTTTGGTATTTTAAGAAAAAGAAGTGGTTTTAGTACAGCTCAAAATTGTTTAAAGTAGTATCTTTGCAGTATATTTTAATATTTAAAAAGTTCTTTGACTAATGATAAATAGACATCTGCTACGCATAAAAGTTTTACAGATAACTTATGCTTACTTCACTAAGGAAAATAACATCGACCTAGCATTGAAGGAGTTAGATAAAAGTATAAAGCAAACTAAAGAACTCTATGTAAAGTTGCTTCTGTTGCCAATTGAATTGCGAGATATTGCAGAACAGAAGTTAGAGAACAAACAGCATACTCATACAAATAGGGAAGACGATACATCTATAGAGAAATTCGTAAATAATAGCTTTTTAAAATTTCTACAAGATTCTAAGTCACTACACACGTATTGTAAAAATGAAAAAATCACTTGGGCAGGACAAGAAGATATACTTATAAATTTGTACAATCAACTACTGAAAATGCCGTTTTTTCAAGATTATTTAAATGCCTCCGAGCAGTCAGAAGCCAAGGATCAACGGCTTATCTTTACGATGTTTTCTAAATTTTTTGCCAAGAAAGTAAATCTTGAAGACATCATAGAGGAACAAAATCTCTATTGGAATGATGACCTTTGGGTAGTGCTTCCTCTGCTAGAACAAGCTATAAAAAAGGCAGACATTACTAAAAATGAATTCTTTATTCCTGATTTATACAAAAATGCTGATGATGAAGCTTTTGCGAAGAATCTATTCTTGAAAACGGTTCGATTGCAGGATGAAGCCAAAATCTTAATAGAAAAAATAGCCTCAAATTGGGAGTATGAGCGTATTGCTTTGATAGACAAGATCCTTTTAAGTATGGGAATGACTGAATTGTTGCACTTTGAAACAATACCAGTAAAAGTTACTTTGAATGAGTATGTAGAAATTTCAAAATATTATAGTACTGAAAATAGTAGTATCTTTATCAACGGTATTTTAGATAAAATAGCCAAAGAAAAAGATGCTGCCTCTTTAAAAAAGGGAGCTGGTTTAATAGGAAATAATTAAAAAAACAAACAATTATGATTGCATTACAAGCAGGAGGTGGAATGGGAAATATGTTTTTCCTTATAGCGATGTTAGCCGTATTTATATTTTTCATCATTCTGCCACAGTTTAAAAGACAGAAAGAATTGAAAAAATTTAGAAGTCAATTGAAAAAAGGCGACCATGTAGTAACTACCGGTGGTATATTAGGTAGAGTTACTGATATTCAGGATGATGCAGTGACTATCGTTACTGATGAAAAGACAAAATTGCGAGTTGCTAAATTATCATTAGTAAAAGACGTGAATAGCGTAGCACAAGTTCGTTAATAACGAAAATATAACAACATTGCACTGTGGTATTAACTATGGTGCAGTTGTTTTTTATATTCAATGGATTTTAAGGAAGTTTGGAATAGAATTAAGGAACGTGGCATAGAGCTATCACAGAATAAAAACGTACTATTGTATTTGTTCTTTGTGGGAGTAGCTACCATTTTTTGGTTTTTACATTCTTTAGGGAAAGAATATACTGCCAATGTACACGTAGATGTGAAATACCATAATTTCCCTTTAGATACAGAACCACAAGAGAAAACGACGAAAGATCTTACGCTAAACGTTAGTGGTTATGGTTTCTCATTAATGCGGATGCAATTGAAATCCATCTTTTATGATTACAAAGTAGATGTGAGCAGTCTGAGAAAGCGCAGAACAAACAACAAAGAAAATCTCAGCTACGAGCTGAGCATTTCAGCAATTCGAAATCAATTTGAGGAGCAATTAGGTTCTGGAATTATCATCAACAGTGTATACCCAGAAGATGTTGATTTTGAAATAGTACCTATGGGACTAAAGAAAGTGCCGATAACATCCGCAGTGAAAATAGAGATGAAATCTGGCTATATGTTATCTGATGAAGGATTTGTGAATCCAGATAGCGTTGAGGTACGTGCTCCCATAGCATTGTTAGATACACTTAAGACCATTTATACAGAATCTCTTCTTATTGATAAATTATCTTCATCATTTAAGAAAAAAGTAAAGCTAGTATCTCCAAATCCTGAGGTCGAGTTAATGACTGAACATACTACCGTTCAGTATGAAATTAATGAATATATTGATGAAGAGATAATAATTCCTGTAAAAGCAATAAACTTTCCTAAAAATGTAAATGTAGTCATTCAGCCAAATGAGGTGAAGCTCAAGTACAGAACTTATGAGAAAGCAAAACAAAACATTCAAGAAGATGACTTCTTGTTGGTTGTTGATTACAATACAATAAATGATTTGGCAACGAAAATAGAGGTTCAAGCTATTCATTTACCCGAAGGAATAACAAAAGTCTATATGAGCCCGCGTTATGTAAATTATACCATCACTTACGAATAATAATGTTAAAGATAGGACTTACAGGCGGTATTGGTAGTGGTAAAACTACGGCAGCTAGGGTGTTTGAAATGCTTGGTGCACCTATCTATTTTGCAGATGCACGAGCAAAAGAATTAATGCATACGGATGAGTTATTACGTAAGAAAATTCAAGAAACTTTTGGAGATCAGATCTATAAAGCTCAACAACTAGACAGAAAAGCGCTTGCAAAAATAGTTTTTAACGACGAAAAAGCTCTTGAAAAAGTGAACGGACTGGTACATCCCGTTGTTAGAAAAGATTTTCATAATTGGGCACAGCAACAAGATGCTCCTTATGTAATAGAAGAGTCAGCTATTTTGTTTGAAACAGGGCTTTATATTGATTTTGATTATCTGGTAAGTGTTATTAGTCCAATGGAAGAACGCATTGCTAGGTTGCAAGAGAGAGATAATACTACAGTCGAGAAAATTGAGGCACGTATGAAAGCCCAAGTCAATGACGAAATACGAAAAGAAAAATCTGACTATATATTGAAAAATGGTAAAGATGATTTACTTTTGCCCCAAATTATAGCCTTAGACAAGGTTTTTAAAGAGAAAGTATAACTATTTATTAAAGAAATATGTTGAAAGATATTATAGCCATTTCTGGCAAACCGGGATTGTACAAACTAGTTTCATCAGCAAGTAATTCAATTATTGTGGAAGCATTAGAAGGAGGAAAACGCTTTCCTGTATTTGGAGCTTCACAAGTGAGTGCTCTGCAAGATATTGCTATTTATACCAATACTACAGAGGTACAACTTAGCGAGGTGATGCAATCTATTTATGAAAAGTTGAATGGGGGAAAATGTACGATTGTAAAAAGTAAGCCTAAAGAATTGAGTGAGTTTTTCGAAGAAGTCCTTCCTGATTATGACCAGGATCGCGTTTATGCTTCAGATATGAAAAAAATCTATGGTTGGTATAATATTTTACTGGAACATGATTATTTACCTCTAGAAACAGAGGAGAAAAAAGCGGAAGACGAAGCAGTAGATAAATAAGAAAAGCAGTCTATGAATATAGACTGCCCTCTCTTTATTAATTAAAACTACTATGAAAAAATTTGCTTAACTACTTTCAATGGTACAAATATATACCCACATTATGTTAAGTTGATAAAAAAGCTGTTAATTAAGGTTAATGAGCTTTCAGGAAACTAAATTCAGGTATGTTTTTTATGAAATCATAACTTTTCTTTTCGTAATCTATTTTACAACAGAAATGTTGTAATCCGTTACTCACCACTAAATACGGAACTTTTAGCTTCATATTATAGCGAGCAATTTGGTCAAAGGCGCTTTGTGAGAGTTTAATGCTTGGGGCTTTGCACTCTACAATCAGAAGTGGTTTGCCATTGTTGTCAAAAGCGACGATATCACTACGTTGTTTGAGTAATTTCGTATTCACACTAATTTCTACAGCAAGAAGCGAGGCAGGAATTTCTTTTTCTTGAATCAAATAATGAACCCAATGTTGACGTACCCACTCCTCAGGTTGCAAAACGATAAACTTCTTCCTAATAATATCAAAAATCTTGATAATATTGTCCTCTTTTTTTAGTCGAAACGGATAGGTAGGAAGTTGTAATGGTGTCATATTTTATACTAAAAGAGGGATATAATCTTTAGTTTTCTGTATTTTTACAGTTCATTCATTTAAAGTTTGGGTAAAGTACTATTTTTTATGTGGAAAACAAAACGTGATATTGTAGAGGATTGGTTGCCGAGATATACGGGTAGAGATTTAGATGATTTTGAAGATTATATTTTACTGACCAATTTTGAGAATTATGTGCATCTGTTCGCAGAATGGTATGATGTTCCCGTGGTTGGTGATGATAGGGCGATGCAGAGTGCTAAGGCTGAAGGTATAATGATTATCAATTTCGGAATGGGGAGTCCTAATGCTGCAACTGTGATGGATTTACTAAGTGCAGTTACTCCCAAAGCCGTCTTATTTCTTGGGAAATGCGGTGGATTGAAAGAACATAATATGTTGGGAGATTATATCTTACCGATTGCAGCTATTCGTAGTGAAGGAACCTCCCATGATTATCTGCCCGCTGAAGTACCTGCGCTACCGTCGTTTAATCTACAAAGAAAAGTAGCAGAAGTCATTGATTTACATGAAAAACAGTACTGGACAGGCACTGTATTTACCACCAACAAACGAGTGTGGGAATATGATGAACGATTCAAAAAATACTTAGGAAAGACACATGCCATGGCAATTGATATGGAAACAGCAACGCTATTTACAGTTGGTTTTGTTAATGATATTCCCTGTGGAGCGGTGCTGTTAGTTTCTGACAAACCCATGATTTCTGAAGGTGTAAAAACAGCTAAAAGCGACACAGAAGTCACTAGTAAGTATGTTGCGAATCACATCAAAATAGGCATAGAAACTTTACAGAATATTAAGAGCAGTAATTATGCAGTACGTCATTTACGATTTTAAATTATGACTTTCGATCAAATATATAATGATATAAAACAAGGAAATTATCGACCCATTTATTTTCTTATGGGCAATGAGGGTTATTATATTGACAAGATATCTGATGCAATAGAACATGGAGTTCTTAGTGAGGAAGAGAAGGCATTTAATCAAACGGTACTCTATGGGAAAGATGTTGAGATAGGCGAAGTTATTACTGTAGCCAAACGTTATCCGATGATGGCCCCCTATCAAGTATTGATTGTGAAGGAGGCACAAGAGATTAGAAATATTGAAGAATTAGCGCTCTATGCTGACAATCCTCTGGAAACAACAATTCTAGTAATATGTTACAGAGGAAAAACAATCGATAAACGAAAATCCTTAGCGAAAAAACTAAGTAAATCTCATATATTATTTGAGTCTAAACGACTGTATGATAATAAAGTGTTTCCTTGGGTTGTTGCTAGACTAAAAGAAGATGGGTACAGCATTAATCCAAAGGCTGGTCATCTTTTAGTAGAATATTTGGGCTCGGATTTAGCAAAAGTTAATAATGAACTTCAGAAATTACAGTTAGTACTTCCCAAAGGTACTGAGATAACTGCTTCCCATATTGAAGAAAACATAGGAATCTCTAAAGACTTCAATAACTTTGAGTTGCAGAATGCAGTTGGGAAAAGAGATATCACTAAAGCCATTCGAATTGCTCGCTATTTTGATGCAAACCCTAAAGACAATCCTTTTGTAGTTACGGTCTCTGTACTATATAGTTTTTTTGCTAAGATTTTCCTGTATCAACATATTTCAAAAGGGAAAGGAGAATCTGCAATAGCCAAAGCATTAGGTGTTCATCCATATTTCCTAAAAGATTATATAGCTGCAAGTAAGAATTTTTCAAAAAAGCAAGTGGCTGATACTATTACTTTATTGAGAGAGTATGATTTGAAGTCAAAAGGTGTTGATAACACCTCCACTTCAAACGGAGAACTCTTACAAGAACTTATATTTAAGATTTTATTTACCTAATTCGTTCCCGTCTATGAGAAAAGCTGTGTTTTTAGATAGAGATGGCACATTGAATTCAGACGAGGGACATTATTATATCTATCGTGCGGAGGATTTTGTCTTAAACGAAGGAGTGATAGCAGGATTAAAAATTCTGAAGAAGCACCACTATCTTTTAATCGTTGTAACCAACCAAGGAGGTGTGGCTAAAGGTATTTATTCGGAAGCGGATGTAGAAAAAGTTCATGAGGAGATGAAAAGACAACTAAAATTAGGGGGAATCAGTATTGACGGGATTTATTATTGCCCACATCATGATACAGTTCAATCATGCGATTGTAGAAAACCCTCCCCATATATGATAAATCAGGCTATTACAGATTTTGATCTGGACGCGAAGCAATGCTTTATGATAGGTGATAGTGATAGAGATATTGAGGCTGCAAAAAGAGCAGGTATTAGAGCCTTTAAAATAAAAAAGAATAATTCAATAGTTGAAATTTGCAAAAAGATAGTAGAAGATGAAGATTAAACCTCAATATTGTCTGAATGGTGAATATTTTTATTGTGATGATAAGCAAATAGACATTACGAACCGTGCTTTTCGTTTTGGAGATGCAATTTTTGAAAGTATTTTTATTACCTCAAAAGTTGCACCTTTATTGGATAAACACTTTGCCAGATTACAGCAGGCGGTAAAATATTGGCAAATGGAGTTACCAAAGGAATTTACTCAACGCAGACTTGCTAAACAAATAGAACGATTGTGCAACAAAAATAGACTCTTTCAAGGTGCTCGTGCACGCTTAACAGTTTTTCGAAGTGGAAAAGGACTATATACACCAGAAAGTAATCTTGCATCGTATCTTTTAGAAGTAGATTATTTCCCCGTACAAGAATTTGTTTTGAATGAGGACGGATGGAAGATAGATGTTTATACTGATGAGATAAAATATCCTGCCAAAGCAGGAAGATATAAAACGGCACAGTCTATTCTTTCGGTAAAAGGGAGTATTTACAAACAAAATAATAACTTAGACGAGGTACTTTTTTTATCACCAAACCAAGATGTTGTGGAAGCAACGGCCTATAATATCTTTGCACTAAAGGGAAGTATATTACTAACTCCAGATTTGACCAGTGGCTGTGTGGCTGGAATCATGCGAGATACTGTAATAAGTGAAGTTGGCGAGTTAGGATTGCGTGTAGAGGAAGTTTCTTTTCCCTTGGATATTCTTGAAGAAGCTGAAGAAGTTTTCTTGACAAACGCAGTAGTCGGCATTCGTAGGGTGCTAGCATTTAGAGAAAAACGCTATATGAGTATACAAACAAAGAAAATTGTTGCTTTATTGAATGAAAAATTAATATCATGAAAAGCTTAATGGAAATAGCCATAGAAACGGCAATAGTGGCAGGCAAGCGAATTTTGGAAATCTATAAAGAAGATGATTTTCAAACGGAACTTAAAGAGGATGATACGCCGATAACTAGAGCTGATAAGGCCGCACACGAAATCATTACTACGGAATTAGCAAAAACAGCTATTCCTGTAATTAGTGAAGAGGGAAAGATTAAAGATTATTCTGAGAGAAAAGAATGGCAACAGTTTTGGTTAGTTGATCCGCTAGATGGTACAAAAGAGTTTGTGAAAAAGAACGGAGAGTTTACCGTCAATATTGCTTTGATTGAAAATAATAAACCCACGATTGGAGTTATTTATGTACCTGTTACGGGAGAATTATATTATGGAGAAGTTGGGGAAAAAGCAATAAAGACACAGCATAAAGGAACTGCCGAAGAAATAAAACTTCAACTTCCTTTGATAAAAAACAGAAACGATAAGTGCATTGTTGTCGGTTCAAGATCTTTTAAAGATGCAACTACGGAGCAATATATCAAAGAAATTCCACAAGAAGTAGAGATAGTTTCCCGAGGCAGTTCTTTAAAATTATGTATGATTGCTGAGGGCACTGCAGATATTTATCCTCGTTTTGTGCATTTGAAAGAATGGGATATTGCTGCAGGCGTAGCTATTGTTTTAGCATCAGGGGGGAAGGTCACCAATGCTGAGACTGAGACTAAGCAAGAAATCAACTTTAATTCTGAGACTCTTGAAGCTCCTTTTTTTATAGCTAAAGCTAAGTAGCCGAAATATGAAAAATACATTTGAAAATATTCTTAAAGAATTTTTTGCTAATCCACTTGTTAGCAGTGTGAGTGAATATGGCAATGGACATATCAATGATAGCTATAAAATTTATTTTGAAAATGGAGATTGTTATTTGATGCAAAGAATAAATCATAAGGTTTTTACTAACGTAGAAGGTATGATGGATAATATTCAAAAAGCCACAGCTCATATAGCATCTAAGGGAAAGCCTACATTGAATTTTCTGAAAACTCTTAAAGGAAAATACTTCACAAAAACAGCTGATGGCACTTATTGGCGATTGATGCACTTTGAGAAAGGGACAAAATCATACGAAACAACATTGTCTCATGAAATAGCAGAAGCAACAGGTCGTGCTATTGCAGATTTCCAAATAGATCTTTCTGATTTAGATCCTAAAGATTTTATTGAGGTAATTCCTGAGTTTCATAATCTGGATGCACGTATAGTTCAGCTTGAAGAGGCTATTGGTGATAATAAAGCAAAACGTTTACATACAGTTGAGAATTTGGTTGCATATAGTAAGAGTTTACAGCATGATTTCTTGAGATTTTATGATGAAGACGATATTCCTATAAGAATTACTCATAATGATACCAAGTTGAACAATATTTTATTTACTGAGGATGACAGTCCTTATTGTTTAGTAGATTTAGATACAGTAATGCCTGGGTATATCCATTATGATTTCGGTGATGTGGTTCGAACAATGTGCAATACAGCTGTTGATGATGAGAAGGATTTAGATAAGGTACAGTTTAATTATAAACTTTATCAATCTTACAAAAAAGGCTATTTGTCTATCGCAAAACAGTTTCTAACTGAGAAGGAAATTAAGTGGTTAGACGTTTCTGGGAAATTAATGACGTATATAATGGCTATTCGTTTCTTAGCTGACTATTTAAATGGTGATGAATACTATAAAATAAACTATCCGATGCACAACTATGACCGAGCACACTGTCAGTTTAAGCTATTAAAGGAAATGTATCAATATATCTAAATTTATTCCAACTCGAAGTGTTCTTGTAGGAACTCCAGATATTTAGATTCTTCGTCATTAAATATCTCAAAGCCTTCAGTTATATAGGCTTTAAGAAGATATTCTAAAGCTTTATCATGTTTTTCAATTTCGAAATAGAGTTGACCAAGTCGTAAAAGTATAAAAGGGTTGTCACTATCGTTTACTTCTGGCTTTAAGAAGAAGTCTAAGGCTTTATTATAATTTCCCAGAAAGAAATAAGCATCGCCAATTGAGATTTCTAGCCATGTTTTGTTATCATTGAAATTTTCTGATGAAGGGATAATCTTTAATGCCTGTTCCCAATAGTTTATAGCCTCAATGTATTGTTGCTTTTTAATATAAGTTTCACCTTTTTCTGTGAGTTCTTCTATTTGTTTGAGTGTTGACATTTGGTTATTTGTAGAGGAGAACAGAAAGTTTATCTGGTGACAGCGTTTCATTTGCAACTTCAAGAACGTGCGAAGATGTAATTCGCTCAATTTTACGGTATATCTCTTTCATGGTAGTTACTTTGTTATATACCAGTAAGCTTTTGCCAATGCTGAACATTTGTGCTTCTTCTCCGGCAGCACTTATCATTGTTTGTCCAATGAGCTGTTGCTGCACTTTTTTCAAGGCCGCAGGAGTTAACCTTTTTGTACATAATGCTTTTAGCTCTCTATTTATTAGGTTGATGCATTTTGTGTAATTTCCATTGTCTGTACCAAAATAAATCCCAAAGATTCCCATGTCTGAATAGGGGGTATAGCTGGCTTCTGTATGGTAAGCGTATCCATATTTTTCACGCAAAACCATATTGAGTTTTGAGTTCATTGCAGGTCCTCCAAGAAAATTGCAGACTAAGCTAAAAGGAAGTCGTTTTTTCTCTTTCAAATTATACGCCAATCCTCCAACGACGCAATGTGTTTGATAGGTGTTTCTGTTTACAAAATCCTTTTTAGGTAACTTCTCTGTTAGTATTATAGGGACACGTTTGTAATTTGAAGAATGATTCCAGTCTCCAAAATATTTCTCAGCCCATTTACAAAGTTTCTGAAATGGAATATTACCGACAGAGCTTATCACCATTTCCTTAGGTGTGTAATTACGATGTACAAATCTTTTAATATCTTCTTGTGTAGTATCTCTTACGCTTTCAGGACTTCCTAAGGTGTTTCTACCCAGCGAGTTGCTCCCTATAATAAATTCTTCAAAATCATCGAAGATAAGTTCAGATGGAGTATCTAGATAAGAGTTTATCTCATCAATAATAATTTCACGTTCTTTATTAATTTCAGGGACTGGAAAAACGGAGCGAAGTAATACATCGCTGAAAAGCTCTATAGTACGTTCATAATATTCGGTAAGAAAAGTTGCATGTACACAAGTTTCTTCTTTAGTAGTGTAAGCATTTAACTCTCCACCCACACTTTCAAGTCGATTAATGATATGTCTTGCTCTACGGTTTGTTGTTCCTTTGAACATCATGTGCTCAGTAAAGTGGGCAACTCCCCATTCATTATTCATCTCATCTCTCGCCCCGGCATTTATAAATACACCACAATAAGCAACAGCACTTTTGCTCTCTAAGTGAGCAATGCGTAGCCCATTTTTCAATCGATGTATTTGTACTTCTTCTTCCATTTCTCGTTTTTAAGAACTGACAAAGGTACAAAATTCAATGAACTCCTACATTTTTTTTACCTTTGCAACATGAAAATAGGAAATTTAGACTTGGGAGAATGCCCTGTACTCTTAGCACCTATGGAGGATGTCTCAACTCGACCATTCCGCTTGTTGTGCAGGCATTTTGGAGCAGATTTACTTTATACAGAGTTTGTATCATCTGATGCTTTGGTACGGTCGGTAGAGAAAACTTTCAAAAAAATGGAGGTTTTAGATGAAGAGCGGCCTATCGCGATACAGATTTATGGAAAAGATATTGATGCAATGGTAGGAGCAGCTAAAATTGCTGAAGAAGCTAATCCTAATTTTATAGATATAAATTTTGGTTGTCCTGTAAAAAAAATTGCAACCAAAGGTGCGGGCTCAGGCATGTTGAAAGATATACCCGCAATGTTGAAAATGACGGAAGCTATTGTTAAGGCAGTAGATCTACCAGTCACGGTGAAAACTCGTATTGGCTGGGATGAAGATAGTCGGGATATTGTGACGATAGCTGAGCAATTGCAAGATGTAGGGATTCAGGCACTTACGATTCATGGACGTACTCGTTGTCAAATGTATAAAGGAGAGGCCGATTGGGAGTATATCGGAGCAGTAAAGAATAATCCACGAATGCATATTCCTATTATTGGTAATGGAGACATTACAAATCATATTGTCGCTAAAGAACGTTTTGATACCTACGGTGTTGATGCCATTATGGTGGGAAGAGGAGCAATTGGAAAACCTTGGATTTTTAGAGATATTAAGAATTATCTAAAAGATGGCAGTGAGCCAGAACCCGTTAGTTTTGATGAACAACTGAATATTCTTAGGATGCAAGTAAAGTCTGCAATGAAGTGGCTGGATGAAAAGAGAGGTATCTTACATATGCGTCGTCACATGGCAGCTATGTTCAAGGGATTGCCTCATTTTAGAGACCTTAGAATCATGATGTTGCAAGCCGATACAATGGAGGAACTAGAAGATGTCTGGCAACAAATGAGTGAAAAGTACGGGAATAATTAAATAGTCTCATTAAATTTAGTTAGCTTTAGAGCATACTTTACAGTTAATGCTTTATCGATTTCTCCAATCTAACCCAGGGATTCGATTAATTTTACCGCTTATTTTAGGAATTCTCCTGGGTAATTATGTTAGTATCCAAAGCAGTTATTTGCTTTTATTACTAGGCTGTGTCTTTTTATTGAATTTTATTTTTATCAAACTCCCTTCTTTAAAGAGCAGAGGAAGTGGAAAGTTAATTTTTTTATTTCTAGTAATTTTAGGCATTTTTTTAGTTCACCATAGTGAAGAAAGTTATGCACCTCCCAAAAATCTAAAAACACATTATATTAAAGCAATAATACTAGATGGTGCTAAAGAATCAAAATTTAATCTTTCATTTCCCATTCGAGTTTTTATGCTGGAAAATGGAGATGAGATTCAATCTACAAATTTTAAGAGTATTGTCTATCTTCCGAAAGATAGCGTAGTGAGATCATGGAACTATGGAGATACAATTATTGGTGAGCTTAATTTCTCTTTGCTGCATGATAATTCTAATCCTTATGCTTTTAATTACGCAAATTTTTTACAACGACGACAAATCTATTGTACTGCAAGGGGGAAATTCGAAAATATAAAGTGGAATCCTATAGTTAGATTTTCTATTTACAGATTTGCAAGAGAGGTACAAGAGCATCTCAGTGGTATATTAGAAAAGTATATTCCAGATGTAGAAGCAAGTGGATTTTTGCAAGCGATGACTTTAGGAAATAAATCTGAACTAAATACTGAGGTTCAAAGTAATTTTTCGACTTCTGGAGTCATTCATGTTTTGGCGGTTTCGGGACTGCATGTAGGAATCCTATTTTTATTGATAAATATAGTTTTGCGTCCATTGAGAGGAAGTAAACGAGGAAGAATATTCTTAGTCTGCACTGGGGTGACTACAATATGGGCATTTGCCTTTGTTTCTGGTTTATCTGTATCGGTGATTCGGGCTGCTACTATGTTTAGTATGATGCAATTTGCTTTACTAAGTTTGAGACCTTATCGTATTTATAATACTATCGCAATCTCTGCATTTCTTTTATTACTTTACAATCCCTTTTATATTTACGAAGTTGGTTTTCAATTATCATATTTTGCAGTGCTTGCTATCGTTACTTTTATGCCTCTTTGGGAAAAGAAGATTCAAAGAAAAAACAGATGGTTTGATAAGTTCAGACAACTGATATTTGTTTCCCTGGCAGCTCAGCTTGGTGTTGCTCCTCTAATTTTATATTATTTTCATCAATTACCAACGTATTTTTTGTTAGGGAATTTAATTGTTTTGACTCTTGCACCATTTATGTTAGGAGGGAGTCTGTTAGTAATATTACTTTCAGCATTGCCTTGGCTTGCAGGCTTCTTTGGGCAAATAGTCTCTTGGTTTACTGAAATTTGTCTTTGGATTGTAAGCAGTATTGCAAAGTTACCCTATGCAACATGGATTGACTATTCACTAGATTTCTATCAATTATTCATTATCTACAGCATTTTACTACTTTCAATCTTTTACTCTATTAAAAAAAAGGGTTTCTACTTTTTCCTGATGTTAGGAATGGTTCTCACACTCATATCTTATACTTCAATAAGAAGTTTTCAAGAGGTTAATCAAGAGATTCTCGTTGTCCATCAAGTTAACAATAGCAGTTGCTATAGCCTACTGAAAGGTCAGAATGCAATACTATATTCTTCTAAAAATCTAACTGATAATACGATGGAGTTCGTAGTAAAACCTTTATGGGATGCAAGAGGCATTAAGAGTTCTTCAAAGGTGTTGTTATCCAAAAAAGCAACTGAGGAAAGTTCTCGTACAAAGTACAAACATTTTTTAATTAAAAGAAAGCACATTGTTCTTTGTCCATTCCAGTTGCCAAGTCTGGAGAAAGCGTTTGATATTGATATTATTGTCTTTGGAAAATATAGTGAATGGGAGAGTGCATTGAGGAATTATAATCCGAGATTAATTATTTTAGATAGTTCTTTTTCCAATAGACAAAGCCAAAAACTCATAAAGGAGCTCTCGGCTTTATCCTATTCAGTATATGATGTTAATTCAAAAGGTGCTTTTGTCTTAGATTAACGACCACTTTTTATGCAATCTTGTACTTCATCAATGGTAATAGGTATTCTCTTGTCACCTAAAATTTCACAACCCTTTTTCGTGATGAGTAGATCATCTTCTAAACGAACACCTCCAAAATCTAAATAATCATTAAGCTTGTCATAATTTATAAAGTCTGTGAACTTGTTTTCGGACTTCCAAAGATTTATCAAATCAGGAATAAAATAGATGCCGGGTTCATTAGTGATAACGAAATCCTCTTCTAGTTTTCTGCCTAATCGCAAGTAGGCCAAACCAAATTGCTCACTTCGCTTAACTTTATCGTTGTAACCTACATAATCTTCACCATAGTCTTCCATGTCATGTACATCCATACCCATCATATGTCCTAGTCCATGAGGCATAAATAGGGCATGAGCTCCAACTTTTACAGCATTCTCAACATCACCTTTCATGATGCCTAAGTCCTTTAACCCCTCAGCCATTATTTTACACGCAATTAAGTGTAGTTTTTTATAGGTTTCTCCAGGTCTTGCTAAATCTTTGATAGTGTTATTTACTTTTAAAACAATGGAATAAATTTCCTTCTGTTTAGTTGTAAATTCTCCACCTACGGGTGATGTACGAGTACAATCCGAAGCATAACCTGTAAGCCCTTCAGCTCCACAATCAGTGAGCATCAACCGACCTTTAGTAAGAATTCCATCATGAGAATGATTATGTAAAGTTTGTCCGTTTTGGCTCAATATGATAGGGAAAGATATACCGGCACCTTGTGAGAGAGCGACACCTTCGATAGCTCCAGCGATTTCTCTTTCGCTTACTCCAGGATGACACATCCGCATTGCAGTTGTATGCATATCATACGCTATATTGCAAGCTTTTCTTATTTCCTCTATTTCAATGGCTTCTTTTTTAGAGCGCATGTCAACCAAAGCTTTTATTAGTTTTTCAGAGGCTTTACTTTGAACGTAAGTATATTTTATACCTAATAAATTGCTTATTCTTAAAATATTATTGGCTCGATATGGAGGGAGATAATGAATCTCTCTATCAATATTTTGTGATAGAAATGAATCTAATTTTTTTAATGGCATAGTTTCATTGACACCTACCTGAGCAGCTATATCTTTAACCTTAGGTTGTGTACCCATCCAAATAATATCGTCAATTTCAAAATCATTGGCAAAAATATATTCTTTACCATTATCAATGTCAATAACGGCAGCAAACCCCGGACTATTAATTCCGAATAAATATCGGAAAGTACTGTCTTGCCTGTAGCGATAGGTATTAGCCGTAGCATTCATTGGTGATTCGTCATTGCCCAAGAATAACATTAGTCCTTTTTTTACTGCTGTTGCCAGTTTTTGTCTTCTATTTTTGTAAACTTTTGTATCAAACATATTGTCATTATTTTTTAGTGTCCAAAATTAAGTACGGTGTATAATTGTTTACGTTGTTTATAGTATTGCAAACCATCTTCATTTGCGTTAGTGCGTATAAATTGGTCTATAAGTCTAGAGAAAACAGTAGAAAATGTAAATTCAGACGCAGGATAAATTTCAGGATCATGAATTTCATTTAATTTACTGATGTAAAGACGAGCCATCATTTCTACACTTATATCTTTCTTGTATATTTTTTGAGCGATGCCTTTTTCAATATTCTTTTTTACTTTATCATATATGTATGCCAGCCTCTCTTGGATATGTTTTTCATAGATAGTAGGGAATTGCTTTTTCAACCCTAAAGTCGTGCCTGGGCTTAAATAATGAAATCTTTTATTGATTTCTTGTCCTACAATCAGCAGAATATCTATCGCATTCATATTCTCAAAGTCAGTGTCTTTAAATATTTGCTCGAATGAAGCTCGTTCATAAGCTAAAAGTTGCTCTACCAAATTACTGAGCGAACCATACTTTAAAAGCACATTAGTCGCATCTATGCCATTTTTCTCAGCATCTTCAATAGAACTGTTTTTCAGTCCGTATTTATATATAAAGAGACGAATTTTCTTTAATTCTTCTTCATTCTCAAAATCCATAAGCTGTATCTAAAAACAATCTTTTAAAATTACAAAAAAAATCAAGATACTAATTCAAAATCTAACTGTTTTGCAGCTAAGTCTGCCTGGGCAACTTGTACTTTTATTTGATCGCCAAGCTGAAACTTTTTATGATGGTATTTCCCCCTGATGCAATAATTATCTTCATCAAAGATATATTGGTCACCTTCGAGAGTACGTAAAGGTATCATTCCCTCACATTTATTTTCATTGAGTTCGACATAAATTCCCCAGTTAGTCACACCGGATATCGTTCCCTCAAAAACTTCACCTAATTTATCTTGCATGAATTCTACCTGCTTGTATTTTATAGAATCACGTTCTGCATTAGCGGCAAGTTTCTCTCGGTTTGAACTGTGTTCACATTTTTCTTCATAAACCTCTTCGTCTGCTGAAGGTTTTCCATCGAAATAATCTTGTAGTAATCGATGAACCATCACATCTGGATATCGGCGTATAGGTGAGGTGAAGTGTGTGTAATAATCAAAATTCAATCCATAATGTCCAATGTTCTCAGTAGAGTAAATGGCTTTAGACATAGAGCGGATTGCCAAAGTTTCAATAAGGTTTTGTTCCTTTCTACCTTCTACTTTCTTCAGAATATCATTTAATGATTTTGTTATGTTCTGTTTCTGGGGATCAGGAACTCTGTATCCAAATTTAGCTACAAATGTAGTGAAACTCCGTATTTTTTCAGGATCTGGGTTGTCATGGATACGGTAAACGAATGTCTTTGGTTTCTCTTTCTTTCCTATCGATCTTGCAACATATTTATTAGCTAAGAGCATAAATTCCTCAATGAGTTTATTGGCATCTTTGGATTCTTTGAAAAATACACTCAGAGGTTTACCATTTTCATCCAAAATGAACTTCACTTCACTTCGATGAAAGTCAATACTTCCCTTAGTAAAACGTTCTTTTCTGATTAATTTTGCTAACTTGTCAAGTGTTAAAATTTCTTCAGAATAATCACCATTTCCAGTTTCTATTACTTGTTGTACTTCCTCATATGCAAATCGGCGATCAGAATTTATTATCGTACGTCCTATCCAACTTTTATGTACTTTAGCATTATCATCCATCTCGAAAACTACTGAAAACGTAAGCTTATCTTCATTCGGACGTAGAGAGCAAAGGTTATTAGACAAGACCTCTGGTAGCATCGGTACTACACGGTCAACTAGATATACTGAAGTAGCTCGCTTGTAAGCTTCCTTGTCAAGTATAGAACCAGGCTTTACATAGTGTGAAACATCTGCAATGTGAACTCCAACTTCCCAATTTCCATTTTCTAGCTTTCGTAATGACAGGGCATCATCAAAGTCTTTTGCGGTGGCAGGATCAATGGTGAATGTAGTAACATTTCGAAAATCCTTACGTCTTTTTATCTCGCTTTGAGTAATTTCTGTTGGCAACTCTACAGCAGCCCGTTCTACTTTGCTTGGAAATTTTGAGGGCAGTCCGTATTCAGCCAAAATAGCATGCATCTCAGTGTCATTTTCGCCTGGAGCTCCAAGTACTTCCACGATTTTCCCCATTGGGTTTTTAGCTTTTGCTGGGAAGTCTGTAATCTCAGCAATGGCTATTTTACCATCTTTTGCACCTTTTAGTAACGCTATAGGAACAAAGATATCATAAGGCATGTTTTTATCTTTTGGCATTAAAAAGGCAAAGTCTTTCAGCACCTCCAACGTACCTACAAATCGTATCTTTTTACGTTCTAAAATTTCTACAATTTCACCCTCAGGTTTTCTTTTCTTTCGTGGCGGGAATAAATATACCTTTACTCGATCACCAGGCAATGCTTTGAAAGTATTTTGAGCCGCAACAAAGATGTCTTGGTCTTTATCTTCTACCATTACATACGCATTGCCACTTGCCGTCATATCTACAATTCCTTCAGCATAGCTGCGTGATACCTTTAATCGAAATTTTCCCCTGTCACTCTGTGTTAATACTCCATCATCAACAAGGCTTTCAAGCATTTTTATAAGTCTTTGGCGCTCTGGGAAAGTTTTGAATTTTAGTTGACGGGCTATTTGTTTATAATTAAAATTTTTATTTGGATAATTTTTGAAAATACCCAATACTGTAGTTTCTAGCATTTCTGCTGTTAACTTTTTATTTCGTGTCATATTATTGTATTTTTTTAATTGTTTTGCACAATTATTATACCGCAACCTTACCTTTTATATGAGGGTAGGGGTTGTAATCTGTCAATGTAAAGTCTTCAAATTTAAAATCGAAAATGCTATTTATTTCTGGATTGATTAGCATCTTTGGAAGCGCTCTGGGAGTACGAGTTAGTTGCAGTTTTACTTGCTCCAAATGGTTTTTGTAAATATGAGCATCACCAAAGGTATGTACAAAGTCACCAGGTGCTAAATCACACACTTGTGCCATCATCATAGTAAGTAGTGCATAGGATGCTATATTAAAAGGGACACCAAGAAAAATATCAGCGCTGCGTTGATATAATTGGCATGATAACTTACCATTAGTAACATATAACTGAAACAGCGTGTGGCAAGGCGGTAGTGCCATAGTTTCAATATCAGCAGGATTCCATGCTGTCACGATATGGCGCCTTGATTCAGGATTATTCTTGATGCTATCTACAACTTGCGTTATTTGATCAATTGATTCATAGGTTCCTTTAGGCCATGAACGCCATTGGTAACCATACACTTTACCAAGGTCTGCATTTTCATCAGCCCATTCATCCCAAATCCGAACACCATTATCTTTAAGGTATTTTATGTTTGTATCACCGGTAAGAAACCACAATAGTTCGTGAATAATGGACTTTAAATGTAGTTTTTTTGTGGTAAGCAATGGAAATCCCTCACTTAAGTCAAAACGCATTTGATGACCAAAAATACTGAGCGTGCCCGTACCTGTTCGGTCATCACGTGCAGTACCTTCCTCGAGTACTCTTTGTAGCAATTGGTGATATTGTCGCATGGTATTTATTCGTTATTTTTTTGATCCTTTATGGATAATTGTACTTTTTCAATCCGTGTATTGGTCACTTCTAATATTTTGAACGAAAAGTATTCATTGATATGGATTTCTTCATTAATCTTAGGAATATCTTCTTTAATATGAAGAATCAGTCCTGCAATTGTTTCATAATCATCTTCATTGGGAAGATACAGATTGTATTTATCATTCAAATAATCAATCTCTTGTCGTCCTGAGAAAATATATTCCGTGTCACTGATTTTCTTTTCAATCAAGTCGTTTTTATCATGCTCATCTTCTATCTCGCCAAAAATCTCTTCCATAATATCTTCAAGGGTAACGATACCCTCAGTCCCTCCAAATTCATCTACGACTACAGCAATACCTTTGTTTTCTTCATTGAGTCGCCGTAACACTTTTTGGGCAGGCATCGATTCAGGCACTATGGGGACATCGCTGACCATAGCTTTAATCGATTTTGGATTTCGAAACAAAACAGAAGAATGAACGTAACCAATGATATTATCGATACTTTCTTTGAAGACTATGACCCGAGCATAACCGGTTTCTATAAAAAGTTGTTTTACAGTCTCGACATCTTCTGATAGTTCAACTGCAGCAATCTCAGTACGAGGTATCAAACATTCTTTAATCTTTATTTCTGAGAAATCTAAGGCATTTTTAAAGATTTTAATGTCTTGGCTCTCGATTGAGTGCTCATCTTCTTGATTATCTTCAGCCACTTCCTCTTCAATAAGCGTATCTAAATCTATTTTTCCAAAAACAAATTCAGTCTTGTAGTTGTCCGATTTATCACCTAGAATATATCGACTAACAAAAAAAGAAAAGAACATCGTTAATTTGGCAAGAGGATAAAGGATGATATATATAATAATACCAGGAATGGCAAGTATCGACAGCATCTTGTTAGGGCTTATACTAAATAAAATTTTAGGTAAAAATTCTGCTGTAAGTATGATGATGAATGCTAAAGCTATAATTTGAATAACAAGTACCCAATGCGGAAAATTACGGATAAAGTTGTCAGAAAAAACTTGATCCACCATAAACTGGGAAGAATAAATACCATAGACAATAAGTGCAAAGATATTTCCCATTACCATAGTGGTAATATACTGCGTTGGATTTCTATAAAATAAATGTAATATTCGAGCTGTTAGAGTTTCTTGCTTGATAATTAATTCTAATTTCAGCTTATTAGACGAGACAAAAGCTACCTCCATTCCGGAGAAAAAAGCGGATAGCAGAATGCTACAAATAATAATAGAAATTGTAGTTACCATATACGAACAAAGATAGTAATTTTTATCGTGTCTCTGGTTGCTTTTTATTCAGCTTATCAGAAGTGATACTATCTTGGTTTTTGCGAAGTTCAATGTTTTCATAGTTCACCTCGCCTTGTGTAATATTATAGAAAACGGGGTTATTAAAGGCTAAGTCAGACTGAAAACCTTCGGCTACAGCATCTCTTATTTGATTAAGTTTGTTGATAACAATTTTAGCATCTGAGTGTACAAGATTTTTTTGTTGTTCAATAAAAACGTAGTCAGTCACTGCCATTGTGCTATCTTGTTTACGCTCAATAGTTACATTACCCCAAAGCTCATAATATTGCTCTGGCTCTATTACATAGGCAGAGTCTGCCGTTAATTCAAAGTTGGTGTTTGAAATGGAGTCGTATTGCCAAACATGTATACCATCTGGACAAATGTAAATGTAAGGATTATCGTCTTTATATTGTTCAATTGTTTTAGGAATGTAGGCTTTGAACGTCACTATTCCATTTCTGGATTGTTTGATTTCGATGTTTTTACCAACGATTTCTGGTTTAGTCGATTCATTCAGTTCTTCCCAATCCTTGATAGTGTTTTTGTTAGTACAAGAATAAAAAAACACTGCCCCAACTAATATCAGGGCAATGTCTCTTAAAATTATATTCTGTGATGTGAAAATCACTTGCTATATTTTTTAATAATCTTATTTACAACGTACTGTAGTTGTACCACCAATCCATCCGCCTACACTTACAGATTGTCCTTTTTTAATAGAGTGGAAGAATAACTCGTCACAAGGAGGGAAGTACCCGCTACATCTATTGATGAAAGCTTGTGCTTCGCTAGCAGTTTCGGGGTCATTCTTGGCTTGTGCTGCTTTATCGACTGCAGCCCATACTGCTTTAGATCTTGTAATTAAATCACCTTTTGAAGAACCTAAGTATGCTTTTGCAATAATCAATTTTGGCTTACCCCAGTCTGGTCTAATTTCTAGAGCTTTGTTTGCTTCTGTACGTACAGTGCTGTAACGACTCTCTGCTAAGGCGATATTTGCTAACATGTAATGAATGTCTGCCTTACGTAGCTGGTCTGTTTCCATGTTACTTGCTTCTTGAATATACTTCTTAGCTTGAGTCATGTCTTTTGCTTTAAGGTAACGAATACCTAATGAAAGAGCTGCCTCTGATGTAGGTGCAATTTTGTATAAACTTTCTGCGATATCAGCATACAATTGTGAGTCAGTACACTCAAAACGGTTTAGGATACGAACGATTGATAATAACTCTTCTTTGTTATTTTTGTTCTCTTCATATTTTGATGCAAAGATGTTCTGTAATGTATTACAATCTGCAGCTTCTGAAAGAATAAAATATTGCTGAACATTATTCAACGCTTTAGCTGTCCTCTTCAATACTTTAGGATTTTTTTCAACATCATAAATGTTGTTAATCAATGTATTGAATTTGATGAAGTTGTTAACTACTTCGTCTTTACCAATTTTCCCATTTTTATATAAATCTGTTGTCGCAGCCATAGCTCTGTCTATAACGGTAGCTTCAGACTCAACACCAGCTTGCTCAATAGATTGCATCATATAATCGTATGCTTTCTTTACATCCTCAATGTCATTCTTTCTATAATTGTATAGATCATAACCTTTTCTTCCTAATAAATAGGCTTCATTATAATGTTTGTAATGTGCCCAATATTTAGCACGTTGATCCCATAGTTGCATTAATTCATCAATGTACTTAGTATCTTTTGTTGATTTGTACATTTCTTTTAGAATTTTATTTCCGTCACTGTAAGGGGTTAATTGAAACTTTGGTGCGTTTTCAATAACGTATTTCCAGTGTGGATATGCATCCTTATAATTCTTGTTTTTAAACATTTCTTGATACATAGATGCTTCCATCAATGTTTTTACACTGTCTGTTCCAAACTTTGATTGTGTGTCTTTGCATTGTAATTGCCCCATAGCGAAGAAGGCTATAGTTAGCATAATTACTGTTGTTACTACTTTTTTCATCTTATTTTGCTGTTTTTAAAATTTTCATCTTTTTTTATTCGTAGAGAACTTTTTGGAACCAAGCTTCAAACAATGTGAAACTTACACTTATTCTTGCAAATTTTTCTTTTACTAAATTATTATCTGTTGTTCCTCTTGTTCCTAATTCTAAAGCAAGGTTCATGTAAGAACTTCTTACTGGTATTCCTAAACCTGCTGTTACTCCATAGTCTCTGAGTTGTGTTCCGTTTATCTCCAAGTTAGAGTTTTCATAATAGAGACCCGCTCTATAGCTTATTCTATCAAAGAACTTTCTTCCTGAGAATTTATTGGGTGTATATTCCATCCCTAATGCTAATCTATAGCTGTCATTCATCTTTGTTGACACCACTGTATTCTGTGTGTTGAGTGTTGCTACGTCTCCCCAAGCTTGGTAGTGCGCATCGGCAGCAACTGTCAATTTTGAAGTGTTAAGTGCAATCCCTATGCCAAACCTGTTGGGTAATTCAACAGTGTTTTTGTCAGTTTCCTTGTAAGATATTGTGTCAGAGGTGTATGCATTATGTTGTCTGTATAAAAAAGCTTTGTAATCTCCTGTTAAATCCGTTTTATTTCCAAATGTTGCTCCTAAATTAAGAGTTTTATCTTCTTTGATTTCTAGCTGATATTGAACTCCTATATCTACATTAATATTTGAAACGGTCAGTTCTTCTTCACTATTAAAGGGTAAACCTTGACTACCTCCTTCAAATCTCAAAGCTTTAGTTGTGGATATTTTTCCCCAGTTGTAATTCGTATTTATACCAATGGACAAATTACGAGATAGTTTGAAAGCATTAGTGATATACACCTTATTAATACCTCCTGATCCGGTATATTTAGTATTGTAATTTCCTGTGTTTTCGTTTTCAAAGTCAAAATTAAGATCGTAACCTACATTCGTAACTTTTCTAACGCCTGCAGAAACACCCCACCATTTTTTTAGTGAGAAACCAAGGGCAAAGTATTCAAGATTCAGCTGTTTTTCATTTTGCTTGGCTTCATTACTTTCTAATTGAGTAAAACCACCAGTAGTACCTAAATCAAAAAGAAAAGTAGTACTGTCTAGAGTTGTATAGCTGGCAGGATTAAGTGTATTTAGAAAAAAACCATCTCTTAAAGCTATACCAGTGCCACCCATTGCTTTATTTCGGGCAGTACCCTGCGTAGCTAGTTCCCCGATACCAAAACGAGAATAAGGTGAAGTTGTAAATCTTTGTGCCAGAATAGTCTGGGTGCTGAGCAGCAATATTAGGATCAATAATGAAAATATGCTTACTTGTTTACGGTGATTTATCATAAAACTGGTGCAATAATTTTTGTTAAGCGAGCTACAAAGATGCTATTTTTTACTTTTATATCAAAAGTTAATGTTGAAAATGGACATTAAAAAATGTGAAATTATTGTGACCTATGGTTTATCTACAAATGATGAAGCAGAATTATTTGTTAGAGTTTCACTCATATATAATTTATGAATCCCGAAATATTTTACAACCAGCCATAACAGAATAGCGTAGGCAATACTTCGTAATAGAATCGTAAGAATATAGTTAATAATATCATTATTTGAAGGTAAGATGTTTGGGATGGGAATAAAATATAAACCAACTAGTAATGCAATGCTTAAAACTATTTTTATGTCTTTTTTTCTTATTGGACTGATGTTTAGTTTCTTATACACAAATATGCTTTTAGCCACTGCATTTAAAAATAAAATAATTGCAGAGGTTATTGCTGCTCCTATAATTCCATAAGTAGGTATAAGAAGATAGTTTAAAAATATTAGTAGAAGGAGAGCAGTCATTTCAAATAATAAAATTTTCTTATAAAACTTTGAATATTCGAGAACTGCATGGTTGCTTATAAATAGAGACTCAAGAACTCTACCTGTTCCCAAGATAAGGACTGAATATTTGACTGAACTGCTTCCAAATTTATCTCCCAAAATCAACATCAACTCTTCGATATTAATCGTTATTCCCACAAAAAGGATAAGCGTGGAAATAGCAAACGCCACACTTATTTTGTGATATTTAGGAGTAAATTCTCCAATACTGAGGGTTTGAAAATCTCTCGAGATGATACTTCTAGAGGTTTGCATCAATGTATTTTTGGGGATAAGCAGAAAGCTCATAAAAAATATAGCATATGTATAATAAGCGACTTCAGCTTTTCCTAAGAAACTCCCAATCATTTGAATATCTATCTTAGTGATAAGAACAGCTGCAGAGGTTGCGGGTAATGCGTATAATGAATAACGCAGGATTTCTTGGTAATTCTCAGGAATCTTGAATATAAAACGAAATTGATCCTTTTTTATTTTCCAAACGAATAATACCAAAAATACGAATGAAAAAATAAACTGCCCGAAGTATAGATAGGTAAAGGTGTTGAATGAAATCACATTATAATAGTAGAGTAGAATAGTAAAAAAGAACCAAAATCTTGTGAAGGTGTTATTTAAGAATGCGGGCATAGCAATTTTGAGCAATGCATGGCAGTAGGATTCAAAAAAAGCAAAGAGTGTCATACTAACGAGCAATGGGTAGAAAAACCATTTAATATCAGTTAGTTTACCGTCTATAAAAACTTCAACAGGGCGTTCTTTCGTGTAAATATAAAAACAGATAAAACTGATAGCTATCCCTAGCGTATTCATCCAAAATAGGAAAGATAGCAATTGCTCTCTCATGGGTTTTGGATACAGAGGATAAAATTTAATAATAGATTGAGGTGTTGCTAAAGAGGCAAGTATCAGAAATAAGCCAGCATAATTTAAGACAAATTGTAATGCACCCCAATTCTCTGGATGATCATGAAACAACTTAGGGATGATGAATATTGTGTAAAAAGTAGCCAGAAAAATACCCAAGTATGAAAATACCGTGCTCAAGAGTGTTTCTTTGGTCGCTTTATTCATCGATTAATGTCTATATATTCACAACAAATGTAGTACATTTTAAACATTTGCTTTTAGTTACAATAGACTAACTTATTTATATAGTGAAATTAAAGTTGCATATTTTGTTAATTCAAAATAACTTTACGCCCAACTAAATCATTATATAATTATGAATAAAAAGGGTAAAGCAGTTACGCAAAGTGCTAATCCAAACCTATTGAGCAGTTTTTTACTTCTCGCTTATGGTTTTGTTACTTGGCTAACACCTAATATGGATACGTTTGATTCAAATGGACCAAAATTCTTAACATTTTCGATATTAAATCTTCTAGTGTTTGCCATTTTAATATGGTATGTACGAAAGAAAAATGGTTTTAATTATCTATTTAGATTTTTTGATACTAAAGTAGGTTTAGCTTATGGGATTTTGATGCTATTCACATTGCTTTCATTTGTAAAAGCCATCAACATAAATGAGTCTATCTTACACTTTTCTAAAGTTTTCACAACATTTGCTGGTGCATGGTTTATAGGCATATTGGTTAGTAAAGATAAAAAATCACTCGTACCCGTTGCAGTTGGTTTGTCCATTTTGTTAATACTAGATAGTTTTCAGACATTTAATGGTATATCAAAATTTATAAATGGAGAATTGAAAAGTATAGGTTTGATAAAAGCATCTTATTCAAATAGAAATATTCTAGTTTCTGCAATGTTTGTCAAATTGCCATTTGCCTTATGGTTGTTTTATTTCCAAAAATCTTGGTTAAAATATTTAGGAGGACTAAGTTTATTCTTAGGTATTCTTGCTACCTTACTAATGGGAGCACGTGCCTTCTATTTGGGTTTAATCGCTCTAACTATACTTCTTTTAATCTATGCCTTTTTAAAGTCTAAAAAAGTCAAAAACCGAAAACCGCTTAAGCAATTTTTATTATACGTTCTCATTTTAGCTTTCTCATTCGGAATATATAGTTTTGTAGAAAGCAAAATGTATCCTAATCGAGGAACTGCTTTTGTTAACAGAATTGAGTCGATTACATCCACAACAAATAACAGTAACAAGCTCCGACTTACTTCTTGGGAAACTACTGCAACTCAAATGATACCTAAAGATCCTTTTTTAGGTGTTGGCGTCGGGAACTGGAAATTACGATATCTTGAGTATGAGAACAGCTGGAGTCCAACTTATACTTATATGTATAAAAATCACAATGACTTTCTAGAGATTACTGCAGAGTCTGGAATATTTGCTGGGATTGCCTTTGTTTGTATTTTCATATTTATATTTTGGTATTTTGCAGTTGCATTAATAAAACGTCCCGAGAGTGAAGAAGAAAAGTACTTCTTTTTACCAGCATTTGGAATCGTTGCTTACTTTTTTGATGCATTCTTCAATTTCCCACAAGACAGACCAGAAATACAGTCTTGGTTTGCTTTATACGTAGGTATGGCAGCGGGTATAGCACTTTTATTTTATAATGAAGATAGTCCATTGTTCAAGTATAAATTTAAGGGTAGAAGAATATTGAATCTCTTTTTGGCAATAATTACGGCTTTCTTACTCGTTTCTAGTGTATATATACTAACGTTAAATAAAAAGTCTTTAGTTTATCAACGGGATATTAAAGAAGATATTAATACAGGAAAATTGAAGCGCACCTATAATGACTTCAAAGATGTTTTTCCGAGTATTCCTGATATCACTATTTTGGCGGAACCCATAGCGATTCAAAAAGCGAGATACTTGCTCAATGAAAAAAAATATGACGAAGCTAGAAGAATTTTATATCATGATAATAGCAATCCCTTTGATGCAAGGAAAGAGTATTTCATAGCTATGACATTTTATAATGAGAAGCAGTTTGACAGTGCAATATATTACGCAAAAAAAGCATTAGATTTAAAACCATTCTTTTACAATACAAATACAATATTAGCTTCTAGCTATGAGAAAAAGGGACAACCTGATAAATCTATTGAAGTGTGGCGTAATTTTTTAAAAGGTGTAAAAAATAAAGAGCAAGCTTGGACAGTTCCAGTTTCGCTATTAAGGAAAAAAGGTAATTTAAAGGAAGCAGAGATGCTGATTGACTCAGCCTATCATTACTTGCCCAATAATAAAAACATACTCTCTCTTAGGAATAAAATCAAACAACAAACTGTAGCTACTCCATATCTGTCACTTTATAAGGAGGCTAGTAAGTTCTTTGTTTCTGGACAATACAAAAAAGCGTTGCCTTTATTTAATGAATTTATTGACAAAGTCCCAGAATCAGCTGAAGCCTATGGGTTTAGAGCTATTTGTTATTTTAAGTTGGGTAATTTTAAAAAAGCTATTGAAGATATTAATACAGAAGAAAAATTACTAGGTAATTTACCACCTAGCATGATTAATATCAGAGGGGCAAGTTATCTCAATGTTGGAAATAAAGAAATGGCTAAGGCAGACTTTAAGAAAGCCATGGATATGGGTGATAAAGATGGAAAAACAAACTATAATAAATTTTTTAAAGAAGAAAAGAAAAAAATATCTTTCCAGATTCCTGTGAAAAAATAGCTTTTTTGCAGGAAAATGGATAAAAATATTTGCAGTAAAAAAGAAAAGTATTATATTTGCATCGCTTTTGAAAGGAAGTAATACAAATTCCTCCTTAGCTCAGTTGGTTAGAGCATCTGACTGTTAATCAGAGGGTCCTTGGTTCAAGTCCAAGAGGGGGAGCACGAAATATCAGCCACTTACAGAATTGTAGGTGGCTTTTTTGTTTTATTGCTGAAAAAAGTTTTGACTTGTTTCGCACGAACAATCCAGCCTATGGTATTACAAAAGAAAACAACTATTTTAGTACTTTAAAAACTACTCAGCCAACTATGCAAAATAGCAGACACTATATAGGTCTTACAGATAAACAGGTCCTCCAAAATCGAGAAAGATATGGAGAAAATGTTTTGACTCCCCAAAAACGCGAACCTTTGTGGAAGCTTTTTTTGGAGAAGTTCGAAGACCCAATTATCAAGATTCTATTAATCGCTGCATTTCTTTCTTTAGGGATTTCATTTGTGCACATGGAATTTGCTGAAACTATCGGTATTTTCTTTGCTATTCTTTTGGCTACTGGTGTTGCATTCTGGTTTGAAAGAGACGCCAATAAAAAGTTTGACGTGCTTAACAAAGTGAAAGATGATACACTTTATAAGATCGTCAGAAATGAGAATATTTCGGAGATAGCAAAAAAAAATATTGTTGTTGGTGATGTATTGATTTTAGAAACAGGAGAAGAAGTCCCTGCAGACGGTAAATTACTGGAAGCAGTATCATTACAGATAGACGAATCTTGTTTGACCGGAGAACCCATTATTGATAAAACTACCAATCCAGATAGCTTCAATAAGGATGCTACGTATCCATCAAACTGGGTGATGAGAGGCACAAAAATAATGGATGGACATTGTATTGTTGAAGTTCTAAAGGTAGGGGACGAAACTGAGTTTGGTAAAGTTGCTGAAAAATCTACTGAAATGAGTGGTGAAGAAACGCCACTGAACAAACAACTTGACAAGCTAGCTAAGTTGATAGGTTTTGTAGGCTTACTGCTCGCTGTATTAACTTTTATCGTTCTTTTAGTTAAGGATTTATTTCTAGGTGAAATTCATTATCCTATGAATGCCATCGGTTTATTAGCTGTAGTAATCATAGCAGTAACTGTAGCCAGTGCGAAAGTGTGGGTACCTATTATTTATGATTATTTCGAGATTATGGGTAGAGATAAAAAACTTCCGAATAGTATAAAAAAAGGAAGCTGGTTCACTTGGTTATTGTATGGTGCAGGATCATTTATATCACTTTCTGTAATAGCTTATATTTTTGGAGTTAACCCCTTAGAAAGAGCTTCTTGGATAAGTATGGAAACTGCAGCTCATCTATTGCAGTATTTTATGGTATCTGTCACATTGATAGTTGTGGCTGTACCTGAAGGTTTACCTATGAGTGTAACGCTAAGTTTAGCTTTGAGTATGCGTCGGATGTTACAAAAAAACAACCTGGTACGTAAGATGCATGCTTGCGAAACAATGGGTGCGGCAACAGTCATATGTACTGACAAAACAGGAACACTTACCAAAAATCAAATGCAAGTGCACAAAGCCAATTTTTGGTGTATCAAAGATGAACAATTAGATGAGGATGTAAATAGTGATATCATTAGGGAAAGTATTTCTGTAAACTCTACGGCTTATCTTGATTTTTCTAATCCAAATAAAATAAAAACACTCGGGAACCCCACAGAAGCGGCACTTCTGTTATGGTTGCATAAACAAGGTGATAATTATTTAAAAATTAGGGAACAGTCTGATATTATTGAACAATTAACCTTTTCGCCTGAGAGAAAATTTATGGCATCTTTAGTGGAAAGCTCATTACTTCGGAGAAAAGTCCTTTATGTAAAAGGAGCACCTGAAATTATTCTATCAAAATGTGGTTCTATATTAACCACAGACGGATTGAAACCCATAGAAGGTTATCTTCCTGTGATTGAGGAATCTTTATTAGGCTTTCAAAAACAGGCAATGAGAACTTTGGGGTTTGCTTATGAGATTGTAGATGATACTAAAGATAGATTCGAGAATGGGAAAATCGTAAACTCAAATCTTATTTTCGTTGGATTCACTGCTATAGCAGATCCATTACGCGAAGATGTATCATTGGCCGTGCAAAAATGTTTAGATGCTGGAATTGAAGTAAAAATAGTAACGGGCGACACGCCGGGTACAGCGAAAGAAATAGGAAAGCAAATTGGTATTTGGAAAATCACGGATAAGCCTGAAAGTATAATTACAGGTAGCGATTTTGCCGAGCTTTCAGACCAGGAAGCTGTACAGCGAGTTCAACAATTAAAATTAATGTGTCGAGCTAGACCTACCGACAAACAAAGACTGGTACAGCTACTGCAAAGGAATGGGGAGATTGTTGCCGTAACTGGAGATGGCACCAATGACGCCCCAGCTTTAAATCATGCTCACGTAGGACTGTCTATGGGATCAGGGACCTCGGTAGCTAAAGAAGCCAGTGATATCACTTTACTTGATGATTCGTTTAACAGCATTACTACTGCAGTGATGTGGGGACGCTCATTATATCAAAATATACAGCGTTTTATTTTGTTTCAATTAACCATTAATGTGGTTGCCTTAGTTATCGTGTTTCTTGGTTCTATTTTTGGTTATGAATTACCACTTACTGTGACACAAATGCTTTGGGTGAATTTGATTATGGATACATTTGCTGCGGTTGCATTAGCGTCATTGCCACCAAACCCAGACGTGATGGAAAATAAGCCTAGAAAGAATGAAGACTTCATTATCACACCTAAAATGAGCTCTAATATATTATTTGTTAGTTTTTCTTTTATTATAATATTATTGAGCTTACTCTTTATTTTTGATAGGAATGGAGTCATTACGGCTTATGACTTAACACGTTTCTTTACCATATTTGTATTGTTACAATTTTGGAATATGTTCAATGCAAAAGCTTTTGGAACTGGTAAGTCGGCATTCTATGGATTACATAAGACCGTAGGGTTTCTAATTGCGTTGGTTACTATATTATTAGGGCAATTTTTAATTGTTCAGTTTGGTGGAGAAGTTTTTAGGACGGTGCCACTTACTTTGAGAGATTGGACAATTATTTTTGTTTCTACTTCATTAGTCTTATGGATAGGAGAGCTGGTTAGATTAATCAAGCGGATATATTAGTTCTCATCATAAAATGACAAAGAGCACTTACAAAGCGCTCTTTATCTTGTAATTAGAATGTATTTTCTTATTTTCCATAAATAGCTAGTCCACCTAATGAGGTTTCCTTATACAAATCTGGCAAATCGAGTCCGGTTTCTTTCATAGTGCGTACGACTTTATCGAAAGAAATAACGTGACGACCATCAGAGAGAAGTGCATAGGATGCATGACTCAATGCTCGTGATGAGGCGAAAGCATTTCGTTCAATACAAGGAACTTGCACCAAGCCATAAAGCGGGTCACAAGTTAATCCTAGATGATGTTCCAAACCCATTTCTGCAGCATATTCTATTTGGTAGTTAGTGCCGCCAAGTAGTTGTGTTGCAGCCGCAGAGGCCATAGCGCAACCAGTTCCAACTTCTGCCTGGCATCCAGCTTCAGCGCCAGATATAGAAGCATTCCATTTTACTAAGTTTCCAATAAGTCCGGCAGTTGCCAATGCTTTCAGTATTTGACTGTCTTTTAGCTTGTAAAGTCTTTTCTGATAATAAAGAACGGCAGGTAATGTACCTGATGCACCACATGTAGGAGCAGTGGAAATAATACCTCCGCTAGCATTTTCTTCATTGACTGCTAATGCATAAGCAAACAATAGAGTTCTATGCTGGTTAGGTCCAGAAAAATTGTGTGATTGACTTTGGAAGGTCGGTGCTTTTCTAGTCAGCTTGAGTTGCCCCGGTAATATCCCTTCTTTCTCCATTCCTCTTTTGATGGAATTAACCATCGTCTCCCACACCAATTTTAGATAATCCCAAATTTCGTCACCTTCGCACTCTTCCACATATTCCCAAAGGCGCATATTATTGGTTTGGCAGTAAGCTAGGATATCATCCATTGTCGTCATGCCATAAATGCTTTCAGTTTCTAATTCAGAGTTGTCATCTACGATAGAGCCACCACCCACACTATAGGCAGTCCAGCTTTCTATGAGATTATCATCGTTATCGAAAGATTCAAAAGTTAGGGCATTTGGGTGCTTAGCTAAAAACTTAGTAGGTTCCCAAACTAACTCCATGTTTTTATCAGCAAACGCTTCCTCTATAGCTTCACCTGTCAAGTGACCTTTACCGGTAGCAGCTAAACTGCCAAAAAGTGTAATTCTATATTTTGGATCATTAGGATGCCGAGCTAAAAATTGTTCAGCAGCTTTGCGAGGTCCCATAGTATGACTACTAGATGGGCCTTGTCCTATTTTATATATTTCTTTAATCGTTTCCATATCATTTCATCACTACAAAAGAAGTGCAAAAATAAGCATTTCATTATGTATTCATAGAATTTTGTAAAAGAATAACTGTTTTATAGCATTTTTTTAATATGTTCAACATTTATGCAGTTTCCAAAATGACTAAATCATTTGTAGTTGATTGATTATCATAGTATTCATTTAATGGGCTTGCTAATTCTAATAATGCAAGAAAAGAGGTGATTTTACTGCTAAAACTAATATTCTTGAAACATAACATTCATTTCATTTATTAGTAACTTGTTATTAACCTTAATCAGTCAGTCAATTTATTTCTTTTGTTGGAAATCAATATCAATACCGATGGAAACAATAGAATCAATCAACACTGAGCTATTCCTTTTACTCAACGGTAGTCACTATAAATACTTAGATACTATCATGTTTTATGCTAGTGATAAGTTATTTTGGATTCCTTTTTATTTAATTCTGTTTTTATTAATAATCAGACTATTTAAGATTAAGTGTTTTAAAGTTTTTATTGCGATAGCGAGTTTGATTACACTTTGTGATCAAACATCTGGTTTTTTCAAACATGCAATGAAACAATTGCGACCTTCTCATGAGCCGACATTAGAAAATCTAATATATTTGAGTCAAGCGGGACCAGGAGGTCAGTATGGTTTTGTCTCCGCCCATGCTGCTAATTCCTTTGGTTTAGCAACTTTTTTATTTCTACTATTACCTAAGAAATATAATTGGCTGAAAGGAATGATGTTGCTTTGGGCAGTACTAGTAAGCTACAGCAGGGTTTATAATGGAGTTCATTACCCTTCTGATGTTATATTTGGAATTATTACAGGTGTTTTTTATGGAACTCTGATTTACTTCTTTTTATCTAAAATAAAATTAACATCAAGGTATCGAGTCAAATACCCAAGAACTGAAATGGCTTTTGAATAAAATTTATGTATGTTATTTTTGTCTTTGAATAATGTTTATTTTAATTGAACTAAATTCGCCAAGGAGCTTTGTGAAATTTTAGCTTTTGGGGCATATTGCTTTCTTAAAGATTCTACTATAACTTCTTGTCCGGTTGTAACAGATGGACTTAAAGTTATCTCCAAGGTGTCAAAAGCTTCATCTTTTAAATGCATATCGTAAAAATCAAATCCTAAATCTTCTTGATTTCTAATTTTTTCGTCTGAAGGAAAGGTTAAGTAAGGATTATTTTCTCCTTCTATTTTTTTATTTAATCTAAAATGAATTATGAATCTTGATTCGTTCTGAAATTCCCAACGCTTATTTTTATATGAGGCATATAAAGATGGATCTATATCACTTAATATTTGATTTTTTTCCAATCTTTTCTGTTTGTTTTTTTTATGAACCTCTTGTATTGTTGAAATTACATTATCTACATAAACTATCTTTTTGTAAAATACATCGTTATTGTAATTTATGTAAAAGGGAAATGGTGTCAAATAAGGATTTATAAAAATCTTAGGCGGGAAAAATGTTTTATGAGCACCCGATAGGTGTAAGCCTGTGAATTTTATATTATTTGCTGAAATAATATATTCTTTGAACATCTCTTTGTGTAAAGAGATTCTTACAGCTCCATAATCTCCTCCATACATCTTCCATAACGGAACGTTTTCTTTTGATTCTTCAGTCCAGCATGAAACAAAGACATATTTTCCAAATTTCACACCACCAGTTTCTAAATTCCCCTCTTCTAAATCATCGACTTTATCCAATCGATTAAACCGAATTGTTCTATTTTTTAAAATTAAGGCTAAAGCTTCTAAACTTGTATAGTGATATATTCTCATAATTTTTACTTCCCGATACAAAAATTTTGGAAAATTGAGCCTAATATATCGTCTGTTGATATCTCACCAGTGATGCTACCAAGATGGTGTAATGCTTCTCGTATATCTTGTGAAATGAAATCCGTCGGGATACCTTGATACAAACCCTCTAAAATTCTTTGTGTGGCTTCTTCGGCTTTTTTTAGTAGTTCGTAATGCCGTAAATTACTCACGATAATGTTTCCACTGTTTTCTTTCATACCCAGATAATGAGTATGTAGTTTTTCGATGAGTATATCAGTATTTTTGTGGTATTTCGCAGAGATGCTTAAGATATTCTCCTTAGAGATATACTGTGAATAAGGCTCCGTCTCTACGGGTTTTAGGTCAGTTTTATTGATGATTAAGAGTAAAGTTTTACCCATGCCTTCTAGATAGTCTTGAAGCTTTTTTATTGCATTGAGATTAGCAATTAAAGAGTCCGTTGCATCTGCTAAAAAGAGTACAATTTCTGCCATATCTATTTTTTGCCAAGTACGCTCTATCCCTAAGCTTTCAATGGTATCCTGTGTTTCTCGAATACCAGCCGTATCTATAAATCGATATTCTACACCTTTTATAATAATAGTGTCCTCGACCACGTCGCGTGTGGTTCCTGCAATTTCAGAAACGATAGCACGTTCTTCACCTAAAAGTGCATTGAGCAACGTTGATTTGCCTACATTCGGTTTTCCAACGATAGCAACTGGAATCCCCTTTTTTATAGCATTACCTAAATGAAATGATTGGGCAAGATGATTGATTGTTGAATGCAACTGCTCGGCTAAAGCAACCAATTGGGTGCGGTCGGCAAACTCCACATCTTCTTCGCTGAAATCTAATTCGAGTTCTATGAGCGATACAAAATGCAGTAATTGCTTGCGAAGTTCTTTTAACTCTTCGGAATAGCCACCACGCATTTGTTGCATAGCCATTTTGTGAGAAGCTTCGGTTTGCGAACTGATAATATCAGCAACCGCTTCGGCTTGGGAAAGGTCGAACTTCCCGTTTAAGTAAGCACGTTGTGTAAATTCACCGGGTTGGGCTAATATCGCACCATTTTCTAAGAGCAAAGAAATGATTTTTTGCTGAATAAAAGAGGAGGCATGGCATGACATCTCAATCATATTCTCACCGGTATAGGAGTTTGGAGCACGGAAAAGACTTACTAAAACTTCGTCAATTAATTCATTTTCATCTCTTATTTCTCCAAAAGAAAGTCTGTGAGAGATCTTTTCTTCCAATGGTTTCTTGCCATAGAAGATTTTTGAAGCTATAGTAATGGCATCTGTTCCAGAAAGCCGTATCAATGCAATCGCTCCGTTTCCGGGAGGTGTTGCAATAGCGCATATAGTGGTGTCCGTAAGCATTCGCATATATTTATTAAATACAAAGATAGCAATTCGGGTGCGGTTTTTGTAAATGTCTTTCAGAAATCCATATCTTTGTGTTTGGTTAAAATAGAAATTATTATGCGAAAAATGATACTTATGCTGGCTTTGTTGGTCAGTATTTCCTTTGCCTTTTCTCAAGTAAAACGTTCAGAAAATCTAGTTGCTCTATCCGGCAAAAAATATTATGTCCATAAAGTTGAGCCAAAACAAACGATGTATGCTATTAGTAAGACGTATGCCGTTAGTATAAGTAAAATTCTAGAAGTAAATGATAAAGAAACGACAGACTTAAAAGAGGGGGAATTGCTCAAAATTCCTTATACAGAGCCTACTACAGTTATTCAAAGTTTGAAGTACAAACACTACATCGTAAAAAAAGGAGATACACTTTATTCGTTAGCCAAAAAGTTCGGAACTACAGAGGAGGAACTTATCAATCTAAATGCAGGGGTAGAAGTCGCTTTAGTAGAAGGTCGTCGATTAATTGTTCCTTTAATAGAAGAGCATCAGCCTCGCTATGATAATGATTACTATTATCATATAGTAAAGCCTAAAGAAACACTTTCGTCTATTGGCAGGCGTTATAATATCAGTCTGAGAAAATTGAAGCAGCTAAATGAAGATATCGATCCCCAAAAACTAAAGCCAGAGGATGAAGTGCGTATTCCTATCGGAAAAGCTCGTGCTGAAGTGATTAAAATTGGAATGGTAAATAAGAAGACTAAAGGACTAAAAGAGGTGCTTATTGTCAAAGATGGCTCAAAGTATAAAGGACCACTTACACAAATTCCAAAAGGCTGGGTACCACAAAAACCCGCAGATTCTGATTTGGATGATGAAGAGTATAACTCAATCTATGATGTGGAAGAGCCAACCGATTATGAAGCTGAATTTAAACGCAATTATGAAATGGTGGTTTTGCTACCGTTAAAGAATTCATTTTCAGGTATGACCAACTATTATAAGGGGATGCTTTTAGCAATTCAAGAAAATGAAAATGTTCCGGTTACTATAAATGTATATGACAGTGGTAGAAGTAAAACTAGGGTGAGGTCAAAACTGAAAGTACATAGAGATGCTGATTTTATTGTAGGGCCTTATAGCCAAGATGTATTTCCTGCTTCATTGTCTTTTGCGAATGATGAAACCACTGTTGTATCTCTACTGTCAAAAAATAATGCCGTTTATACAGATGAGAATGTATTACAATTCAACACAACTGAGAACAGTATAAATCATAGGATTGCAGCATATATAGTGAATGAACATATCACTGATAATGTTATTTGTTTTAATGGCAGATCGTTCCAGAGATATACTGATGCGAAAGGATCGTCTTCGGAGAAGATAAAAAGATTGGCAACATTAATCAACAGCATCCAAGACAAAGGAGTCGCTAATGAAACAAACTTTAAGACAAGTTTTGAGAAAGTTTTCGACAAATCAAAAAAGAATATTGTTATAGTACCAGAGTCAAATCATAAGGTTGTCAATTCAGTATTGAATGTCTTGAACGTATTTAGTATGCATGATGTCGAAGTAGTGGGATATTATAAATGGAAAGTACACCCAAATATAGATCCGGAAATGCTTTTCAATTTGAATTTTACGTATTTCACACCATTCCATTACCTATCTACAGAAAATCAAGATTTTACAACTACTTATAAGGAACGTTTCCTTTCTTTTCCTGATGATTTCAGTTATATGGGCTACATAACGATGAGCAAATTATTAAAAGGCATCAACTCTGGAGGAAAATATTTTTATAAAAAACCATTACAAAAAATTATGAAGCACAAAAATGGAGGCTATGAAAGTATAGATTTACATAAAGTCCAATTCAATAAGAATTTTAGTATCAAAGTGGACTAGACTTTTCTTTTTTATTTAAAATATAAGCGTAGGTTATTATGTTTTGTATCTTTGTATAAAGAGTCACTTTATAAAAACAAATACTTATGTTACTAAATACCATATTCCTAGGCATGTTTGGTCATTGGGAGATTCTTATCATTATTCTAGTGGTAGTTATCATTTTTGGAGGCAAAAAAATTCCTGAGCTTTTCAAAGGAGTGGGTGAAGGAATGAGAGAATTTAAAAAAGCAACTAAAGAAGAAGAGGAAGATTCTCATGAAAAGAAATAATATTTACGTAGTATTTACACTACTATTAGCAGTTCTATTTGCAACATCTTGTAAAAAAGATAAAGCATCTGATTTTAAAATGGAATCACAAGGTCCTGTAGGCGAGTTGATGGTGGTTATTGAAAAAAACTATTTGAACTCAAGCTTAGGAGATTCTATTAAAGAAATGTTAGATATTCCTTATCCTGGTATTCCTCCCATGTTTGGTGAAGGATATTTCAAGTTACAAACGATGCCTCCGAGTATGTTTAAAGGTTATGCAAAAAGACACCGAAGTGTGTTGGAAATCAATATTGTCGATGCAACAAAAAACATATTGATAAAAAAAGATGACCCATTTGCATTCAATCAAAATTATATGCTACTAGAGGCTCAAAATGAGGAAGAAGCCCTAAAATTATTGGCTGAACATAAGATGCAAATCTTAGATTATTTCGATAAAGGAGAAGTAAATCATTTTGCAAAACTTTATGGAGGGCAGAAATCTAAATTTTCGGCACAGTTGAGTGATGCATTTAATGCCTGGATAGCTGCCCCTGAATACAGTATAAAAAGGAATGAAGATGATTTTATCTGGGCTTCTAGAGAGACTAAGCGTACAACCCAAGCAATCATGGTTTATGAATTCCCTTATACCTCAGAGGAGCAACTCAATAAAGAAAATTTGATTGAGAAAAGAGATGAAGTGTTAAAAAAATATGTGAAAGGACCTAAAGAAGGTAGCTATGTGCGTACCGAAACTGAGGAGGCTGAGGTCGTTCATAAAGTAATTGATATTAATGGCTATTATGGTGTGGAGTTAAGAGGTTACTGGACACTTGAAAATGATTTTATGGGAGGACCGTTTCTTCTTTTTGCATTAGTTGATGAACCCAACACTCGGATCTTGATTTTGGACAGTTATGTTTTTGCTCCTGAAAGCAAGTTCAGCAAAGTAAAATTTATACGAGAAATAGAAGGGATTTTTAGAACACTTAGAATTACACCTAAGGAGTAAATAATCAACAAGCTATGAAAACAGTTTTAGTAACAGGAGGTATGGGCTATATCGGCTCACATACTTCGGTAGAACTTATTAACTCGAATTATAAAATTATTATAGTTGATAACTTATCTAACTCCAACAAAGAAGTACTCAAAGGAATCAGAGAGATTACCGGCAAAGAGCCTGCTTTTATAAAAGCCGATTGTACTAATGAGAACGAAATGAATAAGGTGTTTTCTGAACACAAAATAGATGCAATTATTCATTTTGCTGCATCTAAAGCTGTTGGTGAATCTGTAGAAAAGCCGTTGCTTTATTATAAAAATAACATAAACTCTCTAGTTGTAATTCTGGAGATGATGAGGAAACATCACGTAGAAAACATCGTATTTTCATCGTCTTGTACGGTTTATGGTCAGCCTGATAATTTACCAGTTACTGAAAATACTCCCCGAAAAGAAGCTGAATCACCTTATGGAAATACTAAAAGCATTTGTGAAGATATTCTAAATGATAGCTGTAAAGCTTATGATGCGATTAATACCATTGCGTTACGCTACTTCAATCCAATAGGAGCACATCCGTCTGCTTTGATTGGTGAATTGCCGATTGGTGTTCCTGCTAATTTAGTTCCTTACATTACACAAACAGCTATAGGTATTCGTAAAGAACTGAGTGTTTTTGGTAATGACTACAATACACCTGATGGTTCTTGTATCCGAGATTTTATACACGTAGTAGATTTAGCAAAATCGCATGTTGTAGCGGTACGTCGTTTGTTGAATAATAAGAATAAAAAATCTTTTAAAATATTTAATATTGGAACAGGTAAAGGAGCTTCGGTTTTGGAGTTGATAAATACTTTTGAAGAAGTAAATCATTTAAAATTATCGTATAAGATAGTAGGTCGTAGGGAAGGAGACATTGAACAGATTTATGCTGATGTTACCCTTGCTAATGAAGAATTAGGCTGGAAAGCAGAAAGTTCATTAGCGGAAACGCTACAGTCTGCTTGGAAGTGGGAGCAAAATTATCGTTCAAAAAACAAAAATTAGATGAAACAAATCATTTCTATTGCTATTTGTGTTTTGACAATGTGCAGTAGCGTTACGGCTCAATATATAGATGATGATAAGGATGTTTCCATAGAACCTCGAGAAGTGGTAAAACGCTTTGAGACAGAAACATGGAAAACAGCCTATGCAATTCCTCAGAGACAGCTACATCTTAGTTTGTTGGCTCCCATTCGCTATGGATTACTTCCCAAAGTAGAATTACAAACCTTTTTAGGACTTTGGGCATACAGAACTCCTAATATTTATGTTAAAAAGAATTGGTATGAAGCCCGATGGATATTTTCTTCAAAACATGGAGTTGTTTATCCAACAAAAGGACTGGAAGTTTTAAGAGATGACGATAGAGACCATACCATAAATAAAGGAGCTGTAATTCCTCGTATTTTTACATTTCAGAATGAAATCATAGCAAGTTATGTTCTCAATCCTACGTGTAATGTAGAAGAACATTACTGGATTGCAACAGGGCGTATCGGTTTGGATGTTTCATCAACAGAAGATTTGGACGAATCATTTAAAAGGATGACTTTTTTCTCCCTGTATCATAGGACAGCATCTTTTTATGGAGATAAAGTTTGGTATGCAGGTTTACAGCTTGATGGAGGATTGTTGAAGAATGTGTATTTCAATATAGGAGCAGACGGATATATCGGGAATGATTTCCATGGGATTGAAACACAATTGAACCTTGTGTATCATTATAATCAAAAATTATCATTTACTATAGGTGCGAAGTACATTATTACCAGCAATCCGATAGAAGATGAGTCTAATTATACACCAATGATTGATGTTTGTTATCGATTTGGGAAGAAATCAAGTTGGGAGAAGGGACTGTTTGGAAAGAAAAAATAATATGAGAACTATAATTACCTTGCTCTTCATTTGTTGTAGTTTGTCCCTGTGGGCTCAACAGCCAGCAGGACAATATGTTGTGATGGTTTCTTTAGATGGATTTCGTGCAGATTATCCTGAGAAATTTCAAGCGAAAAACCTGCTGAAAATTGCCAAGGAGGGCGTTCGAGTTCAACGCATGATACCTTCGAACCCGACTAAAACGTTTCCTAATCATTACAGTATAGTCACGGGTTTGTATCCAGACCATCATGGACTGATTGGAAATGCTTTTTACGCTCCAGATTTGGGTAAATCTTATCAAGTGAGAGATAGAAAAAGTGTGGAGAATGGAGACTTTTATGGTGGAGAACCTATTTGGAATACAGCACGTAAAGCAGGATTGCAAACTGCATCTTATTTTTGGGTAGGCTCTGAGGCTCAGATAAATAAGATGCAGCCTCAAAAGTGGAAAAAGTATAACGAAAAAGCGAATTTCGAAGTTCGTATAGATTCTGTGATATCTTGGCTTAAACTGCCACATAAAGAGCGACCTAGGTTAATTACTTTGTATTATCACGAGCCGGACAAGTCAGGACATCACTTTGGCCCGGACAGTCCGGAAGTTGCCGAGCAGGTAAAATATGTTGATGAGCAGATAGGTAATTTATATAAAAAGCTAATGCAACTTCCTATCGCTGATTCTATTAACTTAATCGTACTTTCTGATCATGGAATGAGAGCCATTTCTGAAGAAAAGCAAATTATTCTTGAAGATTATATTAAAGAAGAATGGGTGCAAGGAATTTACGGAAGTAATCCTGTTTACACAATCAATGCTGTTGAAGATAAGAAAGATAGTATTTATAAATCCTTGAGAGAAGTTCTGCATCTTAAAGTATATAAGCGGGGAAAAGCAAGTTGTCGATGGAAAGTGGGTAAGCATATCAGAACAGGAGATTTTTTTATTGTTGGAGAGCCGGGATGGAGTGTTTTTCCTAGTCATAAAGAGAATCGGAAGTTTGGTGGTACACATGGCTACTTAAATAACGACAAACAAATGCATGCTTTATTTGTTGCGAAAGGACCAGCTTTTAAAAACGGTTATACGAAGAGAACAATTAGAAATATTGATGTTTATAATCTGGTTGCTAAAATCCTTGAGATACAACCTGCTCTAAATGACGGAAAATATAGGAGAGTACGGAAAATGCTTAAAAAGAATGCTAGATAAGAATTTCTGTAAGCTTTTGATTTAATTATTCTCTAAATAATGTAAAAAAATGCAATTAAGAATAATCATGTACAGAATTTTTACTTTACCTTTGGGGCAATCATAAACAAAATCAAACATAAACATAAACATATGAATCAAAATACATTAACAGCGAATTCTTTAGAACAATACTTAGGCAAACCTTCTTCAGAATTCAAAAGAGACGACATCATTAAATTTATGGAAGACAATGGTATTGGTCTTTTGAATTTTCGTTATGTAGGAGAAGACGGTAAACTGAAAACCTTAAATTTTGCTCCAACGAATAAACAGCATCTGGAAGATATTCTTACTTTTGGGGAGCGTGTAGATGGATCTAGTTTATTCTCTTATATAGACCACGCATCTAGTGATTTATATGTGATACCAAAATACCGTACTGCATTTGTGAATCCATTTTCAGAGTTGCCAACCTTGGATATTTTATGTTCATTTTTCACACCTGATGGCAAACCTTTAGAAAGCTCTCCGGAATATGTTTTACAAAAAACGTATGAATATTTTAAGAAAGAAACAGGCTATGTATTTAAGACATTGGGCGAGTTAGAATATTATATAAAAGGTTCTGTAGAGGATTTATACCCTGATAATGATCAAAAAGGCTATCATAGCTCTTCTCCATTTACTAAATACGAATACATCCGACAAGAAGCGATGGATTTGTTGGTGTTATGTGGAGGTAAGGTCAAATATGGACATTCTGAAGTGGGAACTTTTACTACTGATGATTATTTGTATGAACAACATGAAATTGAATTCTTAGCAGAAGAACCAGAACAAGCTATTGAGCATTTGATTCTGACAAAATGGATTTTAAGAAAAATCTGTGATAGAGAAGGTTTAATGATCAGTTGGGCACCTAAAATTACAGAAGGAAAGGCAGGCAGTGGATTGCATTTTCATATGCAATTAGAAGATGAGGGTAAAAATATCATGCTTAAAGATGGTGAATTATCAACCGAAGCCAAGAAAATGATAGCAGGTATTTTAGATGCGGCAGGAGCATTAACAGCATTTGGAAATACTGTACCAACAGCCTATTTACGCCTTGTTCCGGGACAGGAGGCACCAACCTATGTTTGCTGGGGGTATAGAAATAGATCTGCATTAGTGCGCGTGCCACTGGGCTGGAGTGCAAATGTTGATATGGCAAAAATTGCTAATCCGAATGAAACAGCTGATGCTCCACAAGGCGTGGTTCGTCAAACAGTTGAATTTCGTGTGCCTGACGGATCAGCTGATGTTTATTTATTAATGGCTGGACTTATTACAGCAACACTGCATGGTTTGAAAATGGATAATGCCTTAGAACTAGCTGATCAAACTTTTGCATCTATGAATATTTTCAGTGAAGATTTTAAAGAGAATTTAAAGAAATTAGAAGAATTACCCGGTAATTGCTATGAATCCGGCGAGGTATTGTTAGCAAAACGTAATATTTTCGAACAATTTGGATTTTTCCCAGCAGGATTGATAGAAAGTACCGCTCAAAAATTAAAAGCTTATAACGATCAGCAATTAAGTGAGCGCTTACAAGGAGATGAAGAAGGAATTAAGATTATCGTAGAGAAATTTATGCATTGCATGTAATTTATCTCATTAGAATATACGATTATAGAAGGTTGCAAAATAAAACTTTTGCGACCTTTTTCCATTTCTTTCCTAAATTTATTTTAGTTAAAGTATAGATTTTTTTTGTACTTTTGGCAAGTTTTAAGAATACAAATAAGAAGAACCTAATGGCTACATTACAGAAAATTAGAAACAGAGGAACATTATTGATGCTTATTGTCGGCATAGCTTTATTTGCTTTTATAGTTGGAGATGCTATCCAAAATAGTTCAAGCTATTTTGCACAATCAGCAAATATGGTGGGAGAAATAGACGGAGAACCTATATCATATGAAGATTATAGAAAACAGGTAGGAATTAATATTCAGGAAGCTGAGAGTCAGAGAGGCGGATTGTCTTCAAGTGATAGAAATGCATTAGAGCTTCAGACGTGGAACCAAATGGTAGAGCGTAAGATTGTTGGGAAAGAGATGGAGGAATTAGGTGTTAAAGTTACTCCAGATGAACTTTCTCATATTTTCACAAATAAAACTGACAATACGATACAGCAAGCTTTTGGCTCCGCCTCAGCTAGTGAGATTGCGGCTTTAGTAGCAGAGACAGAGGCATCCAATGACCCTGCCAGTAAGGCGCAGTTAGATCGTTTTAAAGAATATATCAAAGAAAAACGGGCCAATGAAAAATACTTTACTTTATTATCTCAAGGCTTGAAAGCGACTAAAAATCTTATTAGCGAATCAAATGTAGAGGGTAAAGTGAGTTTTAAGTACATTATGCGTAGCTACACAACCATTGCTGATAGTACCGTTAATGTAAGTGATTCAGAAATTAAAGATTACTATAACACGCATAAGGAACTCTTTAAGCAAGTACCCTCACGAGAGATTGCTTACGTAAAAATAGATGTAGAACCTTCTGATGAAGATAAAGCATATGCTACGAAGGTCATCGAGGATATGAAAGATAAATTTGCCAATGCAAAACAACCCTTACGCTTTGCATCTGTAAATTCTGAAATTCAACCCAACGGGCGCTATTTAAAAGAAGATGAAATTCAGGATGCTGAGTTGGCCGCATTTGCTTTCTCAGGAAATGAAGGTGTTTATGGGCCTTATGGTGATGGGTTGACTTTACAATTAACTCGAGTAGCAGATACCAAAATGTTGCCTGATTCTGTAAGAGCAAGTCACATTTTAGTAGCTCCAGCAGAAAATACCCAGCAAACAGTTGACAGCTTGATGAATCTTTTAGAAAAAGGTGCTGATTTTGAGACTCTTGCTAAAGCTAATTCTATTGACAAGAATTCTGCTGTAAATGGCGGTGACTTAGGTTGGTTCAAAAAAGGAATGATGGTTCCAACATTTGAACAAGCTGCTTTTGAAACTGAGGCTGGAAAGTTAACAACTGTAAATACACAATTCGGCACACATATTATAAAAGTAGCAAAAAGAAGTGCTTTGAATAAGAATGTGCAACTAGCTACCATCACCAAAGAAACTTCTGCAAGCAATAAAACCTTCCAGTTGGCATTAACAGAAGCACGCCACATAGCTGAGAGTGCAAATTCTATAGATGAATTAAGAGCTGTAGCTAAAGAAAAGAATATTATTGTAAACGAATCGACTTTTACCGCTGCTTCAATGGGACTGCCTGATGTGGACAATTCAAAAGAACTAGTAAGAGCAGCTTTCAAAGCTGAGGATGAAGATAAGTTAATAGTGAATAACAATAATTCTACCGTTTTTGAAATGGAAGATAGCTATATTATAGCAGGACTTAAGAAGATACGTGAAGGAGAATATGCATCAATAGATGATGAGAAAGTTGCTGATTATATTAAAAATCAATTACGAAAAGATAAAAAAGCTCAGGTTTTAAAAGAAGAGTTAGCAAACTCAATAGCCTCTGCAAATACTTTAGATGCACTAGCAACTAAGGAAGGACTCGAAATACAAGAAGCTACCAATGCTACCTTTAATAACAGTTTCGTTTCAGGTTTAGGACAAGAGCCCGCTGTAGTAGCCAGTGCAATATTTACTGACAATTCAACGAATCTTTCACAACCGATAAAAGGTAATCAAGGTGTATTCGTGCTTTCAGATGTTACTGTTGATAAAACAGCGTCATCTAATTCAGAGCAAGCAACATTACTATATAATAATATGTTGAGGCAAAGAGTACAAATGGCTTATCAAGCATTGTATGAAAATGCAGAGATCACGGATCAACGTTATAAATTTTAAAGAATTAGGCATTTAGGTAAATAGTTATTACCTTTGTCGTTCAATTAATAAATAATTAGTTAACAAATTTAAAATTAGAATTTTATGTATTTATCAGCTGAAAAAAAACAAGAACTTTTTCAGCAGTACGGGAAGTCTAATAAAGATACAGGTTCTGCTGAAGGGCAAATCGCTTTATTTTCCTACCGTATTGCTCACTTAACAGAACACTTAAAGAAAAACAGAAAAGATTACAGTACGCAGAAGGCCCTACAATCATTAGTAGGTAAGCGTAGAAATCTTTTAGATTATTTGAAGAAAAAAGATATCGAAAGATACCGTGCTATTATTAAGGCGCTGGAATTACGTCGATAATCAAGAATAAGAATTACAGAGCCATAATGTATATTATGGCTTTGTTGCTTTATATAGGGCTTGGGCACAGCATTGTAGGTCCGTTACACGCTTAAAATAAAATATATATGTTAAATGTCGTAAACAAAACAATCGACTTAGGTGATGGGAGGTCCATCACATTGGAAACCGGGAAATTAGCTAAACAAGCTGATGGTTCCGTAATGTTAAAAATGGGTGACACAATGTTGTTGGCAACCATTGTTTCCGCAAAAGAAGCTAGACCAGATGTGGATTTCATGCCATTATCTGTTGACTACAAAGAAAAATTTGCTGCCTTAGGACGTTTCCCGGGGGGATTTTTGAAAAGAGAAGGACGACCTTCTGATTATGAAATCTTGATTGCTCGCTTAATTGATAGAGCCTTAAGACCTTTGTTTCCAGAAGATTACCATGCAGAAACTTTCGTTAATGTAACATTGTTTTCAGCTGATGAGGATACACAGCCTGATGCTTTGGCTGGTTTGGCCGCATCTGCAGCCATTGCTGTGTCTGATGTGCCGTTTGCAGCTCCAATGTCAGAGGTTCGCGTGGCACGAATTGACGGTAAATTGGTATTAAATCCTCCATTTTCTGCGATGGAAAAAGCAGATATGGATATTATCGTAGCCGCAACGGAAGACAATATCATGATGGTAGAGGGAGAAATGCAAGAAGTTTCTGAACAAGAAATGCTAGAAGCTATCAAATTTGCTCACGAAGCGATAAAAAAACAGTGCCGTGCTCAGATAGAATTAGCGGAGGCTGTTGGTAAAACTCAAAAAAGAGAATATAACCACGAAAATAATGATGAAGAGTTAAAGGCTAAAGTACAAGCTGAGACTTATGATAAAGCCTATGAAGTAGCACGTCAAGCGAACGCCGATAAGCATTTGCGTAGCGAATTATTTCACCAAGTAGAAGAAGACTTTAAAGCACAATTTGAAGAAGAGGACGAGCAACGAGATGCTTTGATTAAAAAATACTTTCATGATGTGATGAAAGATGCTGTTCGTAATATGATGCTTGCAGAAGAGATACGTTTAGATGGTCGTAAGATGGATGAGATTCGTCCGATATGGTCAGAAGTTGATTATCTTCCTGGGACACATGGATCAGCAATCTTTACACGAGGCGAGACGCAATCATTGACAACAGTTACTTTAGGTACAAGTATGGACGAGAAACGTCGTGATGATGTATTGATTCAAGATAATGAAAAATTTGTATTGCATTATAACTTCCCTGCATTTTCTACCGGTGATGCTCGTCCAAATAGAGGAGTTAGTCGTAGAGAAGTTGGGCATGGTAATCTTGCCTTCCGTGCATTGAAAACAATGATTCCAGAGGAAATTCCTTATGCAGTTCGGGTTGTTTCTGAAATTTTAGAATCCAATGGTTCTTCTTCAATGGCAACAGTATGTGCTGGGACATTGGCATTAATGGATGCTGGGGTACAGATGAAAAAACCTGTTTCCGGTATTGCTATGGGATTGGTTACTGATTCAAAATCTGGAAAGTATGTTGTTCTTTCAGACATTCTAGGTGATGAAGACCACTTAGGAGATATGGACTTTAAAGTAACGGGTACTCGTGATGGTATCACTGCTACGCAGATGGATATCAAAGTAGATGGTTTGTCTTATGAAGTGCTAGAGAAAGCATTATTACAAGCAAAAGAAGGTCGTCTGCACATTTTAGATAAATTGGCTGAAACTTTGGCTGAACCTCGTGATGATTACAAACCAAATGCGCCACGTATTGTAGCTATAGAAATCCCTAAAGATGCTATCGGTGCAGTAATCGGTCCGGGAGGGAAAGTAGTTCAAGAAATACAAGCAGAAACAGGTGCCGTTGTGGTTATTCGTGAAGAAGATGACCATGGTGTGGTAGAAATAGCTGCTACAGACAAAGCTACCATTGAGGCTGCTACAAAACGTGTCCGTGATGCTGCAGGTATCTTAGAGGTTGGTAAAGTTTACAATGGGAAAGTACGTTCTATTATGAAGTACGGAGCATTTGTAGAAATCATGCCACGTAAAGATGGTTTGTTGCACATTTCTGAGATTGCTCATGAGAGAGTGACGAATGTAGAAGATTATCTGAAAGAAGGACAAATGATTGATGTGAAATTAATCGGAATTGAGGAAAATACTGGAAAATTGAAGCTCTCTAGAAAGGTGCTTTTAGACAAACCAGATAATAAGAATAAAGAGAAAAGCGAAGAAAAATAAAGTTAAGTTTTTCACTTACAGAAAAATTACCTACTTTTGCACACGCTTTAGGAAAGAAAAATCGTAAAATTAAGATAAGATGAAAAGAACATTTCAACCATCGAATAGAAAGAGAAAAAATAAGCATGGCTTTAGAGCTAGAATGGAATCTGTAGGAGGACGCTCTGTTTTAGCTGCTAGACGTGCGAAAGGACGTAAGAAATTAACTGTATCTGACGAGCCAAGACATAAGAAATAGTTAGTTATAGCTTAATTTATTCAACAATCCATAAAGGGACATCAGTTCAATGCTGCTGTCCTTTTTTGTTCCTATAATTTTTGTAACTTTGGGTGTAAACTGTAAAACATGAACTAATGACACAACTAAAAGAAGGCTACAAAGCACCTTATTTTGAAGGGAAAAATCAAGATGATAAGCTAATAAAATTATCGGATTACGAAGGCAAGAAGTTGATATTGTATTTCTACCCAAAAGATAATACTGCTGGTTGCACTGCTGAAGCATGTAATCTAAATGATAACTATGCTGAACTTACTTCAAAAGGATTTGAAGTCTTAGGTGTGAGTCCAGATTCTATTGAGTCTCACCTGAAATTTATTGCAAAGCATAATCTATCTTTTAATCTGATTGCTGATACTGATAAAGAAATATTGGAGAAATATGGCGTTTGGGGTGAAAAAAATATGTACGGTAGAAAATATATGGGAGTGAAGCGTACGACTTTTATCATTGATGAAGATGGGACAATCATCAAAATATTTAAGAGAGTAAAAACGAAAGAGCATACACAGCAGATATTAGAAGCTCTTGAAAAGTAAAATCTTATTTTTCTATAACAATAGCAGTGTTATCTTTTAGAGAACACTGCTTTTTTTGCTTCTGATAAATGAGCTGGAATTGTTTTATTAAAATTGGAATCCCAGAGTGAATACAAAATGGGATAAAGTTTTGTTATGACCACTTTCTTTCAAAAAGCTACCGGGAAATATAAGGTTTGACTCCAATTCCATATTTAGATAGTTATTGAATTGATAGCTAAAAGACGCACCAACTTGATTTGCAATAAACTTCTCGCTATTATCAGATGGGAAACTTAAGATTAAAGGAGGATCATAGACTCCGTCTTTAGTAGAATAACGCCAAAAAGCAACATAGTCCATATTTACAGTTACTCTACCAATTTTACTTGATATTGAAGGATGGATAGCGATTAGATTCGAAGGACCGAAGTAAGCAACTTTACCAAAATAAACTCCTCTGGGATACAGCCCATCAAATGTATTTAATGAGTTATCATCAGCTCTGTCATCTCCACTGATAACGTCTGCTTTTACCCCAAAAGTGAATGGATGAAGCGTTTTAAATTCTTTTTCTAAATTTAATGATATCGCGAAAGCATTGATAGTAGCTTCTCCGAATTTTCCTGTTTGGTAAATAAACTCATTGTTATAATCTATTCCATGCCATTGCCCAAACATTCTCAACCCAAAAGAAGCTCTTTTATCATTTGCTGTATCAGAATCCCATTCTTTATTAAGCTCATTTTTGTATAAAATATAGATATCAGTAGTATTGTTTTTATTCCATAACTGTGTCCAGTAAAGCGCTAAGAGTGTTTCATCTGTATTTAAAGCATCGTTGTCGAAAACACCCTGCTTTTGTTGCACCGGGATAGCGTAAAAACCCGTAACAGTAGTATTCTCACTATGGTATTGCCACTCTGCCATATCAAACGACAAACGCACATTAGGACCTTCACGAACATCTACTAACCGAGCACTGCCCAATCTCATGTTTTGCCTGCCCAAAAGTATGTGCCAATCTTTATTAAAATCATATTTGATAAATAATTGATTAACATATAACTCATCTTCATCAACAGGAGAAATATGTTGCTTATTTGAAGTAAGGCTTGAATTAAGTTCTGCAAATAATTGAAATTTTGAATGAAACTTCAAATCGGCATGTAACATACCTCTATGCAATAGCCAGCTTTGTGTAGGAGCTATATCTTTTACGAAATTCTCATTTATGAAATGTTCTGACTGGAAACGGTAACTACCTCCAAAACTTAATTTAGTATTATTCCCTAATGGAATGGATTTCATTCTATGATAAAAATTTTCCTTAGAGATAATATGTATGCTATCGTTTTGGCGTAAGAGTTCGAAAGATAATGTATTCCTTTCTTTTTGAGCGTAAAGAAAATAGGCGCTAAGAAGTAGTCCAAAAAGAGAGATAAGCTTTTTCATGTTTACAATATTGAGATATGATTAAAAATAAAATAAAAATCTGATTCTAAACAAGATTAGATGTTATTTTTTTGCAATATGAAAATGGGATAGGTTTGTAATCCCTATCCCATTCAAATTAGTATTCTATTAAAACAATCTTTAAAAACTATTATTTAGTTTGATAGCCTCCGTAATACTTAACTGGAGACCAATCAGGAATAATCGCTGGAAGTGATGGATTCATATTGGAATATTCTTCCGCACCATAAACTACTTTGCCATCTACTACAGTTAAGACTGATTGTAAATCTTTAATTTGTTCTTCTGGAACTGAGAAGTAATCATCAGAAAGAATTGCAAAATCAGCATACATTCCATCTTCTAAAGTTCCTTTTACATCTTCTTCTTTAGACATCCATGCACTGCCGTGAGTATAAAGTGAAAGCGCCTCTTCGCGTGTTAGTTTATTATCTTCAGCAGCTAATTGCAAACCGCCAACTGTTTTTCCTGTTACCAACCAATACAATGCTGGCCAAGGATTGTAACTTGCTACACGAGTACCATCGGTACCAGCACCAACAGGGATACCCATATCTATCATTTTCTTGATTGGAGGTGCATGTTGCGCTTTCGTTTCTCCATATCGTTCTACGAAAAATTCTCCGGCAAATACCATTCTAGATTGTACTGCTATACCACCATTAAGGGCTTTTATACGTGACAATTCACTATCTTTAATAGTTTCTGCATGGTCTATTAACCAACGATTGGCAACAAGTTCGCCATTGGTTTCTTCATTTACTTCTTCAATAACGTCTAGGATATCTGCAATAGTTTCTCCATAGGTTGCATGAATTCTAAATGGCCATCCTTTTTCAGCATGTAATCTCAATATTTTAGTCAAATCTTCTCTCCAAGTTGGTCTATCTTCCAAAAATGGTTGAGGAGCTAAAAAGTTTTCAAAATCACCGACACTCCAAGCTAAAAATTCACCACCACCTTCTAACTCATAACCATGATCTAAGTGTAAAGCTTCATTTTTACCTACAGTGTTATTTGCCATCCATTCTTGAAATTCTTCATATTCAGCTCCTTAGTTTTGAGGAAATAAATAATAAGAGATTCTCATTGACATATCGCCATCTTCAGCTAAAGCTTTAGTTCCTACATAATCTTTTGGAAATTTATGACCACCACCACCTGCATCAACTCCGCTTGTTAGTCCAAACTTGTTCAACTCTTTGTAGAAATGTTTTGTACTATTCACCATTTCATCTTGGCTCAATGGAGGTAGCCCGCCAATTCTAGGATATAAAATGCCCGGATTTGGTTCTGCTAAAAGTACACCAGTTAATTTACCGTCTGGGCCTTTTTCAAATCTGCTTCCTTCTGGAGCTTTAGTGTTTTCATCAATGTTCATCGCTTCTAAACCGGCTTTGTTTAACCAGCCTCTACTGTAAAGGGATAATACGAATGTAGGTACATCTCCTGTGGCTTCGTTAATTTCTTCTACTGTTGGGAAACGATTTTCCTCAAACTGATATGGACTCCAGCCACCAATTACACGTACCCATTGTCCTTTAGGAGTACGTGCTGCTTGTTCTTTTAGCATTTCAAGAGCACGTTTCAATGATTTTACACCATCCCAGCGTAATTCAGCATTGAAAAAACGCCCGCCTCTAGTAAGGTGTAAGTGTGAATCATTAAGACCAGGAATAAGGGTTCTCCCATTGGCATCAATTGTTTCTGTATTATCACCTTTAAGTTTTAGTACTTCTTCAGATGTACCTGTTGATGAAACCTTACCGTCTTTTACAGCAATAGCCTCAGCAATAGTGCGGGCATTATCCATCACAACGACTTTGGCATTAGTTACAATTAAATCTGCAGAATCAGAACTTTCACTAGAATTGTTTTCTTTACAAGAAACAATTAGTAATGTCGTGATAATTAAATATAATAATTTCTTCATATTTTTTTAATTTGAATTACAAAAGCTCCTGTCCTTTATGTAAAGGACAAGAGCCTCAAAATTTGAATATTATTAATGTTTTAGCATTTCTCTTGAGTATGGTACGCCAATACCATAAGCACCACCAAATCTCATGATTAATAGGTTTACTGGCTCATAAGTTTCAGCTCTAGCCCAGTCACGTTGTAACTCTAATAAATATTGTAGAGATGTAATCGGTTTTGCTCCTGCTTGTACCATTCTCTGTACAGCCATATCATGCGCCTCTTTTGATACGTCACCTGATGCATCTGTTATCACATATACATCATATCCATCATTCAAAGCTGACATAACAGGACCTACTATACATACACTTGTCCATAAGCCTGCCATTACAAGTTTTTTCTTATTAAGACCAGTAATTGCTTTATGCGCATTTACATCTTCCCATGTATTCATCGTAGTTCTATCAATATACTTGCTATGGTCTGGGTAGAACTCCTGAATTTCAGGGAATACTGGACCACTGAAGCTTTTCTCAGCAATAGTTGTTACCACGGTAGGGATTTTAAAAATCTTAGTTGCACCAGCAACTATTCCCACGTTGTTGCGTAAAACTACTGGATCGATGACATTAACGGCAAATGCCATTTGTCCTTCATGATCAATCATCACTAGTGCATGATTGTCTGGTGATAATAGTTCCGGACTTGGTTTTTTGTGCGAACACACCAGTTAGTGTTGCAACAACTAATAAAAGTGTTAATTTAATTGTTTTCATTGCTCTCATGTTTAAAAGGTTTAACTCTAAATTTGTTATGAATTAATTTCATTACTGACTAAATTCTGATACAGAATTAGAGATAATGTTTGCTAATTTTCAAAAAAATGATTAAGCAAATATCTATATCGATATAGAAAAAAACTAAATTTTTTTGGGTGATTTTAGGTGTTACGCATCGTCTGGCTAAAGACTGCCAAAAAGAGCTATAACCTATGATTTTATCTCTCAACAACTTATGTGATTTTTACTATAATAATGTATTTTATGATTTTGTATGATAAGTGCTTTTGAAATAAAATTAGCATAAAATGATAACATTACCTTCACATTTATTAGCCATTAGTTCTGGTTCTATTTATATCATTTTGAAATTTCTCTATATATAAGAAAGAGAATTGACATTATTTAAATCTAAAAATTGTTAAAGAATGAGGTATTGGCATAATTTTAGCGGTAAATTATCTTGATATATTTATCAATTAATTTGAACATGATGGCAAAAACGGCAATACTTCTTGGTGGTACAGGTCTAACAGGGAGGCATTTATTAGAGCTATTGTTAAATAGTGCCGAATATGATAAAATAAAAGTCTATACACGCAGACCAACTGGTGTAAAACACAGCAAACTGCAGGAGACTATCTGTGACTTGTTAGAACTAGAAGAGCAAGAATCCTCTTTTTATGGTGATGTAGTGTTTTGTTGTATCGGAACTACTAAAAAGAAGACTCCTGATAAGAAAAAATACAAAGCGATAGATTATGGTATTCCTTCAACTGCATCTAGGTTAGCTTCGAAAAATAAAATCGGAACATTTGTTGTTATTTCAGCCTTAGGCGCTGATAAGGGTAGTTATATTTTCTATAATAAAACAAAAGGACAAATGGAAGAGGCGGTTTTGGCATCAGCGATAAAAAATACACTTATCTACAGACCCTCTTTTATATATGGAGAACGAGAAGAAAATCGGATAGGAGAGAAAATAGGTATTCGGATTGCGAAAGTATTCAATCCTCTATTAATTGGAAAATTAAAGAAATATAAAGCTATTTCTGCTACAAATCTGGCTAAAGCAATGTATGATGGTGCATTATTTAAGTCTGGGCATCATATTATTTTCCGCGATGAAATGTAGAAATAGTAATTAGATAAAACAGTTTATTAACATATTAAAAAAAACGAATCATGAAAAAGTTATACTCTACAAAAGCAACCGCAACAGGCGGTAGAGAAGGAAGAGTAAAATCAGAAGACGGAGTATTAGATTTTAAAGTTGAGGTGCCAAAAGAAATGGGAGGCAAAGGTGGTGAATACACCAACCCTGAGCAATTATTTGCAGCAGGTTATGCAGCCTGCTTTGGCAGTGCTCTAAATTTAGTGGCTAAAAAGTCAAGAACTAAATTGGAGAGCTCAGCAATCACCACGGCAGTGAGCATTGGTGATAATGGCAATGGAGGTTTTGAATTGGCTGTAGATATAGAAGCAGATATAAAAGGTGTTTCTCGAGAGGAAGCCCAGGAGTTGCTTGAGAAAGCGCATCAAGTTTGTCCTTATTCTAATGCAACTCGAGGTAATATTGAGGTAAATCTTTCATTAAAAGAAGAATAATGAAAAACTTTATCTATAAAAACCCTACGAAGATAATTTTTGGCGAAGGGCAGATTGCTAAGTTATCTGATGAAATACCAACTGATGCTAAAATTCTAATGCTTTACGGTGGTGGTAGCATCAAGAAAAACGGCATTTATGATCAAGTTATGGAAGCGTTAGGCAGTCGAACGTTAGTGGAGTTTGGCGGAGTGCCTGCGAATCCGGAGTATGAAGTGTTGATGGAAGCTGTCGAACTTATCAGTAAAGAAAAGTTAGATTATATTCTGGCTGTAGGAGGAGGTTCGGTAATTGATGGAGCAAAATTTATTGCTGCTGCGGTCAACTATAAAGGAGAAGAACCATGGGATATTTTGGCTAAGGGCGAAGAAATTCATGAAGCTGTTCCTTTTTCAACAGTTTTAACTTTACCTGCAACGGGTTCTGAGATGAATTCAGGAGCAGTGATTTCTCGTCGCTCAACAAAGGATAAGCACTCTTTTGGCTCGCCATTGTTATATCCACAATGTTCTATTCTAGATCCTACGGTGATTCATTCATTACCAAAACGTCAATTAGCCAACGGTGTGGTAGATTCATTCAATCACGTATTAGAACAGTATTTAACCTATCCGACTGATGCAATTCTTCAAGATCATTTTGCAGAAAGTATCTTACAGACATTAGTTGAAGTAGGAGAAAAAGTCATTGAAAACCCTAAGGATTATAAAATGGCTTCAAACTTTATGTGGTCTTGCACAATGGCTTTGAATGGTTTGATTGCCCAAGGAGTACCTACAGATTGGGGAGTGCATGGTATTGGTCATGAGTTGACAGCTCTTTATGGAATCGATCACGCTCGTACCCTGGCTATAGTAGGGCCACGCTATTATGAACATACGTTTGAGAGCAAGAAAGTAAAGTTAGCTCAATATGCTGAAAGAGTATGGAACATAGGCGAAGGAAGCCTTGAAGACAAGGCAAAACAAGCGATTAATAAGACGGAGTCATTCTATCACTCTTTGGGAGTAGATACTAGATTATCTGATTATACAGATGATTATGAAGGAACGGCTGAGACTATTGAAAAACGATTCAGTGAGCGAGGTTGGGAAGGTATTGGTGAGAACAAAAGTGTTACCCCAAATGATGTTAAAGAGATTATCAAAGCTACGTATTAATGCTTAGAATGAGGTTTCCTAAAGGAGTTTCTGTATAGAGACTCCTTTTTTAATAATAAATACCTTGATAAGTATTACGTTTCTTTAAAGCATTTTGTAATTTATGTGCAAATTGGTAGTTTTTCACCCTGTTCCACTTGGGTGCGACAAGTAGATTCGGAGGCACTTGACTTAGAAAACGTTCCAGATAAACATGAGGATTCATATTTTCAATAATATCAATACACAAAGATAAATAGGAGGACTCATCAAAAAGATTAAAAAGTTCTGGATTCTTCTCATACTGCTTAGCCATTACCGTCCCTTTTAATATTTGCAGTTGATGGAATTTCAAGGTTGTAATCGGTAGCTCTGCCAATTTTAAAGCATTCTCTTTGCACTGTTCTAAATCATCATAAGGCAATCCCATGATGAGGTGTGCTCCTAAGTGAATTTTATCGGCTTCAGCAATACGATGAATCGCTTTCTCAGCCTCAGCATAATCATGTGCCCTATTGATAAACTCCAGCGCTTTATCATTGCAACTTTCCACACCTAATTCGATAGTTATAAAATATTTTTGTGATAATTCATTTAAATACTCTAGAACGTCATCTTCAATACAATCAGGTCGGGTAGAAATTGCTAAACCTTTTATCTGTGGCACAGCAAGTGCTTCTTCGTATAAACTTTTCAATAAGTCAATATCTCCGTAGGTATTTGTATGGGATTGGAAGTAGGCAATGTAGTCTTGCTCATCACTCTTGTGGGCAAAGAATTTTTTCCCCTCTTCTAATTGTTCTCTAATGCTTTTTTTAGGCTTACAATAACTAGGTTTAAAGCTATGATTTAGACAATAAGTACAGCCACCACGTGCTTTTGTACCATCAATATTTGGACACGTAAAACCTGCATCAACGGACAGTTTCTGTAACCGTCTTTGAAAAATCGATTTCAAATGTGATCCGTAATCGTTATAGGGTTGCTTTGGCATAGCTTAGATAATTATGACAGCAAAAGTAAGCTTTTACAAGTATTTTTATGGGTAAATTAGAATAATTATGTAACTTGGTAGTTCAACAAACTTCAAAAACATTGTATTTATGAATCTGTCGGAAAAAGATCTTTCCTTACTTAAATCAAAAGGAATTTCAGAAAAAACCTTTGAGAAACAAATCGAAAAATTTGAGAACGGTTTCCCAGCATTAAATATTGTAGGAGCAGCTACTACAGCTAATGGTATTAAAAAATATTCAGACGAGGAAGAAGATGATTTTGTTGCAATTTTCAAAAAAGAAGCAAAAAAATATGATATGATGAAATTTGTTCCTGCATCAGGAGCAGCAACTCGAATGTTTAAGAAACTGTTTGAATTTAAAGATTCTTATAAAGGCAAGTCTGAAGAATATGAAAAATTTATTGCTGACACAAAAACGGACAGTGTTTTCACATTTTTTGAGACTTTGGAAGAATATCCATTTTATGAAGATTTAAAACAAGCTTGTTTTGCCCAAGAAAATGAATCTTTGGAGCGTTTATTGGAAAAACATGAATACATCAAAGTATTGGATGTACTATTGACTAATAAAGGTTTAGGACTAGGTTTTCTTCCGAAAGCTTTAATACAGTTTCATCGTTATGAAGAAAAAACCCGTACACCAGTTGGTGAGCATTTAGTATCCTCACTTTATTTGTTTGAGGATATGAAAAAATACAAAGTACATTTCACTATCTCTGAGGAGTTTTTAAATGAATTTGAAAAAATTGCAGATTATTATGTTAAGAGAATTAAAGATCGTCATGATATTGATATAGAGGTGACTTTCTCATACCAGAAACCCTCAACGGATACCGTTGCTGTTACCCGAAGTAATGAACCCTTGCGTGATGATGATGACAATATGATTTTCCGACCAGGTGGTCATGGGGCACTTATCCACAATCTCAATGATGTGGATTCCGCTATTTTGTTCATAAAAAATATTGACAATGTTGTTCCAAATAGTATGAAAGAAAAGAATGCATATTATGAACAACTACTTGGTGGAGTTTTATTAAAATATCAAAATAAAATATTTAAATATCTGGAGGATCTAGATGCAGAACCTTCTGACAGAAAGCTGAAGTCAATTGCAAAGTTTATACGCGAAGAATTATGCTATGAGTTTGAGGAGCAAAAGAACGTAAAACAACAACTTAAACAAATATTGAATAGACCATTACGTGTGTGTGGTATGGTCATCAATGAAGGAGAACCGGGCGGTGGTCCTTTCTTAGTAGAAGATACCAAAGGTAACGTCAGCCTACAAATCGTGGAAAGTTCACAAATCAATCTAAAAGATGATAAGCAACGTGAGGTTTTTGAACAATCAACTCATTTTAACCCTGTAGATCTTGTTTGTGGAGTGAAAGATTACAAAGGCAATGACTTTGATTTAATGCAGTTTGTAGATGAGCAAGCAGGCTTTATCACAGAAAAATCTTTAAAAGGACGAAACTTAAAAGCATTAGAGCTTCCTGGACTTTGGAATGGTGCTATGGCACACTGGAATACAATCTTTGTTGAGGTTCCAGACTTTACTTTCAATCCTGTAAAAACAGTGTTTGATTTGTTGAGACCACAGCACAGAAATTAATATATTTTTAACCTAAAAGATTTTATTTTCTGAAAAAAATATGTTGTAGAGCATTATTTTTAAATAAATGTCTTATTTTTGTAGTCCGCAAACGTTGTAGTTTTAAGAATTAAATTGAATGGAGTACAAAACAAAAAGTTTATTAGAGGAGCTTAACCATGTCCTCGATAATAGTGAAAAGGTCATAATAAACCCTAGAAGAGAATATACCATCACCAAGTCTATTGACAGAGGGGAAGCTATTAAGACCGAGCATGGTTGTGTAGCAACTTGGAGCCCTGATAACTCAACTGGGCGTAGTCCTGCTGATACTTATATCGTTGACAGCCTTGAAGTTCATAATACCATAGATTGGAAAAGTAAAAGTAACAAACCATTAAGTTCAGACACTTTTTGTAGACTTTATGATAATGCACTAGAAATTCTATCAACAAAGAAAGAGATTTATGTAACTAATAGAGCTATTGGAGCAGATGAAGGATATGCTCTGCAAGTTGATACCATCAGCAGTAGTCCGCTAGTAAGTTTATTTACATACAATATGTTTCGAGATATTCCAGATGGAATAGAAGACTCTGTATTCAATGGGGAATTTAAGATTATAGTGTTGCCTTATGATAAAATTGATAGTAATAAGTATCCCGGGCTGTTGAATAATAATTCCTCTATGGTAATTGCGACAGACTTTACCAAACGGGTGGGGATTGTCATAGGTTCATCTTATCTGGGGACAGTAAAGAAATTGGCATTTACAGCTATGAACTTTTATTTGCCTCATCATAATATCTTGCCCCTGCATTGCTCAGCAAATGTAGATGACAAAGGAAATGTTTCCATTTTTCTAGGATTATCTGGCACGGGGAAAACGACACTATCTACTGAGCCTACGCGTAAGCTCCTGGGCGATGATGAACATGGTTGGAGTGACAATGGAGTGTATAATTTTGAAAATGGATGTTATGTAAAAACTCTAAACTTAACTGAGGAGAGAGAGCCTGAAATCTATCGTGCTCTATTTGAAGAAAAAAATCACCTGAAAAATGGAGCAATACTGGAAAATACGATGGTCTATCCTAATGGCAGAGTAGATCTATCTGATGAAAGATTATCGGTGAATGGTCGTGCTTCTTATCCACTCAATGTATTAGAAAATGCTCAAAGTGCATCAAAAGCAGGTCATCCCAGAACAATCCTATTCCTCACAGCCGATGCCTGCGGAGTATTACCTCCAATCTCAAAACTGGAAATAGACCAAGCTAAATTGTGGTTTTTAATGGGGTACACTTCCAAAATTCCAGGTACTGAAAGTGGTATTACAGAACCAATAGCAACATTTTCACGCTTTTTCGGAGAACCATTTATGCCTTCAAGACCTTCAATATATATGAAGTTGCTGGGAGATAAGATGGAAAAATACAATACGAATGTTTATTTGCTGAACACAGGATGGATAGGTGGTGTCTATGGCAAAGGTGGTGAGCGCATCAGCTTAAAATATACACGTGCCATGGTTCGGGCAGCCAACGAAGGATTATTGGAAAATGTTGAATTCGAAAGAGAAAACTATTTTGATCTATCAATTCCAAAAAATTGCCCCGGTGTGCCTTCACAAATTTTAAATCCGGTAAAAAGTTGGGAAGATAAAGGTGCTTATGAAAAAGAAGCCAGGAAATTAGCTGATAAATTTGCTTCGCATTTTAAGAATGATTTTGGGACTCATCCAATAGATAAAAAAATTATTGCTTTTTGTCCAGGGCTATAAATGTGGTATAGAATTTGCTTTTATTTAGGCAAAACATTATTTATTCATTAAAAAATTAAAAAATTAAAAAATTAAAAAACTATGGGATTATTTTCATTCATAAAGTCAGCTGGAGACAAATTATTTGGAAAAGAAAATGCTGAAGAGAAAGCGCAAAAAGTAGAACAACATTTAAAGAATTATGGTTTCAAAGGTCTTGACGTAAAAGTTGATGATGAAACTGTGATTGTTAGTGGTGAAGTAGATACATTACAAACTAAAAATAGAGTTCTTGTAGCTGCTGGAAATATTGAAGGTGTTTCTAATGTAGAAGATAAAATGACCGTTAAGGAAAAAGAACCTGCAAATGTGGAAGTTGAAAAAATGTTCTATGAAGTGAAGAAAGGTGATAGTTTATCAAAAATATCTAAAGAAGTTTATGGTGATGCTATGAAATACAATGTTATTTTTGAAGCCAATAAACCAATGCTAAAAGATCCAAACCTGATTTATCCAGGACAAAAATTGGTAATACCAGAACTTTAAGGTATAAATACTACAAAAATAAAACAGAAAAAGAAGGGCAAACTGCTCTTCTTTTTTTATTTTTATGCCTTGAAAACAAAAGTTTTTCCGTAGAGGCAATGAGCAGATTGAACAATCTTCTTTCGATTTAGATTTAATTTCCTCTATTATAGCTAATTATAAGGAGTAAATATGAATACTATAGAGAGTTTTAAGGCACATATAGATAAAGGAAATACCTTCAAAGGAGAAAGTCTTATTCTTGGAACTGCTATGCTAGAAGGTAAACCTGTACAATCTACTCATGTAAAAGTGCCGTTAAAAACACTCAATCGTCACGGATTGATTTCTGGAGCTACTGGTACAGGGAAAACTAAATCGCTACAAGTTCTCGCTGAACAAATGTCATTGCACGGAATTCCCACTTTACTGATGGATATGAAAGGGGATCTTAGTGGAATGGCTGCTGAAGGTAGCAACAATAAACATATAGAGTGGAGACATGGAGAGATTGGAATCCCCTATCAGCCAGAGAGGCTTCCAGTAGAATTGTTTACGCTAACTGATCATAAAGGCGTGCGTTTACGCTCTACAATTACTGAGTTTGGACCAACTTTACTCTCAAAAATTTTAGGATTAAACGCTACACAACAAGGAATAGTCGCAGTAGTTTTCAAATATTGCGATGATCAAAAACTGCCACTGATTGATCTTAATGACTTGAAAAAGGTGTTGAGTTTTATGATAGAAGAGGGCAAGAAAGAAATCAAGGCTGAATACGGTAGCATTTCTAAAGCTTCTGTATCTACAATTTTACGGAAAGTCATAGAGTTAGAACAACAAAAAGCTGATGTTTTCTTTGGAGAGCGTTCTTTTGATCCACAAGACTTATTAACGACAACCTATGATGGTAAAGGCACTGTTTCAATTATCAGATTGGCAGATATCCAGGATAAACCCAAGCTTTTTTCTACATTTATGTTGAGTTTATTGGCAGAGGTTTATGAGACATTTCCAGAAGAAGGTGATTTAGATAAACCCAAATTAGCTATTTTCATAGATGAGGCACATTTAGTTTTTAAAAATGCAAGTAAAGAGTTACAAGAACAGATTGAAAGTATTATCAAGCTCATTCGCTCAAAAGGTGTTGGAATATTTTTTTGCACTCAAAATCCTACAGATATTCCAGATGCAGTATTAAGTCAATTAGGATTAAAAATACAACATGCTTTACGTGCATTTACAGCAAAAGATCGAGAGAATATTCGTAAGGTTGCAAAAAATTATCCAATTACTGAATATTACGATATAGAAGACGTGTTAACGTCTTTGGGAATAGGTGAAGCATTTGTCACTGCGCTGAATGAGAAAGGTATTCCTACGCCACTGGTAGCAACATTGATGAGAGCTCCCGTAACCCGTATGGATATTTTGACTGAAAAAGAGGTGAACGATGTCGTGAAACAATCGCGATTGGTTGATAAGTATGCAGAGAATATAAATAGAGAGAGTGCGGAGGAATTATTGATGAAGAAAATTGCTAAAGCTGAAGAGCAAGCAGTAACAAAAGAGAATAAGAAAGTGAGCAGGTCTCGAACAAAGAAAGAAGAAAGCTTCTTTGAAACAATGAGTAAAAATACTATGGTAAGACAATTGGGAAGAACGTTAACGAGAGAAATAACTCGAGGACTGTTAGGAGTATTAGGGGTAAAATAATGAAAGGAAGATTAGACGGAAAGTATTTGATAGATGCACACAACAGTGTCATCGCATTTTATAACACAGAAAATTTTTTTGATTCTCATGATAATCCGAATCGAAATGATGATAGTTTTCTACCCTCTTTTTTTAGAGGGTGGACACAACAGCGTTATTATCGAAAGGTAGATAACATCAGCAAGGTCATAAAAAATATGTATGGCGAATGCCCTATTTTAGTAGGTATGGCTGAGATTGAGAATAAATGGATATTAAAGGATTTGATAAATACCACCCATTTACGAGATGCCAATTATGACTTTGTGCATTATGAAAGTGATGATGAACGCGGAATTGATGTTTGTTGTATATATAGGAAGGATTTTGTTCAAATATTGGAAGAAGAGCCTATAAAGATTCATTTTGATTTTGATGTGACGGATACCACCCGTGACATATTATATTTAAAGTGCAATTTAAAGGGTAACGATGTTTTTCATATCTTTATATCCCATTGGCCTTCAAGAGGAGAGGGACAGAAAGAAACTGAGCCTAAGCGCATTGTGGTAGCTAAAAAAATTCGTTCACGAATAGATCAAATTATGGCTCATGATAAGGATGCAAAAATATTGGTGATGGGTGATTTTAACGATTACCCTTTTGATGTTAGTGTAACTCAACATCTTGGAGCCACAGACGAACAGCAAACACCCCTTTACAATATGGCTATTTCGTTAGAGAAAGAGGGGAAAGGATCTTATAATCACAGAGGAGATTGGGGGATGTTTGATCAAATGGTTATCAGTGAAGGATTACGTTATCATAAAAGAGGCTATGGTGTAAAGGATAACGAAATGTATATCTTTCGTCCTGATTGGCTAATGTTTAAACACAGAAAATTTGGCGATTTGCCTAGCAAAACTTATACTGGCAGAAAATACATAGGTGGTTATTCAGACCACCTGCCTGTTTATTTAATACTTGACTAAATGATAAAACTAAACCAAATTGCTACAAGAGCTCCAGAGGGCTACGATAAGCGAAAGATAAAAGCAAGAACAGAGCTTTTACTCAATGAAATTTCGGATTTGCAAATCAAGATGAATGCCGCCAAAGAGAGTGGCTTACTGATAATATTACAAGGATTGGATGCATCTGGTAAAGATGGAGTTATACGTAATATTTTTAGCAAAGTGTCCCCATTTGGTGTATCATTGAAAGCATTTGGGCCCCCCACGGAGGAAGAGTATTCTTACGACTTTCTTTGGAGAGTACATAAGGAAGTTCCTGCTAAAGGGATGATTAAAATATTCAATCGCTCACATTACGAAGATATTTTAGTACCAGGTATCGAAGGTTATATTAATAAAGATGTTATTGAGAAGCGTTTTGAGCACATCAATGCTTTTGAGCGCTTATTAGACGAAAGTAATACAAAAATTTTAAAATTTTATTTACATGTTTCTAAAGAGAAACAACGCACCAGATTATTAGAACGCTTGCAAATACGCAGGAAACACTACAAGCACCATGATAGCGACTGGACAACGCGTGAGAAATTTGAACAATATCAGGCACTTTATGAACGAATCATTAATGAATGTAATGTAGTACCATGGCACGTAATACCTTCAGATCAGAATTGGATAAAAACCTACGAGGTTGCAAAAGTGATTTTGAGAGCCTTGAAAGACATGGACTTAGTTTGGCCAGAACTCAATAGTAATTTATTCACACCAGGCAAGATAGATTATGACAAACTAAAATAGAGTTAGTATATAAAAGAATTAATTAAGAATAGTTCCAGAATTATGTTACATAGCTATATCATGTAAATATGATATGTGTATTGCAATAAGTAATTTTGTAGCATAAAATTTGGTAACAATCAAAAAATTATACAGAAATGAAACCAACACACATTGAACACATCGGAATTGCCGTTGCTAGTTTAGACGAAGCGATACCTTTCTACGAAAAAGTTTTAGGACTTGAGTGTTATGCTATTGAAGAAGTAGCTGACCAAAAAGTTAAGACTGCATTTTTCAAAGTAGGACAAACAAAAATTGAATTGTTAGAATCAACAGACCCAGAAGGACCTATCGGTAAGTTTGTGGAAAAAACAGGTGGAGGTATGCATCACATGGCTTTTGCAGTGGAGGATGTACAACAAGCATTAGATGATGCCGCTGCGGAAGGATGTAGATTGATTGACAAAGCACCACGCCCTGGGGCAGAAGGTTTACAAATAGGATTCTTACATCCAAAGTCAACTCAAAGAGTATTGACAGAATTTTGTGGTAAAAAATAAATTAGATAAATAGCATGAGTGCACAAGAAAAACTTAAAAAACTTATTGAGCTAAGAGAGGAAGCTCGATTAGGTGGGGGAGAGAAACGTATTGCTTCACAGCACAAAAAGCAAAAATACACAGCACGTGAGCGTATTGATATGCTTTTAGATGATGGTAGTTTCGAAGAATTTGATATGTTCGTTACCCATCGTTGCACCAATTTTGGGATGGAAAAAACAAAATTTTTGGGTGATGGTGTTGTTACTGGGCAAGGAACTATCGATGGAAGATTAGTCTTTGTTTATGCTCAGGATTTTACAGTCTTTGGAGGGTCATTGTCAGAAACTATGGCACAAAAGATTTGTAAAATCATGGATATGGCAATGAAAGTAGGTGCACCTGTTATCGGATTGAATGATTCTGGTGGTGCTCGTATCCAAGAAGGTGTGACGTCTCTTGCAGGTTATGCAGAAATCTTTGAAAGAAATATTTTAGCATCTGGAGTTATACCACAAATATCTGCTATTTTCGGACCTTGTGCTGGTGGTGCAGTATACTCGCCTGCTCTGACAGACTTTATTATGATGACGGAGAATACGTCTTATATGTTTGTTACCGGACCTAAAGTAGTGAAAACTGTAACGGGTGAAGTTATTACGACAGAAGAGCTTGGTGGCGCAACTGTACACGCTACTAAATCAGGTGTATCACATTTCAGACTAGATGATGAAGAGGAAGGAATTATGATTATCCGTAAATTGCTTTCTTACTTACCATCTAATAACCTAGAAGAACCACCTATTTTTAAGACAAAAGATCCAATTGATCGTTTAGAAGATGATTTAAATAATATTATTCCAGATAATCCTAATACTCCATATGACATTAAGGATGTTATCTATATGTTGGCTGATGACCAAGAATTTTTAGAAATTCACCGTCACTATGCTAAAAATATTGTTGTTGGTTTTATTCGCATGGGCGGTATGGCAATGGGTGTCATTGCAAACCAACCTGCTTTCTTAGCTGGTGTGTTGGATATAAATGCATCTAGAAAAGCAGCACGTTTTGTGAGAACTTGTGATTGCTTTAATGTGCCTATCCTTACTTTGGTTGATGTTCCTGGTTTCTTGCCGGGCAGTGGACAGGAGTACGGTGGTATTATTACACACGGAGCAAAACTCATGTTTGCATATGGTGAAGCTACTGTTCCTAAAATTACAATTACTTTGAGAAAATCATATGGTGGAGCTCATGATGTGATGTCTTGTAAGCAATTACGTGGAGACCTCAACTATGCATGGCCTACAGCTGAGATTGCAGTGATGGGTGCTAAAGGAGCTATTGAGGTATTATATGGTAGAGAACTTGCAGGTATCGAGAGTGATGAAGAGCGTTCAGAAGCTATCCAAAAGTACGAAGACGAGTATGTTGAAGCTTTTGCTAATCCATACAAAGCTGCTTCTTATGGTTATATTGATGATGTTATAGAACCTCGAAATACTCGTTTTAGAATCATTAGAGGCCTTCAATCTCTCCAAACTAAGAAAGTTTTGAATCCGCCTAAAAAGCACTCAAACATTCCATTGTAGCAAAAACTAAAAATGATGAATATGATTTTATTAAATGTAAGCATAGGAACCATTGCTTTAGTTTGTATGGGGATGGTTTTCTTAGTACTTTTCTTCCTTTTACTGTTCTATACCTTAATACCTAAAATATTAGATTTATATTTTAGATGGGAGATGAGACGTCAAGGGAAACATGAAACAGACGAAGATGAAAACCACATTCCTGTAGAAGGTAATGTGAATGCTGCGATAGCTATGGCACTTCATCAATATATGAATGAATTGCATGTTGAAGAGAGTGGTATTATCACAATAGAAGAAGTGAAAAAGACATACTCACCATGGCGTTCTAAGATATATAGTGTAATGAACGATCCTAGAAGATAACATTAAACAAGGAATATAATTATGAAGAAATTCTTTTTCAAAATAAAAGGGAGAAAATACGATGTCGAAGTAAAACAATTCGAAGAAGGCATCGCAAAGGTTGACGTAAATGGTACCGAATACGATGTTGAAGTCGAAACGCCAGAAAAACCTGTCTCTAAAACTCCAAGATTAGTAAGACGTGAGTTAGATGAAGATAAGCCTAAAAAAGCACCTGTAGCAACTGGTGCCGTCATAAAAGCTCCACTTCCAGGAAATATTTTTAAAGTGCTTGTTAACGTAGGTGATGAAGTAAAAGAGGGACAAACTGTTATGGTTATGGAGGCGATGAAGATGGAAAACAATATCCAGACAGAATCAGCGGGTACGATAAAGTCAATCAAAGTAAATGTTGGAGATGCAGTGATGCAGGACGATGTTTTAATAGAGTTAGGTTAAGCACCTAAATCTTTTTTATAAAACTAAAAAACATACTTATAGAATGAAAAAGTATATCGCAATACTATGCGTTTTCTTATGCTCACTTGCCATAGCAGGTACTGCTCAAGCAAATGATGTAAAAGAAAAACTAGTGAAAGGAAAGTGGGTTAACTATGCTGAGAAGTATATTGCAAACCCTACTGGAAAGGGTGAGGCAAATACGGGGAGATACAAAATCTATTCTTTCGAAAATGATGGAACCTTTGGTATGGACTCTTTAAAACAAAAATTTGTCGGAACCTGGGAGGTTGAAGGAAATACTGTAATATTACATTTTAAAGATAAAGAACTAAAGCAATACGTGGGTAGCATTAATCCAGGCGCAGCACAGTATAATTTTGATCTGAAAACTGTGAAGCTTGGCAAACGTGTTGGTACTATAGATCTTGAAGATGGAGTTATTAGCTTTGAAGACGGTTCTGGTGATGCAGAACACATGAGTGCAGCACTTGTTGGTGTCATGAATTTTTATGAATTTTCTGGTGTCAATAATGCTTCTTGGGGAAATTTTATAATGATTATTGTTGGATTGTTTTTTATTTTCCTTGCTATTAAATATGAATTTGAGCCCTTACTATTAGTTCCAATTGGTACAGGAATTATCGTTGGAAACATACCCTTCTTTCAGGCTGAAAACTTCAACTTGCAATTAGGCTTATATGAACCAGGTTCAGTTTTGAATATCTTATATTCGGGCGTTGCTAAAGGTTGGTATCCACCATTGATTTTCATGGGTATTGGAGCAATGACTGATTTCTCTTCATTGATATCTAAACCCAAACTGATGCTTTTAGGAGCAGCTGCCCAGTTTGGTATCTTCCTTACATTTATTTTAGCCGTTTATTTTGGCTTTAATCTGCAAGAAGCAGGTGCTATCGGTATCATTGGTGGTGCTGACGGACCTACAGCGATTTTTATGTCATCAAAATTAGCGAATGGTGTAAATGTTTTACCTAATGGAGAGGTTGTTAGGAACTTAATTGGTCCTATTGCAATCGCTGCATACTCTTATATGGCATTAGTTCCAGTGATACAGCCACCAGTTATCAAGCTGTTAACAACTAAGAAAGAACGTAAAATACGTATGAAAGCACCAAGAGCAGTAACACGTGTTGAGAAAATTCTTTTCCCTATCATTGGTTTGTTATTGACAGGCTTCATCGCGCCTACAGCACTTCCATTATTGGGAATGTTGTTCTTAGGTAACTTATTGAAAGAATCTACTGTGACTAACAGGTTGGCAAATACAGCAAGTAATGCACTGATTGATGTAATTACAATTTTATTAGGTCTTACTGTGGGAGCTTCTACGCAAGCAGATATTTTTTTGACCTCAGATTCTATCATCATATTTATGTTAGGAGCACTTTCTTTCGTGATTGCAACAGCGTCAGGAATTATTTTTGCTAAGATTATGAACTGGTTATCACCAAAAGATAATCCTATCAATCCGATGATTGGAGCAGCCGGAGTATCAGCAGTGCCTGATAGTGCTCGGGTGGTGCAACACATGGGCTTGCAAGAAGACCCAACAAATCACTTGTTGATGCATGCTATGGCACCTAACGTTTCTGGTGTTATTGGCTCTGCAGTAGCGGCTGGTATTATGTTGAGTTTCTTACTATAAGAAATTGATTAATAAATACAGTTAAAGAAGCTATCTTTTCTTAAGATGGCTTCTTTTTTTATTGCGTATAACTCAAAATCAAAACTCTTATTATCTTTGTAAGGTATGGGGCGTGTCCAAAAATATATAGCAGCCTTTCTGGGTATAGGTTTATTAATATTTTGTGTTTGGTATTTTAGTGCTATAGTAGCCTATATATTAATTGCTTTGGTTTTATCTTTTATGGGCAGACCTTTGGTTGAAGTACTTGGGTCTCTGCGTATTGGGAAGTTTAAAATACCCCGGGCTGTAGCGGCTTTGATTACCCTTTTAGTTATATGGATTGTGTTTATCCTGTTCTTTTATTACCTAACACCATTAGTTATAAACGAATTTAGTGCCCTGCGTGATGTAAACTATCAGGAAGTTTCTACCAAACTGCAAGAACCTATAGATCGTCTCAATTGGTTACTTTCTTCTTTTTATGGTGAAGAGATTGATATAGTTACATTACTCACCCAGCAATTACGTTCTGTATTTACTTCTAAAAATACTATGGGGATTTTTAATTCATTAACAAGCTCGGTAGCAAGTTTATTTGTTGCCTTATTCAGTATTACGTTTATGACCTTCTTCTTTTTAAAGGATAGCGGACTGTTTATGAAAGGCGTACGAACATTTACCCCTCAAGAGTATGAAACACATGTAGATGATGCTTTTGGTTCAATAAAGAAACTATTAGTAAGATATTTTTCAGGAGTTTTCTTAGAATCTGTGATTATTTTTATACTTCTCACTATAGGGTTTCACATTGTTGGAATTCCAACAAATACAGCATTAGTGATAGCGCTACTTGCAGGGTGTCTGAATATTATTCCCTATTTAGGACCATTAACAGGGGCAATACTTGGGATTCTAATCGTTTTGCTCAATAATGTGAATCTACCTGTTTATGAGAGTTTGTTGCCATTATTAGGATTTACGGCTATGACATTTGCTATTGTTCAGCTTATTGATAATATGATTTTACAACCACTAATCTATTCAAGCAGTGTCTATGCCCACCCTATGGAGATATTTTTACTGATACTTATTGCAGGTTCTTTAGCCGGACCGGTAGGGATGATTCTTGCAGTACCTGCTTATACAATCTTACGTGTAGTTGGTTATGAATTCTTCGCACAATATAGTGTGGTGAAAAAGTTAACAAAAGGAATTTCATATAAACGAAATGAAGGAAAAGGCGCTCGATAAGGCGATGCGACTGTGTAGTCGTTCTGAAAAATGTGCTAAGGATGTAAAAAATAAACTTCTACAATGGAAGGTTAGTGCAAACTTACATTCGGACATTATCACAGAACTCTATGACAAAAATTTTCTAAATGATGCACGTTATGCTAAGAGCTATGTCAATGACAAGATTAATCTGAGTCGTTGGGGGAAACAAAAGATATTCTTTGCACTAAAACTTAAAGAAATTCCTGAAGACATTATTCAACAAGCTCTCGATGAGGTAGATACTGAACGTTATTTAAATGGATTGGTGACCTTGTTAGAAACAAAACAAAAGAACCTGAAAGCAGACTCAGATTATGAAAAAATGGGAAAACTAATACGTTATGGGCAAAGTAGAGGCTTTACGATGTCTGAAATTAATATTGCATTAAATAGAATATTATGATGAGAGAAAATTTCCAAACAAAGCATAAGGGTAAAGACATTGATTTATATGAAATAGAAAGTCCTGAAGGCTATCGATTACAGTTAGCTAATTATGGATGCAGACTGGTGAGTTTGTGGTTACGAGACCAGCGTGATAGGAAAGTTGATGTACTTTTAGGTTATGACAATATAGGTCAATATTTGACAGATGACGCCAATTTGGGTGCTCTTGTTGGGCGTGTAGCCAATCGTATCGGAAATGCATCGTTCACTCTTGATGGGAAAAAATATCAACTCACTAAAAATATTAACGGCAAGCATCATTTACATGGAGGTGTTGAAGGCTTTGCATCTGCGGTATGGGAGGTTGAAGATTATACCAAATCTTCGATAATACTGACACACAAAAGCCATGATGGAGACCAAGGCTATCCGGGAAATTTAATTGTGAAAGCAGTAATTCGCTGGACTGAGGAAGATGTTTTACAAACATATATTTATGCCACTACTGATAAGCCTACCGTAGCTAATTTGACTTTTCATCCTTATTTTAATTTAATGGGAGAAGGCACTCCTTCCTTAGATGAGCATAAGTTTTGGCTAGATGCAAATGAAATTCTCGAATTTGGGGAAGACAGTATTGCAACTGGCAACAGTTTAGCTATTGGTACTACTCCATTTAATTTCCAAGAAATCACTTCTGTTAATTTCCAGGAAGTTATGAAAACGCAATGGGGGATGGATGGAGAAGGAATAGATCACTTTTTTGTCTTAAATAATTTTGATGAGAGTTTACAAGAAGTTGCCAAAGCCGAAGCTGAAAATGGATTGAGCATGGAGATTTGGACAAACCAGCCCGGATTACAATTTTATACGGCAAACTTTTTAGATACAGAAGGAAAAGATGGGAAACATTATTCGAAACACACAGCCTTTTGTTTAGAAGCTCAGGTACATCCTAATGCCCCAAATATCTCGCATTTCCCTTCCGTAAGATTGGCTCCGGGAACGACTTATACCCACCATACAGAATATCGTTTTAGAGTCGCAGATTAATGAATTGCTTCTAACTTCGTAATGTGTTGCGGTACATTTTTATAAGCTTCAGCACTATAGAAAATCACTTTGGGTGATTCAATAGCTACACCTTCTACTTGGCCTAATCTTCCTGAACGCCCCAAGTGTGTTGTTTGTTTTGGAAAAGTGAGCAACTCGTCTTGGTTATTCGATACTGTAGTTTGGATTAAATGAATTGTTCCTATTTTCGTATAGCCAATAAGTGCTAAAAGAGAAGTTTCATCATTTATTTTTAGAATGTCTGCACCAGTGACTAAGAACTTAGTATCGTAACTGCTAATGAGTTTTGCCGGTTGAGGTTGCTCAGTCACCTCTAAGGTATAATGATGTGTTTGGTTGCTTTTCCATTCTTTCGTAAACAAATGCAGTTTCCCGTTAAAGTAACAGATGGCTTCACAATCAAAATCATGTTTATGAGATTGTTTTTCAAAATTCGTTTGTTCGGGATAATAAAAAGAGATTTTCTTTGCTTTCACTTCTTGCGTTACTTTATTGGGCTCTATATCATCTCTATCTATATAGTAAATACAAAGGTCTTTTCGGTTACCCCTGTTATTTCCAGCATCAGCAATAAAGATATGTGAATCATTCATCGCCATAGATTCCCAATCGATATTTTTTGCATCTAAGAGCCGTATTGTCTGAACAATTCTACCATCATTATTGATCTTATAAAGTTCGGGTTCACCACCACTATCGTTGAAGCCGTAAAAGCTGTCATCAACTAGTTGTAAGCCAGAAATTTCATCTAGTTTTTTATCTATTGTAAAAGAGGTGCTGTTGAATGTGGTTTTAGGTACTTTATTTTCTTGTGAGTTGAACTGGGAAGTCGTGTCACAGGAGAAAAGTGCAATAAGTAAGAAAAATGCTAAAATAGGATTATTTCTGTATTTCATTTTTATAATATTTGGATACTAAGATAAAATAATTCCAGCTGAATATTGTATTTTTAGTTATTATCGTAATATTAAAATAGAAATAGTTGCCAAGTAGAAGAAAAAAAGTTATCAGTCTTATTGTTGCAGGAGGAGTTCTTGTACAACTTTTTTTGGAGGCAAACAAGATTTATCATTGGATTCCTAATGATATAAAAACATTAGCGATAATAAGAATTGTGCTATTAGTTTGCTTGCTTTTCTGTTTAGTTTATCTAATGGTTGATAAAAAGAGGAAGCATTAATTTAAAAAATTTCTAATAAACTTTTTAGCTCATGTATTTCTTTATCAGCTGGGTGCTCAGAAGTGTGTCTATTGGGGTTGAAGTACACAGTAAATAGTCCTGCATTATGAGCCCCTTGTATGTCAGTAATCAGGTCGTCCCCAATCATAGCTGCTTTTGGTGCAGTTGTATTTGCACATTGCAAAGCATATTCAAAAGCTCGAATGTCTGGTTTGTGATGGAACGCATTCTCTGAGGTAGATACAGTCTCGAAAAAATCATTAAGCTTAGAATTTTCTAACTTTTTGAATTGCACTTCATTGAAACCGTTGGTAATAATATGTAAAGTATAGCCTCTGTCTTTTAGTGCATGTAAAACACTATGGGTTTCAGGAAATACGGATGTTTGCAAAGGAGACAATTCAACATATTGTTTACTCATCTCTGCACACATTTTTTTGTCTTTACCTATGATATAATAGAATCGTGAACACCGAATATCGTCCTTGGTGATTTCTTTTTTATAGTATTTTTGCCAAAGCCCCTCGTTAATTTCTTTATATTTTTTATGGAAGAGTAAGAAGTTTGGGAAGAATTGTTGTAAGTTGTAGTCTTGATAAAGCATTTTGAGTACCGTCTCAGAATTTGTTTCGAAGTCCCAAAGTGTTCTATCTAAGTCAAAAAATAAATGTCGGATATCTTTCATATTCTTATTTCGATATTGGGTAAAAGATGGTCTATCATTCTTGATAACCTGCAACAACTATAACAATTTCTCCTTTTACTGTTTTTTGAGAAAAATGTTTCTCCAATTCAACTAATGTTCCTCTTGCATTTTCTTCATACATTTTAGTTAGTTCTCTTGACACTGACGCCTGTCTATTTCCCCAGAACTCATGAAGTTGCTTGAGTGTTTTCACTAACCGGTAAGGTGATTCGTAAAGTACGATAGTTCTCGGCTCTGTAGCAAGTTCCTTCAGTCGAGTTTGTCTTCCTTTTTTCTGTGGAAGAAAGCCTTCAAAAAGAAAACGGTCTGTTGGCAAGCCTGAATTTACTAATGCAGGAACAAATGCAGTAGCACCAGGCAAACATTCTACTTCAACCTTATGCTCAATACAAGCTCGTATCAAGAGGAAACCAGGGTCAGAAATTCCCGGTGTCCCGGCATCGCTAATGAGAGCATAGGTTGCGTCTTGCTGAAGTTCCTCAATGATGCTGTCCACACGTTGGTGCTCATTGAATTTGTGAAAAGACTTTAGCGGAGAACTTATTTCAAAATGTTTTAGCAATTTACCACTTGTGCGGGTATCTTCTGCCAAGATGCAATCTACCTCTTTTAAAACACGTAGAGCCCGAAGCGTAATATCTTCAAGGTTTCCGATTGGTGTTGGTACAATAATAAGTTTCCCCATAGACTAAAAACAAAACAGCCTAAAAAATATCATTCAATAAGAAAAATACTTTCTAGGCTATTTCGGAATATTTTATTGAGACTATTTTCCTTGAGCTAATTTAGCACGAGTAATGTATTTATCCGCATCTCTTCCCTCAATAGAATTAGCATATTTTTCTTTTAATTCTGTATAAGCTTCAATAGCTTTATCGTATTTGCCTAATTTTTCATAAGCCAATCCAGCGCGTTGCAAATAAATAGGGGTAGAAAAATTATTAGGATTTATTGTTGAAGCCTCTTCATAAGTACTTGCAGCCTTATCGTAATTACCTAACTCAAAATGGCAATCAGCTTTTGCTGCTACAGCGATACTTTTTAAAAGATAATCATCAGAGCTAAAGTCATCTAAATAATCAATAGCTTTTTCGTATTCTCCTAAATTTTTATAAGAAATTCCAGCGTAATAATGAGCTAAATTTCCTGCTTTGGTAGAACCATAATCATCAATTACCTCTAAGAAGCCAGGAGCTTGGTTTCCAACTTCACTCACACCATCTAATGCTTTTTGATACTCTTCGGCTTTGAAAAACTCTTCTGCTTGATACATATTAGATAATGCCTCATCTTCTTTAGGAGCTTTATAGAACTTATTGTAAGCAAAATAAGCTAAAACAATCGCCACAATAGCTAATACTACAATGATAATAGTCTTTTGATTACTCTCAATAAATTGTTCCGTTTTGGTTAAAGATTCCTCAATATTCCCGAAGCTCTCTTCAATTTCAGAACTCTGTTTTTTCTGATGTTTCTTCTTTGACATAATTTTTTTCTGTTTACCTAAATATTTTGCAAAAGTAAAACCTTTTGCGCTATTTCTTAGTACCTTTTGTTAAAAAAATAATTTTTAATTTTTATTTTGCGTATTGTACTGCACGAACTTCACGTATCACTGTGATTTTTACTTGACCTGGATACGTCATTTCATCTTGTATTTGTTTCGCAATATCATAAGAAAGAGCTTCAATATGATTGTCTGCAACTTTATCGCTACTTACAATTACCCGCAGTTCACGTCCAGCTTGTACGGCATAGGTTTTGAGTACGCCAGGATGAGATAAAGCAATAGATTCAAGTTCTTTGAGTCGTTTTATGTAAGATTCAGCAATTTCCCTGCGTGCTCCTGGTCTTGCCCCGGATATGGCATCACACACTTGAATAATAGGTGCATACATAGAAGTCATCTCTATTTCATCATGGTGTGCACCAATTGCATTACAAACGATAGGTTTCTCTTTGCATCGTTCGGCAATCTTCATACCTAGTATAGCATGTGGCAAGTCTGTTTCGTCCTCAGGCACCTTACCAATATCATGTAGTAAACCAGCACGTTTAGCAATATTTGCTTTCAATCCTAATTCAGATGCCATCACTGCACAGAGGTTAGCTACCTCGCGTGAGTGTTGCAATAGATTTTGACCGTAAGAGGAGCGATACTTCATTCGCCCTACCATTCTAATAAGATCCGGATGAAGACCATGGATACCTAAATCGATAGCTGTACGCTTACCAGTTTCCATAATTTCTTCTTCCAATTGCTTCTTAACTTTCTCTACAACTTCCTCAATTCTAGCAGGATGGATGCGTCCATCAGTCACCAGTTGGTGAAGTGCTAATCTTGCAATCTCGCGACGTACAGGGTCAAATCCAGAGAGAATAATTGCCTCAGGCGTATCATCTACGATAATTTCGATTCCTGTAGCTGCTTCTAAAGCTCTAATATTACGCCCTTCACGACCAATGATTCGTCCTTTAATCTCGTCAGAGTCAATATTAAAGACAGTAACAGAATTTTCAATAGCAGTTTCTGCACCGATGCGCTGTATCGTATTGATTATTAATTTTTTAGCTTCTAAATTAGCAGACATTTTAGCCTCTTCCATCGTGCTGTTGATGTAAGCCATAGCATCCGTTTTGGCTTCGTCTTTTACAGCCTCTGTCAGTTTTTTCTTCGCTTCTTCAGCCGATAAACCAGAAATTTCTTCTAATTGTAAACGTTGCTTTTCTTGAGCATTTGCAAGTTCCTCTTTTTTACTTTCTAAAATGTTGAGTTGCTTTTCAAGACTCTTTTTTATTATGTCGTTTTCCTTAATGTTTTTGTTCGCGTCTTGGAGTTTTTGATTTAATGTATTCTCCTTTTGTTTTAACCTGTTTTCAGCAACAGACATTTTGTTGTTTCTCTCGTTGATTGTTTTTTCATGCTCTTCCTTAAGTTGCAAGAATTTCTCTTTTGCCTGTAGTATCTTCTCCTTCTTTACTACCTCAGCTTCAGCTTTTGCTTCTTCAAGGAAGTTGAATGCTCTCTTTTTCATCAGCTTAGTGATAATAAGAAATGCAATTCCAGCCCCAGCTAAAAAAGCAATTAGACTTATTATAAATATCTCCATAGTATTTGTTATATCATTAATTTTAAATAAATAAAAAACCCGCACCTTCCTAAATGTCTAAAAAACCCTGTAAAAACATGGGTAGAGTTGCCTTCCGGGTCAAACGTCCACTGGTTTCCGAAGAAACTATGCCGAAGCATATGAGGCCTGTTTTTGCCGAAAATGAGCTTATCTCTAATGTGATAATTGTTGAGTTTCAGCCATTATAGGAAACATGCGGGTTAATGTTTACCTTTATGTATGTTAAAGAACGTTTTTATTAATTATTTATGATGCTGTCCTCCAGCATTATTCTTATTTCTTCCAAATCATTTTCTATGCTATCCTTATCTTGTATCTTGTTTTCTTTAATAAGACTGCCTACCACTTCCAAAGCTACCCCAGCCATAATTTTCTCCTGACTTAGAGTGCTGTGTTTTGTCTCATTTTGCCAAGTTCTAATCTTGTCATTTAATAACTTAGCTGCTTTCCTTAAGACTTCCTCCTCCTCTGTGGTCACTGTCAACGGAAAATGGTGTTCCGCTATATACAAGTTTATGGATATCTTTTTTTCCATCACAAGTTTTGAATTAATACCATGCACTGATCAATCTCCCGCATCAGCTTTGAAATTTGCATCTTAGCCTCGCTTGATTCTCCATCTCCCTGCACCGCTTTAGCCAATTTCAATATGTTATAATCCTCTTGTAGTTGTTGCAATTGGTTTTGCATCTCCTCTTTCTCTACATCCCAAGACTTTTTCTCCAATTCCAACTCTGAAACACGTTCTTTTAATCTTTCGTTTAATGTAACTAAGACTAAAACCATTCGCTTAATCTCGACAATGGTATCTGTCAAATAGCTTTCATCATGTTCCATATTAATTACAAATATAAGGTTTTTGTGCCAAATAGACAAAATTTGATGAATTGTCTATAGGAACAAGATTATAGTTTTCTGCAACGAAGCATATCCCTTTTCCCTGGAGGTCCTGGTAGTCTTTTCACTTCTAAACCTAATTCTCTGAACGCCCGCTTTACAGTGCCTTTTGTGGAATAGGTCGTTACGAAACCTCCTTTTGTGAGAGTCGATGATACTTTTTTAATAATGTTGGGTGCCCACATCTCTGGCTGTTTGTCGGGTGCAAATGCATCGTAATAAATCAAGTCATACTGTTCTGTAAATTCATAATCCAATAAGTCAGCTTGAATTTTCTTTAGACAAAAATATGGTGTGATATCGACTGTTTTATCACATGGGATAGCATGTAATTGTTCCAGTAATTTTGCCCTTCCTTTCCCAAAGTCTAACTGCTTAGTTATTTCTTTACTTAGGAAATTTTTTTCAATAGAATGATAGATAATTTTCTTCTTTTGTCTTGATGTTTCTTCGCAAGTAAGTAGTGCATTGAGCCCGGTTCCAAACCCTATCTCTAAGATGCGACTTTGCTCATTTGTTAGTTGCTGAAATCCCGCCTGTATATAAACATGATTTGATTCTTGTATGGCTCCATGGATAGAATGATAATGTTCTTGTAAATCCTCACGAAATAGGGTGGTAGACCCATCTTCCGTTACTTTTATTTTAGGTGTCATTTAGGACGTTTTTTTAGAATGAGAAGAAATCCAATGAAAAGAATTACACCTTTCAAGATACTTGTAATATTGTATGACCACCAAACGCCGGTGATAGGAACTAGCTCTTGGGGAATATATGAGGAAAATTCTGGTAGTGCCCAAGCTAAACTGCCCGTAAAAAGTAGTGCCAGAGGTATACGTGCCACATTAATTGAGACACTGGTTATAGCAACGGGAACAGACCTCCCTATTCCATTGAACGCCCCACTGGAGATGATTTCCAGACACATAAATGCTTGCGATATTGAGAGTATTAATAAATAAACAACACCCAAATTGTATATTTCAGATTCTTCTGGAGATATAAATAAGCCAAAAATGAAGTCACCATGGAAAATGAAGAGATATGTTGCTACAATTCCAAACCCAATACCCAATTTAAGTGCCGTAAAGAAACCTTTACGTATTCGTTCCCAATTTTCTGCTCCATAATTTTGCCCGGTAAATGTACCTAGAGCTGTTGCAAAACCACTGGCTGTCATCCATGACAGTGCCTCAATTTGTGCCCCAATAGATTGCACCGAGATGGGGCGACCGTCCCCATGTGCTGCATTGATGACAATCTTTGCCATAACCATTGTTACGAAAGCAAGAAACAAGGATTGCAATGAGAGTGGTCCTCCAATTTTAAAAATTCTGTTGAGGTATTGTAAATCAAAATGAAATTTGTGCAAAGGAAGAAAATAAAGTCTTGTTTTAAACGGTTGTTTAAAGTATAGGATTAGCAAGAAAGTCACAAATACAATCATCTGAGAAATTACGGTAGCGTAAGCTGCACCTGCTACACCCCATTTAGGGAAAGGTCCCCAACCTAAAATAAGACAGGGGTCTAAAACAAGATTAATACCCAGACCAATACTGGTAACTAATAAGGGGATTTTCGTATTACCAATTCCATTGTATGTTCCTGTGAAGGAGAGGTTCGTGTAGCTAAAAGGCATGCCTATGGCTACAATGGATAAGTATTTTACAGAGGCTTCATTAATTTTAGGATTTTCAATACCAAAGAGTCCAATAATATCTGGAGCCATAAGATAAATAAAAAAAGCATAAACACTGGACAGGAGCAAAGCCGTGGTGGTAGCATTTCGGATATATTTTAACGCATCAGGTAGGTTGTCCCTGCCAATAGACTGGGCAATATTAACTTCACCTCCTAATTTTGTAAAAAAGATAATAGAGCGACCTACCCAAACGATATAGAATGCTGTTCCCACACCACTAACAATTTCACTGCCTAGCGAGCCAAGTATGGCCATATCAACCAAATTGTACGACATTTGCACAAAAGAGGTCAATATCACAGGAATTGCTAATTTTACCAATTGTGAAGATATGTTGCCTTTTGTAAGTTGATTGATTTGCGCCATATATTTTTTGCTTTTTACGAGGACAAAAGTATTACTTAAGTTGAAACGAGAAAAGAAAATAAGAAAGATAATTCATATGGATATGGATGCATTTTACGCATCCGTAGAGCAGTTGGATTTCCCGGAGCTACGCGGTAAGCCCATAGCGGTTGGCGGGGGCACTCAGCGGGGAGTCGTTGCTGCCGCTAGCTATGAAGCAAGAAAATATGGGGTGCGTTCAGCTATGTCTAATGCAGAAGCACTACGAAGGTGCCCTCATATCATTTTTGTGAAGTCAAGATCCCGTCGTTATAAAGAAATCTCTCAGAAATTGATGGCAATGTTCCATGAATATACTGACCTCGTAGAACCCTTGTCGATAGATGAAGCTTTTTTGGATGTTACGGAAAACAAGAAAGAAGAACCCTATGCTATGTCTATTGCAGAAGAAATTCGCAGTCGTGTGAAAAAAGAATTCGGGCTTACCGTCTCTGCAGGAGTTTCATACAATAAGTTCTTAGCTAAAACGGCATCTGATGTGAATAAACCTGATGGCATGTTCGTTATTACACCTAAGAGAACGCAGCAGTTTTTAGATATTCTTCCGATTCGCAGATTTCATGGTGTGGGTAAGGTCACTGCCAAGAAAATGACGCGTTTGGGAATAGAGAATGGCAAAGACTTGAAAGAATTCTTAGAAAATGATTTGGTAAGGCATTTTGGGAAAGTTGGGCATTTCTATTACAATATTGTAAGAGGTATTGACAACAGACCTGTACAGGCTGATAGGGTGCGCAAATCAATAGGTACTGAAGAAACATTCTTGACAGATATTACTGATAGAGAACAGGTGGTGGAAGCTTTGGAGGAAATCGCCAAAGAGTTGAATCGTAGAGCTATGCAAAAGAACGTAGGTGGCTATACTATTACTTTAAAGGTGAAATACAGTGATTTTAAGAAAATATCACGGAGCAGAACCTATGGCAAACCGATATACAGAACAAAAGCGATTGAAAACGCCTCTTTATTTTTATGGGATAAAATACCTATGGAACAAGGAATTCGTTTGCTTGGCATTACTTTGTCAAAATTAGTTGCCCTTTCCTCGTTGTCTGCCGAGAAGCAAATCCAAAAGGATTTATTTTCAGAAATTGGATAGAAAGTTGCGCTGTGATAAATAAGCTTATTGATTATTTAAATAAGATAAAAAGGTATTTTTCCTTTTCTCAATTATATTAATTCTAAATTATTGGTTATTTTTGTGTAGAATTGAATTTTTGGAATCAAAAAAAGATAAATAATATGTCCACATTTAACATTGTAGCTCCTAAACTGGGAGAAAGCGTTCAAGAGGTAACCATTACCAAATGGTTTATGAAAGTTGGTGATATGGTTCAGGAAGATGACCTGCTTATGGAAGTCGGTTCTGACAAGGTCGATTCGGAAATTCCCTCACCTGTAGAAGGAAAAATTATTGAAATAAAACATGAAGAAGGCGATGTTGTTCCTGTGGGTGATGTAATCGCTGTTATTTCATTAGATGGAGAAGGCGAAGTAGTAGAAAGCAAGAAGGATGCTGTTGATAAAACGGCAGAGGCAAAAGAAAACGGACCTGCTGATGGTGAAGAAAACGAAGAGACTGCCGTTGCTAATGATGATGAGCAAGCTGACGACACACCAAAGAGTGATGATAAACGTTTTTATTCTCCATTGGTTAAAAATATTGCTAAAAAAGAAGGCATTTCTGCTGACGAATTGGCAAGCATCGAGGGAAATGGAGCGAATGGGCGTGTTCAAAAAGCGGATATTTTAAAATATTTAGAAAATAGAAAATCAGATCGAGGAGCTACTGAGCAAAAAGAGGCTCCAAAAGAGGATGCGAAAAAAGAGGTGAAACCTGAGCCTAAAGCATCTACATCAGCATCAGGAGATGATACGATTATAGAAATGAACAGAATGCGCAAGATTATTGCTGATAAAATGTCAGAATCTAAGCATACTGCTCCGCATGTAACGTCTATGGTAGAGGCTGATGTTACTAATGTAGTTAAGTGGCGCAATGCTCATAAGAAAGCATTCCAAGAGCGTGAAGGTAGAAAGCTTACCTATATGCCTATTATTATTGAAGCAGTGGTAAAGGCCTTACGTGATTTCCCAAGAGTAAATGCACACCTAAATGGATATACGATTACAGAAAAGAAAGATATCAACATGGGTATTGCAGTATCTACAAATAGCGGAGACCTTATGGTACCTGTTATTAAGAATGCCGACCATATGAATCTAGTAGGCATAACAGCAGAATTGGATCGATTAGCAGAAGGTGCACGTACCGGTGATATCAATGTTGATGATTTACAAGGTGGGACTTTTACTATTTCGAACTTCGGTTCTTTCCGAAATGTAATGGGAACACCAATTATCAATATTCCTGAAGTAGCAATTCTTGCAGTAGGAACCATAGAAAAGAAACCAGCTGTAATAGAAACTCCTGAGGGAGATTTGATTGTGCCACGCAGCAAAATGTTCCTTTCCTTATCATATGATCATCGAGTAATTGACGGTATGCTAGGAGGCTCATTCTTACGTAAAGTAGCCGATTATCTAGAGGAATTTGATACAAACAGAACACTATAATAACCCTATAACTGAAATGAAAAAGAAGTACGAAAAGATATACGGAGTGAAAAAAACTCCTAAAGAGACCTTAGAGCAGTGGTATTATTTGATGCAATTAGGGCGCATCATTGATGAGAAAGCTCCTAATTATTTGAAACAAGCGATTGGCTGGTCATATCATGCACCTTATGCAGGACATGATGGTATTCAGCTGGCTATTGGTCAGGTATTTGACAAAGAAACAGATCACTTATTCCCTTATTATAGAGATATGCTTACGGCAATATCAGCAGGACAAACAGCAGAGGAAACCATTTTAAATGGTATCTCCAAAGCTGATGACCCAGCAAGTGGAGGACGTCACATGTCCAATCACTTTGCGAAGCCGGAGTGGAATATGCATAATGTCTCTTCATGTACTGGTAACCATACCTTGCATGCAGTCGGTGTGGCACGTGCCATGAAAAAGTATGATCATAAAGGTGTGGCGATAAGTTCACAAGGCGACTCTTCAGTTTCAGAGGGCTATGTTTATGAAGCGTTTAATGGAGCATCTCGTGAGAAATTGCCTGTTGTTTTCGTTATTCAGGACAATGGATACGGTATTTCTGTACCTAAGGAAGTACAGACAGCCAATAGAAAAGTGGCTGACAACTTTGCAGGAATGAAAAACCTGCGAGTGATTCATTGTAATGGTAAAGATGTGTTTGATTCTATGAATGCGATGACCGAAGCGAAAAAACATGCCTTGGAACACAGCGAGCCTGTGATTTTACAAGCTAACTGTGTGCGTATCGGTTCACATTCGAACTCAGACCGTCATGACTTGTATCGTGATGAGGGAGAATTGACGTATGTAAAAGCCTATGATCCGCTTAGTAAGTTTCGTAGAATGTTGATGAGATATGAACGTTTTACAGAAGAAGAACTAGATGCTATTGAAGAACGAGCTATTGAGGAGGTAAAAAAAGCACATAAAAAAGCGATTGTAGCTAAAGATCCAGACCCAGAAAGTATTCACGACTTTGTGATTGGTGAAGCCTATGTTTCTGAAAAATACCCTGAAGGATTGCCTAATGGGGACGAAGGAGAGACCATGAAGCTCATCGGGGCCTTGAATAGTACGCTGAAAGCAGAGTTTCGTCATAATCCTGACACCTACTTATGGGGACAGGATGTTTCCAATAAAGATAAAGGTGGAATATTCAACGTAACAAAAGGTATGGAAGATGAGTTCGGTAGTGAGCGTATCTTCAATGCACCAATTGCAGAGGATTTCATCATGGGAACTGCAAACGGAATGAGTCGTTTTGACCAAAAAATTCGCGTAGTCGTAGAGGGAGCCGAGTTTGCTGACTATTTCTGGCCAGCAATGGAACAGTTTGTAGATACCAGTCATGATTATTGGCGTTCTAATGGTGCATTCTCACCAAATATCACTGTGCGTTTAGCTTCAGGAGGTTACATTGGTGGTGGATTGTACCATTCACAAAATATAGAAGCGACCCTTACCACTTTCCCTGGTTGTAGAGTTGTGTATCCTTCCTATGCTGATGATGCTGCCGGGCTACTTCGTACGTGTATGCGTTCCAAAGGTTTAAACGTATTTATGGAGCCTAAAGCATTGTATAATGCACCTATAGCTGAGGCAGCAGTCCCAGAGGATTTTGAAGTGCCGTTTGGCAAATGCCGTGTACGCAGAGAGGGAACTGATATGACCATTATAACTTATGGAAATACGACACATATGTGTGTGAGTGTTGCAGAAGAAGTTGCCAAAGAAGAGGGTAAAGAAATTGAAGTGATTGATTTACGTTCGTTATTGCCATTGGACAAAGAAGGCATATTAAAGTCTGTGAAAAAAACCAATAAGGTCTTAGTTGTACATGAAGACAAAGTGTTCAGTGGATTTGGTGCTGAGGTAGCTTCAATGATTGCTTCAGAAGCATTTGAACACTTAGATGCCCCGGTAGAGCGTGTAGGATCAACCTTTACACCTGTAGGCTTTAATAGAATTTTAGAAAAAGCTATTTTGCCGAATGAGGAGAAAATTAAGGAAGCTGCAACCAAATTGCTCAAATTTTAAAAACATAGTAGAAAATGAAGAAGATAGGTTTATATTATAATTTTGATACAGTAAAGACCAAGCGAGTTGCTAATAAAATAAAGGAAGCTTTTGAAAATTCCGGGGAGTATGAAATCGTGGCTGTCGATGTAGATGAAAAATTGACAGAAGAGCAATTTATGGAATATGATTATATGCTTTTAGGAGCTGCTACATGGATGGATGGCGAATTGCCGTATTATTGGGATGAATTCGTTCCCGCTATGGAAGATTTAGACATGAACGGAAAACATATAGCTATTTTTGGTTTAGGAGACCAAAAAAACGGTACCGAAAATTTCCAAGATGCTATTGGCCTTTTAGGATATTTGTTGGAAGATAGAGGAGCTAAACTCTATGGATTTACAAATACCGAAGGCTATGAATTTGAAGAATCATATGGCGTTAGAGACGACAAATTCATGGGACTTTCTATTGATATTGAAAACCAAGCTGCCTTGACAGACGAGCGCATAGAAGCTTGGGTAAAACAATTGCAAGAAGAAGGATTTTAAGAAGAATAACTTTTTACTTTTATGAAGGAGGAGACCGTCGCGGTCTCCTTTTTTGTGGAAATTTCGAAGAAATAACTTATCTTTGCGCCACCAAAAAACACTTACCCAGGTGGTGGAATTGGTAGACACGCTAGGTTGAGGGCCTAGTGCCTATTGTTGGCGTGCGGGTTCAAGTCCCGCTCTGGGTACATCGGCAAAGATAAAAGACGTTAACTGTTAGTTAGTTAGCGTCTTTTTTTCATTACTACTCAATCGCTTTTACCTTCATTGCTCTATCGCTTTTGGGAGTTTTTAGGTTAAATTGGTCCCCTACTTTTTTGTTCATCAAAACTCTGGCGATAGGGGAAAGAAAGGAAACTTTATTTTTAGAGATGTCAGCTTCATCTACACCTACGATTTGGTAATGTTGTTCGTCACTATCATCTTCCATGCAAATGGTTACTGTAGCTCCAAAATGAACCGTATCTTTCGGTTGATTCTCTAAGTCAATAACTATTGCCGAGTTGATACGCTTTACCAGCAAATCCAAATTGGCTCGTATATGATTTATCTGCACACGATTTTTTTCAGCATTCTCTGTTTTCAGTTTTTCACGCTTAGCAATCAATTGCTTTTGTTCTTCCTCTAATTCCTCTAGTCCATTCGGTGTTACGTAGTTCGTAACACCATTAGGAATAGGTGCTCTGGGTACTACCAATGGTACCTCCTCTTGGTCGCTTTCTTTTACAAATCCTCTACTCATAAAAAATCCTCTTATTTGTCGTCTTAACCAAAGATACTAAAAAATAAATGTTAAATTTATACAGAATCTAATGTTCTGATTGTCAACATAAAATATTTATGCAATTTCTTACAAGTATTGCCCTATTTTTGTAGCAATAGCAATTTTATATGTATTTTAGAGAATTCAAGATTTTTTTAAGACGATTAACTAACTTAATATACCTGGATTGAAAAAGACCGTACTTAAAATAATAAAGATAATTGGCTATATTTTACTTACCATCTTTGCATTATTAATATTAGCAATTCTGCTATTACGTTTACCATCAGTACAAAATAAAGTGAAGAACTATGCGTTAGATTTTCTACATGAGAAGATTGATACGGAAGTTTCATTGGAAAAATTGTATGTGAGTTTTCCAAGTGGTGTAGCCATAGAAAACATATACTTGGAAGACCAAAATGCGGACACGTTGCTCTATGCTGATAAAATAGATGTTGGGATTAATCTTCCTGATTTGTTGAATAATAAACTAACGCTTTCTTCGATTGACATGAAGAAATTACGAGCAAATGTTCATCGAAATGAGGAGGGAGTTTTTAACTTTGATTACATTATTGAGGCATTTGCTTCACCAGATACAACCACTACAGAGCAGGAACCCTGGGAGATTTCTGTAGGTGATATTGATCTTGAAGACATAGGAGTAACTTTTCAAGACGAATATGAGAAAAATGACATAAGTGCTTTTTTTCAGGACTTAGAAGTTGCCGTGGATGATTTTGATTTAGAGAACCAAGAGTTCGATATTGATGATTTATTCTTTGCCCATGCAACTATAAATGTGAATTTATTTATGCCAGAGGAAGAAATTACCGAAGAAGAAGTCGCTGAAGAGGTTTCTGAACCAGTGGAAGAAAAGAAAAAAGCGCCTCTAACTGTGATTTTGGATGATTTGGAACTGGAAGATGTAAAGGTTCAATACAATAATACCGCAATACCTCAAAAGGGGGAAGGTATAGATTTCAATCACTTAGATTTTCAAGAAATTACTCTTTCAATGAAGGATTTTAAGATGCAGGATGGCACTTTTGAAGGAGAAATCAATAAGGCAAGAGTTATTGAGCAAAATCACTTGACAATCCGAGAGTTGGAGACCCAATTTAAATATGCTAAAAATGAAGCCTATCTGAAAGACCTGTTGTTGAAAACAGATCGTTCTGTTGTGAGAGATGAAGTAATACTTTCTTATGATAATATGTCACAACTTTCTGAAGATATTGCTAAGGTGGAAATTGTAGCGAATATCGATGAGAGTAAGATTAGTTTTGCTGATTTATTAGATTTTATGCCTTCATTAAGAAAAAATCCTCCATTTACTGAATACCCGAATGCAACGCTACATTTTGATACAGAGATAGATGGAAACATTGGCGATTTGAATATACAACATCTCACTGCTCATGGAGTTGGCGACTTGCAACTCTCAGCAAATGGTATTGTTAAAAATGCTACCGATACTGATAATTTGTATTTTGACTTGAATATAGAAAATATTTCAGGTTCTTCAACAACTATTAAAAAGCTAAGTCCACCGCAAACTATTCCTGATAATATAAGTTTGCCATCTAAAATTAAACTTTCTGGAACAGCAAAAGGGTCAACGAAGGAAGTTGAAGCAGACTTGGCACTAAAAACATCAGAAGGTGATGCCTCTGTGCTCGCAGATGTGAATATAATGCAAGAAAACAAAGAGGAATATGACATAAAATTACACTTAAATGAATTTAATGTTGGAAAAGTTATTCAAAATGAAGAATTAGGAAACATTTCAGCAAATATTTCAGCCAAGGGTAAGAGTTTTGATTTTAAGAACGCGGATGCAGACCTTACAGGTACAGTTGATTCACTAACTTACAAAGGATATCGCTACGAAAATATGAACCTGAAAGGCAAGCTGGTGCAAGGAAAATATGATGTTCAGTTGGAGTCAAAAGATGAAAATGCAAACATGACATTGTATGCTGAAGGTCGTATTACGGAAGATAAACCTACGCTTAATCTAAAAGGGGGCATAAAAAAACTCGATTTGCAAAAGCTGAATTTCAATGAAAAGCCCCTGATTCTTGCAGGTGATTTGAAAGGTGACTTTTCAAACATCAACCCTGATGATTTAAATGGAAACTTCTCACTTACAAATTTTGCTCTTTCTGATGCGAAAGATGTCTATCCACTACAAGATATTCATCTGAATGCAGTAGCTACGGATGATAGTAATACAATAAGTTTGACTTCGCAAATTGCTGAGGTGGAACTTTCAGGAGACTATAAGCTCACTGAAATTTTTACTGCTTTGACACATACACTTAATAGCTATTACCAATTTCAAGAGGCTACAGCTCAAGATACGCTAACGCCCCATCAGCATATGGATTTTGACATTCGAATCCTCTATGATGACCTTGTTGAAAAATTCGTTCCAAATTTAAAAGGTTTTGAGACTATGGAACTGCAAGGGAGTTATGATGTTGATAGTCAGTTGATAAAGGTAGATGGGGAAATACCAAACATTACATATGGCAACAATCACATTGAAAATGGGAAAATTGCTATTAATACTGATAATGATGCTTTGACCTATGAATTGTTAGTTGAAATGCTGTATAGCGAGAGTTTCCAACTGCATGAATTTAGTACATCAGGACAAGTTGCCAGTAATACGATAGACTTTAAAATTAGCACAGAAAAGCCCAAGGGAACAACCGAATTATTATTGGCTGGAGATGTAAAAGCAGAGGATGACGGTCACTATATTTCATTAGACGCTGACGGAGTGAAATTGAATACCGAAAAGTGGAATATCAGTGAGAAAAACTTTATAAAATTAGAAGATAATGGCACTGTTACTGCTGAAAATTTTAAACTTACGAATGGCGATAGTGCATTAAGTTTAGAAACATCGAAATCAGAAACAGAAAAGCATTTAAAGATTGACTTTGTGAACTTTGATGTAGCTACACTTACAAAGATGATACAGAAAGACAAGTTGTTGGCTAGTGGTACAACAAATGGTTCTGTAACTTTTGAAGATTTACAACAAGAAACAAAGCTAAAATCAGATTTAGAGATAACAGACTTGCATATTTATGAGCAATTAGTGGGGACTATTGATGCAGAGATAACAACTGAAAGCGCTAATGTTTTTGATATTAACGTAGCCTTAAGTGATAATGATAATGATGTAAAAATTACAGGAGATTATAACACCTCGAGCTCTTCATTTGATTTGTTGGTTGATATGAGAAAACTGCAAATGCAGAGTTTAGAAGGAGTTTCTATGGGACAAATAAAGGAAACCGAAGGTTACTTATCAGGCAAGCTGGATGTGGAAGGAAGCGCCACTGAACCAAAGATTACAGGGCAAGTAAAGTTTAATGATGTAGGATTAAAAGTGGTACAGTCGGGCAGTAATTTCAGAAACATCAATGAAGAGGTTCGCTTTACCCAACAGGGAATCGTATTCAATGATTTTAAATTGAATGATGAAAGCGGTGATTATCTCCTCATCAATGGTAAAATCCTAACTGATGATTATAGAGATTATGCTTTTGACTTACGATTGGAAGCTGATGATTTCAAAGTGGTAGATTCTGAAGAGGATAACGACCAAATGATGTATGGTGTTTTAGCGATAGATACAAGGCTGAATATTGGAGGTGATTTAAATATGCCTAAAGTAGATGGTACGATTGATATTACCGATGTCACAGATTTTACATTTGTTCTTCCTCAAGATTCACCAACCCTAGAAGAGCGTGAGGGGATTGTTCGATTTGTAGATAAAGATTTGCCATTAAAAGAAACCTTAAAGCCCGATAGCCTTACCAGCGAAACGAACTTGAAGGGAATGGACGTGAAAGTTGAAATAAGCATCACAGAAGATGCTAAGATTTCGTTAATCATAGACAAGGCAACAGGAGACTTTGTGAAACTACAGGGTGATGCAGAACTCTCTGGTGGAATTGATCCTTCTGGTAAAACGACTTTGGTTGGCGTCTACGAAGTGAGTGACGGAGCTTATGAATTGAATTTAGGCATGCTCAATAGAAAATTTGACATCAAAGAAGGAAGCACGATTATTTGGAATGGAGAACCGTTGAGTGCAGAAATGGACATTACAGCAAATTATAGAATAGAAGCAGCACCAATAGATTTACTGCAACACCAATTAAGTGGCTTACCACCATCTACATACAATACATACAAGCAGCGTATTCCATTTAATACATTGTTGATGATGAAAGGTGATTTGATGAAACCTGATATTCAATTTGATATTAATGTAGATGAAGAAGAGGCATCTGTCTCATCATCTGTATTGGATAATACCAAAACCAAATTGCAACAAATCCGACAAAATGAATCAGAACTCAACAAACAAGTCTTTGCACTATTATTATTAAACAGATTCATTGGAGAGAATCCATTTTCTAGTGAATCAGAAACTTCTGCCGGGACGATGGCTCGCCAGAGTGTGAGTCGTATTTTGTCACAACAGCTCAATAATCTAGCTTCAGACTTAATCACAGGAGTCGATGTTGATTTTGACTTTAACTCGTATGATGATTATACGCAAGGACATAAAAACACACGTACCGATTTGAATTTGGGTGTAAGTAAACGTCTATTGAATGATCGGTTGAAAATTACCGTCGGTAGTAAGTTTGGGATAGAAGGAGAAGCTCGTAAAAATGAAGAACTTACGAATATTGCCGGTGATTTAACGATTGACTATATGCTTTCTAAAAATGGCAGATATCTTTTGAGAGCTTTCAGAAAGAATGACTACGAAGTAGTACTTCAAGGTCAAATTATTGAAACTGGGTTAGGCTTCATTATTACCTTAGATTTTGATGAGTTTAGAGATATTTTTCACAAGAGTAAAGAAAAAAAAGAAGAAGATTAGACGATGAATAGACAGTTTTACTATATCTTAATTATAAGTGCTTTTTCTTTGGGAATCATCTCCTGCGGAACTTCCAAATTAGAAAAAGGAGAACATTTATATACAGGGGCTGATATTGAGATCGTAACAGATTCACTATCAAAGAAAGAAAAGAAAGAGTTGAAAGAGGGAATCAAAGAGAATTTGACTCCAAAGCCTAATACCAGCTTTTTAGGACTAAGACCTAAACTGTTTATTGGAAATCTTGTGGGTGAGACTAAAAAGAATAAAGGCATCAAGCACTGGATAAAAACAAAATTGGGTGAAGAACCGGTGCTTTTGCAGGATGTTGATAGGGTATTTAATAATGATATCGCTGTGAACTATGCTGAGAATAAAGGTTATTTCAATGCTAGAGCCTCCTATGAAACCAAGCAAAAGAATAAAACGGCAGAGGTTAAATATACATTAAAGCCTGGACAGCGTTATATAATTAAAGATTTTACTTACGAGCTGGATTCAACAACAATCGGGAAAGCAATAGCAGAGGTTGCTGATAAGACGTTCATTAAAAAAGATAATCCATTTGATTTGGATGTAATTAAAGCTGAACGGGAACGAGTGGACGCACTTTTGAAGGAAAGAGGTTTCTATTTTTTTAGTCCCGATCATCTCATTGTAGAAGCAGATAGTACGGTAACTGAAGATGCAGAGGTGAGTATGAAGGCTATGTTGAAAGAAACTACGCCTGAATTAGCTAAAAAGAAATTTCGCATCAATAAGGTGGTCGTTTTTGCCGATTACAATGTTAATGAATTAACTCGTAAAGGCTATGAAATTCCGTATAATACAGATTCTTTAGAGATTTACGATCAAATGTACATCATCGATCCTGACAATAGATTTAATCCTAAGATGTTTGACAATTCTTTACAGTTTGAAACAGGTGAGATTTATAGTAGGAAAGATCATAATTTGACCTTATACCGTCTGAATAGTCTCGGTGTTTACAAGTTTGTAAAGAATGAATTTTTTATTGCAGACTCTGCAAAAAACTTATTTGATGTTTATTATCTGCTGACACCCAATGAAATGCAGACTTTACGTTTAGAGACTACTGCTAAAAGTAATTCTGCAGACTTTGTTGGTGGCGAGGTAAATCTGAATTGGACACATCGTAATATTTTCAAGAGGGCAGAACAATTACGCTTTTCAACCTATACATCCTTAGGCATGCAGGTGGGCGGTAAACGTGACGATAATAATATTTACAAAACAGGTGCGAGTCTTGAGTTATCAATCCCTAGACTAATAACACCTTTTAAGTTGGATGTTTCTGGTGGTTTTGTACCTAGGACGAATGCTAAAATTGGGTATGAGTATATCAACAGATCGAGTTTGTACGCTTTGCATAATTTCAATACTTCTTTTGGATATTTATGGAAACACAATCGCAGGATAGAGCATGAGCTTAAACTTTTTGATGTTTCTTTAGTGTATTCCCAAAACGTTACAGATAAGTACAAAGATTTGATGGAAGATAATCCTGTTTTGCAAAGAGTAGTTGAAGATCAATTAATTTTTGGACCAATTTACAGCTTTACTTATACCACCACAATGTATCCTAAGCGGAATACCGTTTATTATAGAGGGATGATTGACTTGGCTGGAAACATTACTGGCTTGGTTACTGGAGCAGATGCTAAAGAAGATAAGCAAAAGGAGATTTTTGATATACCATTTAGTCAGTTTGCAAAAATGGAACATGATTTTCGATATTATCATGATTTTTCAAAGAGACATAGTATTGCAACCCGCTTAATAGCAGGAATTGCTTATCCATATGGTAACTCAGAATACATTCCTTTTTCGAGACAATTTTTTGCTGGTGGTACAAATAGCGTAAGAGCATTTAGAGCTAGAACCCTAGGACCGGGTAGTTATAATCCTGAAGACCAAGATGCTTCATTTTTCTTTGATCAAGGAGGCGATATTCGTTTAGAGATGAATCTAGAATATCGAGCCAAGTTGTGGAAGTTTTTAAATTTTGCAGCCTTTGTCGATGCTGGCAATATCTGGCTAGTAAATGAAGATGAAGAAAGGCCAGGTGGAAAATTTTCTAAGAATTGGTATAAGGAAATAGCTATGGGAGCAGGTCTCGGTGTGCGTTTTGATTTCAGTATTTTAATTTTAAGGTTGGACTTAGCTATACCGATTAGAGTACCTTACTATGCTGAGGACGAACGCTGGCGTTTTGATGATATTGATTTAGGAGACAGCCAGTGGAGAAAAGATAACTTAATGTTGAATATAGCCATTGGATATCCATTTTAACGCGATTAAATTATGAAAAAGAAATTAGCATTTCATTGGAATGTATTGAAAAAAACAGTTGAATCCTATACGGATTCTAATGTATTTATCCAATCGGCGGGGTTGGCGTATTCTGCTATATTTTCTATACCCGGTTTATTGATTATGATTATTTGGCTTGCAGGTATTTTCTTTGGCGAACAGGTTGTGCGAGGTGAAATTATAAGACAAATTCAAGATGTATTAGGAGCAGACGCTGCAGAGAGTATTCAAAATATTATTCAAAAGGCTATGATTGAAAAGGATAATTTTTGGATGAAAGCCATAGGAGTTTTAGCACTTATTTTTGGTGGAACAACTTTATTCTTTATGTTGCAAAAATGTTTAAATAGCCTTTGGGGAATTGAGCCAAAGCCGAAACAAGCGATTCTTAAATATGTATTAGACAGAGCAAATTCTCTAGGATTAATATTAATGATTGGTCTTTTAATGGTAATAACCATGGTGCTTTCCACTATTGTTACGGCTCTAAATCATATCATCACTCAAGAATTTGGTTTAGAAACCTATAAACTCTTTCAACTCGTTAATTTTGGTGTGGGATTCGTTTTGATTATGATTATTTTCGGAGTGATATTTAAGGTGTTGCCTGATGTGAAAATTCAATGGAAAGCAGTCTATGCTGGTGCTTTCCTTACAGCAATATTATTTACGATAGGGAAGTACTTATTAACGATATACTTCGCTGAATTTGATCCAACTTCTGTGTATGGAACTGCTGGTACCATTGTTCTTATTATGATGTGGATAAATTATTCCTTCCTAATTATACTTTTTGGTGCAGAATACACGAAAGTATATGCCATATTGAAGGGATATCGATTTGTCCCAGCAGAATTTGCAACTTGGGAAGATGAAGAGGATGCAGTGATAGAATAAAATGGCTAATGTTAAAGCAAAGATACGCTAATAAAATTCTAATGTAATTAGTCCTTTTTTTCAATACTTGCAATCCCTAACATATTGTATTTTGCTTGTCTTTTTTTCCAACGCTCTTTTGCAAAATGTTGCATATCCGCAACGGTATCTTTTTCATCAATGATTTCAAGGCCTAACAAAGTTTCAATAATATCTTCCATGGTTACAATGCCGTCTATGCCACCATATTCGTCGACAACTAGTGCAATATGTTCTTTTTTATTTAAGAGTTCTTCCCATAAGTTGAAAAGTACCATGCAGTTTGGTGCTATTACGATGTCTCTTTTAATATCTTTCAGTCTCAGTTTATTTTGATTATCAGCTAATTTCTCAAATACTTCTTGACGAAAGACATAACCATTTATATTCTCTTCATTTTTTGAATAAATAGGGATTCGTGAGAATTTTAGATAATCTTTGTTTTTAAAAAACTCTTTTAAAGACAACTTATCAGATGCGATCGTTACTACAACTCTCGGAGTCATGATTTCGCGAACAGCTACATCTTTCAGTCTTAGCAGGTTTTGAATAATTTGATGTTCTTTTTCTTGAAAGACACCCTCATCAGTACCGATGCTAGCTAATGCTGCAATTTCTTCGCGACTGGTCGATTGATCTTCTTCATCATTATTGAACATTTTTGTAATAAGTGCAGAAATCACCACTAAAGGATAAGTAATAAAGCTCATTATCTGAATAATAATACTGGTTATTTTTGCTAAGCCACGCCAATAGTTAGCTCCAATAGTTTTAGGAATTATCTCAGTAACGACTAGTATCAATATGGTTAATATGGCAGAAACGATTCCAAAGTATTCAGAACCGAAGACTTTTACAGCTTGCGCACCAACGCCTGCAGCACCAACGGTATGTGCTATAGTGTTAAGAGATAGTATCGCAGATAATGGCTTATCAACATTTTCCTTAAATTCAGTAAAAGTTTTTGCCCACTGATGGCCTTCTTTGGTCTTTACCAGTAGAAACGATTGTGGTGTAGAGAGCAAAACAGCTTCCATTATGGAGCAGAGAAATGATACTGATAATGCTAAAAATAAATATACTAAAAGTGTTGCCATAGAATGCGACAAAGATACATATATTATCATTTATATCTCATTTGAAAAATAATTGACTATCAGTCTATTATTACTTTTCCATAAAATAAACTTACGGATTGATTCGGTGAAATTTGTATTAAATTACTAGAACGGTTTTCTTTATCTGGAGAGAAAACCAAAAGTGACATTTGTGTTAAGTTGAGTGTGTCTACTATCTTGTCTTTTACACTTACTTGAATTGTCGGTTTGTTTTTATAAGAAAAAAGCCAAACGATTTCCTTTTCTTCGCATTCAAGCACTAAATCCTCAAGAGGGATTAGGTTTGTATAATTTGCAAAGCCTTTATGTCCATCTTTCAGCATGAAGTTAAAATCTCTGCATTTGCCTGTGCTTACTGTTTTTATGGCACCATCAAAAGTGTAGAGTTCGTTTATTGCTAGGGATTTGAAATTCTTTTCGTCATGACTTATGTTTAACCTGCCTTCAAGTGGTGCTATATATCGTTTATATCCTGAAAGGTCACTAAATACACTTTTATCTGTTTCTACAGTTGCTGAACTTAATCTGAAAAGAAAGTTCCTGTCTAGATAATCTGAATTTGGAGGATAGATAAAAAGTTCTGTAGTGCTACCACCAGCCCATTCACTCGTTTTAAATTCTGTGATTTTTTGAATTTTCATTAGTTATCTTTGTTCAAATTAACTAACTAAGATAAGATTCTCTCAGAATAAATTTATCTGAAAATCTCTTTTTTTAAGTTTTTATATGGATCAAAAGCTTTTCTGTTGGATACTATAATAGTAAGAACAGAAGTAAGTATAGTTGAAGAAAAAATAGTGATAAGGAGCATTATTTGATATTTGACAGCAACGTTAGGATTACTGCCACCAAGTATTTGACCTGTCATCATTCCCGGTAAAGAAATTAGTCCCATAATAGCAAAAGAAGCTATCCTTGGATTAAAAGCAATCTTTAAGGCATGACTCATAAATGGCTGTAAAGCTTCTTTTTTGTTTGCACCATTGGCAAGATGCCATCTGTAAAGATTTTCTTCGTTATTTATTTTTTTGTAGTAGGAGTCAAGGGCGATAATTACGTTTCGGATGGTATTACCCATGAGCATTCCTGTAATGGGAATAAAGTATTGTGCATCAAAAACATTGTCAAGCTTTATAACAACTCCCAGAAAATAAGCATCAGTTACAGCAATACTTATAATTCCTGACAGTAATACGGGAAGGAAGAATATTTTATATCTCAATCCAGTTCTTCGAACAATTGTATAAGTAGCGATTAAGCACATAATTATTACCCAAGCAACATTGAGCAAAGCATTATTTAACTCTAAATATAGTCTAAGTATAGTCCCACTAAAAAAATCTGTATGGTCATTCTTACAGTTGCTATTATCGTGTCCTTAACGAGTCCTGTTTTGTAATACCACAATATCTAAATTGGAATAAGCATGAGTGCGTATTCCATAAACAATTCAAGATAGTTAATATCAACAACTTTATCCATCGTTCAAGTATTATTTAATTTCTACAATATGGTCTGATTTGTCCATCCAATAATTGTTATGGGTAACAGCTAGGATAGTAAGCTCATCTTGACTCAAAATATAGTCTGTGACTTTTTTCTTTATGGCTGTATCTAAAGCAGAAGTAGGTTCGTCAATCAGAAGTAAGGGTTTCTTTAGTAATAAACAACTTGCAAGGATGATTCTCTGTTTTTGTCCTACGGATATCTCATTTACCTTTTTTGAAAGTAACTCCTCTGTAAGTTCAAACTCTTTTAGAATATCTGAAACTTCTTCTTTTGTGGGTTTCTGTTTCTTATTCACTTCAAACTTAAAAGGTGCATAAAACAGCTCCTCAGCAGTTTCAAGGTTTAATGAAGTATCCTGTGGTAACCATGCAATATTCTTTCGGATTTTAGTGGCTGTATCAGTACTAAGAGGAGTATCTTTGGTAATTATCTTTCCTTCATAATCGGGAATAAATCCACAATTGCATTTAATAATGTAGATTTCCCTGAACCGGATTCTCCTGTTATAGCAATCTTTTCACCTTTATTTACAGTTAGAGAAAAATCTTTGTGTATTACCTCATCATCGAAACTAATATTTAAACCTGTAATTTTAATTATTGGTTCTGTCATCCTAATTTGGAGTTTATAAACTATTCTAACCTCAAAATTACTGCTATTTAGTTACCTCTGTGCAGGAAATTGCCTTAGAAACAGTATAGATACAAGAGACTAAGTATGAACTATGATTTGTAAAAAAAGAACCAAGTAGGTAGTTGGGATTGTTTTTAGTTTTTCAATTTTCTCCAAACCGTTTGAGCTGTTGCACATACCAAACCTGTATTTTCAACTTTTACAGTATGTAAGAATGATTTATCTTCTGAATCCTCTTTATGGAGCATTTGGGTCATAGAAATTACTGTTTGTCCATATGTAGCCTCAGATATGAATCGACCATCTATAGAGAACATATAATAATTGTCAATAATTTCATCAGGGATTGATTCCAATACCCATTGTAAGTACCGGATATTATTTACGTGTTTATTTGTATCAGTATCAAATCTATTCACTTTATATCTCAAATGAAAATCAGGAGTAACGACAGGTTTTATCTTTTTATAAATATTACATTGGATACTTTCATCTTTACATATAGACCATCTTTCTTTTACTTGACTTAAGATTTGAGTTGGTCTCCTTCTTTTTATATCAAAGAATACCCACAATCCTTTAGCTCTTCCAATGATATTGTTTTGCTCATCATAAATAATATTCTCTCGCCATCCTTTAATAGCAGAGTACTTTGAAAGCTAAGTTTTTATCCTTATTTTCTCTTTATATTTAGGATAGCGAACAATCTGAACAAACCCAGAATATAGTACCCACCCGATTTTTTGCGCTTCCAGTTGGTATAAACTGTAGTCTATTGCATTACAATGTTCTGCAACAGCTTCTTCTAATAATACTAAAATTGAACTTGGAGTAGCTACTCCAAATTTATTCATCTCAAAATACCTTAATTCAAATTCCTTCTCAAAGTAATTTTTGTTTGACACATTTCCCATAACTTATTTACAGCGTCTATTCGTAAGTAATGCTGTTTGTTAAAAGTACGCAATATTCTTAGTCTTTAGCTTATGTTTTTTATTTGATGCGAAAGTTATAGAGGAAAACGTCTAATATCATCTTTAAAATATGGAGCAGAGCTCGTTATAGTTTTCTTCTTTGTATTAAGTAAAAGAGGATGGCTAGAGGAGATATAAAAAACATTGATAATAACCAGAATGTACGGTTATGAAATTTGGTTTTAAGCATTTCTAGAAAAAAGCACACCCATAAAAAAAGAAAAAGAACAATCGATTAAATCAGTAATGCATCAGAACTTTCCCAGTCATTTTTGGATGCTCTTAAACTTATTAGAAAGAAAATGGCACTAAAAACGTAAAGTAATTTAGCTGTCTTTAAACTGATGATAAAATTGTCTGTCTTCATAACCTAGTTATCATTTATAATTTTACGCCCGAAGGGAGTTAGAGCTAGACCTGCCAATTTCATATGTTGATTACCAAAAGGAATGCCGATGATGGTAATATAAAAAATCAAAGCAAAAATGAGATGAGTTAATGCTATCCAAACTCCACCGACAACTAACCAGATGATATTCATGATAATAGCAAGACAACCGGTGGCTTTCTCAGTCATAATAACTTTTTTATTAAAAGGCCATAGTGCCACACCTGCAAGCTTCATCGTTTGAAATCCAAAAGGAATTCCAATGATAGTTATAAACATAATCAGACTAGCGACAAAATATTCTATAGCGACGAGTATGCCTCCCAAAAGAAACCAAATAATATTTCCTAAAAGTTTCATAGATTTTATTCTTAATAATTAAAGATAAGTATTAGGTAAAAGTAAATAAAAAAAACAAAAAGCCCTACTTTCCTGCAGAGCTTCTTGGATTATCATAATTATAAGCTAATTCCTTACTTTTTTCTATTTTTTACATATTTCTCTAACCATTGGTCTTGTTCCCAAAGCAGATGGAGTATAGATTTTTTAGCTCTGTAGCTATGACTTTCTTTAGGTAACATAACCAAGCGAGTGGGGGCTCCAAAACCTTTTAATGCATTGAAGTAACGCTCACTTTGCAAAGGGTAAGTTCCAGAATTGTTATCAGCTGTTCCGTGAATCAGTAGCAATGGTGTTTTCATCTTGTCTACGTGCATAAATGGAGACATTGCATTGTAAACATCTGGAGCTTCCCAGTAATTTCTTTCCTCACTTTGAAAACCAAAAGGTGTCAAAGTTCTGTTATAGGCACCACTTCGTGCAATTCCTGCAGCAAATAGGTCAGAATGCGTCAAAAGATTCGCAGTCATAAATGCACCGTAAGAATGTCCGCCTACGGCAACTCTATCACGGTCAATATAACCCAAACTATCAACAGCGTCGATAGCAGCTTTGGCATTTGCCACTAATTGAGGCATGAAAGTATCATTAGGCTCCTCGTCGCCTTCGCCAACGATAGGGAAGGAGGCATCGTCTAAAACTACATAACCTCTTGTAACCCAATAAACCATAGAACCATAATACGGATAGATGAATTCATTAGGATTGGAAGTTGTTTGTCCTGCACTGCTCTTGTCTTTAAATTCGGTAGGATATGCCCACATTACCATTGGCATTTTTTCTTTCTTTTCCAGATCATAACCAACGGGTAAGTATAGTGTCCCAGAAAGTTCCAGCCCGTCTTCACGTTTGTATCTAATCACCTCTTTGTGAACGTCTTGTATGCTCTTAAATGGATTTTCGAAAAAAGTAATTTGTTGCAATGAGTTGTTTTTCTTGATATTGCGGATATAATAATTAGGATATTCCGTAGGAGATTCAATTCTCACTAAAAGTTTTCCTTTTTTCATATCTATTGCATAGAGAAGATTTTCCAATTTATCGTTGTAGTTCGATTGGTACAAGCGTTTTGTTTCCTTCGTTTTTAGATTGATTTCATCAACAAAAGGGAATTGTCCTTCTTTTGAGAATCCATCACCAATCAAGTAAGCCTTATCTTTATTAAGATCTAAGACATATTTACCAAATTGGTTCTTTCTCCTAGCAAATTCACCAGGGTCATTGTATTTATCTTGATAATTTCTATCGAACAAAACGGTAGCTGCTTGTTCCGACTTTGATGGATTGATAAGATAGGTTCTTATATTTCTAGTATTCCACCAATAATCTACAACGATTGCAGTGTTGTCATTACCCCAAGTGATTCCGGCATATCGATCCTTAGTTTTAAATAATGATTTTGGTTGTTGATTGAATGGAGCTTCTAGTGTAAATAGTTCATCGCGAAAATCAACTTTTTTTTCAGGATCACCCTCGTCAAGTGCTTCTGCCCATACCAAAGTTGCAGGTTTATCAGCACGCCAAGAGATGTTTCGTTTGCCTTTTCTTGTTGCCATAAAACCTTGAGGTCTTACTTCATCTAAAGGCACTTTATTCACAACTTGTACTTGTTCTCCATTGCTTTTATACAAAGTTACTGTTTGTGGAAATCGGTAGAAAGGAACGATGTAGGAGAAAGGTCTTTTGATAGTGGTAACCATTACATAGTTGCCATCAGGTGAGAACGATGCATCACTATACATTGCAGCTTCCTTCCATTTTGTTTTATTCCCGTCAATGTCTATTTTATATAGTTCTGATGTCGCTAAAGTTTCAAAATTTTGCTCATCATTGTTATTTTGTAATAAGTCTTGGTAAGTTCTGTTTTGTGCTTTTGCTCCGGTACTTTCTGTTACAGTTGGTCCTTCAGGTATTACCGACTCAGCATCTATTAGTGGTTTTCTGTTGGCAGGTAGCATTGCTACTAATAATGAAGCATTATCATTAAACCAAGAAATAATGCCACCCATATTAGCATTTATGGTAGGTTCACTAATTTTTTTTGCTGTGGCAGTTTCTATATCTAAAATCCATAGCTCTACACCATTTTCTACAGTATTAGTAAAGCTCATTTTGCTTTGGTCTGGAGACCATAAGAAATTGGTCAATCGTGCATTCTCTGGCAAACCTTTTACTTGTTTGGCTTCTTTGGAATTTACTTTCTGTATTTTAATATTATTACTATAAGTTACTCTGCTCCCGATATTTGTTTTGGGGTCAATTCGTAAACCACCGAGACGTAGCTCCTTTTGTGATAGCTCTTCCAGAGTTTTGTAGCTGTCTCTATAAAACATTACCATAGTTTCTCCCTTTGCGTCTAAGTTTACAGAGGGAGCACGTGGTACATCTACTAGTTCTAAAATTTCCTTTGGTGGTTTTTGATACGTTAATTTCTCTTGCGCCATTGTTACAGATGCAATTAATAATGTGAATACTACTAATTTAAGTTTCATTGTTTTTTAGGTTTTTTGAATTTACTAATTAAATTATTCTCCATATTTCTTAGTTAGTTCTGCTGACTAAGATATTAAATAAGTTGTGAGAATACTACTTTTGTTACAGGATATTTTTTATAAGAACTCTTTACTCGTTTTTTGTTTCTTCTCATAATACCAGACTGCTCCTACGACAATAAGTACTTCAGCTAGAAGGGAGAGGTATGAACCTTCAAATCCAAATGCTCCTCCGTTGAAATAATTTGGAGTACTTATAGAAAAATCTACTAAAGAATAAAAATCTTGACCGCTTACATTGAAACCAAATAGCGATTGGAAGAAATTCCAACTGAAGTGTAATGCGATAGGAAACCATAGATTTTTAGAATACATATAAACGACTCCAAAAGACAATCCTGCAAGAAATAAACTCAGCCAGCTGAACCATGACATATTCGGGTTGAATGCATGTAATGCAGCAAAAAATAGAGCGGAGATAATTAAAGCAATGTATTTATTGGTACTTTCTATAAGATTACGCAGAATATAACCTCGTGCAAAAACTTCTTCATTAACACCTACGATGATAAATAGGATTAAAGAGGCTAAAAAAATTAAGATGTTAAATGAAGTACCCTCTATCTCTATGTACCCACTCATATAGATTATGCCAAATCCAATGGACATAATGATTAACCCAAGGGCTATTCCGATAAGTATATCTTTTGCTCTGTTTTTTAGACTCAAACCTAAATCAATAAAGGGGCTCTTATCAACAGCTTTCATAAAAACCCAAACAATGCCAAGTGTTCCAAGTAGCCCAAAAAAATCAATTATAGTTCTGTCCCAATAATTTAAATGCTCTAAATCCTGCCATAAAGGAATTCCTAAAATTAGTCCCCCAATTAGTTGAAATATGCCTACAGCTAATATCCAAGGAATAAGAATTAATAAGGCTCTAGCCCATCCATATTTAGGTTTACTTAAGCTCATAATTCAAAAGTTTAAAAGTTTCTTATTTTTAATATATAATAAGTAGAACTTTAAATACTTTTGTTACAAGATTTCATAAAAAAGATAGGCATTCAACAGAATGCCTATCTTGTGAGAATATGGATTATATAATCTTTACTGTTTTTTGAATATCCTATATTGCCTTTTGAAAAGACTTGCACTAAAGAGAAACGCAAGACCGATAAGAATTGAATACTCTTTAAGAGGACTGTTCGGATAGAAATTAGGAATTAATGCGATAAACAGTAAAACAAAATTTACGATTAGTATCAGTGATAAAATAATAAGAGTTGCATTTTTCATAATTTTTTCTTCGTTCTATTTATTCTCGAACGTTTCTTTCTAAATGTTTTTACTGTATTCTCTTTTGGATTATCGGCATCATACGTTTTTTGCGAATCAGCAAGCAAAGTGTTTAGTTCTTTCAATTCTTTAGCTGTAAGTTCACGTATTTTTCCTACTGGAATATCGAGGTTGATATTCAAAACGCGAATACGCTTCAGCTTCACCACTTCGTAACCCAAATATTCACACATACGGCGAATTTGCCTGTTGAGTCCTTGAGTGAGCACAATGCGAAATGTGTGAGAATCAATGCGTTCTACTTCACATTTTTTCGTAACGGTATCCAATATAGGAATACCATTTCCCATTCTTCGGATAAACTCAGGAGTAATGAGCTTATTTACGGTTACGATGTATTCTTTCCCGTGATTGTTCCGAGAACGTAATATTTTATTGACTATATCCCCATCATTAGTCATCAAAATCAGTCCTTCACTGGGCTTATCTAAGCGACCAATTGGAAAAATTCGGGTAGGGTAGTTGATGTAGTCTATGATGTTGTTCTTTTCACGCTTCTGATCAGTAGTACACACAATACCTACTGGTTTGTGAAAAGCCAAATAAACGAATTTATCTTTGGTTTTTCCCACTGGTTTCCCCTCGACTGTAACTTTATCATTGGGGAAAACTTGCGAACCATTCTCCGCAAGTTTCCCATTGATAGTTACTTTTTTGGCTTCTACTAATTTATCAGCTTGCCGTCTTGAACAATAGCCGATTTCACTGAGGTATTTATTAATTCGTTTACTTTCCTGTGTCATTCTTTTTGATTAGAGATAATTTTCGATCTCATCAAACTTGATAAATTTTGCTCCTTTTTCTTTCCAAGTTTCGTAGGGAAGAGGAATATTTGGTAATTCTTTGATAGCATCTTCTATCACATATACCTCATAGCCTCTGTCTGCAAAACCAACGACAGCAAAATCGACACATACATTTGTTGCCACACCATAGATAAATACTTTTTTAGGATTGAGTGTTTCAACAATTTTATCGGTATGTGGATTTCCAGCAAAAACATCAAATAAATCTTTTCGAATAACGATATTACGATTTTTGCCTAATAGTGCCTCGGTAATATCATAATCTTTACTCCAATCGAAAACTAATGGATTATTGGGAGTCGTTGCTTTTACATATTTCTGTCCTTCAGTATTTTTCATACAATGGGGAGGGAAGGTATTCACAAAATCCGGCGTATCAGAGATTTCTTCAGAATCTTTTGTGTGATAATCACAAGTATTCATAACCTTAATGTCACGCTCCTTAGCAAACTTAGTGAGTTCAGCCAAGGTTGGCTCAATTTCTTCTGCATTTTCTACATACAGCTTACCGTTAGCTTTCATAAAGTCGATTTGCGTATCCACATTTACAAAAAGTACGTCTGTTGTTTTCTTTTTAGAAACACAGGAATTTAAACCTGCAATAGTAGCTATTAGTATCATAAATCCCACTATTTTTTTCATTTGTTTTTTAAGTTAATTAGAATAAAATATTTGTTGCAAATATAAACATTTTAACCTATAAAAAGCAGGTTTAGCATTCCCATAGAAATCATAGCTAGAGATTATCCTCTGGAGAATAGCCATAGTTTTTCAATAATTTCTAGCGCCTTATTCACATTATTGACTTTTTCGATTTTTAGTCTGAGTTTATCATTTTTTTCAGTGATGGCTATAGGAACTATTTGTATTTGAATGGCTTGTAATATTTTAGAGAATAATGCAGATTGATAAAAAGCAGAATCTCTATCGGAAACTAAATGAGCTATCAGAACCTTTTGCTTCATAATAATACGCTCCATTCCTAAGTCTTTTGCCATCTCTCTGATACGCACGATATTCATCAAGGCTTGAGTTTCTTCTGGTATCTCTCCAAAGCGGTCTTTCAATTTTGCACTAAACGCTTGTAATTCTTTCTCAGATGTTGTGTTGTCTAATTCTCTGTAGAGTCTTATTTTTTCACTCGTGTTTTCTACATAACTCTCTGGAATTAAAGCTTCAAAATCGGTATCTATCTGACAATCATTCACATATTCTTCTTGATTCATTTCTTCATTCTCAAAAAGCTCTTTAAATTCTGTAGTACGAAGTTCTAAAAGTGCTTCATCCAGAATTCTTTGATAAGTTTCATAACCGATATCTGAGATGAATCCGCTTTGCTCACCGCCAAGAAGGTTCCCGGCACCACGAATATCTAAATCTTGCATGGCTAAATTGAAACCACTGCCTAAATCAGAAAAATCTTCAAGCGCTTTCAGTCTTCTTCTCGCTTCCCAAGTTAGTGATTGTAACGGTGGAGCCAGTAAGTAACAAAATGCTTTGGTATTGCTACGCCCCACGCGTCCACGCAACTGATGCAATTCACTGAGACCAAATTGATGGGCTTGATTGATAATTATTGTGTTTGCATTGGCAATATCCAATCCAGATTCTATAATAGTTGTAGCAATAAGCACATCATATTGCCCCTCGATAAAGTTTAGTAGGGTTTTCTCTAGCTGGGCACCATCCATCTGCCCGTGACCAACGACTGTTGACGCTTCAGGAACTATCTTTTCAATATAAGCTTGCAATTCGTAAATATTTTGCACTCTATTGTGAATGAAGAATACCTGTCCTCCTCTATTTAACTCAAATAGTATCGCTTCTCTGATTATGGTATCATTAAACCCATGTAATTCAGTCTGAATTGGTTGGCGGTTTGGTGGGGGAGTATTTATAATAGATAAATCTCGTGCTCCCATCAAAGAAAATTGTAACGTTCGGGGGATGGGGGTAGCAGTAAGTGTTAAAGTATCGACATTTACCTTTAAATTTTTCAATTTCTCTTTAACGGCGACTCCAAAACGTTGTTCTTCATCTATTATTAATAATCCAAGATCTTTAAATTGTATGTTTTTACTGATGAGTTTGTGTGTCCCAATAATAATGTCAATTTGTCCTTCTTTTAAATCAGCGATAATTTCACGTTGTTTTTTTGCACTACGTAGTCGTGAAATATATTCTACTCTGCAAGGAAAATCTTTTAATCTTTTGCTAAAGGTGTTGTGATGTTGAAAAGCTAAAATGGTAGTGGGAACAAGTATAGCAACTTGCTTGTTGTCACTTACAGCTTTGAACGCAGCGCGTATGGCGATTTCCGTTTTTCCAAAACCGACATCGCCACAAACTAATCTATCCATAGGAGTCTTGCTTTCCATATCTTCCTTTACCGCTTGTGTTGCCTTTTCTTGGTCGGGAGTATCTTCATAGATGAAAGAGGCTTCCAATTCTTGTTGCAGGAAAGTGTCTGGTTGATAAGCATAACCTTCTTTAGCTTTTCGCTTCGCATAGAGTGCTATGAGGTCTTTAGCAATATCTTTAATCTTTGATTTAGTGCGATTTTTAAGATTTTGCCAGGCAGCAGTACCGAGTTTGTTTATTTTCGGTTCTTGACCATCTTTTTCTCTAAATTTGGAGATTTTATGTAAAGAATGTAGATTAACAAGAAGTATGTCGTTATCTCGATAAACCAGTTTGATAACCTCTTGATTTTTACCCTGCTCATTAATCTTCTGTAAACCAACAAATTGACCAACTCCATGATCGTTGTGAACAATATAGTCGCCAGGTTTTAAGCTCATTAGTTCACTTACACTAATGCCTCCTTTGGCTTTTTTATAACGTTCATTACGTAATTTATGTCTGTGGTATCGTTCAAAAAGCTGGTGGTCTGTAAAGCAAGCTATTTTTAAATCATTATCAATAAAACCTTCATGAAGCGTTTGGTTAATTGCCGTAAACGCCACATTAGCTTGTTTGTCCTCAAAAATGGCTTTTAATCTTTCCAGCTGTTTGCTGTTTTCAGACAAAATATAAGTCGATATTCCATCATCTGAATATTCTTTCAGCTTAGCTATCAGTAAATCAAAGTTTTTGTTAAACGAAGGTTGAGGAGAGATGTTGAACGTTAAATTTTGGTAGTTCTCTGGCGATCTGCCAATTCCCCAAGTGATATGATGCTCACTTTTTGAAATAATATCAGCTAGATTGGCTTCTGTCCATAATAGTTTTGAAGTAGGAACATCCTCACCTCCAATAGTCGTAGATTCATGTTTTTGAAGAATTTTATCTAAGCTGTTTTTTAAAGTTTCTTCTAAAATCTCTAGATTTTCGGTCCAAAAAAGTGTAGTGGAGGGCAGGAATTTATAGAACGGAACTAATGATTCAATGGTTGTGTTGGCAACTAGGTTGGGTATTATCTTAATGCTCTTTTCCTCGCTAACTGATAGCTGTGATTCTATTTCAAAACTACGGATTGATTGAATTTCATCATCAAAAAAGTCAATTCGGTATGGAGTATCATTACTAAAGGAAAAAATATCCAGAATACTTCCGCGAAGAGCAAACTGTCCAGGTTCATCTACGAAATCCACTTGCTCAAAGTGTGCATTGAGTAAAGTGTCAGCTAATTCAGAAATATCATAATTTTCTCCGGAATTTAATTTCAGTATATGAGTATTGAGAATTTTTTTAGTAGTTACCTTTTCTATAAGTGCATCAGGATAACTAACAATCACGAGTTTGCTTCTGTATCCTTCTAAATTTTGTAAGACTTCAGTACGCAAAATATCATTAGCATTGTTTTCATGTCCAAAGTTGGAGGTATTGGTAAAGGATGCCGGAAAATAAAGCAACTTGTATTCCGGCAAGAGTGTTTTTAAATCATTGAAAAAATAAGCCGCATCCTCTTGTGTGTTTTTAAGTATCACATTTACGCGTTTAGGGTTTTTGGCGGTAGCAAACACCACTGCGAGAGCAGACTGGCTAATGCCTTTGAGATAGAAATGTGAGTTGGTTTCTTTAAGCTCTAACACTTCACGAAGTTTCACCACTTCCGAGTGTTGAGCATATTTTTGCTTTATCTTTGATATTTCCACTTAAATTATCCCTTCATATATTTTACAGCAAAGATACATTACTCTTTTTAAAGATGAGAATAGAATACTAAAGACCTAATCATTGGAGAAATTTTACCGCAAAAGTTTTGTTATCTTTGTGGATTATAAAAAAGAAAGAAAATTACAATTATGAATAGACGATTCTTATTGGCATTACCTATGATGCTTATTTTGGCTTATATTGTATATGTATTAGCTACTCAATGGCAGGTGTTTGGTATCATTGACTTCATAGGAATATTCTTCGCTCTTATTGTTGCCGTTCACTTTGTTTGGATGCAATTGAGTTACAGATTTATTGATTTTAAAGACCATTTTAAAATTAAGGATGTCTATTCTAATGTAGAAGAATATCAAAAGCAACGTAGAATGACTAATTATGTCTTAATCACTATCTTGTTAGCGTTTATCGCTCTAAAATATTTCCTGTAATACAATGAGTGTAGCAAAGAATATTTATCCTATTTTTGATAAGATGTTGTCTCGAGAGGCAAAGGAACGTGTCTTAAACCAAAAGGCAAAAGTATTTTGGCTTACCGGTCTTTCAGGTTCTGGTAAAACGACTCTTGCTATTCAATTAGAGCGTCAATTACATGAATTAGGGTATTTTACACAATTATTAGATGGAGACAATATTCGTTCGGGATTGAATGCAAATCTAGGATTCTCTGATGAAGATAGAACAGAAAATATACGCAGAATAGCTGAAGTCAGCAAACTCTTCCTGAACTGTGGAGTGATAACGATAGCATGTTTTGTAAGCCCTACAAAAGCGATTCGTTCTCAGGCACAACAGATTATTGGTGATGATTTTGTTGAAGTCTTTGTGGATACTCCACTCTCTGTTTGTGAAGAGCGTGATGTGAAGGGGCTATATAAAAAAGCAAGAGCCGGCGAGATCAAAGATTTTACAGGAATATCCGCACCGTTTGAAGCACCTGAGAGTGCAGAGATACATTTACATACAGAAAACAAAAGCGTTAAGGAATCGGTAAAAGAATTGTTAGATGCGGTCTTACCGATGATAAATGCAAAAAGCTGATAATACAAATTACCTATGGATAATATGAAAATAACACACCTGAAAGAGCTTGAGGCAGAAGCAATTTATGTGATTCGTGAAGTGGCGGCACAGTTTGAGAAACCTGTGATGCTTTTTTCGGGAGGGAAAGACTCTATAGTGATGTTTCACCTTGCACGTAAAGCATTTGCACCGGCAAAAGTGCCGTTTCCATTGTTACACATAGACACTGGGCATAATTTCCCTGAAACAATTGAATTTCGAGATCGATTAATGGAAGAGACAGGAACGAGGCTACTCGTTGGTTATGTACAAGATTCTATTGATAAGGGGCGTGTGGTAGAAGAAAAAGGCTACAATTCGAGTCGTAATAAGTTGCAAACAGTAACTTTGTTAGATGCACTGGAAGATTTAAAAGTAGATTGTGCATTGGGCGGAGGACGTCGTGATGAGGAAAAAGCTCGTGCCAAAGAACGTTTCTTTTCGCATCGTGATGAGTTCGGACAATGGGATCCTAAAAATCAGCGTCCAGAGTTATGGAATATATTCAATAGTAAGAAGCATTTAGGAGAACATTTTAGAGTTTTCCCAATTTCTAACTGGACTGAAATGGATGTTTGGCAATATATATTATTAGAGAATATAGCGATTCCGTCACTCTATTTTGCTCATGAGCGTGAGGTCTTCGAACGTGATGGAACTATTCTTGGTAAAACAGATTTTATTCAAACTAGAGAAACGGAAATTGTAAGTAAGCAAGTGGTTCGTTTTCGTACTATTGGAGATGCAACTTGTACTGGGGCCGTACGTTCAACAGCAAAAACATTAGAGGAAATAGTGGAGGAAGTTGCTGCCACACGAACAACTGAACGTGGTGCAAGAGCTGATGATAAGCGTTCTGAGGCAGCTATGGAAGACCGCAAAAAAGAAGGATATTTTTAGAAAAGAGTTACACCTTAGAGATATGACAAAAGGATATTTAGATATGGAACTCCTGCGATTTACTACTGCAGGAAGTGTAGATGACGGGAAAAGTACGTTGATTGGTCGGCTATTGTATGATAGTAAAGCAATATTTGAAGACCAATTAGCATCAATAAAAGAGACCAGCGAACGTCGAGGTAATGAGGAGATTGACTTATCGCTTTTTACAGATGGGTTGCGTGCTGAGCGAGAGCAAGGCATCACGATTGACGTTGCATACCGTTATTTTGCGACACCAAAACGTAAATTTATTATTGCTGATACTCCGGGGCACATCCAGTACACTCGTAATATGGTAACCGGAGCTTCTACAGCTAATGTAGCACTTATTTTGGTTGATGCCCGCAACGGAGTGATAGAGCAGACTCTACGTCATTCTTATATTGCCAATTTACTGCAAATTCCTCATGTGATTATTTGTATTAACAAGATGGACTTGGTTGATTATTCAGAAGAAACGTATCAGCAAGTTAAGGAGGACTACGAAAAAAAGATTTTATCTAAATTAGAGATTAAGGATGTTCATTTTGTACCTGTTTCAGCAAAATTAGGCGATAATGTAGTGAAGTCTTCTGAGCAAATGAATTGGTACAAAGATGAAACATTAATGCACCTTTTGGAGACTATTAAGATTCAAGATGATAGAGATTTAGAGCACCCTCGTTTTCCTGTACAATACGTTATCCGACCACAATCGGATGAATATCACGACTATAGAGGATATGCAGGAAGAATTGCTGGAGGTGTATTTAGTAAAGGGAACAAAGTAAAAGTATTACCTTCGGGCAGGACCTCGGAAATTACTTCAGTTCATTTAATGGACAAAGAACTCCCTCTCGCATCTGCTCCACAATCTGTATCAATGACCTTAAAAGATGATTTAGATATCTCACGAGGAGATATGATTGTGGGTGTTGAAAGTGAACCTAAAAGTGCAAAAGAGATTACCGTGATGCTTTGTTGGATGAATGAACGTCCTTTGCAAGTGAGAGGTAAATATACTTTGAGACATACGACAAACGAAGTGCGAGCATTGGTTTCTTCCGTTAATTATAAGATGGATATCAATAGATTAGAGAAAGACTTTGAAGATAAAACCATAGAAATGAATGATATCGCGGAGGTGAGTTTGAAGATGACTCAACCCATTTTTATTGATAGTTATAAACAAAACAGAATAACAGGGAGTCTTATTCTGGTAGACGAGTCAACGAATGAAACAGTTGCTGCAGGAATGATTCTTTAAAAGTAAAATTGACATGAATATATATAGTTTTGTAACTAATCCATTTCAAGAAAACACCTACATTCTCTATGATGATACTAAGGAGGCTATAATTATCGATTGTGGTGCCTTTAATGCTTCTGAGGAGAAAGAAATACTTGACTTTATTACAATGCAAGAGTTGAAAGTGGTAAAGTTGGTTCATACACACCTGCATTTAGATCATATTTTTGGGTATCGTTGGTCTTCTGAAGCATTTGGTCTACTTACTCATGCACACAAAGAAGATGAATTCTTGATAGATGAGTATGAGCAGATTTGTAAAAACTATGGTGTACCGGTAGAGGATAAGTTACCACCTGAAATTGGAACTTACATCTCAGAAAACGACACTATTTCTTTCGGTAATACTGAGTTGGAGATATATCATGTTCCTGGTCATACACCAGGTCACTTATGTTTTTATGAACCTAAAACTCGTATTTTAATAGCAGGAGATTGTCTTTTCAAGCAAAGTATTGGTCGTACAGATTTCACTTACGGCAATCACAAACAATTGGTTGAAGGTATTAAAACGAAACTTTTACCCTTAGGTGATGATGTTGCTGTACATTCAGGACATGGTCCGCAAACTACAATTGCTTGGGAAAGAAAGTACAATCCATTTTTACAATAGTCTTGGAAAGGCATATTTCCTAAGAATTTTGTAACTTCATCAGCTAAAATGATATACTATGAGACAAAACTTATTGCTATTCCTACTTGTTTTAGTGGGTACTGTTAGTGTAGGACAAACTAAAAAATCTCTTACACATGATGATTATGATCTTTGGAAAAAGATAGAGCGTGTTCAAATTTCGCACACCGGTAAGTTAGTTGCAACTACTGTTGTTACTGACACGAAAAGAGGTGATAGTTATTTACGTCTTTACAATACTGAGACGAAACAATTTTATCAATTTTTCAATGGTAATAATCCTAAAATTACTTTTGATGCAAAACACGTTGTTTTTCTTGAAAAACCCTCCTACGAGACGAAAAGAGCTGAACGTAAAGATGAAGTAAAAAAAGATAAGAAAGCTAAGGATAAACTCTTTGTATTTAATGTTGAAAAAGGTGTATTAATTGATAGTTTTCTAAATGTAAAAGGGTTTAGTATTCCCAAGAAGAATAGTGACTATCTTTTAGTTGAACATTATAAAAAGTTGAAACCTGAAAAGGATACTACTGAAAATGAAGAAAATGAAGAGCTGGAAGAAGCGGAAACTGACAGCACGTCGAATGTGAAAGTATCACAAGATTCAGTATTGTATAAAGACGATATTTATAAGAATAATTTTGCGGTATTGTATTCTTTCGTGAATAGCCGTAAAGATACTATAAGAAATTTCAAAAAATACGCTTGGGCTGAGGAAAAGCCCGTTTTGTATTATTCAAAAACTAAAGGAAAGAAAAAAGGAGATGTTGGGATTTATAAATATGATTTTTCTAACAGAAAAGATATTGTAATTGACACAACTGAGTTCGCTTACGATAAGATTGCTGTAAGCAAAAAAGGGGAATATATGGCTTACCTTGCTGCTCCTGATTCCACAAGTACAGACTCATTAAAGTACCAGTTGTATCTATACAATAATGATAGATTAACAGCACTTACTGATTCTTTAGGAAAGAACTTACGTGAAAATTGGGAGATTACTGGAGCTAAAAAGACCTATTTTTCAGAAAATACGAAGAGACTATATTTCTATACTAATCCTGAAAGAAAATATAATGTAGATACGACTTTGCTAAAAGATGAAATTCCAGATGTAGATGTTTGGCATTATTTAGATAGACTTATTCAACCCGAACAAAAGTCGAGAAAAAGTGAGTTGAAAAACAAAGGGTATTTGTCATATTACAATTTGTTGGATGGTAAAATCATCAATTTGCAAGATGAATTGATTGATGGAATTATTCTTGATGATGAAAAGGAACAAAAATTTGTAATAGGTTATTCTTCACAACCTTATGAACTAGAAAAATCATGGGAATCACCCAGCAAAAGAGACCTATACAGTATCAATACCGAAACAGGAGAGAGGCGACTGATTGAGAAAGGAATTAGGTCTTTCCCTTATTTAGCTACTTCTGGCAACTATGCTGTCTATTTTGAACCCGAACAAGCGAATTGGTGGTCTGTAAATTTAGAAACACTTACGAGACACAATTTAACAGCTTCATTAGAAGTTCCATTCTATGATGTTGAAGATGATCGACCTGCTCTCGATGATGCCTATGGATTAGGAGGTTTCGATAGAAATGGGAATGTGTTACTATATGATCAGTTTGATGTTTGGAGAGTGAAATTAGATGCCAGTGTACAGCCTGAAAATGTCACTAAAATGGGAAGAAAAACCAATACAGTATATCGGACTTTGCGTTTAGACAGAGAACATCGTCAAGAAGCCTCTTACTATAAAAAAGGATTACTTATAACTGCTTTTAATAAAAACACAAAGGCAAATAAATTGCATAAGTTGAATCCCAATAGTCATAAATTAGAGGAGATTTTGACACCGGGAGATATGATACTTTCAGGATTTAAAAAGGCTGAAAATGCAGAGAAAATAGTATATAGAAAACAAAATTTTCAAACCTTTCCAGATTTATATCTTTTGAATGATAAGGAGGAGGATGTAAGGATAACGGATGCTAATCCTCAACAGAATGATTTTAAATGGGGAACTGTAGAATTGTTTCATTGGACTGCTTTTGATGGGAAAAAATTGGATGGGTTGCTTTATAAGCCTGAAGATTTTAACCCAAACAAAAAATATCCTGTTATGATTTATTTTTATGAAAAATACAGTGATGAATTACACAATTACTGGACGCCTAGACCTAGTGCATCTATCGTGAATATGAGTTATCTGGTAAGCAATGATTATATAGTATTCATTCCTGATATTGTTTATAAAGACGGAAAACCAGGAGAGAGTGCATACAACTGTATCGTTTCCGGGGCTGAGGAAATAAGCAAATTACCTTATGTAGACTCTGGGAATATAGCTATACAAGGTCAAAGTTGGGGCGGTTATCAGGTAGCTTATTTGGTAACTCGAACCAATATGTTTAAAGCAGCAATGGCAGGAGCACCAGTAAGTAATATGACTTCTGCCTATGGTGGTATTCGTTGGCAAAGTGGTTTAAGCCGTCAATTTCAGTATGAGAAAACGCAAAGTAGAATTGGTAAAAATCTCTGGGACGGATTTGATCTGTACGTAGAGAATTCGCCGTTGTTTGGTATTCCAAATGTAGAAACTCCTTTATTAATAATGCATAATGATAATGATGGAGCAGTTCCTTATTATCAGGGAATAGAAATGTTTATGGGATTGAGAAGATTAGGTAGGCCAGCATGGTTACTTGTTTACAATAATGAAGCTCACAATCTCAAAAAAATAAAAAATAAGCAAGACTTATCTATTCGTATGATGCAGTTTTTTGACCATTATTTGAAAGGAGCATCCGCACCAAAATGGATGACTAAAGGAATACCCATAGTCGATAAAGGAAAAGATTTAGGGTATGAGTTAGATGAATAACTCAACAAAAAAAGAGACTGAATTTTAGTTCAGTCTCTTTTTAGCTTCGGCTTTTACTAAATTTAGAAAGCCTTTATTCTATAAATAATACCTAAGCTTACGCGGTTTGTATCATAATCAGAAAATGCTAGATTATCATCAAAATCATATTTTCTTCCTACATAAGTTAAGAATACGCGTAAATCTTGATCTTCAAAAGGAAGATATTCCACGCCACCGAAATAACCATACGATTTTCTGAAGTTATCATCATAATTTGTTACATTATCTACACTTGCATTTTCATACATTCCTTTTGCAAAAATATTCCATTTTGGATTAGGTTGGTATTCCGCTTTCATAATAAATGAGTTGTAGGTAACATCTTCAAAATATCTACCATCAGGACTAAATGATGAAGCTAAACCTGAACGATCAAGCTCACAATCATCTCGCATATAGTCAAATGCAAGTTGAAATTGTGGCAAGTTCAATTTTGTACCTAAACTTATACTCGTTGTGTAAGTATCTTTTGCTTCAGTTTGTACACCGATAGCCCATCTTGTTTTGATTAAATCCTCAAAGAGACTACCATTCCAGTTTAGAATATAAGTAAGAGGAGCTTTGCTTTCCTCAAAACCCTGTTTGGTAATAATATCGTTACCATAAATCTCCTCAAAAGAATCGTTTCTACTGTCAGTTATTTGTAAAATAAATTCTTGATTCTCTACAGGAGTAAATACAAATGAAGCACCCAGCATAAAGTTATCCATATATTCAATCATATCTGAATATTCGTAAATGTTTATAGGATTTAAATCAAACTCAAAACCACCCCAAGCCTGACATTGCTTACCTGCGATAATGGTAAATTTATCTGAGAAATGATAACCTGCATAAAGAATATCTGTAGCTTTTGAAAGATTATCAATAGTACGTGCTTCGTTACTTCTGTTCAAGCGATGACGGAATCGGTAAAATAGTTTGTCAGTAAGATTCCCCCTGATTTCCAAACGCAGTTGGCGTGCTTTGAATTTTGCACCCCAATCTTCTGTCCCTTCATCAGCTACATCAAAACTAGATTGGAAGTTGAAATATACATCCATTTTATCCGATTTCTTTTCAACTAAATCAAATCTCTCAGCTAAAGAAGTTACATTTTTCCCTTCACTGTTCTGCTGTGCTCTTATAATTCCTGTAAATCCTAATGTGAGGATTATCAATATAATAGTCTTTTTCATTTCTATAATTATATTTAATTAGAATAATTAATTAGTATTCGTTAAAATATTGCTGGATTTTCTCCCAGTCATTTGTTTTCGTTAATGCTAACATTAACAAGACACGTGCTTTTTGTGGATTCAATGTGTTTGACGCTACAAAATGATATTTAGCATCATCTATCTCAGCATCAAGAGTGGTAGCTCCACTTGGAACTCTAGAGGAACGAACAATCTGAATACCCTGATTCTGTGCCTTTTCTGCTAAATCAAAGTTCTTATGGTAGAAATTTCCATTACCAACTCCAGCATGTACAATTCCATCAAAATTTGCATCAATAAATGCTTTCATTGGTAGTTCAGAAGCATTAGAATAACTATAAACGATACCTACTTTTGGAAGTTCTTTTAAGTTTGCAACATCAAATTCTGACTGATAGGTGTGTTTGTTTTGAGGTGCACGGTTATAAAAAACTTTCCCGTTATGGATATAAGCAAGCGGTCCATAATTTAAACTCTTGAACGTTTCTACACCAAGTGTACTCGTTTTAGTTACATCTTTTGCGTCTAAAACAAGTTCATTCATTACAACTAAAACACCTCTTCCATGAGAATCTTTATTTGCAGCAACCGCAACCGCATCATAAAGGTTTAAAGGTCCATCAGCACTCATTCCTGTAGCTGGACGCATAGCCCCAACTAAAACTACAGGTTTTTTGCTATGTACAGTTAAGTTCAAGAAATAAGCTGTTTCTTCCATAGTATCAGTTCCATGGGTTATAACAACTCCGTCATATCCTTCTTCATTCAATAACTGATTTATGCGGTTAGCTAATTGAAGCCAAACCTCATCGTTCATGTCTTGTGAACCGATTTTGACTAACTGCTCGCCAGTAACGTCAGCAATTTGGCGCACTTCAGGTACTGCACTTAGAAGTTGGTAAATTCCTAACTCACCTGCTTTGTAATTAGATTCTGTTGATGATTTACTAACTCCTGCTATTGTCCCTCCTGTAGCAATAATCCTGATTTTTGCTTTTTGGGCATAAATTGTACTTGAAAAAACAAGAGCAATAAAAACTAAAAAAATCTTTAAATTTTTCATGTCGTTTAATTTTAAATTGTAAATGAAATACTAAATAAATGTTATTATAAAATAACCAACTCCTATCGCTACAGTCGTAGCAACAAATCCCGGGATTTGAAAAGAGTGGTTAATTACATACTTACCAATACGCGTTGTTCCTGTTCGGTCAAAGTTGATAGCGGCGACTACTGTCGGATAATTAGGAATAAAGAAATAACCGTTGACCGCAGGGAACATCGCTACTAATGCCATAGGATTAATACCAAGTGCTATACCTAATGGATAAAGAGTCCGAACTGTGGCAGCTTGGCTAAATAAAAGTATTGACATAATAAATAATGCCACGGCAAATAGGAATGGATAGGAAGTTACCACTTGTTCAATGTGCATTTTGAAAAAATCAATGTTTCCAGTAAAGAAAGTATCTCCCATCCAAGCAATACCAAAGATAGCTATAACAGCCTGCATTCCTGCTATAAACACGCTTCCTCTTACTGCTTTTTCAGTATTTGTTTTCGTAAATAGGAGAATGAATCCAGCAACCGACATCATAACAATTTCAATAACCGCAGGCATACCCATCTTAATTAATTCACCATCTATTACAAATGAAGGTCGCATTGATGGGATAGAACCAAAAAGCACAACTAAAATAACACCAGAAATAAAGGTAATAACAGAAATCAGCGATTTTCTGTCTTGTTCTGGAGTGATTGTTTCTTTTTCTTTTTCTTTTTCATCAGAGTTGTTAATGAGTCCTTCTTTTAATCTTTTCTGATATTCAGGATCATCTTTTAAATCTACGCCAACAAAATTAACTACGAAAGCTCCTACTAAAACTCCTATAAGTGTAGCCGGGATACAAACCATCAATATATCACTAAGTTCAATTCCCTTTCCTCCTAGCAACTCAGTACTTAACAGCGCGGCAGTAGCTGCAGAAATAGGACTCGCAGTTATGGCTTGCTGTGAAGCAATTACAGAAATACTCATAGGTCTCTCAGGGCGAACTTTAGTTTCTGTGGCTATCTCTGAGATAATTGGAAGTAATGAGTAAGCAATGTGTCCTGTTCCTGCAAGAAACGTGAATAGATAACAAACTAGCGGTCCAAGAAACGTAATTGCATTTGGATTCTTGCGTAATATTTTTTCAGCAACTTTTACTAGATAATCAAGACCTCCAGCTGCTTGCAATGCAGAAGCTGCAGTAATCACAGCAACGATCATCAGCATGACGTCTATTGGGGCATTGCCGGGAGCCAGTCCAAAACCAAAAACTAAAATGGCTAGCCCTATCATTCCCCAAATCCCTAAGCCAATACCGCCTTTTTTGGCTCCAATAAAAATAGCTGCAAGTACGATAAACAGTTGAATATATACCATGTCACTAAATATTATTTGTATAACTATCAGCTACAATAAGAGAGCCAAATTTTTTGTTTTCTTAAGAAAATGAACTGTTATAGAACACCTTTATGTATTTTATTTAGTTCTTTAGTTAGAAGTTGAGCAATTAGCGTTTTATCACATTAATCACCTCTTCTAAACTTAGTTTTTGCTGTTCGCCGGTTGTCATATTTTTTAATGAAATGAGACCTGATTCCATTTCACTTTCACCTATAAGTGCTACGTAAGGAATGTTTTTTTGATTGGCGTAAGTCATCTGTTTTTTCATCTTAGCACTATCAGGATAAAGTTCTGCATTGATATCAGCATTGCGTAGTCTTGTTAGGAGTTGCAGGCAGTAATTTGCTTCCTTTTCGCCAAAGTTTACAAAGAAGAGTTGCGTTTGGTCAAGATTTGTAATTTTCTCAAACAATCCTAACTGTAACATCACGTCGTAAATACGGTCTGCACCAAACGATAAGCCAACGCCAGACATGTCTTTAAGTCCGAATACACCTGTAAGATTGTCGTATCGACCACCACCGGTAATACTTCCCATTTTGGCATCTTTTGCACTCACTTCAAAAATAGCACCTGTGTAATAATTCAGTCCACGAGCCAATGTCACGTCAAAGAGTAAGTCCATCTTTATAGGAAGTGGCGCAAGATAATCTAAAACGCTGCGCAATTCTTCCACACCTTTTAGACCAATTTCAGAACCAGAAAATTGATCTTTCAGGAAGTTGAGTTTTTCAAGATTAGAGCCCTCGAGTGCAAGTACTTCTTTTATTTTATTGATAGAATTAGTGGCGATATCTTTACTTTCCAATTCTTGACATACTTTATCTAAACCAATTTTATCCAATTTATCGATAGCAACGGTCATGTCTGTCATTTTGTCGGAAGCTCCGGCTATTTCTGCTAATCCAGCCAAAATCTTACGGTTATTGATGCGAAAGCATGCATTTAACCTTAAACGGTTATAAACATCATTAACAATCTGAATCAATTCCACTTCGTTAAGTAACGAATCACTGCCAATAACATCAACATCACACTGGTAAAACTCACGATAACGTCCTTTTTGAGGACGATCTGCACGCCATACGGGCTGTATTTGGTAGCGTTTAAATGGAAATGAAAGCTCATTACGGTTCTGTACCACGAAACGTGCAAAAGGGACCGTTAAATCATAGCGCAAGCCTTTTTCTGAGATGCTGCTGATGAGTTTATTGCTGTCTTTTTCGTTGAGTGCGTTTTCGTCAGCTTTTGCAAGATAATCTCCACTATTTAAGATTTTAAACAGCAAACGGTCGCCTTCCTCACCGTATTTTCCCATAAGTGTGGAGAGATTTTCCATGGCTGGAGTTTCTATAGGCAAATATCCATATTGATGAAATACTTCTTTGATAGTATTAAAAATATAGTTTCGTCTTAGCATCACTTCTGGAGTGAAATCTCTAGTTCCTTTGGGTATTCTTGCATTTACTGCCATAAGTTATTGTTTATTTTTAAAATCTGTCAGCTTAGGTGAATTTTACGAATTTTAAAGAGTTAAATGTGTATCGAAAACTTGCTGAATTTCTCGATACATTTTTCCTCCGATTGTCGAAAAATACTCGGAATGACCATTTTTTAATCTTCTTTTAATTTTACATATCTTGCTTTTTTATCAGCATCTTCGCCAAGGCGTTTGCGTCTGTGGTCTTCATAATCAGAATAACCACCTTCGAAGAAATGAACGTAACCATCATCTTCAAATGCAAGTATATGTGTCGCAACTCTGTCTAAAAACCAACGGTCGTGTGAAATAACCACTGCACAACCTGCAAAATTTTCCAGTCCCTCTTCCAAAGCTTGCAGTGTATTTACGTCAATATCATTTGTAGGCTCATCGAGAAGGAGTACGTTGGCATTTTCCTTCAGTGTTAATGCTAAGTGTAAGCGATTTCGCTCTCCGCCGGAAAGTACGCCACACTTTTTCTCTTGGTCAGCTCCCGTGAAGTTAAAACGCCCTAAATAGCCACGGGCATTGATTTCTCGATTGTCTACGATAACATTGTCAACACCACCGGAAACGACTTCATAAACGGTTTTCTCAGGATCGATACTCTCATGTGCTTGGTCTACATAACCAATCTCAACAGTAGGACCGATAGTGATATTTCCAGAATCAGGTTTCTGTTGCCCCATAATCATACGAAAAAGTGTCGTTTTTCCTGCACCATTTGGCCCAATGATACCTACAATTCCTGCAGGAGGTAGCGTAAACGATAAATCCTTTACAAGCCTTCTGCCATCGAATCCTTTGGTAACATTCTCAAATTCAATCACTTTATCACCCAAGCGAGGTCCATTCGGAATAAATATTTGAAGGTTTTCTATTTTCTGCTTGGTGTCAGAATTCATCATTTTTTCATAAGAATTCAAACGAGCTTTTGATTTTGCTTGTCGTGCCTTAGGCGACATTCTTGCCCATTCTAATTCACGCTCTAATGTTTTTCTTCGTTTACTTTCTTGTTTTTCTTCCTGAGCTAATAATTTCGTCTTTTGCTCTAGCCATTCTTCATAGTTCCCTTTCCACGGAATTCCCTCGCCACGGTCTAGTTCTAGAATCCATTTAGCTACATTGTCTAAGAAATAACGGTCGTGAGTGATACAAATAACCGTCCCTTTATACTGTTCCAAATGTTGTTGCAACCAATGAATAGACGCTGCATCTAAGTGGTTAGTTGGCTCATCAAGAAGTAAAATATCAGGTTCTTGCAACAATAAACGGCATAACGCAATACGGCGAAGTTCTCCTCCAGAGAGCGTAGCTACTTTAGCATCTTCAGGAGGGCAATTCAGGGCGTGCAGAGCACGGTTTAGCATGTTGTCCAATTCCCAGCCATTTTTATGCTCAATGATTTCCATCAGTTCTCCTTGTCTTGCAATGAGTGCATTCATTTCATCATCACTCATAGGTTCTGAGAATTTAAGATTTACTTCCTCATATTCCTTCATCACATCTATGAGGTCTTGAACACCTTCACTAACAATTTCTTTTACTGTCTTTGATTTATCCAGTTCCGGTTCTTGTGGTAAGTAACCTGTTGAATGTTCTTTAGGAAAAACAATATCACCTTCGTAGGCTTGATCAAGACCTGCTATCATTTTTAATAAGGTCGATTTTCCAGAACCGTTCAAACCGATGATACCGATTTTTGCTCCGTAAAAAAATGAAAGATTGATATTTTTTAGTATTTGTTTTCCAGAAGGGACTTTCTTATTAACCCTGTGCATGGAAAAAATTATCTTTTCGTTGCTCATTTTAGTATCTATTTTTCTTCTTTTAATTTTTGTATTAAAGCAGGAAATCTTTTTTCGATATCCTCTGTGTAAATAAAAGCAAGTTCGTCGATTAATGGTGCCGCATTTTCTAATGGCAAATTCTTTGCTTTTATATGATATATTTTCTTTAAAAGAAAATAGCAGTTCAATATTATAGTATTTATTTTATTACTAATTGTAATTGTTTTGTCAGAATATTTGTCTAAATTTTTATTTTGGAAATCTCTTAATAGCTTCGACTTCTCTTTTATCAAGACTAAATTATCTTCCTTGTTTTCAAAATGAATAATCTTATTAGGCTCAAAAGTCTCCTTAGAAAGATTGATTAATTCTATCAATTTAGAGAGATTTTCCTGATGGATTTTGTACTGCTCTTCTTTTAGAATGTGAATTTTCTGTCTTTTTCTTTTTAATAAATAAAGAATAAGAACAACTGTAATCACTATAACTCCAAGAGCAATCAGTGTCCATAGCCAGTTATTTTCCCAAAAAATCATGGCTTTATTTAAATTGCTCTAAAAATCGAATATCATTCTCAAAGAATAAACGAAGGTCTTTGATACCATATTTCAACATCGCAATGCGTTCTATGCCCATACCTAATGCAAAACCTGTATATTTTTTACTGTTGATTTTGTTGCTGTCCAGTACATTCGGGTCAACCATTCCGCAACCTAAAATCTCTAACCAACCTGTGTATTTACAAACATTACATCCTTCTCCCTCACAGATAGTACATGAAATATCCATTTCTGCAGATGGTTCTGTGAAAGGGAAGTAAGACGGGCGTAAACGAATTTGCACATCTTGTCCGAACAATTCTTTTACAAAATAAATAAGCGTTTGTTTTAAATCTGCAAAAGACACATTTTCATCAATATATAAGGCTTCTACTTGATGAAATATGCAATGTGCACGGGCTGAAATCGCTTCGTTACGAAAGACACGACCTGGCGTAACTGTGCGTATAGGTGGTTCCAATTCTTCCATCTCATGAACCTGAACAGAAGAAGTGTGTGTACGTAGTAGCACATCAGGATTTTGTTGAATGAAAAAAGTATCTTGCATATCACGTGCAGGATGTTCTTCTGGAAAATTTAATGCGGAAAATACATGCCAATCGTCTTCTATCTCCGGACCTTCAGAAACGGTGAATCCTAAACGGTTGAATATTTCAATAATTTCATTTCGAACAATTGAAATAGGATGACGTGTTCCAACTTTTATAGGCTTTGGTGGTAGTGTCAGGTCATTGTTTGCTTCGACAGTATCTTGGGTAGATAGTTCATCTTTAAGCTTGTTTAGTTCTTCATTGGCAAAATTCTTCAATTCGTTTAAAGATTTACCAACTTCACGTTTTAACTCATTTGGAACATCTCGAAATTCATTGAAAAGTTGAGACACTTTTCCTTTTTTACTAAGGTACTCAATGCGCAACGCTTCCAATTCGTCATTATTCTTCGCCTGCCAATCACTTATTTCTTTCCGAATTTTTTCAATAGTATCAAGCATGTAAAATTTGTTTATAATTTAATTCACAAAAATACGAAAGTTTGTTGGTTTAAAGAAGTGGCTGAATAGATTTGTTTTTTGAAATTTAGAGAATATTTTTTTTTAATGTTAAGTATAAAGGCACAGATTTTGTTCGATTATTAAAGTGTAATTTTAAACTTAAAGATTGAATAAAATGAAAAAATTAGTTTTAGCATTAGCATTCTCTACTCTTTTACTAGTAGGATGTAAGAAAGACAATGAGAAAAAAGTTGTAACAGATGACGGCACAGTAGCTACTATCACTACAGAAGACGCTGCTGAGGCTTGGGAAGGTGATTATAAAGGAACATTCCCATGTGCAGACTGTGAAGGAATTGAAGTGGAATTGGAATTAAATGATGATTACACTTACGAGAAAGAAGAAACTTATCTTGGAAATGAAGATAAAGAATTCAAATCTGAAGGAACTTTCACCATTGAAAATGGTGTGCTTATCTTGAAAGATGCTAGAGGAGAAGTTGAAAAATATGAATTAGGAAAAGACCAACTGACTCTTTTAGACAAAGATGGTAACAAAACAGAAGGTGAATTGGCTAACCAATATGTTCTAAAAAAAGAAGCATTTTAATTGAAGATAGCCAAACAGAACATGAAAGAGCGGGAGTTTTTTTGCTTCTGCTCTTTTTTTATTAACTAATCATTGACCAATCAACATTTTGGAGTTTTTGCAAACGTAATTGTTTCTGGATTAGTGCATTCTCTGGCAATTTCAATTCTGAATCCTTGCTAAGTATTTTCAAAGCAATTTCTCTGACATATTGCATGATAGCAGTATCTTTTGTTAGGTGTGCAATTTTTAGATTAAAAGGAACACCACTTTGTTGAGTACCGTGTATATCACCAGGACCACGTAGCTTCATATCCACTTCTGCAATCTCAAAACCATCATTCGTTTGCACCATCGTTTCCATTCGAGTTCTGCTGTCATTACTTAATTTATAAGAAGTGATAAGGATGCAATAGGACTGTTCACTGCCACGCCCAACTCTGCCTCGTAGTTGATGCAGTTGGGACAACCCAAATCGGTCTGCACTTTCAATTAACATCATACTTGCATTAGGAACATTTACGCCTACTTCAATCACTGTGGTTGCCACCAAGATTTGAGATTTTCCAGATACGAATTCTTGCATAGCAGTCTCTTTTTCGGCAGCTTTCATTTGGCCATGCACCATAGTTAGCTGGTATTTAGGAGCAGGAAAAACTTTTGATAAAGTTTCAAAACCACTTTCTAAATTTTCATAATCTAATTTTTCAGACTCTTTTATCATCGGGTAAACAACATAAATTTGTCTGCCTTTCTCAATTTCCTTTTGGATGAACTGATAAAGTTTATTACGATTTTTGTCAAAGATATGCTTGGTTTCTATGGGTTTTCTTCCTGGTGGCAACTCATCAATTACAGAAACATCAAGGTCACCATATACGGTCATTGCTAAGGTACGGGGGATTGGTGTAGCCGACATGACTAAAACGTGTGGAGCTCGGTGGTTTTTATTCCATAACTTTGAACGTTGTGCTACACCAAAGCGGTGCTGTTCATCAATAACCGTAAATCCCAGATTTTTGAATTGAACAACGTCTTCCAAAAGAGCATGCGTGCCAATGAGAATATGAATGCTACCGTCTTGTAGCTTTTCATGTAAAACTTTTCGGTCTTTTTTCTTTGTGCTTCCTGTGAGTAAGGCGACATTTATATTTGTTTCTCTTAAGTATTCACTCAATCCCTCATAATGTTGTGTTGCCAGAATTTCGGTGGGAGCCATAAGACATGATTGATAGCCATTGTCAGCAGCAATAAGCATCGCCAATAGGGCAACTATTGTTTTTCCGCTACCCACATCACCTTGTAGTAGTCTGTTCATTTGTCTTCCACTACCTAAATCCTTGCGGATTTCTTTTAGTACACGTTTCTGTGCATTAGTCAAATCAAAAGGGAGATGGTTATGATAAAAATCATTTAAATAATTACCGACTTTGGGGAATGGATATCCGATAGTATCTTGACTTTGTTCAAATTTATCTTTTAAAATACCTAATTGGATATAAAATAATTCTTCAAATTTTAGTCGATATGTAGCTTGATTTAACTTTTTGATATTTTCCGGGAAGTGAATATTCATTATAGCTTGTTGCCTTCCCATCAGTCGGTATTTTTCGAGTAGATATGTAGGAAGAGTTTCAGGAATTTCTTTATAGTGTTCTTGCAAAATACCTCCAATAGCATCACTTAATATTTTAGAGTTTACATAATGTTGTTTGAGTTTTTCCGTAGTGTTATAATAGGCTTGCAGCGCACCAGTCATTTTCTTTTTTGTCTGTGTAAGTAGCTCCATCTCAGGATGAGCAATATTATAGTGACTGCCAAACAAAGCAGGCTTTCCGTAAACAACATAAGGTTTGTTGAGTTTGAGATTTTTTTGTTGCCAACTAACCCCCTTAAACCAAACCAGCTCCAAGCTTCCAGTTTCGTCACGTAGTTCTGCTACCAATCTTTTTTTTCTGCCTTCACCGACAGTGTGCATCGAGGTGATGATACCTTTGGTCTGAATATAGGCTTGGCTAGAAGCAATCTCGTTAATTTTATAAAACGTACTTCGATCTTCGTGTTTGTATGGGAAATACTCAATTAAATCTTTTACTGACAGTATGTTGAGTTCCTCAGCTAAGAGTTTTGCTCTCTTAGGACCAATGCCTTTGATGTATTGAAGGCTATTTTCGAGGAAGTTACTCATAGAGGTTTTTAATTATCATTCAAAGATAAAGAAAGAAATTTTAGGCATAAAAAAACCGAGGCTGAAAATCCTCGGTTTTAAGTTATCAAATGTTGTAAGACTCTTATTCCCAATGGAAAGTGACCACTTGCGTAATAGCTGGGTTCAAACTCTTTGCCACAGGACAACTTAAGGCTGCAGCTTCTAAAGTTTGCTGAGTTTTACTATCATATTCTTTTTTCGGCAAATAAAAATCTATCCGAATTTCACGGATACGACGAGGAGCAGAAGCCATGATTTTTTCAATCTCAACAGTGGTACCGTCAATATTTTCAGTCATTTGCTCAGCCTTCATTCCCATAATAGTCAACATACAATTCGCTAGAGCTGTAGCAACTAAATCGGTAGGGGAAAAACGCTCCCCTTTACCATTGTTATCCGTTGGGGCATCAGTTTCTATTGTAGAGCCTGACTGTAAGTGTACACTCTCTACACGTAGATTGCCTTTGTAAGTAGATTTAAATTTACCCATTGTTTCTTATTATGTAAGCTCTTTGTATTGGTCTTCTGTAAGTAAATCTTCAAATTGAGAAGCATCGCTTACTTTTATTTTAATCAACCAGCCTTCACCCATTGGGTCAGAGTTAACTAGAGCAGGATTGTCTTCTAATTCAGAGTTGAATTCGATAATTTCACCAGACATAGGCATAAATAAGTCAGAAACTGTTTTTACCGCCTCAATAGTTCCGAAAACTTCTTCTTTATCTAATGTTTCACCTTCAGTTTCAATCTCAACAAATACGATATCACCTAATTCTCCTTGTGCGAAGTTGGTAATTCCTACTGTTGCAACATCTCCTTCTAAACGAACCCATTCATGTTCTTGTGTGTATTTTACTGACATAATTCTATAAAATTAAAAGTTTATAAATATCTCTGCCAAAACTACAATATTTTATCAACATCTTAGGTGTTTTTGTGCATATTTTTTATGTTGTACAAAACCTTTTAATCAAAATTATTTATGAATCCACCTCAGCCACTACAAAAATGCTTCCTCCAATATAAATGACATCTTTTTCTGAAGCTTTTTTATAGGCACTCTTTAGAGCAGTATTCACGTTCTCATATGTTTGACCCTGTAAATTATACTTTTCTGCATTTTGCTTTAGTTCTTCTGCATTCATTGCACGCTGTACGTTCGCTTGAGTGAAATAGTAAGTTGCATGTTTTGGAAACAGTGGTAAGATATCAGTTAATTCTTTATCATTACTTACACCTAAAATGATATGCAAGTTTTCGTAAGATAATTCACTTAACTCTTTCATCGCTAAGCAAATGCCTGCTTCATTATGTCCAGACTCGCAAATGGTGAGCGGTGAAGTGTTTATCACTTGCCAACGTCCAAGAAACTGCGTTTGTTTAACTACATTTTTCAATCCTTCTCTGATACTTGTTTCTGAAATCTCAAAAGCCTTATTATCATGTAGATGACATAAAGACGTGAGTGCGGTGTTGATATTTTTTACTTGATAGCTTGTTCGTAGCGGACAATGCAGATTTTTCATATCCTGCCAATCAAAGATAAGCTCTGTATCTTTTTTTTGAATGTTTTGAAGTGGATTTTCTTTGTCGGCAAAAATTATCGGTGCTTTTTCTTTTTCAGCTTTTTCTTTGAATACTTTGGCAACCTCCTCTTGATACTCTCCGATAATAACAGTTGTTTCAGCCTTTATAATTCCTGCCTTTTCTCCGGCAATCTCTGTGAGCGTATTGCCAAGCATTGCCGTATGATCTTTACTTATGTTAGTAATAATCGATAATTCCGGCTGAATAATATTTGTAGAATCTAATCTGCCTCCTAAACCTACTTCAATAACTGCGACGTCAACATTTTGTCTGTTAAAATATTCAAATGCCATAGCAACAGTCATTTCGAAAAACGAAGGTTTTAACTCTTCAATAATAGCTGAATGTTCCGATACAAAATCGATGACAAAATCTTCATCACAAGGTTTTCCGTTTATTTTTATACGTTCCCGAAAATCTTTAAAATGAGGAGAAGTGTAGAGCCCTACTTTGTATCCTGCACTTTGTAGAATTGATGCAATAAGGTGCGATACAGAACCTTTACCATTAGTGCCCCCCACATGAATAGTTTTATAATTTTGATGAGGATGGTTGAAGTAATCATCTAATTGTAAACTTTTATCCAATTTATTATTGAATGCCTTTTCACCCTGGTTTTGAAACATCGGAAGTTGGCTGAACAGAAAGGCTAAAGTTTCTTGATAGGTTTTCATTAATTATATTTTAATAGGGTACAAAAGTAGAAAAATATCACCTTATAAATTGTGTATCTTTGCACGAAAGTAGTTTAATGTGGCTATTTGAAACTTCAACAAGATATAGACTGATGAAATTAATTCAAAAATATTATCCTAAACTGACTGATGTACAGTTAGCACAATTTGCGCAACTACCAGATTTATATAAGGAATGGAATGAGAAAATTAATGTAATATCGCGGAAGGATATTGATAATTTGATGGAACATCACGTTCTTCATTCTCTTGCTATTTCAGAAGTTATTCGCTTTAAAGATGGCACAGAAGTTTTAGATGTAGGTACTGGTGGAGGATTTCCTGGGATACCTTTAGCAATTATGTTTCCTAATACTCAATTTACCTTAATTGACTCTATAGGCAAGAAAATAAAAGTGGTTGATGCTGTAGTAGAAGCATTGGGGCTAGAAAATATCAAATCATATCATCAAAGAGTACAGCAAAATAAAAATAAGTATGATTTTGTAATGAGCAGAGCTGTGACTAATTTACAAGAACTAGTTAAAATAAGTCGTAAGAATATTAAGAAAGAAGGGAAAAATGGTTTACCTAATGGTATTATTTGCTTAAAAGGAGGAGATTTATCAGAAGAATTACGTCCTTTTGATAATAATGTTGCAGAATTTCCTATAGCAGATTATTTTGAAGAGCCTTTTTTCGAAACAAAAAAGATAGTGTATTTACCCATTTAATTAGACTTTTAAAGAAATTAAATGGGTAAATACGCTGTAACTGCTGGGCTAGAATTATTTTACTTCAAATGACTGAGATTCCTCACCTATATTGATGGTACGTGCATTCAATATTTCTCTAGTAGTGGTACTGGTGATAAAAGCTACTATACTTATTTGGGAAGCATCAGTAACATTTTGAGGAATATCAACGGAATAGTCTTTTACATATATATTATTTCTTATGGTCTCTTCATAAGGAATATTTTCTCCATAAATCCCTGTTATATTCATTCTAAATGCATGATTTATTGCATAATCTTTTACTGGATTTTGTCCATCGAAATAAGATGTCACATTAGGATAGTCATGAATTAAATTGTTTTCTAAAACATAAACAGTAAGCATTAATCGTTCTGAAAAATCTTCCGAAAATTTAGACTTTACAGTGATACTAAGTTTGCCATTTTCTTGAGCTAAATCAATCGCAAGTCCAACCACTCCATCGTTATCAATTAAGCCAGTAACCTCTTCAAGTTTTTCCGGTTGTGGTCTATTCCATACACTAACTCTGTTGATTTCTGCATTAGGAACAGTATTTAATCCATATTTGAATTTAAAAGCATCCCATAAAGGTAATGGTGATGAATTAAATAAAAAGTCCGGTTTGGCAGGGTTACCACCTAAGTAATGAAATGGGTGATAAGAGATATGAATAACCTGATCAGTCTGTTCTTCAATTTTCTCAATTGCATAGAATAATCTAGGGCAATAAGAACATTTGGTATGTGTAAAACTTTCGATCACAGGATGTTTTACGAAAACTACAGGTTCACTATTATCTATCACAAATGTGACCTCATTACTTTTTATTTCATTATATACAACGTAAATGGTATATTCTCCTGCTTCTGTAGGGACAAAATTCTCATCTTCAAACAATGAGCCATTCACGTATAATTTGGCTTCTTCAGTGAAGTCTTTGTCCGTGTCAGATTTTACAGTATAGCTGACAGTATCTCCACTTTGTATTTCATTGTTGTGAAGAGTTAAAGTAATTGAGTTTATAGGAATGTCCTTAACTCTGATTGTGACCTCATTACTTTTTATTTCATTATATACAACGTAAATGGTATATTCTCCTGCCTCTATAGGGACAAAATTCTCATCTTCAAACAATGAGCCATTCACGTATAATTTGGCTTCTTCAGTGAAGTCTTTGTCCGTGTCAGACTTTACAGTATAGCTGACAGTATCTCCACTTTGTATTTCATTGTTGTGAATAGTTAAAGTAATTGAGTTTATAGGAATGTCCTTAACTCTGATTGTGACCTCATTACTTTTTATTTCATTATATACAACGTAAATGGTATATTCTCCTGCTTCTGTAGGGATAAAATTTCCATCTTCAAACAATGAGCCATTCACGTATAATTTGGCATCTCTAGTTAAGTCTTTGTCCGTGTCAGACTTTACAGTATAGCTAACAGTATCTCCACTTTGTATTTCATTGTTGTGAATAGTTATAGTAACAGATGTGACTGGAAGTTCGTTTACGGTGATTATAATCTTCTCACTCTGCAATGTATCCCCAAAAGTAGCATAGATCTCATAAACGCCAGCAGTCATAGTAGTAAAGTCAGTATCCTCATAAAGCTCATCATTAACGTATATTTTAGCTTCAGATGTAATGTCTTTTTCAGTATCTGATAATACCGATAGAGATGCAACATCTCCAACATACATTTCTTCTTTTGTTGCCGTTACTGTTATAGACTCTATTGGAACTTCATTCACTTTTAGGTTTAGTATATTACTTTTAATATCACCATATTTTGCAAATATTTCATAATTACCTACCTCTTGGGGTTCAAAGTTATTACTGTTTATTTCATTATCATTTACAAAGTAGATGGCTTTATTTGTTAAGTCTTCTTTAGTGTTTGCAATGACTGTGAATTCAACAGTTTCTCCTAAAGTTATCTCAGTAGAATTTGAGGATAAATTAATGGTCTCTATACTTGGAACTGGTGGTTTAGGGTCATCACTTGAACAAGCAGCACATAATATAATGGCTGTTAGTATAACAAAAATGTTTTTGATATGTTTCATAAGGTTTAAATATAAGATATGTATCGCTACAAAACTAATAAAAATCCTAACTTATATAATGATATATTTTATTTAGTTCCTATAATATAATCTTAGTAGTACCAATAATCATATATTTTGTAATTTTGCAAGTCAATATTAAAGGAGGACGTATGGTAAACTACCCGGACAGTTTTGAAGAAAAAATACATTTTGATAAGGTAAAAATCTTAATCAAAGAGCAAGCCTTAAGTCCAATGGGTAAGGAGTTGGTTGATGAAATGGCATTTATCGATGACGTATCATTTCTGGGAAATCTGCTGGGAAAGGTTGCAGATATGAAAGCATTGTTAGACGAAGGTCAGGAATTTCCTGTCTCGTATTATATTGATTTACGACCTTATTTGCAGAAAATTAGAGTTTCAGGAACATTTTTAGAATTGTCACAACTTTTTGATTTTAAACGCTCTATAGAAACGATTAGTTCTGTAGTGTCATTTATAAGCAAGCAAGAAGAAGATAAGTGCTTGTATTTGAAAAAGATGCTTGGTGAGCATAATCATACATACCCTTACGTGCGAGAGCGATTAAATAATATTCTTACTAAAAGCGGAAAAATCAAGGATAACGCATCACCGGAATTACGAAAAATACGAAACAGCTTACTTGGGAAGCAACAATCTGTATCAAAAGTAGTAAGTCGACTGTTGCAAGGAGCGAAGGAACAAGGCTGGGCTCCAGCAGAAACTGAAGTTTCTGTTCGTGATGGACGCTTGGTAGTTCCTGTGAATGCAGCCTATAAACGCAAAATGTCTGGGATTGTACATGACGAGTCAGCAACAGGAAAGACATCATATGTTGAACCAGCTGAGGCTGTAGAGTTGAATAATGAAATTCGAGAATTGGAGTATGCTGAACGCCGAGAGATTCTTCGTATTTTAGTAGCCTTTGCTGAAGACATTCGTCCATATCTAGATGATTTAATGTTGTCTTATAATTTTCTCGCAGAAATTGATTTTATACGTGCTAAAGCTTTATTCGCACAGACTACAGAATCTATTCGTCCTCATATAGAAGATCAACCTTTAGTACAATGGAAACAAGCTAGACATCCATTGCTTTATTTACATTTCAAAAAAGAAAAGAAACAGTTAGTCCCTTTAGATATAACTATAAATGAAAATCAGAGAATATTGCTGATTTCGGGACCTAATGCTGGAGGGAAGTCAATTTGTCTAAAAACAGTAGGTCTATTGCAATATATGTTGCAATGTGGGTTGTTCATTCCGCTAAACGAAGGAAGTAAATGTGGATTGTTTCAAAAAATGTTTATAGATATTGGAGATGAACAGAGTATAGATGATGATTTAAGTACCTATAGTTCTCATCTGTCAAATATGAAATATTTTACAAAGAATGCTAATGCTAAAACCTTGTTGTTAATTGATGAGTTTGGAACTGGAACAGAACCGCTATTGGGTGGAGCCATTGCAGAATCAGTTTTAGAAGAGCTAAATAAAAAGAAAGCATTTGGATTGATAACAACGCATTATACTAACTTAAAGCATTATGCTTCTGAAAATGAAGGTATTGTAAATGGAGCAATGCTTTACGATACCGTTGCGATGACGCCCATGTATAAGTTGGAAATTGGAACGCCAGGCTCGTCTTTTGCTTTTGAAATTGCTAGAAAAATTGGACTGTCAGAGAAAATATTAATTCAAGCAAAAGAGAAGATTGGTGAGGATAGAGTGAATTTTGACTCCCACCTTCGTAAGGTTGTAAAGGATAAAATGATTTGGGAGAAGAAACGTTTCAAAATGTCACAGCAAGAGAAGACTCTAGAGCGAGTTTTGGCAAACTACAAGAAAGAGCTTGAGGAACTGAAACAACTCAAGAAAAAAGAGATTAGTAAAGCTAAAGAGGAGGCGAATCAGTTGTTAAGTGAGGCTAACAAAACAATTGAAAAAACCATAAAAACAATTACCGAAAACAAGGCAAATAAGTCAGTAACAAGAACCATTCGTGATAAGTTTGAGAAGGAAAAAGAGCGACTTTTAAAAGAAGAAGAGAAAGATGCATCTATTGATCAAAAAATCCGAAAAATAAAGGAAAGAGAAGAACGTAAAAAGAACAGAAAATCAAAAGAAAGATCTAGTTCTAAAATCACTGAGAGGAAAGAAAAAAGTATAGAAGTCGGTGGACAGGTAAAGGTTACGAAGACCGGAGCTATTGGAGAAGTACTCGAAATTTCAGGAGAAGATGTGGTTATTGTTATTGGTTCATTGAAAATGCATACTAAGAAAAAGGATTTATTGCCTTTGAGCAACAACAAAGCAAAAAGACAAAGTAGCAATTCCAATAGTTCTATTCAACGTAAAGTATTTGATAAAAGATTGTCATTCGATCCTGATATCGACGTAAGAGGTGAAAGAGGTGTAGATGCGGTGGCAAAAGTCAGTGAACATATTGACAATGCATTGATGTTAGGAGTCAGTAGAGTACGAATTTTACATGGAACTGGTCATGGTGTTTTGCGCAAAATGATTCGTGAATATTTAGCAACACTCCCTGATGTTGATAGGTATAAAGATGAGCATATCGACCATGGAGGCAGTGGAATAACAGTTGTAGAATTATGATGAAATACTTTAAAATAATAGTTGTCTTTTTGTTAATAAGTTTATCTACAGTGTCTGCTCAGGAGAATGTGGAGAGTCAAGACTCCATACGATTGCAGAAAGCCATTGATGTGTTGCACGAACACAGTAAAAATGATAGTCTAAGACAAGCTTTGATAATTCTCAAGGAGAATATTGAATTGGATAGGACAGGACAAGCCCTGGAAATATTAGAAGAAGCTACTAAAAATGATTCTCTAACAGCAAAAAGAAAGTTACAAATTGATAGTGTGTTAAATACCATGAAAAGTGATGAATGGTTTACTTGGTTTAGGGAATTAACAAGAGATTCTTTACAGTTCAGCCTGTATGATGTTGTGGGAAATCAAGCTAAGATATGGACTAATACACCAGAACTACAATCTATACGTTTTTGGTTACATAAATCCCCTACAGATTCACTCGGATTTTGGGTACACAGTTTACCGACTAAAGGAATTATGTTAGTACCCGATTTTGATGTTTACCAAGAAACACAATTCACAGAGTTCCGATCCTCATTATTGATTCCTATACCCATTAAGGAAAACTCAGAGCGGTTCAAATTAGTGCCATTTAAAGAATATGAGATGATTTTGCGTCCGTGGGATGTCGGGATGATTACTAACATAGGTTTTGCACAGTCTTACTTCGAGAATTGGGTCAAAGGAGGTGAAAATAGCATAGCAGCTCATAGTAATATCAAAGTATTCGCGAATTATAAGAAAAATAAAATAGAGTGGGAGAATTATTTGAGATGGAAATATGGTGTAATGCAATCTAGTGATTTAGAAGAGTTTATTCGCAATGAAGACCAGGTGGAACTAAATTCAAAATATGGATTAAAAGCTTCGAAATATTGGTATTATTCTACCCAACTTAATATTAAGACACAGTTGTTTGACGGCTATAATTACAAAAGTGATGGAGAACATAAAATTTCAGACTTTCTTTCACCCGGTTATTTGTCACTGGCGTTGGGTATGGATTACAAACCGAGTAAGCATTTCTCTCTGTTACTTTCACCAGTGTCGGGGCGTCTCATTTACATGAAAGATATTGAAGCACTTGATGAAACCGTTTATGGTATAGAAGAGGGAAAACATGTACTCGGTGAGTTAGGCCCCTATTTTAGACTAAAATGGAATGATGAAATATTCAAGTCTGTCAATATTGACACCTCATTAGAGCTCTTTTCAAATTATTTTAACAAAGTGAAAAATGTCGATTTAGATTGGAGTACTGCTATAGATATGGAAATAAACTATTTCATGTCAGCAAGACTATTATTCCAGATGATTTACGATGACGATATTGAGATACCTATATATAAAGAGGTTGACGGAGGTAGAGAGCAAATCGGTACAAAACAACAGCTACAGTTTAATGAAAATCTATCAATAGGACTCGTTTTTAGACTGTAAGCTAAGTCTATATTAAATTCTTATCAGAGAAAAAGGGCAATCATAATTTTTCTATCTTTGTATTGATTTATAAAGAGATATAAAAATAAAATTAAAACAATGAAGAGAGTTTTAGTAGCCACAGGGGGTGGCGATTGCCCAGGTTTGAATGCAGTTATTCGAGCTGTTGTTAAAAGGGCATCACAAGAAAAAAATTGGGAAGTTATAGGTAGTATTCAATCATTTGATGGAATACTGAAAGAGCCTTCAGAAATACGAGTTTTAGATGATCAAGCCGTAAAAGGTATCCATTATCAAGGAGGTACCATTATTGGAACAACTACTAAAGGGGGGCCCTTTGCTTGGCCAGTTAAAATGAACGATGGTACTTATGAATTTGCAGATCGTTCTGATGAAATGATTCGTAAATTAGGCTATATGGGGGTTGATGCCGTGATAAACATTGGAGGAGACGGTTCGCAACGTATTTCACAAAAACTATATGAAAAAGGACTAAATATCATCGGAGTCCCCAAAACCATTGATAACGACTTATTGGCTACAGACTTTACGTTCGGTTATCAAACAGCTGTTGAGATAGCAACGGATGCTGTCGATAAATTGAAAACAACAGCTGCCAGTCATAACCGTATTTTTATTTTAGAAGTTATGGGACGTGATGCAGGGTGGATTGCTTTAAGCTCTGCTGTAGCTGGTGGGGCTGAGGTCTGTGTTATACCAGAGATTCCTTATGATATCAATAAAATAGTTGAAAAAATAGAAACGAGATACACGCGTGAAGGTAAAGGTTTTGCTGTAATTGTCATCGCAGAGGGGGCGAAACCAATTGGTGGAGAAGTCTTAGCTGATGAATATGGTGAGATTGGCAATCCGAATTTAAAATTATCGGGAGCTTCTGACCGTTTAGCGCAAGAATTAAAAGATGTGGGTATCAAAGCTGATATTCGTACCACAGTGTTAGGACACCTTCAAAGAGGAGGTATTCCTTGTGCTTATGACCGTATTTTAGCTACTCAGTTTGGCGTGAAAGCTTTCGAAATGGTACTTCAGAAAGAATTTGGACAAATGGTTGCTTATCGTCATCCGGATATTGTTTCGGTTCCAATTACCGAAGCCATTAGTTCTCAAAATTTTGTAGCACCAGACAGTCAATTGGTACGTACAGCGAAAGGCATAGGGATTAGTTTTGGTGACTAAACCTATTGAAGAATGAACTGAATTGTCTTTCCCTACGGGGAAAGGCAATTTTTTATAAATTGGAATAGTTGTGAAATTATTTGGAAAAAGACAAAAAAATCTTTTTCTTTGTGCCGATATAACAAAGTGGAAAAATTTGACTGCTTGCAACCACTTAAAAAAATGCTAAAACGTATAAATACATCTTTCTACAAAAGCATTTTCAAGCACGTCTTATTTTTCTTTATTTATTAACTAAAAAATAGAGAGAAATGTCATATTTATTTACATCAGAATCAGTATCAGAAGGGCACCCTGATAAAATTGCCGACCAAATATCCGATGCTTTATTAGATGAATTTCTGCGCAGAGATCCAGAGGCAAAAGTCGCTTGTGAGACATTGGTAACTACCGGCTTAGTCGTTTTGAGCGGGGAGGTCAATACGAAAGATTACGTAGCTGTAGAAAAATTTGTTAGAGAAACTATTGGTGAGATTGGATATACTAATTCTGATTACCAATTTGAAGCCAATTCATGTGCTGTAATATCAGCAATTCATCCACAGTCGCCGGACATTAATCGTGGAGTAGAACGTCAATATCCTGAAGAACAAGGAGCAGGAGATCAAGGAATGATGTTTGGGTATGCCTCAAAGGATACCGATGATTATTTGCCGTTATCATTAGATTTATCGCATATTTTGCTGCAAGAGTTGGCCAAAATTCGTCGTGAAGGAGAGGTGATGACCTATCTTCGACCAGATGCTAAAGCGCAAGTTACGATCGAGTATAGTGATGATAATGTACCGCAACGCATAGATACGATTGTTGTATCTACACAGCATGACGAATTTGATAACGATGATGAAAGAATGTTGGAGAAGATAAGAGAAGATGTTAAAAAGTATCTTATCCGAAGAGCAAAAAAGCGTTTACCTGAGCGAGTGCAAAAGCTCTTTAAAGAGGATTATAAATTGTTTGTAAACCCTACAGGGAAGTTTGTTATCGGTGGTCCTCATGGAGATACTGGTTTGACTGGACGAAAAATTATAGTAGATACGTATGGTGGTAAAGGAGCGCATGGAGGAGGAGCTTTTTCAGGAAAAGACGCTTCAAAAGTAGATAGATCAGCGGCCTATGCTGCTCGTCATATTGCGAAAAATATGGTGGCAGCAGGTGTTGCTGAAGAAGTATTAGTGCAAGTTGCATATGCTATTGGGGTTGCAGAACCAGTGGGCTTTTATGTTAATACCTATGGCAAAGCAAATGTAGACCTTACCGATGGTGAAATTGCACAGAAAGTTCAAGAACTTTTCGATATGCGACCTTATAGTATTATCGAGCGTTTTGGATTAAAATACCCCATTTTTAAAGAAACAGCTGCCTATGGACATGTTGGTCGTAAATACCGTAAAGATTTTGTGAAACTAAAATATGATGGAGTAGATAGTGAAAAAGAAGTAGAATTCTTTGCTTGGGAAAAGCTTGATTATGTATCTAAACTTAAAGAGTCTTTTAATTTATAGTTAATTTTTAAATTATTTTTATCAGATGTTAGAATTAATGCTTATTATTGCATTAATATTTATACAGATTAAATTTTAAAAAATTATGAAAAAATTATTTTTAGTATTAGTGGCTGTAGCTACACTTGCACTTGTTGCTTGTAACAAAGAGAAAGAAGGAAGCAACCTACAAGATGAGCAGGAGACACAAAAAGTTATTGAAACTACAACTGACGCGGATGTACCAGAATTTGATAATGAGAATTTAGAAGAATATATAGAAGTTTATGATTCATATCTAGATGATTATAAAGAAGCTGTTGAAAGCAAGGATATGTCAAAGTTCCAAGCTCTAAGTTCTAAAGGACAAGAATTAGCTGAAAAAGCTGAAGCATTAGCAACTGAAGGTCTAAGTGAATCTGATTCAAGAAAACTGAATGAGTATATGCAAGAAAAATCTAAAGAGATGCAAGAATTAGCACAAAAAATGATGCAATAACTCTTATAATATTTTACCTAAAAGAGCCTTTATGTTAATAAGGGCTTTTTTTATGTCTTATTTTTTATACCTAAGATTATTATGCATAAGATAATTATGTGTATATTTGTTGCGATAAAATAATCATTATGGGAAATCAGAAATTGTATAAAGGTTCTTTACAGACAATCATCTTACGCTTGTTGGAAGAGAACGACAAGATGTACGGTTATGAAATCACGCAGAAGGTAAAGGAACTGACCAAAGGAGAATTAGAAATTACGGAAGGGGCATTGTATCCTGCTTTACATAAATTGGAGGCAGATGGTTTGTTGGATGTGGAAGTAGCTAAAGTTGGTAATCGCTTACGGAAATACTACAAATTGACCGAACAGGGAACAAAAGAAACAGTAAACCGATTGGAGGAAATGAAAGAGTTTCTGAAGACTATGGAAATATTGGTTAACCCTAAATTTAGTTTAGAATAATATGGGAACCGTGTCCGATAAACAATTAGAACGTTTGTATGAATTTACTCGTCAGCATTATGTGGAGCATTATGATTTGCAGAGTGAGTTGGTCGATCATTTAGCAAATGCTATTGAAAAACGTTGAGAGGAAAAACCGGAAATGGACTTGGAGGATTGTATCAAAGCAGAATTTAAAAAGTTTGGCATTTTGGGTTTTATGGATGTTGTAGAAAAGCGAAAAGCATCACTTAATAAGAAATATCGGAAAATACTATGGAGGAAATTCATAGAGTTCTATAGATTGCCTAAGATACTGCTAACAATCATTTCTATTTTAGGACTATATTTTTTTCTAAGAATTTTTGAGAATCCTTACAAAGTTTGTATGCTTTTATCTGTGCTTTTGACATTTATAGCTTTTGTATTACTAATCAAGCACAACAAAGAATACAAAAAAGTTAAAGAGCGGACTCAACATAAATGGCTGTTTGAAGAAATGTTAAGAACCGGGGGAGGGATGGCAGCTGTTCTTGTTATGTTACCTAATAATGTGGGGATTTTATGGAGTATGCATTCAAGTTTCTTTATTGCAGAAGATAATGTAAATATGTTCTTAATGAGTTTCAGTTTGCTACTTGTGGTATTTGCTATATTGATTTATATTGCATTCTATTACTTTCCCAAAAATGCAGAAAAATACCTATCCGAGACCTATCCGGAATATCAATTAGTAGAGAAAGTATAAAAAGATTTATATCTTTTCGTCAATTTGGTAATGGTTTCTATCTGTAGAATCTCTGGCAACCAACTCTGCAAGGAATCCAGCAAGAAATAGTTGTACTCCTATTATCATCAATACGAGAGCAATGTAAAAAACAGGATTATCGGTAATAAGAGGAGCACGCATTTCATGGTAAATGTAGTAAAGCTTATTCGCTCCTAAATAAACAACAGCAAAAAATCCAATCATCAGTATCAGTGTGCCTAAAGCACCAAACAGATGCATCGGTTTCTTACGGAATTTAGTTATAAAAGAAACGGAAAGTAAGTCTAAAAAACCGTTAATAAATCGACTCATCCCAAACTTGGTAGTCCCGTATTTTCGCTCTTGATGTTGCACGATCTTTTCGCCTATCTTTTTAAAACCAGCTTCTTTAGCCAACATTGGGATATAACGGTGCATTTCTCCATAGACTTCAATATTCTTCACGACCTCCTTATCATACGCTTTAAGCCCACAATTGAAATCGTGCAGTTTTATGCCACTGATGATACGTGCCGTTTTATTGAAAAATTTACTTGGAACTGTCTTGCTTATAGGGTCATAGCGTTTTTGTTTCCAACCTGACACCATATCATATTCTTGTGTAGCAATCATATCATATAACTCAGGAATTTCATCAGGGCTATCCTGTAAGTCAGCATCCATGGTAATAACTACATCTCCTTTTGCGACTTCAAAACCACAGAACAGTGCGGCTGATTTTCCGTAATTTCTTCGGAATTTCAATCCCTGAACCTTTGGGAATTGTGTCTTGAGTTGTTTGATGACTTCCCATGAAGTGTCTGTACTACCATCATCTACCAGTATAACTTCATGACTGATTTGCATCTTTTTGACCACTCGGTCAATCCAAGTAACCAGTTCAGGCAATGACTCTTCCTCATTGTAAAGTGGGACGATAATAGAAAGTTCGATAGTTGATTTCATAAAACGCAAAGTTACATTATCTTCTTCTAAACATATTAAGTATTGCTGAAATGAATGCAGAAAATATAGTTCCAGTGATAAATAAACTAAAACCCTCCATTAAAGGCATACTTACACCATTAAGCATCATTTTAGAGGTTTCTTGATATTGATCTTGAGGGAAGCTGTCCATATCTTTAAATATAGTGCTCATCTGTTCAAGTAAAAGTTCTTTGTGTACAATTGCCAGTTCAGGATCTATAAGCGTATAAAGTAAAATGGAGAAAATTGTTTTTAATACTATGGCAACACCCATAATGACAATGCCAAACAAAAATAGTTTCCAAAAACTTGACGGAGGATAAAGTCTTCTACAATACAATAGAGCCATGTACAGTCCTAGTATTGTCAAGAGTTGTATAGCACCATTAAAACTATCATCTTGGATAATTGATTTTCCGCTAAAATAGAATAAATACTGAGCTAATACATAGCCTGTACCAAGGAATCCTCCCAATTTAAGGACGGGTTTTGCAAATATATTATATGTCATCTCGTCTATATTTAAGCTACAAAGATAGTTTTTTGTTATTCCCTATTGTAAAATCGCCCAAAAATACTACTTTTGCAGTCGGGTAAGTCCTATGCGACCAGCTCCTACTGAATCCCCCAGGGTCGGAAGGCAGCAAGGGTAGGTGGTCGTAGCGGTGCGACATAGGTCGCTTACCCACCTCATAAAAGGAACTGCAATTTTGTAGTTCCTTTTTTTACTTCAACGATTTTATGCTTTTCGAACAAATTCTGATTTTAAACCCATTGCACCAAATCCATCAATTTTACAATCAATATTGTGGTCACCATCAGTTAAACGGATATTTTTTACTTTAGTACCTGCTTTTACAGGCTTAGGAGCACCTTTTACAGGAAGGTCTTTGATAACGATAACTGCATCGCCCGTTTTTAATTCATTACCATTAGCGTCAAATACTTTTCCTTCTTTTGCTTGATCTTCTGCTAATTCTTCTTGGTTCCATTCATGAAAACATAGCGAACAGACTGTTAAAGCACCACTTTCATAGGTGTATTCTGAGCCACATTTTGGACAATTCATAGTTTCACTCATATTTCAAATTGTTAATTAATTACACAAAAATAGTCAAAAAAGAATCTCTAACAGTTAAAAAGTCCCCTTAAGGGGATTTAGGGTTAAAAGACAATTGTCAGTTTGAGTGAATTTTACGACCGGAAGCTTGTAAAATTAGTGTCGAGAACATAATAACAAATATCTTGATACAAATTAGCTTCGCAAATTCACTTGATGAGACAGAACAAGAAAATTGTCATTGTGAGCAAAGCGAAAAATCTCAAAAAGCATAAAATGAGTATCTGAGCAAAACAAAATATACATTGAGTTATATGCATAAATAAGTATCTTTGCTATTTCTAATAAAATGTAAAGAGATGACAGATATTAGTAATATGCGCAAGCAGTTTGAGCGCAACCCCGAGATACACTTAAATGAAGTTCCAGACAATCCACATACACTTTTCGATGAGTGGTTTGCAGTAGCACGTAATGAGCAAATAGTAGAGCCCAACGGATTTGTTTTAGCAACATCCAATGGGGAAGGGCGATTACGTACACGTACTGTTTTGCTAAAATACTTTGATGAAACTGGTTATGTGTTTTTCACGAATTATGGTAGTCAGAAAGCAAAGGATATTGCTGAAAATAAAATGGTATCAGCTTGTTTTCCTTGGTACACTTTAGAAAGACAAATCATGATAGACGGTCCTGTAGAAAGGGTGAGCACTAAAGAATCTTTAAAATATTTTTCATCTAGACCTAGAGGAAGTCAAATAGGAGCGTGGGTGTCAGAACAGAGTTCCGTCGTTTCTTCTCGAGCTATGCTTATGAATAAGGTAAAACAGCTATCCAAGTCATTTATGAATAAAGATGTGCCATTACCAGAGTTTTGGGGAGGCTATCGTATTATGCCTAAGCGTTTTGAGTTTTGGCAGGGGCAACCCAGTCGTCTCCATGACCGAATAGAATATTTGTTACAAGAAGATGGTACTTGGATAAAACAGCGTCTGGCACCTTGATGTGTGTGATGCTATAGAATTCCTAAAAACCTAATAATTCAAAAAGTCCTAAGAATTTAAATGCTGAGATAACAATAACGCTCAATAAAATATACCGTACGAAAATCGCCCCTCGTTTTAATGCCGCTTTAGTTCCAAAATAGGCTCCGATAACTGTTCCTATACCCAAACTTATACCTAATGCCCAGTCAACTTGATTGTTGTATAGAAATATGGCAAAAACAAAAGGGGTATAAAGCAGAATAATAATTAATTTTAGTAAATTGGCTCTTAATAAATCAAAGCCGGCACCCAATACCAGTGTGGTAAGGAAAAATATACCTGCACCAGCTTGAATAAATCCTCCATACAGCCCTATAGCAAAGAACAGAGGAATCTGCCACCAGTGTTTTCTTTCTGTGAGAACTTCATTGCCTTGTAGCCAGCGCTTAGGTTTATACAGCAGGATAAAGAAAAAGATAATCAGCAATATGCCGATAATGCGTTCTAAGAGTTCATTGTCGATATCTACGGCAAAAAAAGCTCCAATGATAGCAGCACTTACAGCTGGAATTAGAAAACGCAAACTGGATTTAAGAGATACCGCTCCTTGTTTTTCGTCCTTCTTGAATGTATAAATACCAACAACACTCGTTAACAAAATATTGATTCGATTTGTTCCATTGGCTACCCCGGCAGGTAGACCAAGAAACATAAGCAAAGGCAGGGAAAGAACGGATCCTCCACCTGCCATTACATTTACGAAACCCACGAGAATTCCTGCAAGTACCGTAATTGGATATATATACCAATCAGTCATTATTACCAAGCAAACATTGGTTTGTCTTGCATCATTTCATTTACTTTCTTACCGACCTTTTCAATAACTTCTTCATTGTCAATATTTGAAATGACCTCATCAATCATATCTACAATTATTGGCATTTCATCTTCTTTCATACCGCGGGTAGTGATAGCACAAGTACCTACACGTAATCCTGAGGTTGAGAATGGAGAACGAGTGTCAAAAGGTACCATATTTTTATTAATGGTAATTTCTGCTTTTACCAATGTATTTTCTACTTTTTTACCTGTGATATCAGGGAACTTACTGCGTAAGTCGATAAGCATTGAGTGATTGTCAGTACCACCGGAAACCACATGATACCCTTTGTCGATAAATGCTTTAGCCATAACGTCAGCATTTTTCTTTACTTGCTCCATATAAGTCTTGTAACTTGGATCTAAAGCTTCTCCAAATGCTACTGCTTTAGCTGCAATTACATGCTCTAATGGTCCACCTTGTTGTCCTGGGAATACAGCAAAATCTAACACTTGAGACATCATTTTGATTGCTCCTTTTGGAGTTTTCAATCCCCATGGATTTTCAAAGTCTTTACCCATTAAAATGATACCACCACGTGGTCCACGTAAACTCTTATGTGTCGTTGAAGTTACAATGTGACAGTACTCCATTGGTGAGCTTAGTAATCCTGTAGCAATCAAACCGGCAGGGTGAGCCATATCGCACATTAGTAATGCACCCACTTTGTCAGCGATTTCTCGCATTCTTTTATAGTCCCAATCACGAGAGTATGCTGATGCTCCTGCTACTATTAGTTTAGGCTTGTTTTCAAGAGCGATTTGCTCCATTTCATCATAATCAACTTGTCCTGTTTCTTCTTTTACATGGTAGGGAACAGGATTATAGATAATTCCTGAAAGGTTTACAGGAGAACCATGAGAAAGGTGACCACCATGCGCTAAATCCAATCCCATAAATGTATCACCAGGTTTCAATACTGCAAAGAAAACAGCTGCGTTAGCTTGCGCTCCAGAGTGAGGTTGTACGTTTGCGTACTCAGCACCAAAAAGTTCACAAGCCCTATCAATTGCTAATTGTTCTGTTTGGTCAACGATTTGGCAACCACCGTAATAACGTTTCCCTGGGTAACCTTCTGCATATTTGTTTGTAAGGCAAGACCCCATAGCTTCCATCACTTGTTCACTTACAAAGTTTTCTGAGGCGATTAACTCGATGCCATTCTTTTGTCTTTGATACTCTTGTTCAATTAAATCAAAAATTCGTGTATCTCTTTTCATTGTTTTATAAAAATTTTGAAGTTAACCTGCAAAAGCACAAAGGCTATGCAGAGGTGCATATTTCTTTTAAAATTAAAATTGTGCGTAAAAATAAGCATTTTTATAAACCTTTTGATTATTTTAAAGTAATTATGTAACATAAAAATGCCATCACAAAAAAAGAGAAGTTCCTTGGAACTTCTCTTCTTATATTTCGGAAGGATGAATGGCTTAACCATCATTCATAGATACCAGAAATTCTTCATTGTTGATAGTACGTTCCATACGTTCTTTCAAGAATTCCATGGCTTCAACTGGATTCATATCTGTAAGATAATTTCGCAATATCCAGATGCGATTGAGTACATTCTCGTCAAGTAACAAGTCCTCTCTTCGTGTACTTGATGCAGGAATATCAACTGCAGGGAAGATTCGCTTGTTCGAAAGCTTACGACTTAGTTGTAATTCCATATTACCCGTACCTTTAAATTCCTCAAAGATAACTTCGTCCATCTTAGAACCTGTTTCTGTAAGTGCAGTAGCCAAAATAGTCAATGAACCTCCATTTTCAATATTACGTGCTGCACCAAAGAAACGCTTAGGTTTGTGTAAAGCATTTGCATCAACACCACCGGAAAGAACTTTACCGGATGCAGGTGATACTGTATTGTAAGCACGGGCTAATCGAGTAATAGAGTCTAATAGAATCACAACATCATGACCTGATTCCACCATACGTTTCGCCTTTTCCAAAACGATGTTTGCAACCTTAACGTGACGCTCTGCCGGCTCATCAAAAGTGGAAGATACAACTTCGGCATTTACATTTCTTGCCATATCTGTAACCTCCTCAGGACGCTCATCTATTAATAAAATAATCATATACGCTTCTGGATGGTTTTTAGCAATAGCATTAGCTATTTCCTTGAGTAATACTGTTTTACCAGTCTTTGGTTGCGCAACGATAAGCCCACGTTGACCTTTTCCGATAGGAGCAAATAAATCGATAACCCTTACTGAAAGTGAGGCATTATCACCATTACCAGTCAAATTAAATTTCTCGTCTGGAAAAAGTGGAGTTAAATGGTCAAAAGCAACACGGTCACGAAGTTCTTGTGGGGTATTTCCATTAATTGTTTTGATATTTACTAATGGAAAGTACTTTTCTCCCTCTTTGGGAGGACGAACTTCTCCTTCTACTAAATCACCTGTTTTTAATCCTAACAGACGGATTTGGGATTGTGAAATATAAATATCATCAGGAGAATTCAAATAGTTGTAATCAGAAGATCGCAAAAATCCATAACCATCAGGCATGACTTCAAGAACGCCATCAGCAATTATGCTGCCTGAAAATTCGTATTTAGGATTTTTTCTGCGTTGATTTTGTCTATTGTTTGGTTGATTGTTATGTTGCTGATTCTTATTCTGTTGGTTGTTTTTTGGATTATTATTTTGTGGTTTCTCGTTCGAGTTCTTTTGCTTGTTGGAATTATTTTGTTGATTTGATTGACTCTTCTGCTTATTCTGAGTGTTGTCAGGATGTTTGCTAGTAGAATCAGTACTTGTACTTGTAGCCTTCTGAGTTTCTTCTTTAGTTTGTCTTTTAGAAGCAGACTTGGAGTTGGTTCTTCTCTTCTTAGAATCATCAGTGTCTGTAGTGTTAGACTTGTTATTGTTTTGCTTCTGTTCGGGCTCTCTTTTTGTAGTTTTACTTCTTGTACGAGAAGGAGTTTTGGGCTTGTCACTCTTTGTTGAGGGTTTGTTGGGTTGAGTAGAAGCAACAATTGCTTGTTGATCTAATATTTGATAAATTAAATCTTGCTTTTTATAGCTATCTACACGTTTGATTTTTAATTCTTTAGCAATTGCTTTTAACTCAGTCAGCAATTTCTTGTTTAGTTCAAGAATATCATACATATAAAGTGTGTTTGAATTTTATTTTTAAATAATAATGAAAATATATTCAGAGAATATTATTCTTAATCAGAAGATATACAAATTCTATTGCATTCTGTAATTGTAGTGCAATGATAAGATAAATTTGAAGAATACACAAAAAAAAGACAAATAAATGGCAGTTTTGTGAGTTATTCATACCTTTGTATATCAATTTTAAATTTTTAGAAGAAAAAATGACTATCGTAGCTCCTTCCTTATTATCAGCAGATTTTATGAATTTAGCTGATGCTATAAATATGTTGAACGAAAGTGAGGCAGATTGGCTTCACCTTGATGTTATGGATGGGCGTTTCGTGCCTAATATAACGTTTGGAATGCCTATAATTTCACAAATGAAGGCTTTGACTGATAAGCCATTAGATGTGCATCTGATGATTGTAGAACCTGAGAAATATTTAGAAGAATTCTGCCAAGCAGGAGCAGATATTTTGACTGTACATGCTGAGGCTTGCGTTCACTTACATAGAACGGTAATGAAAATTAAGGAATTAGGAATGAAAGCAGGCGTATCGTTAAATCCACATACACCCGTAGAATTGTTAAGAGACCTTGTTTCTGAAATCGACTTAGTGCTTTTGATGTCTGTTAATCCTGGATTTGGAGGGCAATCGTTTATTGAGAATACTTACAATAAAACCCGAAGAATGCGTGCTATCGCTGACGAGCAGGGTACACCTCTGACAATAGAAATTGACGGTGGTGTTACAGACAAAAATGCATTGAAGCTCGTGGAAGCTGGTGCTGATGCTCTGGTAGCGGGTAGCTATGTCTTTGGAGCTGATGATCCTAAGGCACGGATAGCTTCCTTGAAAGTTTAAAAGTAATCATATTATTAAATTTAAGTATTTAGGAACTATTCAGTGATTAATGTGACTGAGAGTTTCTTACTTTTATGTCCTATAAAAGGACTTCTATTTGAATTATACTAATCGTTGCCAACCATTATTAAAATGAATCATATAAAACACTTACTTATTTATATAATCCTCGCTGTAGCAACTGTCCCTGCGTTAGCACAGCCCACCAAGATAAGAGGAACTGTAATTGATGCAACAACTAAAGAACCTATTCCTTTTGCTTCAGTAGTATTTGTAGGTACAACTATAGGCGCTTCTACAGATTTTGATGGAAATTATTTCTTAGAGACAAGAGAAGATGTAGATTCTGTAGAAATAAGCTACATAGGTTACTTGGAACAAATCATTCCAGTTAATAAACATGGTTTTAAAACCATAAATGTTGCGTTGCAGGAAAATACAGCGATGCTCGATGAAGTCGTAATTGTAGCTGATAAACATCGAGAAAATCCGACTCATCGAATAATTAGAGGCATTATAGCTAATAAAAAACGTAACAATCCAGAGCGCTCGAACTCTTTTCAATATGATAGTTATACTAAAATGGAGATGAGCCTGACAAACATCAACGAAAAATTTAAAAAGAAAAAGTTGTTGAAGGATTTCAATTTTGTATTTGATTACGTAGATACTTCTGCACTTACAGGTAAGGCATATTTACCTTTTATGATTTCAGAAACGAAATCAGAAGTGTACCATTCAAATAACCCAAAACTTACAAAGGAGATTATCAAAGCAAACAAGATATCAGGATTTGATGGAGATAATGCTAGTGTAAGTCAATTTACAGGACAATTATATCAAGATTTTAATATTTATGATAATTATATCCTTCTTTTTGAACAGGGTTTTATAAGTCCATTTAATTCCAGTGGCTTGTTGTTCTACAAATATTATTTGACCGATAGCATTCAGCGAGACAATAAACTTCAATACAACATTTCTTTCCAGCCTAAGAATCCAAAAGATGCTACATTTACTGGAGAGTTCTGGGTTACGGCTGATGACTTTGCAGTGACCAGCGTGAAGATGAGAATCAACAATAAAGTGAATGTAAACTGGGTAAATGATGTGATGATTTCCGAAGAGTTTAATTTGATGGAAGATTCTATATGGTTCTGGAAAAACCGAAAATTGACCGTTGATTTTATGCTGTTAAAAAAGGACACTACACAACATAAAGGATTCTTAGGAACAAGTACGATTCATTTTGATAATGTGGTTTTTAATAAACCGATGCCAGAGCAATTTGCAAAAGCTAAGAATAATATACTTATTGATGCAGAAGTTTATGAAAAGGGAGATGATTATTGGGATGAAGCTAGACCATACGAACTTTCAAAATCAGAGAAAGGTATTTATGAAATGGTAGATTCCATAAAAAGTGTACCTATTTATCAGACTTATGTGGATATTATCTCTACAGTACTTACGGGTTATTATGATTTCGGAGATTTTGAAATAGGACCATATTATAAATTACTGAGTTTTAACGATATTGAGGGTACTCGTTTTCAATTTGGTGGACGGACTACAAGTGACTTCAGTTCAAAAATTCGGCTTTCTGGGCACCTTGCCTATGGAACTGACGACAACGAATGGAAATATGGTATTGGGACACTCTATAAATTTAGTGAAAAGAATGATTTGTGGGAGTCCGCAAGTGTCAACTACACGCATGATATGGAGCAGTTGGGGAAAGGAAGTAGTCCATTTTTAACTGCAGGAAATATCCTTGCTTCTTTGCTTTCTCGTGGTGATACTGACAAACTAACCTTACAAAATGAATTGAATTTAAACTATGAAAAAGAATGGGTAGAGAATTTCTCTACCAAACTGACATTTCGTTATAAGGAGTTAATACCTTCTGATTATGTGCCCTTTACACCAGCAAACGATGTGGATAATTTAATTGGTGAGTCTATAAAGACAAACGAGATTGAATTGAGTACACGCTGGTCGCCTAGGGCAAAGGTCATCCGAAGGACTTTCAGTCGAATGCAAATAACGAGCAGTTTACCAATTCTAAACTTAAAAATGGCAGTTGGATTAGGTGATTACAAATACCAAAAAGTTGATTTTTTAATGGAGCATACATTGCCAGTATATCCAATTGGTCATACTTATTACACTCTAAGAGGAGGAAAAATATTTGGTGATGCACCCTTTCCGTTATTACATTTACATGAAGGGAATGAAACTTATGTGTATGATACCTATGCCTACAATCTTATGGATTATTATGAATTTGCTAGCGATACTTATGCAAGTATTGGTGCAGAACATCATTTCATGGGATTCTTATTTAATAAAATCCCTCTGTTAAAGAAAATGAATTTACGTACAGTGGTCACAGGAAAGGCACTATGGGGAACATTAAGTGACAATAATAATAGAATGAATGCACCGCTACTTTTCCCTGAAGGGTTGAGCGATTTATCCAAGCCCTATTTTGAAGCAGGTGTAGGTATTGAAAACATTTTTAAAATAGCTAGAATAGATGCAGTTTGGCGTCTATCCCATAGAGACACACGTTCTGATATTGATAAGTTTGGCATTCGTGCTACTTTACAGTTGACTTTTTAATATCTTTATCCTCAGAAATAGATCCAATCATGAAGTTAAGAGCAGAAAATATTAAGAAAATATACGGTAAGCGTACCGTTGTAAAGGACGTATCTTTAGAGGTTAAACAAGGAGAAGTAGTTGGATTGCTGGGACCTAATGGTGCTGGGAAAACGACATCGTTTTATATGATAGTGGGGTTAATAAAGCCCAACGGAGGCAAAATATTTCTAGATGATCAGGAGATTACAAACCTTCCCGTATATAAACGTGCTCAAATGGGAGTTGGTTATTTAGCACAAGAAGCGTCAGTTTTTAGAAAGATGAGTGTGGAAGATAACATCATGTCAGTCTTAGAAATGAGCAAGCTTCCTAAAGATTATCAAAAGGAGCGTTTGGAGCAAATGCTAGATGAGTTTGGCTTACAACATATCCGGAAAAGCTTGGGAATTCAGCTCTCAGGAGGGGAGCGTCGCAGAACAGAAATCGCACGAGCACTTTCTATAAAACCGAAATTTATACTTTTAGATGAGCCATTTGCCGGGGTGGATCCAGTTGCTGTAGAGGATATACAAGAGATTGTAATGAAGCTTAAGGAACGCAATATTGGAATTTTAATAACTGACCATAACGTGCAGGAGACCTTGTCTATCACAGAACGATCATACTTGCTCTTTGAGGGTAGTATTTTAAAATATGGAACTGCAGAAGATCTTGCCGCCGATGAAATGGTGCGTAAGGTTTACTTAGGTAAGAATTTCGAATTGAGAAGAAAAAAAGTTACGCCGTAAAAAACTCAAACAATGCGAAGATTCTTAGCTTTTCTTCTGCTACTTTCTTTCCTGTATCTCTTAGGGTCTTTATTTATGCCCACTCAATTGATTGTAAAGAAAGAGGTAACGGTAGAAAACAATAAGAAAATAGTCTATAATGTCATTCAAGACTTAAAAACCATACAAGGTTGGTCTAATCAGGATTCAGAAAAACGTATTTCTTTGGGGGTTGATAAGTTATATTTTGAACTTTGGGATAAAGAATATCATTTTTATATAAAAAAAAATACTCCAAACGATTCTTTAGTCTTAGTTGCACAGAATGTAGATAATAAGAAAAAAATCTTTATTTCATACGCCCTAGAAGACGTTGGGGAAACACTTACAAATATTCATTTAAAGGTAGAGTTTTCTGAGGAACTGTTGCCATCAGCCCGATATACTTATGGACTTGATAAAGATAAAATAGAAGATGCTATAGAAAGTCTATTAAATCATATAAAAAATGTAAGTGAACAAATAGATTACGAACGATATACTCTTTCTCCAAGTAGAATTGGTTTGCGCGATGATTTGGTGTTTGCAGTACCTCATCGAACTGAAATGTCAAGTATTATGGAAGCTAAAAAACAAGAGATAGATAGTTTATTGTTGGCAAGACTTTCTCGTTATAGATTGTTGGACACAACAAAAGTAAAGTTTATACAATATTCTGACTGGACTGATAGTTTAATACAGTTTAATGTATGTATTCCGATATTAAGAACGCCATCTCCTAAACAATTGCTGTGGTTGCGTGGCGGTAGAGTTGATTCAGTTACAGGTCAATATTATTCAGCGACCTATACTGGGACACCACAAGATTTGTCTTTAGCATGGGATAGTTTATACTCCAGACTGCATGCAAGCAACAATGTTGCTGAAGGGCTACCTTTAGAAGAATTGCTCCGAAAAACAGATTCTACTGAGACACGTAAATTATTTATCCGCCTGCGTTAAGATTTTTATCATCTTCATCATCTGGATATATTCGTACTCTTGCCCGTTTAAAATCTTTGTTGCTTATGCTCTTTTCAAGTGAAAGTAACATTGACGGAAGTAAGATGAGATTGGCAAACATAGCAGTCAGCAAGGTCAATGAAACTAATATTCCCAAGGCTTTCGTGCCCCCAAAATCTGAAAATGAGAAAATCAAAAAACCAAAAAAGAGGATGATAGAGGTATAAAGCATACTTTGTCCTGTTTCACGAAGTGCCATTTTTACCGATTTCTTAATTTTCCATTTCGTAATGCCTAAATCTTGACGATATTTTGCAAGGAAATGAATGGTGTCATCTACAGAAATACCAAAGGCGATACTAAAAATCAAAATAGTTGAGGCTTTTATTGGAATACCGAAATATCCCATAAGACCGGCAGTAACTAACAGCGGGATGAAGTTTGGAATTAAGGCAATCACGGCCATTCGCTTAGATTTAAACATGAATGCCATAAATAATGCAATAAGGCAAATGGCTAAAGCTAAACTTAATAGCAGATTGCGAACTAAATAGTTGGTGCCTTTATAGAAAACTACACTAGAGCCGGTAGTACTCACCTCATATCGTTCAGAAGATAGAGTTTCAGACGCAATACTATCAACCTTTACTTGCAATTCTTCCATGGCTGATGTGCCGATATCTTTCATATAAAAAGTCAGTCGGGTTTTTTGTCCTGTGCTATCTACGTACGACTTTAACATTTCATAGGTTTCTCCTTCACCGCTATTTTTTGCATACGTCAGTAAATAGCGGAATACGGTTTTATTTGTGGGGATACGATACTGATTTTCTGCACCATTATAAAAAGACTGATTCAAAATCTTTGCTATTTCAGCCACGGAAATGGGGGAGGAAAATTGTTCTAATTCTACGAGTTTTTGACTAAAGTTATCAATATCCCTTAAAGTCCTTAAATTCATGACTCCTCTTGGCTTTTTAGTATCTACAATTACCTCATAGGGTAGGATACCGCCATATTGATTTTCAAAAAATGTCAAATCAGTCATTATTTGTCCATCTTCAGGTAAATCATCTATAACGTAACCTGTATTTTTCATCTGGGATATCCCGATAATACTTAATATCAACACGATACTGGTAAAAACGTACACTAGCTTTCGATGGTGTTCAACGATATGAACCAAATTTTTAATAATACCATTTACATACTTATACTCCAAGTGCTTAGTATGTCGCTCTTTAGGAGGTGGTTGCATACTGAAGATTGAAGGTAGTAGTATGATAGAAAAAATGAATAAAAGCAGAATATTTATTGAAGCAACGATACCAAACTCTACTAGAATTGCGCTTGATGTAATAATAAATGTAGCAAATCCTGAGGCGGTTGTTAGGTTCGTGAGGAAAATAGCATTACCTACTCTCATGATAACACGTTGCAGTGCCATTATTTTATTCTTATGTGTTGCATATTCCGCATGGTATTTATTAATCATAAATATACAGTTTGGAATACCAATGACAATCAGCAATGGTGGAAGCATTGCTGTTAGTAGAGTGATTTCATAACCTAAAAGACTCATTGTTCCTATTGCCCAAGTTGCACCTACTCCCACAACTAATAATGAAATGAGGGTGTTGCGAAACGAACGGAAGAAAAGAAAGAGAATAATTGCTGTCACCAGCGCAGATAAAATTACAAAAAGGAACATTTCCTTCTTTATCATCTGTGCTGTTTCTACGCGAATGTATGGCAAGCCTGTAATATAGGTCTTGCTATCACATTTAGCATCTGTAAAATCATGAAGTTCCTTTTTGAGTTCATTCATAAAAGGAATACGCTCTTTACTATCCATTATTTGCTTATCGGCAGTGATAAGCATCATATATGAATGACTCGTTTCGTCGTACAATTTGTTTTTGTAGAATGGAATGCTGAACAATCTACTGCGTAAGGAATCTATCTGCTCTTGATTTTTTAAGGTGTCTGGGAAAATAACCTCTGGGTTAAACTTCTTATGCTCCGTGTCTTTCTGTAAAGAGGCAGTGTTGTGAACAACAGAGGCTACTGCTGTAACTCCTTTAATATTCTTAATTCTTTCTCCTAAGACTTTCCATTCTTTTAGATGTTCAAATTTCCAAAAATCTTTATCTTGCAAGGTGTAGAAGATAACATTTCCTTCAGTACTGAATTCTTGTGAAAAATTCTCGTAGGCAACTAGTGTACTGTCAGTTGATGGTAATACACTTTGCTGTTGATAAGACATCTGCACTTTGGACGCTTGGTATCCCATAAATAGGGTAAGCACTCCAATGATAATCATTAGCAAAATACGATTTCTAAGAATAATACGTGCAATACGTTGCCACATAACTTTTAGGATATAAGTTTGAAAACGTTACAAAAGTAAAATGATTTTACTAATAATAAAAGATTTTATCGTTTATCTGTTGGGAGCAATTCTTTCGGAGCATCTATAGTATTGATACTGGTTGTGCTGATGCTAATATTTTGAATTTCATAGTGTTTAAATTGCTCGATACTATCTTTTTCTGCTGGGAAGAAATCACCTTTTAATTGAGTAATAGTAGAATCTGAAACCATTTTTGAGATTTTAAATTGATGGAATTCAGAGTCAGCAGTAATTTTATTTGTCGGGAACACATACGTAGTATCAGGGGCTACAAAAGAAAAATATGGACTAATTTCCCTTTGTTGTGAATCATCATAAATTTTGATTTCAGCTGAAATAATGTATGTTTTTAAATATTCTACTGGTATTGACACAGGTAGGGTATTCATAGTATATTTTTCTACCTTATACGACTTTTTGCCTTGCCAAAGTTGTATTGTATCAATATGTGTTCTCTCTGCGACTTTTAGTAAAGAATCTCTTTCTGCTAATTTTTCTACAATTTTAGGATATGCTTTTCGAAGCTCACGAGGATCTTTTGCATAATAATTTATAGAATGCTCAAATTCTTCTTTGGTGATTTGATGTTTTTCGTAAATGTATTCGTAATAGGGCAGAGCCTCTTCGTCACCTTCACGGATATGTTTATCTACAAGAATGGCATCAACTAGATGAACATCTTCCAGAATAGCAATCATCTTATCAGGTGAGGCTACTCCATCAGGAACTCCAAGGTTGCAGGATAGGGCGAGTAATAAAACAACAATTCCTTTTAAAATCTTCATGTACTTTTAATCTTCTTTTATCTCTTTTAATTTTTGATATAAATCAGAAGCAAATACAAACTCATTCAGACTTTCGTTTTCTGAATTAAATATGTGTGATTTATCTCCTTTCCAGCCAACTTCCCCTTTGTCTAAGTAAAGAATATTTTCACCAATTTGCAATACTGAGTTCATATCATGAGTATTAATAATAGTGGTAATATTGTATTCTTTGGTGATTTCATGAATGAGTTTATCAATCACAATAGCTGTTTTAGGGTCTAACCCTGAGTTTGGTTCGTCACAAAACAAATATTCAGGTTTCATCACTATGGCACGGGCTATGGCTACTCTTTTTTGCATACCTCCACTTATCTCAGAGGGATAAAGGTCCTCACTGCCAGTTAAGTTTACTCGGTCTATGCACTCTGCCACTCGTTTTTGTTTCGCCTTAGTTGATTCCTTGGAATACATTAACATAGGAAATCCAATATTTTCCTCGACAGTCATATTGTCAAACAAAGCACTTCCTTGGAATACCATCCCCATTTCTGTTCGTAGCTCAATCCTTTGGTCTTGAGTCATTTCTTGCCATGATCGATTATCATACAATATATCCCCTTTATCAATGGTATGCAGACCGACAATGCTTTTTAGCAATACCGTTTTACCTGATCCACTTTGTCCTATGATGAGATTTGTTTTTCCGGTTTCAAACTCAAACGAAATTCCTTTTAGAACATGGTGGTCGTCAAATGATTTATGTATATTATCTATTGTTATCATTATAAAAGAATTTGTGTAAGTACAAGATTCGAAATTAGTATCAAAATACTACTGTTTACAACAGCTTTAGTACTTGCTCGTCCTACTTCTAAAGACCCTCCCCTCACTGTATAGCCATAATATGATGCTAATGAAGTGATGATAAAAGCAAAAACTACCATCTTTATCTCAGAATATACAATGAAATAAGGCTTAAAATCCATACGTATTCCATAGATGAAATCTTGTAAACTGCTTACACCTATTGTAACAGATGAAAGTAAACCTCCAGTGATACCAACAAACACACTAAGTATATATAGGATGGGGTTGATAGTCAGACTAGCCATGATTTTAGGTAGTGCCAGATAATTGGCTGAGTTGATACCCATAACATCAAGCGCATCTATTTGTTCGGTTGAGCGCATTGTGCCAATTTCTGAAGCAATACTTGAACCGACCTTCCCGGCGAGTATTAAACTAACGATAGTTGATGAAAACTCTAGCAACATAGATTCCCTAGTCCCGTATCCAATAAGATAGGTAGGCATAAGGGGATTCGTCATATTGTAGGCTGCCTGTAAGGCCAAAACAGCACCCATAAAAAAGGATATGATGACAACAATCCCGATAGAATCAACACCAACTTTATACAGCTCTAAAGCCCATTGTTTAAAAAAAACGCTATGTTTTTGAGGCTTAGAAAAAACCTTGAGCATAAAGTAAAAATATTCACCGATTTCCTCTAAAAATTTCATACAATCCTTGGTTAAAATTTGTAATTTATTCTTTTTCCATTAGGTTTGTGGCAAAAGTACACATATTTGTTTACTTCTGAGGTATAAATTTATGAAGTGTACTTTCCTTCAAATATTGAATAAAGATATGAAAAAAAGAATACTCTCGTATAATGTCAACGGAATTCGTGCAGCGATGAGGAAAGGCTTGGTAGAATGGCTGAGCAAGGAAATGCCTGAGATTATTTGCTTTCAAGAAACCAAAGCCCAGCCGGAACAGATAGATGAAGAAGCTTTTACAGAATTAGGCTACCAATGTTATTGGCATTCTGCTAAAAAGAAAGGATACAGCGGGGTGGGAATCTTATCATTAGCGCAGCCGTTACATGTTGAGGTAGGTACAGGAATACCGTATATGGATGATGAGGGGCGAAACATTCGTTTGGATTTTAGTGATTTTTCTGTAATGAGTCTTTATTTGCCATCAGGTACCAATGATGCACGCTTAGGCTTCAAGTTTCAGTATATGGATGGTTTTTATGAGTATGTCAAAGAAATACGAAAAAGAATACCTAATCTTATTATTTGTGGTGATTACAACATTTGTCATCAGGCTATAGATATTCATGATCCTGTTCGCAACCGTAAGGTGTCAGGGTTTTTACCTGAAGAGTGTGCTTGGTTAGATTCGTTAATCAATGATGATTTTATTGATACGTTTAGATATTTTAATAAAGAGCCTGATCAATATAGTTGGTGGAGCTACCGGGCGGGTGCACGTGCTCGTAATAAAGGTTGGCGTATAGACTATTGTATGGCAACTGCGGAAATGAAACCCAGACTTGTGGATGCTGAAATTTTACAAGATGCCGTGCATTCAGACCACTGTCCCGTAGGAGTAACCATATCGGCAGACTAGGTTCACTTCCTTTTCATTTTTAAAGTAGAGTTGCGTATCTTTGCAAGCATCTTTGAAAAAACAGACAAATTATGCTTAATAAAATTATAAGAATAACAATAGCCACAGCACTTTTTGCTTGGTCAGTATATGAATTTTATCTAGGTCATATTGGGAATGGTATTTTTATACTGTTTTTAATGGGAATCGTTATTTTCACGATTTATAGACATGAGATGATGCTTTTGGCTTTTTGGTTTGTACGTAAAGGAAATTTCAAGAAAGCAGAGAAATACTTAGGATATATCAAAAAGCCTGAAACCTCGTTAGTAAAAGGTCAGGTTGCTTACTATTATTTTTTACATGGCCTTATCAATGCACAGACAAACTTGAAAGAGTCCGAAAAATACTTTAAAAAGGCGTTGAAAAAGGGCTTACGTTTAGATCATGATAAAGCTTTAGCTAAATTGCAATTGGCAGGTATGGCAATGCAACGTAGGAGAAAACGCGAAGCAACTATGTTGCTGAATGAGGTTAAAAAATTGGATAAAACCAAAATGCTCAAGGAGCAAGTCGATATGATGAGACAAAATTTAGGAAAAATATAGATGAGTTCTCAAATGAATTTAAAGCCTTGATTCTTCAGGGCTTTTTTAATAATCATTTTTTTTGATAAATTTAAAGTATAAATTTTCGTAAGGTTTCCGCTTTACGTTCTGTTTCTTGCCATTCCCTTTCAAGGTCAGAGTCTTTAGTGAGACCGCCACCTACATACAACCTGACTGAATGATTGGCCAACTCCATACAACGTAAATTAACAAATGTTGCTGTAGTTTCTGCCAAATTTATGGGCCCTAAAAATCCGCAATAATAATTTCGCTGATGTTTTTCTACATCTCGGATGATTTTAAAAGCTTTATCTTGTGGGAGACCACAAATAGCTGGTGTTGGATGGATTTTTTCAATAATATCAAAGAGATTTAATTTGTTTTTTGATAATGTAAAATGGGTAGCTAAATGTTCTACGGTTCCCGTACTTATTGTTTCTGTTTGGGAAATTACAGGATCGAAATCCAGAAGTTGCTTTTTGATATAGTCAGCAACCATTTGTTGTTCCTCGATTTCTTTCGGTGTCCACGATTCGCCGGACTTTTTTGTTCCTGCCAAAGCAAGCGTGTGAAATTGGTCATTTTTCTTAGAAACCAATAATTCTGGAGTAGCGCCCATCCATTCTATACCTAAATGGGGCAGATGCAACCAATACACCATAGCTTGTGGATATTGTGTGATTAAATTGTGATAAATATAAATTTGCTCGTCTTTAGGGAGATCCTTGACAGTTAGAGTCCGAGAAAGAATGATTTTTTGGAGGATGTCATCCTTTAAAAATCGGAGCATTTCCTGAAATTGTTGAGTATAGGCATTCTTGGTCTCCTCGTTTTGATCTAGTTGGTGTTTCTTGGATGGAATTTTCATTTCTTTTAGAAATAAATCACCTCGAAAGCCTTTATCCCCTTTAATGATTTCTTCAGGTTTTATAAAATAACTCTTATTCTTATCAGGATCAAATGGGGTAAAAATAAAACCAGAATCATGCTGTAATGTATCGAAATCTGTTACCTCAATAACGGATTCTTCATTTAGAATTAAAGTGATTGCTTCTAGTTCATCAGGCAACCTATACGCTACAAACGGTTTACTATTAGCAACCGCATGTTCTAAGTAAGCAAATTGTGGGCTTAGCATCACTTATTTTGGAAATATTATATTGGTAATTCTACCATCACAAACTAACTCTCCTTTTTCACTGGTGATTTTTACATTCACAACTTGTGTTTTAGTTCCTTTGTGCAAGAAAGTTGCAGTTGCGTAAACATATCCCTGTTTTGCGGGTTTTACATGGTTCGCATTTACAGCCATTCCAAAGACATTATGCTGTGCAGTATCAGTATTGATTACAGTTAATGCACTGCCAACTGTCTCTAACAATGCTAAAGAAGCTCCTCCATGTAAATAGCCAAACGGTTGTAAAGTCCTTTCATCAACCGGCATACGGGCTGTTACAGACTGTGTGTTTACATCGGTATATTCAATCCCAAGGTGAGAAACCATTGTATTTTTACACAATGTTTGCAATTGCTCTTTTGTTATTATTTGCCCAGATGCTTTTCGTTCTAATTTATAAAAAGTAGCTTTATAGGGATTCTTTTCATTTTGGGGTAATTCTTCTTGTTCTAAAATATTCCAATCACTCATGTGAATTTTTGGGAAGAATGTGTCAGCATTAAAAGTTTCATGAACGATGGTAAGATACATACGATGGACTAAAGGCAGCGTGAGGTCGTAAATCTTTCCGCCACCAATGATAAATACTTCATCTTCGTTTTTTGTAACCTCTAACGCTTCAGAAATAGAATGCACTACAGTAACGCCTTCAGCCTTGTAATCTTTGTTGTTTGTTATAACAATAGAGCGTCTGTTGGGGAGAGGTTTACCAATTGATTCGAAGGTTTTTCTGCCCATGATAATACTATGACCAGTTGTTATCTGCTTAAATCGTTTCAGGTCTCCTGGTAAATGCCACAATAAATCATTGTCTTTGCCAATGGCATTGTTTTCAGCAATGGCTACTATAATTGCAAGTTTCATATTCTCCTTATTCTGTAAAATACAAAAATATCATTTTTTTAATATTCGAATAGAATTGGTGTCATAACTTTGTGGCAAATAGTTTTTTTACAGTCTCAGCAAGATGTTATTTTTAACTATTATAAATTATCATGTTGTAAAACATTCACAGCTTATTATTTGTAAATTAGCGGTTCAAAATAGAGATATTTTTTTGACATTATAAAAGGAAATAGTATTATGGCTAAGCAAAAGAAATTTATGACATGTGATGGAAACACTGCGGCTGCGCATATTTCATACATGTTTAGTGAGGTTGCCTGTATTTATCCTATCACACCTTCTTCTCCAATGGCGGAAAGTGTTGATGAGTGGGCTGCAACTGGGAAAAAGAACCTCTTTGGAGAAACACTTCGACTGGTTGAGATGCAATCGGAGGCAGGTGCTGCAGGTGCAGTTCATGGATCATTGCAAGCAGGTGCTTTAACAACTACTTATACGGCGTCACAAGGTTTATTGTTGATGATTCCTAATATGTATAAGATTGCTGGAGAGATGTTGCCAACGGTTTTTAACGTGAGTGCACGTGCATTAGCAGCACATGCTTTGTCCATCTTTGGAGACCATAGTGACGTTTATGCTGCTAGGCAAACAGGTTTTGCAATGCTAATGGCAGGTTCAGTTCAAGAGGTAATGGATTTGTCGGCAGTTTCACACTTAGCAACATTGGAATCGAAAATTCCATTCATGAATATCTTTGATGGTTTTAGAACATCACACGAGATTCAAAAGATTGAAGCTTTAACTGAAGATGATATTCGTCCATTAATCAATCAACAAGCACTTCTTGATTTTAGAAAGAGAGCACTAAATCCATCAAACCCGGTTACTAAAGGAACTGCTCAAAATCCTGATGTGTATTTCCAAGGAAGAGAAGCAAGTAACCCCCTCTATGAGTCTATACCTGACATTGTAGAAGCTTATATGAATAAAATTTCAGAAATTACAGGAAGAGAATACCATCCATTCACTTACTATGGTGATCCTGAAGCTGAAAACATCATTGTAGCAATGGGCTCTGTAACGGAAACCATTCGTGAGGTTATTGATTATAAAGCACAGAGTGGTGAGAAAGTGGGGCTGGTTAGTGTACACCTTTATCGTCCATTCTCAATAGATTATTTGATGAAAGTAATGCCTAAGACCGTAAAACGCATTGCTGTGTTAGATAGAACAAAAGAACCCGGAGCGAATGGAGAACCATTGTATCTTGATGTTAGAGATGCATTCTATGGTAAGGAAAATGCTCCTATTGTAGTAGGTGGTCGTTATGGTTTAGGATCCAAAGATACTACTCCGGCTCATATCATTTCTGTATATGATAACTTAGAACTTCCAGAGCCTAGAAATGGCTTTACTATAAGTATAGATGATGACGTTACTTTTAGATCTTTACCTTTATTGCCAGAGATAAAAGTTACATCTAATAAAATTTATGAAGCAAAGTTTTATGGTCTTGGATCTGATGGTACTGTAGGAGCCAATAAAAACTCTATTAAAATTATTGGTGGAGCTACTGATAAATACTGTCAAGCATATTTCGCGTATGACTCGAAAAAATCGGGAGGTTTTACAACGTCTCATTTGAGATTTGGTGATGAACCTATACGTTCTACATATTTAGTAAATTCAGCAGACTTTATTGCCTGCCATGTGCCAGCATACATTCACTTGTATGATGTTTTGAAGGGATTAAAGGTTGGTGGTTCTTTCTTGTTCAACTCTATTTGGAATGAAGAAGAAACAAAAGCCAATCTGCCAGACAGAATGAAGAAATATTTAGCAACAAATGATATTCAAATGTATATCATTAATGCTACTCAAATAGCCAAAGATTTAGGTTTAGGTTCAAGAACTAACACCATTATGCAGTCTGCCTTCTTCAAGATTACAGATGTAATACCTTATGACTTAGCTGTAAGTGAAATGAAAAATTTCATTGTAAAATCTTATGGACGAAAAGGTGAGAATATCGTAAACATGAACTATGCTGCTGTTGATGCAGGTGGGGATGAAGCGAACTTGATTAAAGTAAGTATTCCAGAAGAATGGAAGAACCTTGAAGTTTCAAGTGAAAAGGTTGTATATAAAGAAGAACGACCTGAATTTATTGAGCAAGTTGTTGATGTAATGAATGCTCAAAAAGGAGATGAATTACCAGTATCGACATTTAAAGGACGAGAAGATGGAACATTTCCTGCAGGAACAACACAATATGAGAAACGCGGGGTTGCAACAGTGGTGCCTGAATGGTTCGAAGAAACTTGTATTCAGTGTAACCAATGTGCCTATGTATGTCCTCACGCAGCTATACGTCCTTTCTTGATTGATGAAGAAGAATTAGCAAATGCACCTGAAGGAACAAAAACCAAAGAGGCTAAAGGTAAGGAAGTAAAAGGATTGAAATATCGTATCCAAGTAAGTCCGCTCGACTGTACTGGTTGCTATAACTGTGTTGACGTGTGTCCTGCGCCTAAACAAAAAGCTTTAGCAATGAGACCTCTTGAGACTCAAGAGCCAGAGATAGAGCGTTGGGATTACATGCACGCAGAGGTAGGATATAAAGAATTGATGGATAAAAATAAGAGTGTGAAAAACTCACAGTTTGCTCAACCATTATTCGAATTTTCTGGAGCCTGTGCAGGTTGTGGTGAAACACCATACATTAAATTAATCACTCAATTATATGGAGAGCGAATGATGGTGGCTAATGCTACTGGTTGTTCTTCAATCTATGGAGGCTCTGCACCGGCTACACCTTATACCAAAAATAATATATCAGGCGCGGGTCCGGCTTGGGCAAACTCCTTGTTCGAAGATAATGCCGAGTATGGATTTGGTATGGCAGAAGGTGGAAGAAAAATCCGTAAACGCCTTCTCAACTTGATGGAAGAGAGTCTAGATGCTGTAAAACCTGAAACTGCGGAAGCTTTCAGAGCATGGATAGATGGATATGAAGATGGAGAAAAAACCATTGAGCTATCTGATGATGTGAAAAAAGCCATTGATAATGAACCTCATGAAGTGGCTCAAAAAATTAGTGAATTAGCACACTATCTACCTAAAAGGTCAGTATGGATCTTTGGAGGTGACGGTTGGGCTTATGACATAGGCTATGGTGGTGTAGATCATGTTTTAGCTTCAGGCGAAGATGTAAATTTGCTTGTTTTAGATACTGAGATTTATTCTAATACAGGAGGTCAAGCGTCTAAATCTACACCGGTTGGTGCTGTAGCTAAGTTTGCAGCATCAGGAAAGCGTGTGCGTAAGAAAGATTTAGGAATAATGGCGATGAGCTATGGTTATGTTTATGTAGCACAAGTAGCTCTAGGAGCAAACCAAGCACAATACTTCAAAGCAGTAAAAGAGGCTGAAGCTTATCCTGGACCATCTTTAATTATAGCTTACTCGCCTTGTATTTCTCATGGATTGAAAAATTCTATGGGTAAGGCTAATCAGCAACAGAAAGATGCAGTGGCTGCAGGATATTGGCACCTGTATCGTTACAATCCTATGTTAGAAGATGAAGGTAAAAACCCATTCCAAATGGATTCTAAAGAGCCAGATTGGTCTAAATTCCAAGACTTCTTACTTTCAGAAACACGTTATACTGCATTGCAGAAGTCTTTCCCCGCAGAAGCTGATGAATTATTTAAAGCTGCAGAGGAGAATGCAAAATGGAGATATCAAAGCTATAAACGCCAGTCTCAATTAAATTATTCTGAAGAAGAAAAATAGCGGAGAAATCTGAGATATTTAAAGTACAGCCTTAAATTGAGGAAGGCTGTACTTTTTTATTCTAAAAAATTGTTTTACTTTATGAGGTTTAATTGTACATTATTTTGTAAATTTGCCCCAATTTTGAAACTAGACTAGGTGGAGAGAATGAAAAAACAACCTTATGTAATACCTTTTAGAACGCTTTCAGAAGGAACACATAGGTACGATTTTAAGTTAGATACAGCATTTTTTGAAAGCTACCATACGCTTTCAGAATACTCGGGTGAAGTGGAGGTAACTGTTGTTTTCTTTAAGCAAGACAGTAAGAAAGAACTAACTGTAAGTATGGAAGGAACGCTAGAAACAATTTGTGATAGATGTTTAGATCCTTTAGATTTGCCATTTAGTGTAGAAGGACATTATTACTTAAAAGAAGCAGAAGAAGGAGAAGAAGAAAAAGATGATGTAGTTTTTGTAGCACCAGATGATACCCATGTGGAATTATCACAATTGTTTTACGAACTAGTAATGATAGGTTTGCCACAGAAAAAAACGCATCAAATAGAAAATTGTAATAAAGAGATGCTTCAAAAGCTAGAAGCATTAGAAATAAAAAAGGAGGATAAAGTGGATCCTCGATGGGCAACATTAGAAAAATTAATAAAGAAAGAGAAATAATTAAGTTATGGCACATCCTAAAAGTAGAATCTCAAAACAGAGAAAACGTAAAAGAAGAACACACCAAAAGTTAGATATTCCACAAATAGCAGTGGATACAACTACAGGCGAATCTCACTTGTATCATAGAGCTCACTGGTACGAAGGTAAGCTTTACTACAAAGGTAGATTGGTGATAGATCAAGAAGAAGAATAGTCTTTTCTTAAACGAAAAGCTTGTTAACGACTGCTAAAAATATTTAGTAGTCGTTTTTTTTTATTAATTTAGCCCTGTTTTTTAGAAAAGTAAGCTTGTAGAGATGACAAAAATAAATGCAAAAATTACGGGTGTAGGTGGCTATGTCCCTGACTATAGATTGACTAATGAGGAAATCTCACAGATGGTAGACACATCTGATGAATGGATAATGACTCGTATTGGTATAAAAGAAAGAAGAATATTAAAAGGTGAAGGATTAGGAGTATCCTATATGGCTGAAAGAGCTGTGGGAGAACTATTTGAGAAAACAGGACTGAAACCTGAGGAAGTAGATATGCTGGTATGTTCCACCGTGGCGCCTGACCGACTTTTTCCTGCCACAGCCAATATCATTTGTGATAAAATGAACATACGTAATGCTTTCAGTTTTGATATGAATGCAGGTTGTTCAGGTTTTCTTTATGCACTTGATACAGCTCAGCAATACGTAAAATCTGGTCGTTGTAAGAAAGTGATCGTTGTTTCAGCAGAGAAAATGTCTGCATATACAGACTATACCGACAGACAAACATGTCCGCTTTTTGGTGACGCTGCAACGGCAATATTACTAGAACCGACTACTGAAAATACTGGAATATTAGATAGCGTACTTCATGCCGACGGATTTGGCAGAAAGTATTTAAATATGAAGGCTGGAGGGTCTGAATACCCGGCAACTCAAGAAACTGTAACCAATAAAGAACACTATATTTACCAAGAAGGGAAAACGGTATTTAAGCATGCAGTTGAGAAGATGGCAGAAGTAGTTTTAGATGTTATGGATAGAAATGACTTAGCCAGTGAAGATGTTGATTGGTTAGTGCCTCATCAGGCAAACCTGCGCATTATCAGTGCAACGGGCAATCGTATGGGGTTACCACCTGAAAAAGTTATGATAAACATAGAAAAATATGGTAATACCAGCTCAGCAACTATTCCTTTATGTTTATGGGATTGGGAAGATAAATTGAAAAAAGGAGATAAACTTATCTTAACAGCTTTTGGTGCCGGTTTTACATGGGGAGCTATTTATTTAGAATGGGCTTACAATTCCTAAAGATTTACAAACATAATATTCGAAACAGTCATGGCAATGTATGGTAAAAAGAACACAAGCCAAAAGAAACATGGAAATAAAAATTCGGCATTGCCTGCTCACGGTGATGTGACTATTTTAAGTGAAGGCACTGTAATTGAAGGTACATTAAAGGTTTCTGGAGATGTTCGTATCGATGGGAGAATAAAAGGTGATATCAAAGGAGATATGAGAGTGATTGTAGGCGATAAAGCTAAAATAGAGGGGAATGTTGACTGTGACTTCTTAGAATTGAATGGATATATCGTTGGAGATGTAAAATGCAAAAAGGGAGCTAAATTATATCCGACAGCCAAGCTAAAAGGAGATTTATACGCTCCAGAATTCTCAGTAGAAATGGGGGCTCATTTTATTGGTGCTTCCAAAGGGCAACTTGTTTCGTCCGAAGATCTGAATAATAAACCGAAAGAGAATGTTGCAAAAAAGTAAAATTGCACTTCTATTTTTATTAGTATTCATAATGCTCAATAGCTTAGCTGTTTGGGCATTTTCTTTTTTGAGCTTTTTTGAACTTTTTTTGATTTATCTCATCAATCTTATACCTGTAGGTTTGTTGATTTATATTATGCAAAAAAAAGTAAAGCAGGGGAAAACCAATGTAGGTTTCATCTTTCTAGGAGCGATGCCCTTTAAGATTATCTATATTTTTGCTTCTTTATTACTGATTAAAAAATACTTGAAACTCAGCACACCTTTTTTGATAAACTATCTGCTTGTCTATTTTTTGTTACTTTATTTAAGTATCTTTCTTGGAACAAGATTTTTATCTCAAAAATAAAAGATTAACTTTGTACTTGTCGTAGAAGAAATAAGTGATAAATGCATTCAAAATATATAATTAGCTTTATTATCTGTCTATTGATGTTTACAGCTGTTTTTGCTGAAAAACATACTGATAATGAGGCAACCGAAGGTAAAGAATTTCAGCCGGTAGATATGATAATGAGTCATATCACGGACTCTAACGAATGGCATCTATGGACAACTACTGACGAGGAAGGTCATGAACATCATGTCTCAATACCACTTCCAATTATTATCTGGGATGGTGAATTCAAAGCTTTCCTTTCCTCCAAAATAGCACACGGTCATACACACAGAGGTTATACTATGGTAGATGGTGTTTTAACCGCTACTGATGGTACTGATAAAGCTACCATAGTCGATTTGTTTAGTGGTCTCGAAGGTAAGTATGTGGATTTATCAATTACAAAAAATACCACAGCTATGTTCATTTCTATATTATTGCTTTTGCTTATTTTTATTACAATGGCAAAATCGTATAAGAAGAATAAGTTGAAGCCACGAGGGATTGCTGCATTTTTAGAACCAATAGTTGTTTTTATTAGAGAAGAAGTTGCAATTCCGAATATAGGAGAAAATAAAACAGATAAGTATTTACCTTATTTATTGACTGTCTTTTTCTTTATTTGGTTTAATAACCTATTGGGACTATTGCCAACATTCCCGGGTGGGGCGAACGTAACTGGCAATATTGCAGTTACGCTAGTATTGGCTTTATGTACGATGGTAATAGTAAACTTAAATGGGAATAAGCATTATTGGAAAGAGATATTTACACCTGATGTGCCAATATTGATGTATCCGATTATGATTCCCGTGGAGATTATTGGTATTTTCACCAAGCCATTTGCTTTGATGATTCGTTTGTTTGCGAACATCACAGCAGGACATATTATTGTGTTAAGTTTGATAGGAATGATTTTTATATTTAAAAGTGCATTTGTGAGTGTGGGAGCAATCCCAATGACACTTTTTGTGCTTTTACTTGAGTTGCTTGTTGCGGCATTACAAGCATATATATTTACTGTATTATCAGCATTATTTATTGGTTTAGCAGTAAAAGAACATCATTAGAAAATAGGAATAGAGTTTTTTTTAATTTTTAAATATTTATAATTATGGATGGAGTTGGATTAATTTATGTGGGTATTGGCTTAGTAGTAATAGGTGTAGGTCTTGGTATCGGAAGAATCGGTGGCCAGGCTATGGACGCTATCGCTCGCCAACCAGAAGCTTCAGGTAAGATTCAGAGTGCAATGCTTATTGCAGCGGGTCTTATTGAAGGTGTAGGCTTATTTGCTATCGCACTTGGCGGTTTCATTAAGTAATAACCACAGAAAAGTAAAAACGTCCTTATATAGCGGTTGGCTATAGAGGCGTTTTTTTAACCACAACGAGAAAAAGTAGATTATGAATCCATTAGTTAACCCAGGTATCGGTTTGATTTTTTGGTTTTCTATTGCAATAATTATCTTGATAGTATTACTCAAGAAATTTGCATGGAAACCTATTCTAAAAGCAATACATCAACGCAATAATGCTATCGATAAAGCGATGTCAGCAGCAGTAGATGCACGTGCTGAGGTAGATAAAATGAAAGCTAAAAATGAACAAATTATCCAACAAGCGAAATTAGAAAAAGAAGCGATACTTAAGGAGGCAAAACTTACCAGTGAAAAAATAGTTGCAGCTTCAAAAGATAAAGCAACAGAAGAAGCGAATAGAATATTGGCTGAGGCACAAAAACGCATCACGCAAGAGCGTTTAGCTGCCGTACAAGATATGAAATCACAAGTGGCTGAGCATGCAGTGGATATTGCTGAAAAAATACTAAAAGACTCAATGCAAAAGCCAGCAGTGCAAGATCAATATCTGAGTAGTTTAATGAATGATATAGAATTGAACTAATGGATGGAGGAATGATTTCGGTTCGATATGCTAAAGCTCTTTATCAGCTTGCCACAGAAAAAAATATTTTAAAAGATGTTTATAATGATATGCAAGGTGTTATTGCTGTGTTGAAGTCTGATAATTCCTTAAAGGAGTTTTTAGAGAATCCTGTAGTAAAGGAAGAACAGAAAAAACAGTTGCTTGTAACTGCATTTGGGGACAGAGTTCAACCAATAATTCTCTCTATGTTTAAGTTATTAGTTGACAATAATAGAGAACATTTTCTAAATGCAGTTTGCTTATCATTCCTGCAAATTTATAAAGAAAAACAAGGTTTCCGTGAGGTGATCTTAACAACCGCAAAACCAGCAACAGAGGACTCAAAATCACAGTTGCAGAAAGAGTTAAGTGAAAAATTGCACACTAAAGTAGCTATGCAAACCATCGTTGATGAAAAACTTATCGGAGGATTTAAATTACGTGTTGATGACCTGCTGATGGATAAAAGCATCGCTACACAATTGGAAAATATCAAAAAAGAATTACTGAGTAAATAATAAAGCATTATGACAACAATAAATCCTGCAGAAGTTTCTGATATTATCAAAAAACAGATCGAAGGTTTTCATTCAGAGACACAATTTGAGGAAGTAGGTACCGTTCTTACTATCGGTGACGGTATTGCCCGTATTTATGGCATGCAAAACGTTGAAGCTAATGAGTTAGTCGAATTTGAAAATGGCGTAAAAGGGATTGTATTGAACCTGGAGGAGGACAATGTCGGTGTCGTACTCTTAGGAGATCAAGAAGAGGTAAAAGAGGGGAGTATGGTAAAACGTCTTAAGAGAATTGCCTCTATCAATGTAGGAGAAGGATTGCTAGGACGCGTTGTTAATGCGATTGGAGAGCCATTAGATGGTAAAGGTCCTATAGAAGGTAAAACTTTTGAACTGCCCCTAGAACGTAAAGCCCCAGGCGTGCTTTATCGTGAGCCTGTAAAGGAACCGTTGCAGACAGGAATAAAAGCGATTGATGCGATGATTCCTATTGGCCGAGGACAGCGTGAGTTAATTATCGGTGACCGCCAAACAGGTAAAACGGCGATTGCAATAGACACCATTATTAATCAAAAAGAATTCTATGATAAGGGAGAACCCGTTTATTGTATTTATGTAGCTATAGGTCAAAAAGGTTCTACGGTTGCACAGATTGCGAAAGTATTGGAAGAAAAGGGAGCAATGCCTTATACAATTATTGTAACACAGACAGCTGCAGACCCTGCTGCTATGCAGTACTATGCACCATTTGCAGGTGCCACTATCGGAGAATTTTTCCGAGATACAGGTCGACCAGCCTTGATTGTTTATGATGATTTATCAAAGCAAGCGGTATCATATCGTGAGGTTTCATTGTTGCTTCGTCGTCCACCGGGACGTGAGGCATACCCTGGAGATGTTTTCTATTTGCACTCAAGATTGTTGGAACGTGCTGCAAAAATTATTGATAACGATGAAATTGCTCGTACGATGAATGATTTGCCAGAATCATTACAAAATGCTAAAGATAACGAAGGAAATCCATTGATAAAGGGAGGCGGTTCACTAACAGCCTTACCAATTATTGAAACACAGGCGGGTGATGTTTCTGCTTATATTCCTACTAATGTAATTTCGATTACCGATGGGCAAATTTTCTTAGAAACCGATTTGTTTAACTCAGGCGTGAGACCAGCAATTAACGTTGGTATCTCTGTATCTAGAGTAGGTGGTAATGCGCAAATAAAATCAATGAAGAAAATCTCAGGTACATTAAAACTTGACCAAGCACAATATCGTGAGTTAGAAGCATTTTCTAAGTTTGGTTCTGATATGGATGCAGCCACAATGTCTGTCCTTAATAAAGGAGCAAAGAACGTAGAGATATTAAAGCAAGGTCAATATCAGCCAGTCCCTGTAGGAGAACAGGTGGCTATTATTTTTGCGGGTACAAAAGGATTGTTGCGTGATGTGCCAGTAGAAAAAGTTAAGGAATTTGAACAGGATTATTTAGAGCGACTTCGTTTAGAACATGAAGATGTGATTGCAGAATTAGCATCTGGAGAATATACAGCAGAAGCTCAAAAAGTATTGACAAAGGTAGCTGCAGACATTTCATTGAAATATAAAAAGTAAACTATGGCAACCCTTAAGGAAACACGTACACGTATTGCTTCAGTTAAGAATACAAGACAGGTGACTTCTGCCATGAAAATGGTTTCTGCTGCTAAGCTGAGAAAGGTGCAAGGTCTGTACAATAAGTTTTATCCTTATACTGACAAACAACATCATATTTTAGAGAATCTTGCAAGAGGCATTGATGAAGAGGATACTACAAGTCCATTTTTCAAGGAACCAGCTCAAACAGCAAATGTATTAATAGTTGCAGTGTCTTCAAATAAGGGGTTGTGTGGTGCTTTAAATGCTAATTTAATTGCAGAAACTCGTGAGCGAATTGCACAATATAAAGAACAAAATACTAAGGTTGCCCTTTACACTATTGGGAAGAAAGTATATCAGACTTTTAAGAAAACAGAGGATATAATTGCTTCTAATGAAGAAATACAAGAAGAATTAACTTATGAGAAAGCAACAGTTATTGCCAATAAGTTAATGGATAGTTTTGTTAGTAAGCAATTTGATAGAATAGATTTTATCTATAGCCATGCTAAGACTGCAAGCACCCAAGTGGCGACTCACGAAGAATACTTGCCCATCACACCACCGGAAGAAAATGATGATGTAGGTGATATAAATTATATTTTTGAACCTAACAAGAAGGAAATCTTAGAAGTTTTAGTGCCTCAAATGCTAAGAACTCAATTTTACAAAACGCTATTGGATGCTCTCGTTGCCGAACATGCTGCTAGAATGATAGCTATGAACAAGGCTACAGACAATGCAGGTGACTTACTGCGTGAGCTTAAGCTAGAGTACAACAAAGCACGACAAACTGCTATCACGAATGAAATACTTGAAATTGTATCTGGTGCTGAAGCATTAAACAAAGGATAGTCTGATTATTTTTTCGTTTAAGATTCTTAGCACACATTTTGTATTCATTTAATCTAAAGAGAAACGCTTTCTAAACGTAATACGGTGCAACAAGATAAAGAATTAGTAAAACAAGCCTTAGAGGGCAGTGAAATTGCCTATGAGAAATTAATGGAGCGTTATTATGACTCTATTTATGTCATGGTTTTACAGTTGGTCAAAAACATGACCGATGCACAAGAAATTGCACAAGATACATTTACCAAAGCATTCAGTAAGCTCTTACAATACAATGAGCAATATGCCTTTAGTTCGTGGTTGTTTGGAATCGCATCCAACGCGTCTATTGATTTTTTAAGGAAGAAGAAATATATAGAAATTTCATTTGATGATGAAGATAAAGATTTGAAGAATGCAGAGGCATCAGAATCCCCCACACCCAATCCTGAAGAACATCTTATACAGAAACAAAGTCTCAAAGCCCTGCGTGCGAAAATAGAAGACCTCAAAGAACATTACCGAAAGTTGTTAGAATTAAGGTATTTCGAAGAATATACTTACGAAGAAATATCGGAGGAATTATCCCTGCCAATGGGCACTGTAAAGACGCAGTTGCACCGAGCTAAGAACCAACTTATGAAGAGCATTAAAGAACAACGGTAGTCTTTTATTCGTCGGTCTTATTATCTATCTTTTTAATTTTATAACCCAATGCAGCTACCGTTAAACTCATAAAAGGGCTTATGATGTTGAAAAATGCATAGGGGAGATAATCAAATACATCAACTGTAAGCACTTTACTTTGGTAAGCACCACAAGTATTCCAAGGTATCAATACAGAAGTTACAGTACCCCCATCTTCAAGCGTTCGGCTTAGGTTCTCAGGAGCCAATCCTTTTTCTTCGTAGGCTTCCGAAAACATTTTACCAGGTATTACGATAGCAAGATATTGATCTGATGCTAAAATATTCATCCCGAAACATGAGGTGATGGTTGCACCAACCAGTGAAGAAGTGCCACGAACCAATGAAAGTAAGGCACGACTTATTTTTCGTAGAGCCCCGATAGATTGCATGCTACCACCAAATATCATTGCACAGATGATAAGTTCAATAGTGCTGAGCATACCCGTCATACCACTTGATGAGAACAGTGCTTTATCATCCAATATTGCATTGCCTGTTATGATGTTTATATCACCACCGATACTCTGCATGCCAACATGGTAAATGTCTTTTAAGCTAAGCGTTGTAGAATCAGTATTGTTGATTTTATTGGATAATTCCAAGACGAGATCTTGTTGAAATAGTGCAGCGCATACTACGCCTAATAATGCTCCAGCAAGCAAAGCAACCAAAGGAGGTGCCTTCTTTATGATGAGTAAAATAACGATTCCCGGCACTACAAAAAGCCATGGCGTTATCGTAAAACGATTAGTTATTGCCACTAGTATATCATCAGGATTTACCGTTCCATGCGTATCAGTAGTAAAACCGATAATTAGAAAGATAATTAATGTGATAATAATAGATGGAAAGGTTGTAATCGTCATGTAGCGAATATGAGTAATGAGGTCAGTTCCTGCCATTGCTGGAGCTAAATTCGTAGTATCAGACATCGGAGACATTTTATCACCAAAATAACCGCCAGAGATTACAGCACCAGCAGTCATTGCTGTATCTATTCCTAGAGAATTACCTATACCCACCAATGCGATACCAATAGTGGCACTAGTTGTCCATGAGCTACCTGTTGCCGTAGCCACTAATGCGGATATAATTACGGCAGAGACTAAAAAAATGGTTGGGTTTAAAATCTGAAGACCGTAGTAAATCATGGCAGGAACAATACCGCTGAGAAGCCAAGTGCCAGCTAGCGCACCTACCAATAGTAATATAAGAATAGCGGGCACAGTATCTTTTATATTCTGAGATACCTTTTCCATAACGTCGGAAAATGGCACTTTGTGAATGCCTGCAATGATTATGGCTACAGCAGAGCCTAAAATTAATCCAAATTGATTAGCTCCGCTTGAAGCCTCGTCGCCAAAGACACGATAATTTATTGCCAAAAATATGATTAAAAAAATAATGGGTATAATTGCTTCTAAGAGTGTGATATTTTTTTTAGGCATAAAAAATAAATTTAGTTACAAATGTACTAAAAAAATGAAACTTGACTTTTAAGGGAAAAGCAAAGTCTAAAATACTATATTTGCAATAAATTATTAGATTAAAATATGAAAATTGCACTGATTGGCTATGGGAAAATGGGGCACGTTATTGAGCAAGTTGCTATAGAACGTGGACATACCATAAGCCTTACAATAGATAAAGATAATTTACAGGATTTAAATAAAGAGAATCTAAAAGATACCGACGTTGCTGTAGAATTTACCACTCCTGAGGCTGCGGTATCAAATTATCTACAATGTTTTGATTTTAATATTCCTGTTGTGTCTGGAACAACAGGCTGGCTATCTGAGAAAGAAAAGGTTGATGAAGCCTGTACTAAAGGAGGTCGTTTCTTCTATGCTTCGAATTTCAGTCTGGGTGTAAATCTTTTCTTTCAAATAAATAAGTATGTTGCTAAACTTTTATGGCCTTACGATAACTATACTGCACAGGTAGAAGAGGTGCATCATACACAAAAGCTGGATGCACCCAGTGGCACGGCAATCAAACTTTCTGAAGGTATTATTGAGCACAACCCAAAATTAAAAAAGTGGGAAAATTATGTAACAAAAGATCGAAATATTCTACCTATTATATCAAAGCGTATTGGTGCAGTTCCCGGAATGCACAGTGTAATTTACACTTCAAAAGAAGATGTTTTGACCATTAAACATGAGGCTAAAAGCCGTGAAGGTTTTGCTTTAGGAGCGGTGTTAGCTGCAGAGTTTTTAGTAAAACAGGACAAAGGCTGGTATGGGATGGACGATTTACTGAACTTATAGCGTTAAGTTTGTACGCATCTGAAAAACATATAATAAGATGAAAGTCCTTTTTTTGCATTAAATAGAATTAATATTAAAACAATGAAAAATACCTCAACAAAACAATGGATTAAGTTTGGCATCGTAGCACTGATATATATATTATGGTGTATTTGGTTGCGTAATTTTTGGTTGCTACTCGGTTTAGTTATTATTTATGATATGTACATCAGTAAGAAGGTTCATTGGGCTTTTTGGAAAAAACGAGGAGTAAAAAAACAAACAAGGCTTATCGAGTGGGTTGATGCAATTATATTCGCAATTATTGCAGCCTCTATCATTCGTATTTTTATTTTTCAAGCTTATATCATTCCCACACCCTCTATGGAACGTGAGCTTTTAGTTGGAGATTTTCTCTTTGTCAGTAAAGTTGCGTATGGACCCCGTGTGCCGATGACGCCACTTTCTGTTCCTTTGGTTCATAATAAAATTCCCGGTACGAATATAAAATCATATAGTGAACTTATTCATTGGGATTATAAACGATTAGCAGGTCTTTCACAGATAAAGCGTGATGACATATTTGTTTTTAACTTTCCCGCAGGAGATATTTATATAGAGGGATATGAGAATCCAGATTATCATACCCATGTGCGCGATTTTATACAACAACTCAAATCTCAAGGAGGAAATTTCACTGATGCACAGTATGAACAAAAAGCTGAAGAATTGCTCGCTCAGCGATATACTATTTTAGACCGCCCGGTTGATAAAAGAGAGAATTTTATCAAACGTTGTGTAGCTGTAGCAGGAGATGAATTGGAAATAAAAGATGGAAAAGTATATACGAACGGCAATCCTCAACCAGACTTTGACAATATCTTGCTCACCTATCAAATTGTGACTGATGCAAATAAGTTGCTCTCTTACGAGCAATTAGAGCCAATAGGTGTTAGTTTAGCAAATTATCAAGGATACAAACAGTCAGGATTACTTTCACTATCTGCGAGTATGGCACAATCAATACAAGAAATGAATGGCGTTGTAAGTGTAGATAAGCAACTGTCTTCTAAAGGAGTAGATGGGCGTGTATTTCCTTTTATTTCAGAATTAGGATGGAATCGTGACCATATGGGACCTTTAACAATCCCTGCAAAAGGAGATATTATAAATTTATCAGTTGAAAATCTGCCTTTTTACAAAAGAATTATAGAAGCCTACGAAGGAAATACTTTAAGGGTTGAAGGTGATAATATTTATATTAATGAACAATTAACCGATGCGTACACGATAAAGATGAATTATTATTGGGCGATGGGTGATAATCGCCACAACTCGGCTGATTCACGTTATTGGGGATTCGTTCCAGAAGATCATGTTGTTGGAAAAGCGTGGCTTATCTGGATGTCTAAAAAACCAGAAGGGGGGATTCGTTGGAATAGACTACTAAAATCAGTTCACCCATAAACTTTGAGAAAAGTATAAAAAAATAATTTACCAATAGATTTTTTTGTATTTTAGTACAAAGAATAGTTCGTAGTATTTATGATTTCGGAGTTTTTAGCATATTTAAAGTATCAAAAAAGATACAGTCCACATACCGTAGAGGCTTACGAATTAGATCTTAATCAATTTGTTGCATGGTTGGGCGGTGAGCAATTGCTCTTAACAGCAATACACTCTGATATACGTTCTTGGCTATTGAAGTTGTTGAAGGAAAATAAAAGTCAATCAACCGTTCATCGTAAGATGTCAAGTTTAAAAGCCTTTTACCGATATCAAATGCAACAGGGAGAGATGAAAACAAATCCAGTTTCGCAACTGACACTTCCCAAAAAAGAAAAGCGGTTGCCCACTTTTTTAAAAGAAAAAGAAACTCAAGCGCTATTCTCTCAAATAAAATATGCTGATGATTTTGAAGGCGAACGAGATGAAATGATTCTTAATCTTTTTTATGGTACTGGGATGCGTGTGAGTGAACTCGCCAACTTGAAGATTTCAGCTATTGATTATGATCGAAAATTAATAAAAGTTTTAGGTAAAAGAAATAAAGAACGGCTTATACCCTTGCTCCCCTTTGTCCTTAATGGTTTGAGGAATTATATTGTTATACGAGACCGAGAAGTAGGGAGCAATATACACTTGTTTGTAAGTAGCTCGAATCAAGCTTTGAATAGAAATCAACTCTATTATATTGTAAAAAAATACCTGTCACAGGTAAGTAGTGCTTTAAAGAGAAGCCCGCACGTGCTACGCCACACCTTTGCGACTCAAATGTTAAATAGTGGTGCAGATATTAATGCCTTAAAGGAATTATTAGGGCATAGCAGCCTTGCAGCTACTCAGGTATATACGCACAGCACTCAGGAACAGTTAAAAAAAGATTATAAACAAGCCCACCCAAGGGCATAAAATATCAAGAATATGAATGTAAATATTGAATCATTAGATTTTAAAGCGGATAAAAAATTATTAGATTTTATAGAGAAGAAAGTGGATAAATTAACGAAGTTCTATGATGGAATTGTGTCTGCTGATGTAAAATTACGTTTAGAAAAAGAAGAATCCAAAGAGAATAAAATAGCAGAAATCAAATTAAACGTACCTCAAAGTGATTTATTTGCCAAGAGAAATAGTACTACTTTTGAAGAAGCTGTTGATGATGTAGTTGAAGCCTTGCGCAGGCAATTAAAAAAACATAAAGAAAAATTAATGAGAAGATAATTTTCAAAAAAAACGTAATCAATTTTTGGTGGTAAAGAAAAAATATGTACATTTGCACACCGTAAAAGTAAACAACGAAAGTTCATTTGAATTGTTGAAAATAACTAGAGTGCCGATGTAGCTCAGTTGGCCAGAGCAGCTGATTTGTAATCAGCGGGTCGGCGGTTCGAATCCGTTCATCGGCTCTATTTATTTTATAATGTTGGGAAGATACCAAAGTGGCCAACTGGGGCGGACTGTAACTCCGCTGACTTATGTCTTCGTAGGTTCGAATCCTGCTCTTCCCACAAAATTTTACTGCTATATAAATATAGCGGTAAGCATGAGGGGAAATTATGCGAGAGTAGCTCAGTTGATAGAGCATCAGCCTTCCAAGCTGAGGGTCGCGGGTTTGAGCCCCGTCTCTCGCTCTTTTTGTGTTCTGCCGTTGTAGCTCAGGGGTAGAGCGCTTCCTTGGTAAGGAAGAGGTCACGAGTTCAATTCTCGTCAATGGCTCCAGTTTTATAAGGAAGTGTAAGAAAAAAAGAAATTAAACAGATTGTTGAATTATATTAATAACTAAAATTATGGCAAAAGAGCATTTTGATCGTTCGAAACCGCATGTGAACATTGGTACTATCGGTCACGTCGATCATGGTAAAACAACATTAACTGCGGCTATTACTACGGTTTTGGCCAAGAAAGGGTTATCAGAAGTTAAAGCTTTTGATACTATTGATAACGCTCCAGAAGAGAAAGAGAGAGGTATTACAATTAATACAGCTCATGTGGAGTACCAAACCGAAGCTCGTCACTATGCTCACGTTGACTGTCCAGGACACGCTGACTATGTGAAGAATATGGTTACTGGTGCTGCTCAAATGGACGGCGCTATTCTTGTAGTAGCTTCAACTGATGGACCTATGCCTCAAACTCGTGAGCATATCCTATTAGCTCGTCAGGTAAACGTTCCTAAGATTGTTGTATTCATGAACAAAGTGGATATGGTAGATGACGAGGAAATGTTAGAGCTTGTAGAAATGGAGGTAAGAGAATTACTTGATTTCTATGAATTTGATGGAGACAATACTCCTGTTATTCAAGGTTCTGCATTAGGAGCATTGAACGGAGAGCCTGAGTGGGAAGAGAAGATTATGGAGCTTATGAAAGCTGTAGATGAGTGGATTCCATTACCTCCACGTGATGTAGATAAGCCATTCTTGATGCCAGTTGAGGACGTATTCTCTATTACTGGTCGTGGTACTGTTGCAACTGGTCGTATTGAGACTGGTGTTGTGAAAACTGGTGAAGAAGTTCAAATTATCGGTTTAGGTGCAGAAGGAATGAAATCAGTAATCACAGGAGTAGAGATGTTCCGTAAGATTCTTGACGAAGGTCAAGCTGGTGATAACGTAGGTTTATTGCTTCGAGGTGTTGATAAAGATAAGATTAAGCGTGGTATGGTGATTTGTCACCCTAAAACAATTACTCCTCACACTAAGGTGAAAGCTGAGGTTTATGTGTTGAAGAAGGAAGAAGGTGGACGTCACACTCCATTCCACAACAAATACCGTCCTCAGTTCTATATCCGTACATTGGATGTGACTGGTGAGATTACTTTACCTGAAGGAACAGAGATGGTAATGCCTGGTGATAACGTAACAATCACTGTAGAGCTTATCTACCCTGTAGCAGTTGATAAAGGACTTCGTTTTGCAATCCGTGAGGGTGGTAGAACAGTAGGTGCTGGTCAGGTAACTGAAATTATTGAATAATTTATAGCTGTAAACATATTTTATAGCTAATATAAAATGGGCAGCCCAAAAATGTGACTGCCCATTTAAACCATACGGGTGTAGCTCAGCTGGTAGAGCAGTGGTCTCCAAAACCAAAGGTCGAGGGTTCGATCCCTTCCGCCCGTGCATAAACTTGATAGTATGAAAGCTGTTGCATATTTAAAAGACGTATATTCTGAATTAATCCATAAAGTAACATGGCCTGCATGGAAACAATTGCAAAATAGTGCGGTTGTAGTTATGGTAGCCAGTGTTGTTATTGCTCTGATTGTCTGGGCGATGGATACAGTGTTTGAAAACTTGATGAAATTCTTGTATAATATTTTATAAGAATGGCTGAAGAGATTAAGAAAAGATGGTATGTATTACGTACCATTGGAGGAAAGGAACGCAAAGTTAAGGAATATATCGATAAAGAAATTGATGCATTAGGTCTTACTGAATATGTAAGTCAAGTATTGATTCCAACAGAAAAAGTATATCAAGTAAGAAACGGTAAAAAAATAAGTAAAGAGAGAAATTTTTATCCGGGATATGTTTTAATAGAAGCTTCGTTAGTAGGTGAGATTCCTCATATACTTCGTAATATCACGAATGTAATTGGCTTCCTGGGAGACACCAGAGGCGGAGCACCAGCACCATTAAGAAAAAATGAGATTCAGCGTATTTTAGGTACTGTTGATGAATTGGCACAGCAAGATGTTGAGTTTGAAACTCAATACCATGTTGGAGAGATGGTAAAGGTAACAGATGGTCCATTTAATGGATTCTCGGGTGAGATAAAAGAGGTGAATAATGATAACAAGAAACTGAAGGTTATGGTGAAAATCTTCGGAAGGGAAACACCTCTCGAGTTAAGTTTTGTTCAAGTAGAAAAAGAGTAGTTTATTATGGCTAAAGAAATTGCTGGATTAATAAAACTGCAAATTAGAGGTGGACAAGCAAATCCATCACCTCCTGTAGGACCTGCTTTAGGTGCTAAAGGGGTGAATATCATGGATTTCTGTAAGCAGTTCAATGCAAGAACACAAGAAAATATGGGTAAGCTAATTCCAGTAGTCATTACCGTATATTCTGATAGTTCTTTTGACTTTATTACAAAAACACCTCCAGTAGCAGTTCAAATCATGGAAGCGATTAAGCTAAAGAAAGGTTCTGCGGAACCTAACCGAAGCAAGGTCGGAGCTATCACTTGGGATCAAATCCACACTATTGCCGAAGGCAAGATGAAGGATATGAATGCCTTTGAGATAGAGAGTGCCAAAAGTATGATTGCAGGTACTGCAAGAAGTATGGGCGTGACTGTTAAAGGGAAAAAATCTACTAATTAAAAAACAGCGAAAGAGATGAGTAAGATTGGAAAAAATAGAAAAAAAGCGCTGGACAAGGTTGAATTAAATGAGGTATACGATATTAAAGAAGCAGTAAATTTAGTGAAAAGTACCACTTTCTCTAAATTCGATGCCTCTTTTGATATGGATATCCGCCTTGGAGTAGATCCTAGAAAAGCTGACCAAATGGTACGTGGTATTGTTACCCTGCCACATGGTACAGGTAAAGATGTACGCGTTCTTGTTCTTTGTACTCCTGATAAAGAGGAGGAAGCTAAAGAAGCAGGAGCAGATTATGTTGGATTGGATGACTATATAGCTAAAATAAAAGGCGGATGGACTGATGTTGATGTGATCATCACTATGCCCTCTGTAATGGCTAAAGTAGGACAATTAGGACGAGTATTAGGACCACGTGGTCTAATGCCTAACCCTAAGAGTGGTACTGTAACTATGGATATCGGCAAGGCTGTAAAAGAAGTGAAAGCCGGTAAAATTGATTTTAAAGTAGATAAGTACGGAATCATCCATTCATCAGTAGGAAAAGTATCTTTCGATGCTGATAAGCTAGTTGATAATGCTTCAGAATTTATGAGTACAATTAATAAATTGAAGCCTTCATCTGCAAAGGGTACGTATGTGAGAAGTGTGTATGTGTCTAGTACAATGGGAGTGGGTTTTAAAGTGGATCCAAAATCATTAGTAGACTAATTTGTATAACGGATTGATAGAAGATAAGAAATTATGAGAAAAGAAGAAAAATTAACCGTTATTGATGATTTGACAGAATTGTTAAGTAATTCAAAGCATTTTTATTTAACTGATTCTTCTGATCTAGATGCAATAGCAACATACGAACTTAGAAAAGCTTGTTTTGAAAAAGACATTAAATTAGTAATGGTGAAAAATACCTTACTAAAACGTGCCTTAGACAAGCTTGATGGAGAATATGATGAACTTCACCAAACATTGAAGGGATCGACTTCTATAATGCTATGTGATACAGGAAACGCTCCTGCTAAATTGATTAAAGACTTTAGAAAATCACATGACAAACCACTTTTAAAAGGTGCATTTGTAGAAGAAGCAATTTATCTTGGTGAAGAGGAGTTAGAAAACCTAGTAAGTGTAAAATCAAAAGAGGAATTGCTTGGCGATGTTATTGGTTTATTACAATCACCAATACAACAAGTTGTTTCTTCACTTCAATCAGGTGGAAATACACTAGCAGGTCTAGTGAAAACTTTATCAGAGAAAGAATAATATTAAACAACACAAACAAAGAATAATTTTAAAAAATTTACATACAATGGCAGATATTAAAAAACTTGCAGAAGAGTTAGTTAATTTGACTGTAAAAGAGGTAAAAGAGTTAGCAGATGTATTGAAGGACGAGTATGGCATTGAGCCTGCAGCAGCGGCAGCTGTAGCAGCAGCTCCAGCAGCAGGCGGAGACGCTGCAGCAGCTGAACAAACTGAGTTCGACGTAATCTTAGTTAATCCAGGTGGATCTAAACTAGCTGTAGTTAAGTTAGTTAAAGAATTAACAGGACAAGGACTTAAAGAAGCTAAAGGATTAGTTGACTCTGCTCCTGCTCCATTAAAAGAGAAAGTATCTAAAGAAGAGGCTGAAACATTAAAAACTCAATTAGAAGAGGCTGGAGCTGAAGTTGAACTTAAATAAAATAAAAGCACTAACACTGTTTTTAATTTAACGGTTTAGAGTGTCTGCATCTATGGCAGGTACTCTAAACCTTTTGTGGTTATTTTATAAAGTTCACTTTACACATACGAAAAATGTCTCAAAATACTTCCCAAAGAATCAATTTTGGATCTACTAAAAACAAGCTGGATTATCCAGATTTTGTGGAGATTCAAATCAAATCATTTAATGAATTTTTCCAGGCTAATACTAAACATTCCGAGAGAAAGAATGAAGGCCTGTACACAGTTTTCAATGAGAATTTCCCTATAACTGATACAAGAAATAATTTTGTATTGGAGTTTATTGATTATTCCATTGCACCGCCACGCTACGATATTGATGAGTGTATCGAGCGAGGGTTGACATATAGCGTACCATTGCGCGCAAAACTTAAACTCTATTGTACTGATCCTGAACATGAAGATTTCGATACCGTTATTCAAGATGTTTATCTTGGAAATGTGCCGGCAATGACCTATCGTGGTTCATTTGTAATTAACGGTGCTGAACGTGTTATTGTTTCTCAATTGCATCGTTCGCCAGGTGTTTTCTTCGGTCAGAGTATTCATACAAATCAGAAAAAATTATATTCTGCCCGAGTAATTCCTTTTAAAGGATCTTGGATAGAATTTGCAACAGACATCAATAATGTCATGTTTGCATACATAGATAGAAAAAAGAAATTACCGGTAACTACATTGCTCCGTGCAATTGGTTATGAGAGTGATAAAGATATACTTGAAATATTTGGCTTAGCAGATGAAGTAAAAGTAAATAAAACATCTTTGAAAAAAGTTGTTGGACGTACCTTGGCTGCTAGAGTCCTAAAGTCTTGGGTTGAAGACTTTGTTGATGAAGATACAGGAGAAGTTGTATCTATAGAAAGAAATGAAGTCGTTCTAGATAGAGAAACTGTTCTAGAGCCTGAGCATATCGAAGAAATATTAGAGTCAGGTGAGAAAACTATCTTGTTACATAAAGAAGAGGAAAATTCTACCGACTATGCAATTATTCACAACACACTACAAAAAGATCCCTGTAACTCTGAAAAAGAGGCAGTACTTTATATCTATCGTCAATTAAGAAACTCTGAGCCACCTGATGAGGCTACGGCTCGTGATGTTATTGACAAATTGTTCTTTTCGGATAAGCGTTATGACTTAGGGGAAGTAGGTCGATACCGATTGAATAAAAAATTGAATTTGGATACTGATCCTGATACAAGAGTATTGGTAAAACAAGATATCCTTGAAATTATTAAGTATCTTATCAAGTTGATCAATGCTAAGACAGATGTCGATGATATTGACCACTTGAGTAACAGACGTGTACGTACCGTAGGAGAGCAGTTGGCTAACCAATTCGGTGTGGGACTTGCGCGTATGGCACGTACGATTCGTGAACGTATGAACGTTCGTGATAATGAGGTATTTACCCCAGTCGATTTGATTAATTCTAAGACGTTGTCTTCAGTAATTAATTCATTCTTTGGAACGAATGCTTTGTCTCAGTTTATGGATCAAACCAATCCATTGGCAGAGGTTACACATAAGCGTAGAATGTCTGCCTTAGGACCAGGTGGTCTTTCTAGAGAACGTGCAGGTTTCGAGGTTCGTGACGTTCACTATACTCACTATGGTCGTTTATGTCCAATTGAAACTCCTGAAGGGCCTAATATTGGTTTGATTTCTTCCTTGTGTGTTTATGCGAAGGTAAATAGCTTAGGATTTATTGAAACGCCTTACCGTAAAGTGAAGAACGGTAAAGTTGATTTATCAGATAAAGGTGTAGCTTATCTCTCTGCCGAAGAGGAAGAGGGTGTAGTAATAGCACAAGCTAATGCACCTATTGATGATAAAGGGAAATTCACCAATGAAAGAGTTAAAGCCAGAAAAGATGCAGATTATCCGTTAGCTGATATTGAAGAGGTAGAGATGATGGATGTTGCACCTAACCAAATTGCTTCTATTGCTGCATCTCTGATTCCTTTCTTGGAGCATGATGATGCGAACCGTGCTTTGATGGGTTCTAATATGATGCGTCAAGCGGTTCCTGTATTGCGTCCAGAATCTCCTATCGTGGGAACAGGATTAGAGCATACAGTGGTAAGGGATTCAAGAACACAAGTAGTAGCAGAGGGAGATGGTGTTGTTGACTATGTAGATTCTACAAAGATTATTATAAGATATGAACGTTCTGATGATGACCGATTGGTTGCTTTTACTGATGATGAACTTATAACTTATAATATTTCAAAATATGCCAAAACCAACCAAAATACTGTAATGGACTTAAAACCTTTGGTAGAAAAAGGTGATAAGGTAGTTGCAGGACAAATTTTAACGGATGGTTATGGAACTGAAAAAGGAGAACTTGCATTAGGTAGAAACTTGAAAGTTGCCTTCATGCCTTGGAAAGGGTATAACTACGAGGATGCTATTGTAATCTCGGAACGTATCGTTAGTGAAGATGTATTTACATCAATTCACGTTGAAGAATTTTCACTCGAAGTACGTGATACCAAACGTGGGGTAGAAGAGTTGACTGCCGATATTCCTAACGTAAGTGAAGAAGCTACAAAAGACCTTGATGAAAATGGACTTATTCGAGTAGGTGCTAAAGTAGGTCCTGGAGATATTTTGATAGGTAAGATCACACCAAAAGGTGAATCAGATCCTTCTCCTGAAGAAAAACTACTTCGTGCCATCTTTGGTGATAAAGCCGGTGATGTAAAAGATGCTTCATTGAAAGCAGGACCTTCTTTGAAAGGGACAGTTATTCGTAAGAATCTTTTCTCACGTGCTATAAAAGATAGAAAAGCAAAACAATCTGATAAGGTACTTGTTGCTAAGTTAGATGAGAGCTTTGAAGAAGAAGTTACCAAGTTGCAAAAGCGTCTTATTGAGAAAATAATGACAATCTTAGAAGGTAAAACTTCGGCTGGTGTTGTTGACTTCTTGGGTGCTGAACTGCTAGCTAAAGGCAAGAAATTTACATTGAAGAATATTGAGAAAATCAATTTCCTTGAAGTAGATGCTGAAGGCTGGACTGATGATGAAAGAACTAACAGTTTGATATCCAGGTTGCTCAATAATTATATATTAGAGCATAAGAAAATTGATGGAGCAATCAAACGTAAGAAATATGCTGTAACTATAGGTGATGAACTACCTGTAGGTATTATAAAATTAGCTAAAGTTTATATAGCGAAGAAACGAAAACTCCAAATTGGAGACAAGATGGCAGGTCGTCACGGTAACAAAGGTATCGTGTCTCGTGTAGTAAGAATGGAAGATATGCCATTCTTGGAAGATGGAACTCCTGTTGACATTTGTTTGAATCCATTGGGTGTTCCTTCTCGTATGAACTTAGGTCAGGTATTTGAAACTGTTTTAGGTTGGGCTGGTAAAGAGCTTGGCTTGAAATTCTCAACTCCTGTATTTGACGGAGCTAGTTTAGAGGCAATTACTGAGTATACTGATAAAGCTAATGTACCACGATATGGTAAGGCTTATTTGTATGACGGAGGCACAGGAGAGCGTTTTGATCAGCCTGCGACCGTTGGTGTTATCTATATGATTAAATTGAGTCATATGGTAGAGGATAAGATGCACGCACGTTCTATAGGACCATACTCATTGATTACACAGCAACCATTGGGTGGTAAAGCTCAATTTGGTGGACAGCGTTTTGGTGAGATGGAGGTTTGGGCACTTGAAGCATTCGGTGCTGCACACATCTTGAAAGAGGTACTGACAGTGAAGTCTGATGATGTTCATGGTAGAGCGAAGACGTATGAGGCTATCGTAAAAGGAGAGCCAATGCCACCATCTGGAATTCCAGAATCTCTAAATGTACTCTTACATGAGATAAGAGGTCTTGCCTTGAATGTAGAACTTGATTAACCACAGCAAAAATTATGGCTTTTAGAAAAGAAAATAAGCAAGAAAAGGCAAACTTTTCCAAAATTACAATTGGATTAGCATCGCCTGACGAAATACTAGAGCGTTCACATGGTGAAGTGCTCAAGCCAGAAACAATTAACTACAGAACGTATAAGCCTGAAAGAGATGGTTTGTTCTGTGAAAGAATTTTTGGTCCCGTAAAAGATTATGAGTGCCATTGTGGTAAATACAAACGTATTAGATACAAAGGTATCGTTTGTGACCGCTGTGGTGTTGAAGTAACGGAGAAAAAAGTACGTAGAGAGCGTGTAGGACACATTCAGTTGGTCGTTCCTGTTGCTCATATTTGGTACTTCAAAACATTACCGAATAAAATAGGTTATTTATTAGGTGTACCTTCTAAGAAATTAGAATCAATCGTGTATTATGAAAAATATGTGGTTGTAAATCCAGGTATCAAAGAAGCTGACGGTATTCAGTACTTAGATTTTCTTTCTGAAGAAGAATATCTCGATATTTTAGATGAATTGCCGGCAGACAACCAACATTTGGATGATAGCGACCCTAATAAATTTATCGCTGAAATGGGAGGTAAAGCATTAGAAATGCTTATTTCTCGTTTAGATTTAGATGAATTATCTTACACATTGCGTCATAGTGCAGATACAGAGACTTCTCAGCAGAGAAAGAACGATGCACTGAAGCGTTTACAGGTGGTTGAATCTTTTAGAAAATCTAGAAATATCAACAAACCAGAGTGGATGATTGTGAAAGTAATTCCAGTCATACCACCAGAGTTGCGTCCATTGGTACCTTTAGATGGTGGACGATTTGCAACTTCTGACTTGAATGATTTATACCGCCGAGTGATTATTAGAAATAATCGTTTGAAGCGATTGATTGAGATTAAAGCTCCTGAAGTTATTTTGCGTAACGAGAAACGTATGTTGCAAGAGTCAGTTGATTCATTGTTTGACAATTCTCGTAAATCGAATGCAGTAAAAACGGAAGGTAATAGAGCCTTAAAATCATTATCTGATAGCTTGAAAGGTAAGCAGGGACGTTTCCGTCAGAACTTACTGGGTAAACGTGTTGACTATTCTGCGCGTTCGGTAATTGTTGTTGGTCCTAGCTTGAAAATGCATGAATGTGGTATTCCTAAGCACATGGCTGCAGAGCTTTACAAACCGTTTATCATCAGGAAGTTGATCGAGCGTGGTATTGTGAAGACCGTAAAATCTGCTAAGAAGATTGTAGATAGAAAAGATCCTGTAGTTTGGGATATTTTGGAGAATGTGTTGAAAGGACACCCAGTGTTACTTAACCGTGCACCAACATTGCACCGTTTAGGTATTCAAGCTTTTCAACCAAAATTGATTGAGGGTAAAGCAATCCAATTACACCCGCTTGCTTGTACTGGTTTTAACGCTGACTTTGACGGTGACCAGATGGCGGTGCATTTACCTCTAGGAAATGAAGCTATACTGGAAGCACAATTGTTAATGTTGTGTTCTCACAATATTTTGAATCCTGCAAATGGCGCACCTATTACCGTCCCTTCTCAGGATATGGTTTTAGGACTATATTATATTACCAAAGAACGTAAAGGTGCTAAAGGAGAAGGCTTGAAGTTTTACTCGCCAGAGGAAGCTATTATTGCTTATAACGAAAAAGCAGTTAATCTTCATGCTACTGTAAAAGTCTTGGTAGATGACTACAATCCAAAGACAGATGAGACTGAAAATAAGCTGATAGAAACCACTATTGGACGTATTATCTTAAATGAAAATAGACCAGAGAAAGCGCCTTACATTAATCAATTGATTACTAAGAAAGCATTGCGTGGCATTATCACTAATGTTTATAATCTATGTGGTGTTGCTGCAACAGCTGATTTCCTTGATAAGATTAAGGACTTAGGCTACCGAATGGCATTCAAAGGAGGATTATCTTTTAACTTGGATGATATCATTATTCCTGATTCTAAACAGAAAATGGTTGATGAAGGCTATGCGAAGGTAGATGATGTAATGATGAATTATAACAACGGTTTCATTACGAATAATGAACGTTACAATCAAATTATTGATATCTGGACACATGTAAATAATAACTTGACCAAAAAGCTGATGGAGGAGATTTCGACTGACCAGCAAGGTTTCAACTCTATTTATATGATGTTGGACTCTGGTGCTCGTGGTTCTCGTGAGCAGATTCGTCAGTTATCAGGTATGCGTGGTTTGATGGCTAAGCCACAGAAATCCGGCTCTACAGGCGGTCAAACTATTGAGAACCCTATTTTGGCAAACTTTAAAGAAGGATTATCAGTATTAGAGTATTTTATCTCTACTCACGGTGCTCGTAAAGGTCTTGCGGATACAGCATTAAAAACTGCCGATGCGGGTTATTTGACACGTCGTTTGGTTGATGTTTCTCAAGATGTAATTATTACACAAAAAGATTGTGGAACTTTACGTGGATTGACTGTTTCGGCATTGAAGAAAAATGAAGACGAAGTTGCTTCTTTAGGGCAGCGTATTTTAGGACGTATTGCACTGCATGATATCCATAATCCAAGAACAGGAGAATTGATTGTTGCATCAACAAAAGAAATAGATGAAGAAGCAATCAAAAAGATTGAAGAGGCAGATATAGAGCAGGTAGAAATTCGCTCTGTGTTGACTTGTGAAGCTGAGCTTGGAGTTTGTGCAAAATGTTATGGTCGTAACCTTGCTACTGGTAAAACGGTTGAGAAAGGTGAAGCTGTAGGTGTTATTGCTGCTCAGTCTATTGGTGAGCCAGGTACACAGTTGACATTGCGTACATTCCACGTTGGTGGTGTGGCAGGTAACGTATCTGCGAACTCTACTGTAAAGTCAAAATATGACGGTTATTTGGAATTTGATGAGTTGCGTACCGTAGATGCTCACGGTGAAGATTACCACGTGGTAGTTGGACGTTTGGCAGAGGTTCGTATTATTGATCCAAATACAAAAATAGTCTTGACTTCTCAGCTTATCCCTTATGGAGCTAAGTTATACTTCCAAGAAGGAGATAAAGTGAAGAAAGATGATTTGATATGTGAATGGGATCCTTATAATGCTCTTATCGTTTCTGAATATGATGGTAAGGTCGCCTTTGAAAACTTTGTATCTGGTGGTACTTATAAAGAGGAAATGGACGAAACAACCGGTTTTGTTGAGAAGATTATTATTGAATCTAAAGATAAAACGAAGTCTCCATTGTTAAAGGTACTCGATAAGAAAGGGAATGTAGAAAAAGCATACAATTTACCTGTAGGAGCTCACATTTCAGTAAATGAAGGTGATGAGATTGTTATCGGTGAAGCCTTGGCGAAAATACCTCGTGCATTAGGAACTTCTGGTGATATCACTGGTGGTCTTCCACGTGTTACAGAGTTGTTTGAAGCACGAAATCCTTCAAATCCGGCTGTTGTTACAGAGATTGACGGAGAGGTTACTTTTGGTAAAATTAAGAGAGGTAATCGTGAGGTTATTGTGACTTCGAAAACAGGACAAGTGAAGAAATACCTCGTGTCATTATCTAAACAGTTATTGGTTCAGGAAAATGATTATGTACGTTCTGGAACACCATTGTCTGATGGTGCGATTACGCCAGCAGATATCCTAGCAATTAAAGGACCTACAGCAGTACAAGAATATATCGTGAACGAAGTTCAAGATGTGTATCGTATGCAGGGTGTAATCATTGATGATAAGCACTTTGAAGTTATTGTTCGTCAGATGATGCGTAAGGTTCAGATTGAGGATCCAGGCGATACAAAATTCCTAGAGAAAGCTATAGTTGAGAAAGTCGATTTTATGAAAGAAAATGATGCTATTTATGGCATGAAAGTCGTGATGAACCATGGCGATAGTACAGAACTGAAAGAAGGACAAATTATCAGTGCAAGAGATTTACGTGAAGTAAACTCTGCATTGAAGCGTCAAGATAAGCAGTTAGTAGAATGTAGAGAAGCAATTCCTGCAACCTCAGTACAGATACTACAAGGTATTACTAGAGCTTCATTGCAGACAGAAAGTTTCATGTCTGCAGCTTCTTTCCAGGAAACTACGAAAGTTCTAAACGAAGCAGCTATAAGCGGTAAAGTTGATGAATTGAAAGGGTTGAAAGAAAATGTAATCTGTGGACACTTGATACCTGCAGGTACTGGGCTGAGAGATTATGAAAACTTAATTGTCGGAGATAAAGAGGATTATGAATCTTTAATAGCTAATAAGACTGAAACCCAAGAATAGCACAACTTGCTAATTTGAGATATTTATTGAAGGACTGTGCAGAAAAGCATAGTCCTTTTTTTTATAAAAATATGTATCTTTGAGAATAAAACTTAAAAAGATGGACGATAAAAAGAATAACCAATTAGACATAGAATTAAATCAGGAAGTAGCACAAGGAACTTATGCAAACTTAGCAGTGATAACTCATTCTTCATCAGAGTTTGTACTAGATTTTGTGCGTATGATGCCAGGATTGCCGAAAGCTGAAGTAAAATCACGTGTTATTGTAACGCCTGAACATGCAAAGCGCTTGTTAGCTACCTTACAAGATAATGTGATCAAATATGAAAAAATGTATGGTGAGATTAAAGAAAACAAGCAGGAGAAATTGCATAAAATGCCTCTTAATTTTGGACCATTAGGAGAAGCATAAATTTACTTTACTTAAATAAATTTTTTAAGAGAAATGAAGCAGTGCTTTATCTCTCTTTCTATTATCCTCTTTTTTAATATAGGTTTTAAACTCCGCTAATCATCAACAGAAAACTATCACATCCTTCCCAAAATCACAAAAAAACCATCTTAAATTTCTTACAACGATGCATTCATAAGTCTCAGAGCTTATTAGTAATAGTTTAATAATGAATAGATAAGACTAAAATCTGTAAAAGTTATCAACAAAGTGGGAGAAAATCCCAAAAAGTGGGAGATTTTTGAAAATTATCAATATCTTTACAAACGAAAAGTAAATTTATTGCATGTTTATAGGTGATTATACAGGAAAAGTTGATGCTAAAGGCAGAATGATTATCCCATCGCAGTTTCGCAAAAATTGTAATGAAGGGGAAACTTTTGTTGTAAAACAAAGCATTTACGATAAATCACTAGACCTATTTCCAGCAGAAGCATGGAAAGAAGAAGTAGCACGTTTTACAGAAAAATTGAATAGGTATAATCGGTATCATGATAAACTCATAAGAGAATATTATCGTGGTACTGCTGAGGTTAGCCTAGATAGCTCGGGAAGAATTCTACTTTCCCAAAGACTGCTAGACTATGCAGGAATTATCAAAGAGGTTGTTGTTGCTGGTGTAGGTGAAAAGATTGTGATTTGGGACAAGCAAAGCTATGATGCCACTGAAATGACACAAGAAGAATTTGAAGATTTAATCGCTAAAGAATTGGGCTGATGACCGAAAAATACCACATACCCGTATTATTGGAGGAAAGCATGGATGCTTTGAAAATCCATGATAGGGGAGTCTATGTGGATTTGACTTTTGGCGGCGGAGGACATACTCGAGAGATTTTACGAAGAGGTGCCGCTGAGGTTATTTGTTTTGATCAAGATGTAGATGCTAAAAGTAACCTCGTTGATGATGAAAGAATCACTTTTGTTCAGCATAATTTTAGGTATCTAAAATATTTCCTTCGGTATTTGCAGAAAAATCAAGTTGATGGTGTATTGGCAGACTTAGGTGTATCTTCTCATGAATTTGACGAAGCAGGTCGTGGTTTTTCTTTTCGTTTTGATAGCCCTTTGGATATGCGCATGAATCAAGATGGCTTGTTGACTGCTTATGACGTGGTTAATACCTATTCTGAACAACAGTTAGCAACAATTTTAAAGGAATATGGAGAGTTGAAGAATGCCAAACAGCTCAGTAGAATTATTGTGAGCGCTAGGAGTTCTTCAGAAATAAAGACAACAGCAAAGCTCGCTGATATTGTTGCCGGAAAGATTCCTGAGTTCAAACGTGCTTCTTTTCTGGCTAAGGTTTTTCAAGCTATTCGTATTGAAGTGAATGATGAATTAGGAGCTTTACGAGATGTATTGATGCAAATGCCAGAAGTGATAAAGCCCGGAGGTAGATTAGTAGTGATTTCATATCACTCATTGGAAGATAGGTTGGTTAAAAGGTTTATGCAAACAGGCAATGTTGCAGGTGATTTAGAGAAAGATTTCTATGGAAACGTTATTAAGGATTTCAAAACAATAGGTAAAATTCAGTCACCTTCAGAAGAAGAAATAGCAGAGAATTCGAGAGCACGTAGTGCAAAACTAAGAGTTGCAGAAAGAGTATAGTATGAAACAAAAGGAATTTATAACAGCAAAGCAAGAGCAACGTGAAGCTGAAAAGTTCTCTTGGAATGATCTGATGAGTGGAGATTTTTTAACAAGCTCTCTAGTCGTAAAGCAATTGCCATTCATTTTTTTTATTGTTTGTTTAATGATGCTTTACATTGCTAATCAACATAAGTACAAAAAAACACACAAAGAGTTTGGTGCAGTAAAGAAAGAAGTTGCTGTATTACGATTTAAGTCGATGGAGCTCCGTGCAGAATTAATGAAATACAGTAGACAATCACAGGTGCTGGAGCGGATTGAAAGCAAAAATTTAGGCTTGGAACTATCCTCTGAGCCACCTTTAGTTTTAGAAGAAAATAATGAATGAGTATTAAGAGAGACATAGTTAGAAATGTGCGCATCTTTTGGGCAATTTTAGCATTTTTTGCTTTGCTCATAGTCGGTCGTATCGTTCAGCTTCAAATGACGCCAGTTAGCGAGATTGGAGCCGTAGCTGTGGAGGTTTATACCACTAAAAAGAAGTTTGCTGCACCTCGCGGAGAGATTTATGCTAAAAATGGATACTTACTTGCTTGTTCTCTTACTTTCTTTGATTTGAGAATGGATTTAGGAGCAGAAGCGATTACGGATAGTATTTTTAGTGCTAACGTGGATTCGTTAGCATTGTGTTTAGCTCGTTTATTTAAGGACAAGAATCAAAACGCCTATCTAAGAGAATTAAAATCTGCAAGAAGAAATAACGAACGCTATCACTATTTAGGCAATAGGAAGATTAATTATATGGAAGCGGAAAAAGTAAAACGCTTTCCAATTTTAAGAAGAGGGAAATATAAAGGAGGACTTATTTTAGAGCAAGAAATATTGCGTCATAGACCTTTTGGTATGCTAGGAGAACGTACTCTAGGTAAGTTGGAAACCAATGCAAAAGGCGTAAAAGTAGGTGCACTGGGTTTAGAACATGCCTATGAAAGTGAGCTGAAAGGGGTTGAGGGGGTTAGAGAATGGCGAATAGCTCCACGCAATAGAATGGATTTTATCGTTAAAGAAGCTGTTGAAGGAAATGATATCATTACAACAATAGATGTGGATATGCAAGATCTGGCAGAAAGTGCGTTGATGGAGCAACTAGAACAGTTTAAAGCACATCATGGTACTGTAACGGTGATGGAAGTTTCCACAGGAGAAATCAAAGCAATTGCCAATTTAGAAATTGCTTCAGATGGGAATTATTATGAACGCAGAAATCATGCTATTGCTGATGCTGTTGAGCCTGGATCTGTTTTTAAACTTCCATCAATGATAGCTTTATTAGAAGATGGTGTAGTGAAATTGACGGATTCTATCAACACAGGAAATGGTGCTCGTCGGTTTTATGGAGCTACTATGCGTGATTATCATGCTGTGGGTAAAATTACAGTTCAGGAAGTCTTTGAAAAATCCTCTAATGTAGGAACTTCTATGTTGGTACATGCAGCGTATAAAGATAATCCCCAGAGATATATAGACCGTTTATATGATTTGCATTTAGGAGAACCTCTGAATTTGAAGATTAAAGGAGAGGGACGTCCGTATATAAAAGATACTAAATCGTCAGCATGGTGGAGTACTTCACTGCCATGGATGTCGGTAGGATACGAAGTGAATGTGACTCCTTTACATATGTTGACGTTATATAATGCAATCGCTAATAATGGTAAGATGGTAAAACCACGTCTAGTATATGCCATTAAGCGAAATGGTAAAATGATAAGAGATTTTTCTAAACCTATTGTTATTGACAATAACATTTGTTCAGAAGAAACGGTGAAAAAGTTGCATATAATGCTGGAAGGTGTTGTGGAGCGTGGAACAGCACGAAATATAAGAGATAGTCGTTATAAAATTGCTGGAAAAACAGGTACTGCACATATTGCAAAAGTTGGTGGTGGATATGATAACCAAAATTATCGAGCTACGTTTATAGGTTATTTCCCTGCCGATAATCCCAAATATTCTTGTGCAGTTGTTATTGATAAACCCGATAGAAGCATTGGTCGTTTTGGTGGTAGTGTAGCCGGACCTGTATTTAAAAAAATATCAGACGCCTTGTATGCTAAAGGAATGCTTACTGAAAAAAAGCCTTTAGAATCTGTTCTTGATTCTACGAGACACCGATTAATGTTGTTGCCTGGTATAAATGAAAGCACAGCATTAGGTAAAGTGATAGGTGAGGAGTTTTTACAAGAAAATTCTCCTATTAAAAACAGTGAAAGTTTGATGCCCAATGTTGTAGGGATGACACTAACTGATGCAGTTTTTTTATTGGAAAGTAAAGGTTTAAAAGTAAAGGTGCAGGGAAGTGGACTAATAACCAATCAATCCCTGAAGCCGGGAACTAAAATTGTGAAGGGAACACAAGTAAATATTTATTTATCATGAAAACATTAGCTGGGCTCATAAAGAATTGTGATGTGAAAAAATATCAAGGAGACTTGGATGTAAAGGTTTCGAGTGTTTGTTTCGATAGCCGAAATGTACAAGAGGGTACTCTCTATGTTGCACAACGTGGTACACAAGTAGATGGACATCAATTCATTTCGAAAGCAATTCGTTCAGGAGCGACATGTGTAGTTTGTGAAACCATGCCTCAAACTATCTATGATAATGTTACTTATGTTTTGGTTGAGAATACTGCAAGGGCTCTAGGACAGATAGCAAGTTTGTTTTATGATGAACCATCAAAAGAGTTGAAGTTAGTAGGTGTTACAGGAACTAATGGAAAGACGTCAATAGTGACACTTTTGTATAAAATGTTTAATAAATTGGGCTATAAAGTTGGTTTACTTTCTACGATTGCTAACTATGTGGGAGAGAAGGAGCATAAAGCAACTCACACTACGCCCGATGCTGTTCAACTCAATGTATTGTTGAGAGACATGGTAAATGAAGGATGTGAATATTGCTTCATGGAGGTGAGTTCGCATGCTTTAGTTCAACATCGAGTAGCCGGTGTTCACTTTATTGGCGGTATTTTTACGAATCTTACCCACGATCACTTAGATTATCATGAGACTTTTAAATCGTACCTAACTGCCAAAAAATCTTTTTTTGATAAGCTCCCTAAAGATAGTTTTGCGCTTACCAATATAGATGATAGAAATGGCGAAGTAATGCTTCAGAATACGAAAGCGAAACAGTATGCTTATGCGGCAAAGTCCTTAGGCGACTTTAATGTGAAAATTCTTGAAAGACACTTCGATACTACTCTCATGGAATTTAATGGGACAGAAGTTTGGACACAGTTCATAGGTGATTTTAACGCCTATAATTTATTAGCAGTATATGCAACAGCTTGTTTATTAGATATTCCAGAACAAAGTACTTTAGTTGCACTAAGCACTTTAGAACCTGTAGCTGGTCGTCTTGATACTTATGTCTCAGGCAGTGGTATTACTGCCGTTGTGGACTATGCACATACACCTGATGCTTTAGAAAATGTTTTGAAAACGCTGAAAGGGATTGTAGATGACGGGCAAATTATCACGGTAGTGGGTGCTGGAGGGAACAGGGATAAAACGAAGCGCCCAAAGATGGCACGCATAGCTTGCGAATACAGTAACCGAGTGATTTTAACATCTGACAATCCTCGTAATGAACAGCCAGAAAGCATTATTGAAGATATGTTTAACGGTGTTCCTGAAGAACAAAAACTAGCGACACTTTGTGTTACGAATAGGAGAGAAGCGATAAAAATGGCAGCATTATTAGCTGTAAAAGGTGATCTGATTCTGATTGCCGGCAAAGGACATGAAACATATCAAGAGGTTGAAGATAAGCGTAACTATTTTAATGATAAAGAAGAAATAAAACAAATACTGAACTAGCTATGTTATACTATTTATTCAGATATCTTAATGAATTAGACGTTCCCGGTGCTGGAATGTTTGATTACATTTCATTTCGTGCAGCTATGGCATTGCTATTCGCTCTGATGATAGGAACCCTTTTTGGAAAAAAAATCATTAGAATGTTGCAACGCCAGCAAATTGGAGAAGAAATACGTGATTTGGGATTGGAAGGGCAGATGCAAAAAAAAGGTACCCCTACCATGGGTGGTCTCATTATAGTGTTGTCAATATTGATTCCAGTACTGCTTTTTACGAAATTAGATAACATCTATATTATTTTGATGGTAATAACGACAGTTTGGCTCGGTGCATTAGGTTTTCTTGATGATTATATCAAAGTGGTAAGAAAAGATAAAAGCGGTCTTTCCGGAAAGTTTAAAGTTGTTGGTCAGATCGGTCTTGGACTCATAGTCGGGCTCACTTTCTTTATGAGTAATGACATTGTTGTACGAGAACAACTACCCACGGAAATACAAAGTAGTGTGGGGAAATCTAGCCAAACTACAACGATAGATGTAAAAAGTACAAAAACAACCATTCCCTTTGTTAAAAATAATGAATTAGATTATTCGAAAATTGTTTCTTTTGCAGGTGAATATCAAGAAATATTGACTTGGATACTTTTTGTTTTCATTGTTATTTTTATAGTAACAGCAGTTTCCAATGGAGCCAATATGACTGATGGATTAGATGGTTTAGCTACCGGATCGTCTGCAATTATTGGAAGCACTCTACTCGTTTTTGCCTATGTTTCCGGTAACTTCATCTATGCGAATTATCTGAATATAATGTTTATACCTCACACTGGTGAGTTAGTGGTCTTTATGGCAGCCTTCGTAGGTGCTATGATAGGTTTTCTTTGGTATAATGCCTATCCTGCTCAAGTGTTTATGGGGGATACAGGGAGTTTGACCATTGGTGGAATCATTGCAGTCTTTGCAATTATGATTCGCAAAGAATTACTTATCCCAATACTTTGTGGTATTTTCTTGATAGAAAATCTCTCTGTGATCATGCAAGTTTCCTATTTTAAATACACTAAAAAGAAGTTTGGTGAGGGAAGGCGTATTTTTAAAATGTCTCCATTGCATCATCATTTTCAGGTACAAGGATTTCCAGAGCCCAAAATAGTAACTCGCTTTTGGATTGTTGGAATCTTTCTAGCGGTACTCACAGTTATTACCTTAAAAATGCGTTAAATATGATGATTAAAGAAAAAAATATAAATAATCCATTCATCAATTTAGTTAATTATAAGATGATGGCAGCCAAAGAGGCACAATATGCAGAACAATTTGCTGACATGAAGAATGAGCCCAAGCGATTAGAATATTTTCTATCCCTGCGAGGGATTAATTTTATAGATGATACCAAAGCTCAGAGTATTAATGCAATTTGGTATTCTTTGGAAAGCATGCATTGTCCGGTTACGCTTATTGCTAAAGATATAGATGATTTACAAGAATTGCTAAAATTAAAACAACTTTTGATGCTAAAAGTTAAAGGAATTGTTTTTTTGACTCCAAAGAGAAAATACATCAAATTGTTACGTCCTATGGTCGGCGCTATACATTTTTCCAAAACTATGGATGAGGCTGTAAGTTGGGCATATAAAAATACGGAAAGCGATGATGCTGTGCTGTTTTGTGCGGGAGTAAAAGTTGATGTGGATAAAGAAAGCAGAATTTTTCAAGAGGCTGTGAGAAAGTTATAATCGTATGAAAGAAAACTTAGGAAATATATTTCAGAATATACGAGATCGTATAAAAAAAAGTGATAGGGGACTCTGGTATTCCACCATAGTACTAGCTTTTGTTTCGATAGTGCTAATGTTTAGCACTACAGATACGTTAGGCGATCCTTGGAAGAATACTTTTGTGCAATTAGTGTTCTTCATTATTGCATTTTTAGTGATGGTAAGTTTACACTACATTCATTATAATCACATACGAAAGATTGCTACTTACGCCCCATTATTAATTTTGATTTTATTAATAAGTCTCACTTTTTTTGGAGTCACTATAAATGGTGCAAAGCGTTGGATTACTATTCCTTTCATTGGTTTTACTTTTCAGCCCTCTGAGTTGATTAAGATTCTATTAGTAATCTATGTTGCAAGAACCTTAGCTATTTTTCAAACAGCTAAAGGCTGTGATGATGTGGCATTTCGAAGAATCTTCACTGTGACTGCAATAGTTTTTGTTTGGATTGCGACGTCTAATGTTTCTACAGCCATCTTAATGGCACTTACCGTTTTCATTATGATGGCAGTTGGAAGGATTAGGACAAAATGGATTCTATCACTTTTCTTTGGTGCAATGGCTCTAGTTGCTGTAGTGGTTTTGATAGCTGTGAATACTGATTGGAGACCAAACATAGGACGGGTAACTACAGCCCTAAATAGAGTTGAACGATTCGTAGCACCCGAAAAGGCAGCTAATCGTGAAGCTGAAGAGTTTGCCAAGCTTAAAACACCAAGAGAACGGCAAATAGCTCTGGCTAGCAAGCAACGCAGGGAAGATGAAAAGAAACAAGTAGAAGCCGCCAAGGCTGCTATTGCCACAGGAGGTATAATTGGTAAGGGACCGGGTAACAGCAATGTGCGCTATGTCTTACCATTACCTTACTCAGATTATGTATTTGCGATTATTGTTGAAGAGTTAGGTTTACTCGCAGCATTTTTCTTAATATTTGCATACCTTGCAATGGTCTATCGTGCTGGAATGATTGCACAACGTTGTACTCGCACATTTCCCGCATTTTTAGTCATTGGGTTAACCACCATTATTGTATTGCAGGCCTTTATGAATATGGCAGTTGCAGTCAGCCTCATGCCAGTTACCGGACAGCCATTACCTTTTGTGAGTAAAGGAGGTACATCGTTACTCGTTACTGGGTTTTCAATCGGAATGATATTGAGTGTGACCTATTGGCTGAAACGGCAAGAAGAAGAGGAATTAGCAAAACATATTCAAGAGTAAATCATGACAATTAAATGAAAAAATTATGAGGGAGCCTAAAATAATCATAAGTGGAGGAGGTACAGGAGGACATATTTTTCCTGCTGTTGCTATTGCCAATGCTTTGAGAGAAGCCCTGCCAGATGCACAAATTCTTTTTGTTGGTGCCGAAGGAAAGATGGAGATGGAACGTGTACCCAAAGCGGAATATGATATTGTGGGCTTGCCAATTCGTGGTTTTCAACGCAGTAAACCTGTTACATTGCCTATAACTTTGTTTAAACTTCTTAAAAGCCTTCGTATGGCAAGGAAGTTATTGAAGAAAGAAAATCCAGCTGTGGTCGTAGGTGTAGGTGGTTATGCCAGTGCGGCTGTTCTCCATCAAGCGGCTAAAATGAAGATCCCAACTCTGATTCAAGAACAAAACTCATATCCGGGGATTACAAATAAACTACTTGCTAATAAAGCAAAGAAAATCTGTGTTGCTTATGATAATATGGAGCGATTTTTTCCAAAGGAGAAGCTTTTTTTTCTAGGCAATCCTATTCGTCAAGATTTATTAGATAAAAATATAGATAAAGTTGAAGCATTTAAATATTATGGGCTAGATAGTACAAAAAAGACTGTATTAGTCGTTGGTGGAAGTCTGGGAGCAAGAACTCTTAACGAGAGTTTGAAGAGAAATTTAGACTTTTTAGGAAAACAAAATTTCCAAATTATTTGGCAATCAGGTGCTTACTATTATGAGCAGTTGAAAGGACAGATTAATGATACTTGTCCATCAAATGTGCATTTATTTAAATTTTTAGATAGAATGGATTGGGCATACAGTGTTGCTGATATAGTAGTTTCACGTGCTGGAGCCCTAACTATTTCAGAATTAAGTGTTTTAGGGAAATCAACGATTCTTGTGCCTTCGCCTAACGTTACTGAAGATCATCAGACTAAAAATGCAATGGCGCTAGTGAAAAAAGAGGCAACCATATTGGTTAAGGATGAAGATGCAGAGCAAAATTTAGTACCGAAAGTAATACAGCTCATGAAGGCTGAAGAAAGGCGTAAGCAATTAGCTACACAAATATTGTATTTTGCCAAACCCAATGCCGCCAATGATATTGCAAATGAAGTCATTAAACTGATGAAGTAGGTATGAAGAGAAACCTAAAAAAAATATTATTATTTGGATTGCCATTAGTTTTACTTCTGGTGTATCTCGCTTTCGCCTTTTTTAGAATTGGACAAGAGGAGAAAGTGTTTAAAGCAAATGGTATTGTTGTGGAAATGACCAATCCTCAATTTAAGTTTGTTAATAAAAAAGAGATACTAAAGATTGCAGAAAAACAACTTGGAAATACTAAAGATGTAAAATTAGATAGCATTAATAAAAATAGCTTAGAATCAGCCATAAATAAAAATCCCTTTGTAGAAGATGCACAAGTATTTCGTTCTTCGGACAATGCTTGCAGGATTGAAATAACACAACGCAGTCCGGTATTGCGTGTATGGACAGATACAGCATCTTATTATTTGGATAAAGATGGTTACAAAATGCCTACGGGAACAAAATATGCTGCTTTAGTACATATGTACCGAGGAAATATCTCAGAGTCCTTTGCGCAAAAGGAATTATTACAATTTCAAGCCTATTTGGATGATCATTCTTTTTGGTCTGAAATGATTGATTATATTATGGTTAATTCTAAAGAAGAATTAACTTTGTATCTGAGGGCAAAATCAGGAAAAATCCATTTGGGTAAGCCTGATAATGTTGCTGAAAAGTTAGAAAAATTACTCCTTTTTATCAATAAGGTAGGCAAGTTTAATGGTTTGGAGACTTATGAAACCATTGACTTGCGATATGATAACCAAGTAGTAGTTAAAAAAAAGGAAGCTAATGCAACGAGATAGAGTAATATGTATAGATATAGGTTCCCACTCGATAAAAGCTGTAGTTGGAACAAAGTCATTTGAAGGGCATGAAATTATTGATGCAACTTTAGTGCCTGCACAAGGTGTTGCTTATGGGGTCGTCAATAATGTTGAAAAGTTTACTGCTAGTATTAAAACAGCATTGAAAAATGTAAAGGCAAAAGAGAACGACTTGATTATTGTTGGGGTGAGCAATTATTATGTAGAGAGCTTTAGGACGCCACAACAAAAGTTTATTGCTGAGGGAAAAAAAATTGACCATAATGATTTAGATGAGTTATATGAGAATGCTGAGAATGCCTATCTCAAAGTAGAATTGGTTATGCTTGATGTATTCTTACAGCACTATAATGTTGATGAAATAAAAGGAATCCAGAATCCTTTGGATATGGAAGGTATTAAGTTAGAAGGTATTTATAATATTTTCTCTTGTAGCAAAAAACTTATTTCTAATATAGAACAATGTGTAAATAATGCAGGCTTTGATGTCGCAGAGTTCATTTTCAGTCCTTATTATGCCTCTAAAGTGATTTTCACAGAAGAAGATAAGGAAACAGGCGTACTGGTTATAGATCTTGGTGCTGATGTTACTAGAATCTCCTTGTTTGTAGATGGCGCTATGTATGCATCCTTTGCCGTACCATTTGGCAGTCAAAGTGTCACCCAAGATATTAAGAGTAGCTATCCCGTAACGATGAAGCAAGCTGATGCCTTAAAAAAAGATTTTAGTCATGCCCTGGCTGACCTGGCTGAGGAAAATGCAGAGGTAAGTTTCTCTTCAGCAGATGCCTGGGGAGGTCGAAGTTTACGAGTTAGTCAATTATCAGCCGTCGTGCAATGTCGGTTAGATGAAATTTTCAGAGGAATAAGTTACCAGTTGCGCAAAATGGGATTAGATGATTTTGTAGAGTCAATCACTCTTGTAGGAGGCGGAGCGTTACAAAACTCAATGAAAGAATTTTTAGAAAAGAAATTTGAGGTTCCCGTTAGGGAAGCAAAGCTAAGAGAAGATGTATTTGTAGATAATAAAAATTTATCTGCTTTGTATTATGCCAATGCTTTGGGAATGCTACACTATATGATAGATGAGGAGATTGAAAAAGAAGCTAATAACCAGTCTGGGTTTTTTGAAAAAATATCTACAGGATTGCGTAGTTTATTTGGAAGTAGAGGCAGTGGTGATGATGCAAAAATGTAAAAATAAATAGAAATGGAGTTGCAAATAAACGAGGATTATAAAGAAGAATCTTCCCATAATATAATTAAGGTAGTTGGTATTGGTGGCGCTGGTAATAATGCCGTAAACGATATGTATGAGCGTAAGGTTGATGGCATCGATTATGTAGTTTGCAATACCGACATACAAGATTTAAACCATAGTCACGTACCGCATAAATTGCAAATAGGCGTCCGTCTCACAGAGGGATTGGGTGCCGGAAGTATCCCACAATCAGGGAAAGATGCTGCAGAGGAGAGTGAAGAAGCAATAAGGGAAATGTTAGGAGGAACTACTAAGATGGTTATCCTCACTGCAGGCATGGGTGGTGGCACAGGAACTGGAGCTACACCCGTTGTTGCTCGTATAGCTCAAGATATGGGACTCGTTGTAGTATCTATCGTTACTACACCGTTTGGTTTTGAACGCCAGCGATTGAAAGAAGCAGTTATTGGAATTGAAGTCTTAGAAGAAGTCTCTGATGCACTTTTAATCATCAATAATCAAAAACTGCAACGAATGTATGGTGACTTGTCATTTCCTGAAGCTTGTGGAAAAGCAAATGAAGTTTTGGTGATGGCAGCTAAGAGTATTTCTGAAATTGTTACAAAAACAGCCGAACAGAATATTGATTATGCTGACTTAGAGCGTATGCTTAGGGGAAGTGGAATGGCTGTCTTCGGAGTAGGAAGTGCTAAAGGAGGTGAGGATCGCGTCGGTGAGGCGATAAAAGCCGCTTTATACTCTCCACTTTTAGACAATTGTGATATTTCTGGAGCGAAAAGCTTATTAGTCAATATTGTATTAGGAGAGAAGCGATTATCTGTGCAAGAGCGCCGTAATGTAGGCGTCTATATGCGACGTATGGCGGGTAGCTATCATGAAATGAAGCATGGAACCCGTATCGATGAGAATTTAGCGTCAGATGAACTGGTTATTACAATTATTGCAACGAATTTCTCTGAAAATGAATTAGGCATAACGACCAGAACAGAAGAAGCTATTCCTGCGCACCCCATTGATGTAGAGCATGAGGAAGATAATGATTGGATGAAAGTAGAGGATGCTCATAAATTGGAAGAAAAAGCAAGAAGAAATCGTGAGCGTAAAGAAAAGCAACGCCAAGCTCGCTTAAAAGCTAAAGAAGAAGCAGAACGTAGAGCACGAGAAAAGGCATCAATCCCTAAACCAGAGATAGAACAAGAGATTGAGGAAGTAGGAGCTAAACGACCTGATCCAATTGAAAAATTGAAAAAGAAAAAAACATCAACGAAGAGAGGCGGTGGAATGCAACAACTGATAGACTTTTTCGGAGGTACTGATGTGAGAGATGATGTTGAGATGTAAACTTAATATTTATGGAACGTAGCGTTATTGATATGATTACAGATAAGCAACATGCTTCTATCATCAAGGTGGTGGGGGTTGGGAGTTTCGGTGTTCGTGCTCTAAATTATATGTACGAAAAAGGAATAAAAGGAGTTGACTTTTTTGTATGTAATACGGATATGCACGATCTCAACAAGAGTAAAGTTCCCGTTAAAATACCTATTGGTACCAAAACTCTTGAAGGCTTTGGTGCTGGAGGAGATCCTAAAAAAGGTGAACAAGCCGTCATTGAAGACCACGAGAAAATTGATGAGATTTTTGAGCAATATGCTAAAATGGTTTTTATTGCCGCAGGTATGGGGGGAGGCACCGGAACAGGTGCTGCTCCTATGATAGCTAAAATTGCCAAAGAAAGAGGATTGCTTACAATCGCAGTGCTTTCATTGCCACCTATTGATGAAGGTGAAGCACGTATGGAAGTGGCTCTAAATGGCATCAGAGAGGTAGCAAAGTACGCGGATTCAGTTTTGATTATCAATAATGAAAAAGTTTTTGAATTGGCTGATTCTGAAGACAACTTTTTTGAAGCTAAAGAAAGTGTCTATAGAGTGTTAAATACAGCCGTAAAAGGCATTTCTGAATTAATCACCGTACATGGACATATCAACCTAGATTTTGCTGACGTGCGTACAGTTACCTTAAATTCTGGAGTTGCTGTTATGGGTGCTGCAACTACCTCGGGTCCAGATAGAGCCTTAGAAGCAATAAAAAAGGCATTAACCTCGCCACTGCTAATGAGTAGTGATGTACGTAAAGCAAAACAGATTCTTTTGAATATATCATTCAATCCATCGCCAGAACATGCTATTAAATTAACAGAATTGGATTATATTGCTAATTATGTAGATAGTGCAATTGGTGAAGATGCAAATATTATCACAGGAGTGAATTATGATGAAAGTCTAAACGACCAAGTATCTGTAACGATTATTGCAACAGGTTTTGAATTGGAAGGTGTTTTAGACAAACGCTACTTGTCAGTGAATGTAAATCCGTTTGGCTCTGTAGCAACACCAACAGCCAAAGCTGATAAAGATGATACTGGAAAAGTGCCTATTTTTGAAGGAGAAAGGGTGTGGGTGACTCCTTCATTAACAGAGGCGCAGATTTTGGAACTCACAAAAGAGCCAGCACACAAAAGAACACAGTCTAAGATTTTTTCAAAAAGACGTTTTAATGGTCCGGTCAAGAAATATGAATTAAAAGAAAAAGAATAATAAAAACAATGGCATTAATTGAAACAATCAACTCAGATATAAAGCAAGCCATGCTTGCAAAAGAAACAGATAAATTAAAAGCACTTCGAGCAATAAAGGCAGCTCTTCTTTTAGAGCAGACTAAAGGAGAAAATAAAGAGATTAGAGAAGAAGATGAGATAAGAATGCTCCAAAAGTTGGTGAAACAACGGAAAGATTCTGCTACTATATATAAGCAAAACGGCAGAGAAGAAGCGGCTAATGAAGAATTGGAAGAGGCTAGCTACATAGAAGCTTACCTTCCCAAACAACTAAGTGCTAACGAACTAGAAGATGCAATAAAAGATGTGATCACAAAAGTTGGAGCCACATCTATGGCTGATATGGGTAAGGTAATGGGAGTCGCTTCTAAGACTTTAGCTGGTAAAGCAGAGGGTAGGGCTATTGCTGATACTGTAAAGAAATTATTGTCTTAAAAAATTTTCTCATTGTTTATGCTATTTTTGTAAAAACATTCGAAGAATATTCGATTTAGTATTTACAGAAGTAAAAGATATCTATGGCGCACATTAGGTTTAGAGCTGTCGAAGAAGCTCAAAAAAGAGAATTACAATCAATAGTAGAAAATTGTGAAAATATATCAGACATCTACGGAGTAAATGTTTTGATTGTAAGAAAATGAGAAACTATCTTGAGAAAGATGCTTATGAGAGTGTGATAAATGCTATAGATGAAGGAAGAAAAATAGACAGACCGCAAGTCAAGTAGCATCGGCAATGAAAACGTGGGCAATGGAAAGAGGAGCTACCCATTATGCGCATTGGTTTCATCCATTGAATGGTGCTACTGCAGAAAAACATGATGCATTCTTTTCCCTCACAAAAGATGGTAATGCCGTAGAAAGTTTTAATGGAAATTTATTGGTGCAACAAGAACCCGATGCATCAAGTTTTCCGAATGGCGGTATTCCTAATACCTTTGAAGCACGTGGATACACTGCTTGGGATCCATCTTCACCCGCGTTTGTCTTAGACCAAACACTTTGTATTCCCACTATATTTATTTCCTATACAGGAGAAGCACTAGATTTTAAAACGCCATATTTAAAATCACTTTTAGCCATTGACGAAGCAGCTACTGAGGTTTGCAAATTCTTTAATAGGGAGGTGAAAAAAGTGCAAGTAACGCTGGGTTGGGAACAGGAATACTTTTTAGTAGATGAAGCACTTTATAATGCACGTCCTGATTTAGCACTTTGCGGGCGTACCTTAATGGGACATTCAGCGGCAAAAGACTAACAGCTTGATGATCATTACTTTGGAGCCATTCCAGAGCGTGTGAGTATATTTATGCGACACTTTGAACGAGAAGCTTATAAACTAGGAATACCTGTAAAAACTCGCCATAATGAAGTAGCACCTAATCAGTTTGAGTGTGCACCAATTTTTGAAGAAGCGAACCTTGCAGTTGATCATAATCAGTTAATTATGTCTTTGATGGAGAAAATTGCCCATAAGCATAAATTTAAAGTCTTATTACACGAAAAACCTTTTAAAGGAATCAATGGTTCTGGAAAACATTGTAATTGGAGTTTACTTACTGACACGGGTGTAAATTTATTATCCCCGGGAGGCACTCCAAAAAATAACACCCAATTTCTAGTTTTTTTAGTAAATACGATAAAGGCAGTGTATGACAACAGCGGTTTATTAATCAGTAGTATTATTGATGCAGGAAATGCACATCGTTTAGGTGCACAGGAAGCGCCACCAGCTATCCTTTCCGTATTTATAGGTAGAACACTCGATCAACTTTTGAATGATATTGAAAATAGTATTGCTATCGACGAAATGAGTTCAGAAGAGAAAACAGAGCTTAAACTCGATATTGCAAAAATTCCAGAAATACTTTTAGATAATACTGATAGAAACAGTACTTCTCCATTTGCATTTACAGGCAATAGATTTGAGTTTAGAGCAGTCGGCTCTACACTACAGCTAACTGTGCATCACCGCTCACGATTTTGAATACCGCTGTCGCTCATCAATTGAATAGTTTCAAGAAACGTGTTGAGGATTTGGTTAAATCAGGCGTGAAAAAAGACGAAGCTATTTTAAAGTCTATTCGCAAAGTAATTATTGAGTCCAAGAACGTTCGTTTTGAAGGTAATGGATACAGTCAAGAGTGGTTTGATGAAGCCCTTCGCAGAGGTTTACCTAATATTCCTAGTGCAGTAGAGGCATTCAAGGTCTTTAAAGATGCATCTTCAGTGAAAATACTGACGGATTATGGAGTGTTGAGTGAACGTGAGTTAGAGGCACGTTTTGAAATCAACAACGAGATTTATACGAAGGTTGTTCAGATAGAGGCACGTGTGCTTGGTGACTTATCAATAAACCATATCATTCCAACAGCTATAGCTTATCAAAATGTTTTAATTACTAACGTTAAGGGAATTAGAGAATTATTTTCTGATGATGAGGATTATCAAAATCTCGCCGGATCACAATTGAAGAGCATTAAAAAGATATCTAAACATGTAAAAGCTATAAGAGAAATGGTGAAAGAATTGGTGGAAGTTCGTAAAGAATCTAATGCTATTACAGACCTACCAGAACAGGCAAAAGCATACTCGACGAAAGTAAAACCATATTTGGAAAAAATCCGCTATCATATTGACAAATTGGAATTGATTGTTGATGATGAGATGTGGACGCTTCCAAAGTATCGTGAACTCCTTTTTATTCATTAAAAACATTAGCCTTTTAAGTATTTAATAAAGAATCATATTACTTTAGTATTATATCGCATTTACTTGTTTTTCTCTTATCCCCATTTCATTATCTTTGCATACACAACTTATGAAGTATAATGAACGAGGAGAAGCGTAATCCAGAGAAAGATCTTACTGAAAAAATAAAACCAAGTCGGGTGCTGTTGCCAGTACTAATTGGTCTTGGCGTTGTCGCCTATATGTTTTCAAGAGAATTTTCTTGGGAAGCTTTTAATACATTGTCTTTTTCAAAATTTTCTGCTTTTTGGTTGCTCTTATCTTGTCTTTTTATGGGACTGAGAGACCTCGGATATATGATTCGTCTCAAAATACTTTCAGAAGCCGACCTTACTTGGAAACAAGCTTTTCGTGTTATCATGCTTTGGGAGTTTACCTCTGCAGTTACGCCTTCGGCTATTGGAGGAACTAGCTTAGCAGTAATCTACGTCAATAAAGAGGGGGTGCCTCTCGGTAGAAGTACGGCAATTGTTATGGCAACATCATTTCTGGATGAGCTGTATTTTATTATTATGTTTCCTCTCTTACTCCTTTTTTTAAATACTGATAATTTGTTTAACATACCACACGCCGAGGAAGGAAGTGCTTGGTTAGCCCAAAATATTCTTTATTTGTGTTTGGTGGGTTATGCTATAAAGTTTTTGTGGGCGTGTATGCTTACCTACGGATTGTTTTATAATCCGAGAGGTATGAAATATTTTTTATTGAAAGTATTTAAACTTCCGATTTTAAGACGTTTTAGAGGCAGAATGAATACCGTCGGTACAGATATGGTAAACAGTTCCTATCGCTTGCGTACACGCAAGTGGAATTTTTGGGTGAAGTCATTTATTGCTACACTCATGTCATGGACTTCTCGTTATTGGGTTGTCAATGCTTTACTCGTTGCCTTTTGGGCAAACGCTTACGGATGGTCAGAACATTTTATTATTTTCGGACGTCAGCTCATCATGTGGATATTGATGCTTATAAGTCCTACACCCGGTGGTAGTGGGTTCGCGGAGTTTGTTTTCAAAGAGTTTTTAGCAGAATTTATTCCCGGTGCTGGTGTAGCGATAGGAATAGCCCTGCTGTGGCGTATTATTACGTATTATCCTTATCTGATCATTGGGGCTATTATCCTACCTCGATGGATTAAAGCTAAATTTAGATCTAAAGAATAATCTGGGATACTTAAATAAAAAAAGAGCAACCTTAATTTTAAAAGTTACTCTTTTTTTTAGATATTCAGAATAAAGTGGGATTATTTTGTCACTTTACGTTTTCTTACCGTTCTCTTTTTCTTTTGTGCTGCTTTTTCAATATCCAATTGCTCTTGGGTATTGTCGTCGTCATTGATGTATTTATCAACAAGAATACGACCGCAATGCTCGCATACAATAATTTTCTTTCTAGCTCGTATATCTAACTGTCGCTGTGGTGGTATTTTATTGAAACAGCCACCGCAAGCGTCTCTGTTTACGGTAACAACCGCTAAGCCATTTCTAGCATTAGAGCGAATACGAGTATAGGCAACGGCTAAACGTTCTTCAAGATTATCAAGCAAAGCTTGTGATTTTTTTTCTAAAGCCTTCTCATCTTTTTCGGTTTCTGCAATTACTGCCTTTAGTTCAGATTTTTTCTCTTTTAATAAAGCCGTTTTTTGCTTGAGCTCGTCTTTCGATTGCTTTATTGCTTCTTTTTTGAAATCTTCAGTTGCAGAGAATTCTTTAATATGCTTTTCGGCTAATTCTATTTCTAACTCTTTGAACTCAATTTCTTTGGATAAAGCATTAAATTCTCTATTGTTACGTACGTTGTTTTGTTGCTTCGTGTACTTTTCGATTAAGGCTTGATGTTCTTTAATCTCATTCTTCTTTGCTGAAATACTAGCAGTGCTTTCTTTCAGCTCCTCATCATGTTTGGCAACACGTGTTTGTAATCCTGCAACCTCGTCCTCCAAATCCTCTACTTCCAAAGGAAGTTCTCCTCTGAGTTTTCTAATTTCGTCTATTTCAGAATCAATTTGCTGAAGTTCGTATAAACTCTTCAGTTTATCCTCAACACTCACTTCTTCTTTGTTCGTTTTGATTGTTTTTTTTGCCATATCGACTATAAAAAGTAATTTATGGGATTGGTATCCAATTTTGTAAATGTGGTTGCAAAGTTAGGTAAATTTTCTGTAATTAACTCATTAAATATTTCCATGCTGCAACGCTCGCTTTCGTAATGCCCTATATCAGCAATAATAATTTGCCTGTCTGCATCAAAAAAATCATGATATTTAAAATCGCCTGTGATAAAAATATCAGCATTAGCTCTTTTGGCATTTTCTAATAAAAAGCTTCCACTGCCACCACAAACAGCCACTGTCGAGATTTTGTCTTTGCATAAAGGAGTATGACGAATAACTTTTAGGTTGAAAGTGTCTTTTACAAATTCCAAAAAATCTTTAGTGGGCATGCTTTCACGAAGTTTTCCGATACAACCGATTCCAACCGAAGGATCTTCATTCTCCAATTCGTAGATGTCATAAGCCACTTCTTCGTATGGATGTGCTGTTTTTAAAGTAGCAATTGCTTGACTTAATAGATGACGAGGTAGAATCGTTTCTGTGCGTATTTCTTCTTCTTTATGAAGTTCATTTTGTTTTCCCACATAAGGGGTTGTTCCATCTAAAGCACGAAAAGTTCCTAAGCCCTTAGTATTAAAACTACATTTATCATAATTGCCGATATGACCACAACCTGCGCTGAATAAAGCCTTGTTTACCGTTTCGACATGAGAAACCGGTACAAAGCTTACAAGTTTCAATAGATTGTCCTTTTTCGTCGAAAGCATATGTATATCTTGTAGCCCAAGCATTTCAGAAATTTTAGTGTTTACGCCGCCCTGCACACTGTCTAAATTGGTATGTGATGCATAAAGAGCTATGTTGTTTTGAATGGCTTTAATTACAGTACGTTCTACGTAATTTCTACCGGTAAGACGTTTTAGTCCTTTAAAGATAATAGGGTGGTGGGCAACAACCATATTTGCATTGTTGGCAATAGCTTCTTCAACAACCTCTTCAGTAATGTCCACTGAAAGCAGAACACCCGTAAGTTCCATATCCGCATCACCAACTAATAAACCTGCGTTATCATAACTTTCTTGGTAAGATGTAGGGGCTAATTTTTCTATTATTTTGCAAATATCTTTAACTGTAGGCATTAGAGTTTGTTTTTTATTTTTTCTAATAATGAATGAATATCTTTCAATTTGCGAAGTACTTCAATCTTGTGTTCTGTTTTTTCTCCGTGTAGCTCAAGTTCCTTTATTGCACCCTCGACAGTAAGTTTTTTGACTCTAATAAGATAATGGATTATTTCAATGTTTTCCATATCCTTAGCAGTGAAAAGCCGTACTCCTCTTTTGTTTTTTTTAGGTTTTAAAATACTAAAACGCTTCTCCCAATAACGAATGGCAGAAACCTCCTCATCGAAGTGGTTGGCAACCTCACTTATTGAGTAATATAACTTGTTAAATGTCGTCATATTAGTCAAAGGATTTTACAGAATTATTTGATTGGTGAATGATTTCTTCGTATTCTTCAGGACTCAAATCATTAAAGTAAAAATTAATAGGATTCAAAACTCTACCATTTTTGTGCACTTCATAATGCACATGTGGAGCTGTAGAGTCTCCTGTACTTCCCACATAACCGATGACATCACCTCGTTTCACTTTTTGACCTACTTTTGCTTTTGCTCGAATCATATGGGCGTAAAGCGTTTCATATCCACCATAATTATGTTTTATAATTACATGTATTCCGTAGCCCTTAGACCTTTTTACTTTGGTGACCACACCATCTCCAGTGGCATAAATGTCAGTTCCTGACGGAGCGGCAAAGTCCATGCCTTTATGCATTCTATAAATTCCATAGATTGGATGCAGTCGCATACCGTAACCAGAAGGATGCGTGCGTAGTAATTCTTTACGAATAGGCATGATTGCGGGTACAGATGTAAGCATCTCTTTTTGTAAATTGGCTAGTGATTCTATTTCATCAAGAGATTTACTTTGAACATAGGTTTTTTTTAGCATTTTATCCAAGTCTTCTGCTGTTGTTCGTACCATTTCAGCATTCGACAAGGAATCCAACTTATTGTATTTATTGATACCACCCATTCCAGAATTTCTAAGTTCATTAGGAATGGGGTCTGCGTTCAGCAAGAAGCGATACAGATTATCATCTCTATTTTGAATGTCCTCTAAAACAGCATTAATATTTTGCAGTTTTTTATCCATAACCTCATAGTTCGCTTTTAAGGCAGCATTTTCATTGAGAAGTTCCTGCTCTCTTGGTGAACCGATAAGTTCTCCAAAAAGCCAAAACGTCAGAAAGCCTGTTAGCATTGCAGTTACTATAAAACCTAAGGTTAACAATATCTTTTTTCGTGAGGGATTGCTTTGGTTTTCAAAGCGAACAGACTCCGGATTAAAACGGTATTGGTTTTTTGCCATAAAAGATTTTATTCAAAATAATGCACAAAGTTAGGTAAATAATCTATTTTTGCAATTTAGGAGTAATGTTAAAAATAGCAAAAAATAGAATAGATTCCATGAAAGCAGCCCAAATAAGACAGCAATTTTTAGACTTTTTTGAAAGCAAGAAGCATACAATAGTTCCCTCTGCACCGATGGTCGTGAAAGATGACCCAACATTGATGTTTACTAACGCCGGAATGAATCAGTTTAAAGATATTTTCTTAGACTTGGCACCTATAAAACATACGAGAGTTGCAGACTCTCAAAAATGCTTGCGCGTTTCTGGTAAACACAACGACCTTGAGGAAGTAGGAGTTGATACCTATCATCATACGATGTTTGAGATGCTGGGTAACTGGTCTTTTGGTGATTATTTTAAAAAAGAAGCCATTGCGTGGGCGTGGGAGCTGTTAGTGGATGTTTATGGACTGCCTGAAGAAAGATTGTACGCAACAATTTTTGAGGGAAATCAAGAAGTACCTCGTGATACTGAAGCCTTTGATTTTTGGAAGCAATATTTACCTGAAGATAGAATCATCAATGGTAATGCCAAAGACAATTTCTGGGAAATGGGTGAGACCGGTCCTTGTGGTCCTTGTTCTGAGATTCATATCGATTTACGCGATGATGATGAACGTGAAAAGGTTAATGGACGAGACTTGGTAAACCAAGACCATCCGCTAGTTATTGAAATTTGGAATTTAGTATTTATTCAGTTTAATAGAAAATCTGGAGGTGTTTTAGAGAAGTTACCTAAAACCCACGTAGATACAGGAATGGGTTTTGAGCGTTTATGTATGGCGTTGCAAGGCAAGAAGTCTAATTATGATACCGATGTATTCCAGCCAATTATTCAAAGAATAGCTCAACTTTCAAATAAAGAATATGGCAAGGACGAGCAAACAGATATAGCCATACGTGTAGTGGCAGACCATATACGTACTGTAGCTTTCTCTATTGCTGAAGGGCAATTGCCCTCAAACAATAAAGCAGGGTATGTCATCCGACGTATTTTACGTAGAGCAATTCGCTATGCCTACACTTTTTTAGGTATGAAAGAACCATTCATTTACGAATTAGTATCGGTATTAGACGAGACTTTAGGCGGTCATTTTGAAGAAATAGGCAAGCAGAAAACATTGATAGAACAAGTAGTTAAGGAAGAAGAAAATGCTTTTCTAAGAACGCTTTCTAATGGTTTGAAATTGATGGATGATGTCATTCAAAAGGCAAAAAATAAAGATAGCAAAATCATAGAAGGTGATGTCGCTTTTAAATTGTATGATACTTACGGATTTCCTCTCGATTTGATTGATTTGATTGCTCGTGAACAAGGTTTCACTGTTGATAATGAGGGGTTTAATGTTGCGTTGGAGAAACAGCGCGCAGGTTCACGTACTGCTATTTCAGAAACCGATGAATGGACGTTCGTACGTGAAAATCAAGCACAGGAATTTATAGGCTATGATTATTCAGAATCAAAAATTGAATTAGTAAAATACCGAACCGTAACGGATAAGAAAAAAAAATTATATCATTTGGTGTTTAATCACACACCATTTTATGGAGAGAGTGGAGGACAAATAGGTGATACTGGAATAATAGAAGATGTCTTCGGTAATGAATATCATGTGATAAATACGATAAAGGAACATAATGAAATTATCCATGTATTACCAAAGTTGCCCGAGCATTTAGATGCCACGTTTTCTGCAAAAATTGCCTTAGAGCGAAGAAATAATATCAAAAAGAATCACTCAGCAACTCATTTGCTTCACTATGCACTTCGCAAGGTGTTGGGAGATCATGTACAGCAAAAAGGCTCTTTGGTGGCTGATACACATCTCAGCTTTGACTTTTCTCATTTTCAAAAGATGACAGAAAACGAAATTGCTGAGGTTGAAGGGATTGTAAATAAACTAATTCAGCAAAATACTATATTGCAAGAAGAACGAGCTTTACCGATAGATGAAGCAAAGAAACGAGGAGCTATGGCTCTTTTTGGAGAAAAGTACGGAGATGTAGTAAGAATGATTCAGTTTGGTGATTCGGTAGAGCTTTGTGGAGGTACTCATGTAAGTTCTACTGGAGAGATTGGCTTGCTAAAGATTACTTCGGAAAGCTCTATTGCCTCTGGTATCCGTAGGATTGAAGCTGTTACGGGTAATGGCGCATTGAAGTATTTTAATGAGCATTTAACTATTGTAAAAGAATTAGAACAGACATTTAAAGTGCCTACACAAAAAGTACTTTCAAGCATTCATCATTTACAAGAGGAAAATAAAAAATTGCAACTCAAGATTAAGGAGTACCAGAAGCAAGCTTTGACTTCACTTAAAAAGGAACTGAAGGGAGATGTAACTGAAAAAGATGGCATATCATGGTTGATTAAGAAATTGGAAGTGGAAAGTGCAGACCAAATCCGTGATTTGGCGTATCAGCTAAAAGGAGAAATTAACAATTTGATTTTTATAGCGGGTGCTAATATAAAAGGCAAAGCTAACCTTACGATAATGTTTAGTCAAAATTTGGTTGAGAAGCATGGATTACACGCCGGAAATCTAGTGCGAGAGGTAGCCAAAGAGATTCAAGGTGGAGGCGGAGGGCAACCATTCTTTGCTTCGGCAGGCGGTCGTAATCCTGAAGGAATTGAGAACGCTTTCGCAAAAGCAAAGGAAATGATTAAAGCAAAGTTATAATCCACGAATAAAAAGATATTCATGCATAAAAAAGCAACCATACTGTTAATTACGTTATTGATTGCTTGTGTTTTTTGTTATGCTCAGTCGAAAACAGCAATACCTCAGAAGGGTGAAGGCTTACATGCATTTCTTATAAGAAATAAGTTGTCTGTAAGTAAACATAAAACAAAATTTATAGAGTTAAATAAAGGAAAGTTTGGGAAAAACAACAGTTTATTGGCTGGTGTTGTTTATGAACTTCCTGATGATGAAGTGAACTTTGAAATACCTTTGTTTGGAAAAAAATACAAGAAATTTAAACAAAGGACAACTGCACTTAACGGTGCTGTGTTCTATTTAGTAAGTGGGCATGGAGGACCTGACCCTGGTGCGGTTGGTCACTATATGAAAAAACCTTTGCACGAGGATGAATATGCCTATGATGTTACGTTGCGTCTAGCACGAAAGTTAATGGAGAACGGTGCGAAAGTTTATGTGATTATTCAAGATATAAAAGATGGTATTCGTGATGCCGCGGTTTTGTCTAATAGCAAACGGGAAACCTGTATGGGGAAGCGAATCCCTATTAATCAATTAAAACGTTTGAAACAGCGTACAGATGCAGTCAATAAACTATATCATAAAGATAAATCAAGTTATAAGCGTTGCATTGTCTTGCATGTAGATAGTCGCACCAAAACAAAGAAGTTAGATGTATTCTTTTATCATCATCCTAAAAGTAGCAAAGGCAAGCGATTGGTCAATAGCATTGCTGATACTTTCTCTGAAAAATACGGCAAACACCAACCAGGCAGAGGCTTTTCGGGTACTGTGAGTGACAGAGAACTCTATGTAGTACGGAAAACAATACCTCCAGTAGCTTTTATAGAATTAGGTAATATCCAAAACAGACGAGATCAGTTACGATTTGTGAAACCAAATAATCGTCAAGCACTCGCCAATTGGATTTACGAGGGTATTAAGAATGACTTTCAGAAAAAGTAGTTACAGATTTAACTTTTTAATCATTTCGTCTGTCATATCATCAGAGTAGATACCGTAGGCATTCACAAGCACACCTTTTGTATCGTCCTTTAATGAAGAAATGGCGTAAAGTATAGAAGAATCAGCTGGATTAGTCTCACCTTCAAATCGGAAGAACTTATCAATTTCAAATTCATTATGTAACAATTTGCATGATCTGTCACTCGCTTCTATACAGTTATTGTTAAGATTAAAATCTTTTGTGTATCCTTGCTTTCTTAAGCCCTCAATTCCATGTACTAAAGTGTCGTAAGCTTCCATTTGTCTCATTTTTTTATTGTAATTGTTTCAATTCTTCATAATTTTTCTTTAATCGACGCAATAGGAAACCATAAAGCAATCGATAAAAGAAATACAATGAAATCACTATAATTAATGTAACTGTAAATACTGCAAAAACTAAGCCTAACCAAAATGCTGTATTGTTTTTTACATTTGATGGAATATTAATTGCTTCTGAATCATAGATTAATATCCACCACGTGCTTAAAATTACCGAGAGAACAAACATCGCTAAATTGTAAATGATATAATAGCGTACCGTCTTTCGAAGTCTAAAAATGTTTGCCAAAAGCTCACTAACATTTTGTTCTACTTTTATTTTTTTAAAGTTGATAAAGAAAAGAATAATAAACCCGATGATAACAATATAGTTTACAACGCTAATTGCAGTAACAAAAAATTCAGAACTGTTGTTCAATTTCAAACTGCTTTCTGGTAATAGTAATGAAAATAAAATCCAGAATATAAATTCACCTAGACTGATGTAAAAAATCCATTTCGCTACTGAAGAAGATTTTCTCTTAAGCATCGCAAGAATTTGTTCCCTGCTGAAAGAGGTGGTTTTTTGCTCTTTCCAAACATTTTTTAATTGATTTATATCCATTGTTGCATAATCTCTTTTAACTTCACTTTTACCCTATTGATCTTCACTCTCGCATTCCCTTCTGTAATACCGATGGTTTCTGCAATCTCTTTATAGGGCTTCTCCTCTAAGTAGAGAAGTACGAGTGCACGCTCGATTTCCGTTAGTTGTTTTATTGATTTATAGAGAATATCTATCTCCTCTTGCTTATCATGTTCGACAATTTCTTTATATTGATGTGAGTGATATTCCTCTATTTCAGTAGTGGTAATTGCTTTTTTCTTCTTTCTAAACAATGTGATTGCAGTATTTAGTGCCACCCGGTACATCCACGTACTAAATTTTGATTCTTCTTTAAAAGAATCAAAAGAACTCCAAAGTTGGAGGACAACCTCTTGAAACATATCTTTATGTTCCTCGTCACTGTCAGCATAAGTACGACATACTTTATGAATAATACCTTGATTTTCATCAACTAAATTCGCGAATATGTCTTGTCTTGTACTCAAATAAGTTCTTTGTGTGGCGGCTTACTATCTAACCGTAGTTTTGCCTATAATTAGATAAGTCGATGATTTATATTAAATGTTACATTTAGTCGCTTATTTATTTGCATGCGGATGAAACATTGCTAGAGTTTCACTTAAATATTGCCTGTCTAGATGCGTATAAATCTCTGTCGTAGTGATAGATTCATGTCCAAGCATCTCTTGTACAGCACGTAAGTTTGCTCCCCCTTCTATAAGGTGTGTAGCAAATGAATGTCTAAATGTGTGTGGGCTTATGCTTTTTTGTATATCAGCTAATTGTGCTAAATCTTTGATGATGTAGAATACCATTGTTCGAGAAAGACCTTTCCCTCGGTTATTTAAGAATAGAGTGTCACGATGCTCTGGATGAGAAGCTAATTGTGAGCGAACATTTGTTATATACTCGCTGATGTACTTTTGAGCTCTGCTTCCGATGGGCACAATACGCTCTTTGTTTCCTTTCCCGATTACTGTGATATAATCCTCATCAAAATTAAGGTCTGAGAGGCGAAGTGTAATTAATTCAGAAACCCTTAGTCCACAAGCATACATTGTTTCAATCATTGCTTTATTTCGTATGCCATGTTTAGTTTCACAATCTATTTTGTCAATAATGAGGTCAATTTCTTCAATTGAAAGTGGTTCTGGCAGTTTCCTTGAGAGTCGAGGGCTTTCTAATAAAGATGCAGGATTTTCTTTTATCGAGCCATCATAAATTAAATACTCAAAAAAATTATTTATGGAAGAAATGATTCTAGCTTGCGTAGCAGTTGCCACCTCTATCTCATTTAGTGACTGAATAAACTTATCCAAGTCAGTTTTCGTAACGCGCAAAGGTGATTTTACCTGAGAACTTACTGAAAGGTAGTTTGAAAGCTTATTAATATCATTTTTGTAGGCTTTGAGAGTATTTTCCGCAACACCTTTTTCAAGCTTAAGATAATTAGAAAACCCTTCGATACAATCTTTCCAAACCATTTTTTACATAAATTTTTGAGTTAACAATAAGTAAAGGTATCAATTTTATGCTTATTCGAGCTTGTCTAAACGTTTTAGTTGACAATATAACTAATATTTATGCACGTAAACCACAATGAAATGTTATCTTTGCAGGCAATACTATTCTTTGATACTCTTAATACGAAACAGTTTATCAATTTACTTCGAATGAGAAAAAAAGTATATATAATTAATGGTCCGAACTTAAATCTACTTGGTAAACGTGAGAATGATATTTACGGAAACCTTAGCTTTGAAGAATATTTTGAAGAAATGAAACGCACTTTTCCTCAAACGGATCTTTTTTATTTTCAGTCGAATGTTGAAGGAGAATTGGTATCAAAAATACAAGAAGTATCATCTGAATGTGATGGAATCATCTTAAATGCCGCTGCATATACTCATACGTCAGTTGCTATAGCTGATGCTATTAGTGCTATTGAAACTCCGGTTGTAGAGGTACATATTTCGAATGTTACTTCTCGAGAAGAGTTTAGACACACCTCTTTAATAACCCCAGTATGCAGAGGTTTGATTCTTGGATTTGGGCTAAATAGCTATAGCCTAGCATTAGCCTCACTTCTGTAGTAAGTGAATATTTGAGATAGAATAGAAAATTTAATTTTGGAGAAAAAAGTGGCTCGATTTTTTGCATAGCTCAAAATTAAGTGGTTACTTTGCACTCCGTAAAAAGAAGAAACTAAGAGAAATGGCTAGAGTTTGTCAGATAACAGGAAAAAAAGTAATGGTGGGAAACAATGTATCTCACTCATTGAGAAGAACGAAGAGAACTTTCGTTCCTAATCTTTTTGATAAACGTTTTTATCTTGAAGATGAAAAGCGTTGGATTAAATTGAGAGTTTCTGCCAATGGTATGCGTACCATTGATAAGAAAGGATTAGCTAAAGCACTTAAAGATGCTAAGGCTAAAGGTTATATTGGAAAATATTAAAAACGTAAAGTGCAATGGCTAAGAAAGGAAACAGAGTACAGGTAATATTGGAGTGTACTGAGCACAAAGAAAGTGGTCAGCCAGGAACTTCACGATATATTACAACTAAGAATAAAAAAAATACACCTGAGCGTATAGAATTGAAAAAATACAATCCAATTCTTCGCAAAATGACGGTTCATAAAGAAATTAAATAATAAAGAGATATGGCTAAGAAAGCAGTTGCAACCTTACAAAAAGGAGAAGGTCGTGGATTTACCAAAGTAATTAAAATGGTACGTTCAGAAAAAACAGGAGCTTACGTATTTAAAGAAGCAATGGTAGCTAATGATGCTGTAAAAGACTTTTTTGCAAATAATTAAGCAAACTTTGATTTATAATATTAAAAGGAGTTTATTCCAAATGAAATGGAGTAAGCTCTTTTTTTTATGTTAGTAATTTAATGTCAATATGAATAATAAATTGCAGGGATCAATGATAAAGTTCTTTTGTAATTTTTGCTTTTCTCTGATTTTATATTGATTCATTAATCATCAATGTTTTTAAAAAATCACAGAAGCGTTATTATCTCTAATTATTAGCTGTATTTTGATTAAAATAAGAGATCACGACACATTAAAAATTATTCATTTGTTTAATTTTAATTTTCAACTCAAAGTGTGTAAAAAATATAGTTTTTTTTCTACTTACAAGCTATTGTAAATGAGAGGGTTGTTATATTGTGATAGGTTGTAATTATCTGTTTATCAGTGATTTGTGTATAACTGTCTGACATATAGTGGTGTTAATAAGCTTTCCAAAAAAACAAGTGAAAAAGATTTTTTTTTACCATTTTTTTTTGCAATTTTTGTAGTACCGAATTGGAACAATCCATAAAACTAACTATGAAGCACAGATGTAACGACATATGGGATAGATGTCTGCAAATTATTGCGGATAATGTGCCGGCTGGTAGCTTTAAAACTTGGTTTGTCCCTATTCGTCCAGTGAAAATCGAGAATAATATAATTACAGTTGAAGTTCCCAGTCATTTTTTCTATGAATACATTGAGGAGAATTATATTGACTTGCTTAAAAAAGTATTGCGTAGAGAGATTGGGGAACATGCAAAATTAGAATATGTAATCGTTGTAAATAAGAGCTCTAAAAATGGTAAAGTAAACTTACCATCAAGTGTGAAGCCTAATACGCAAAATAGACCGGTTGCTAAACCTAATTCAATAAAGGATAAGGTTCATAACCCTTTTGTAATACCCGGAATCAAGAAGATTACTGTTGATTCTAATCTTCAGAAGAAACATAGCTTTGATAATTTTATTGTGGGTGACTGTAACCGAGTAGCTAGCGAAGCGGGGCATGCTATTGCTCAAAAACCTGGAGAGACGCCTTTTAATCCTTTGTTTATTTATAGTAAATCTGGATTGGGGAAAACACATGTATCTCAAGCTATTGGAATTGAAGCGAAAAAGTGTTATCCTGAAAAGACCATATTATATTTAAGTGCTAATAAATTTAAGACTCAATATACAGAGTCTATTCGGAAAAATACCTTGAATGATTTTATTCATTTCTATCAAATGATTGATTTGTTAATTATTGATGATATTCATGAGTTAACCACCGAAAAAACACAGAATGTATTTTTCCATATTTTTAATCACTTACATCAATCAAATAAACAATTAATTCTTACTTCAGATCGACCTCCAATAGAATTGGAAGGAATAGAAGAACGCTTGCTTTCACGCTTCAAGTGGGGGCTTTCAGTTGAGCTCAAAACTCCTGACTTTCAGACAAGGAAAGCTATTTTCACTGCTAAGGCTAAGCAAGAGGGGATTGAAATAGCTGAAGAGATTATTGATTATGTTTGTAAGCACGTAAAAACAAGCATAAGAGAGTTAGAAGGCATTTTAGTATCTATGGTAGCTCATGCAACTATCAACAACCAAGACGTTAATCTTACCTTGGCTGAGAGTATTGTGAAGCAGGTAGTAAAGAATCCTCAACGAGAAGTGAATGTTCCTTACATTAAAAAGAAAGTGAGTTCATTCTTTAATCTTACAGAGGAGAACTTGGTTGCTAAGACCCGTCGCAGAGAAATTGTTCAAGCTCGCCAGATTGCTATGTATTTTGCTCGCGAAATCACTAAATCGTCGCTTACTTCGATAGGGGCACAGATAGGTAATAAGAATCATGCAACTGTATTACATGCCTGCCAGACTGTTGAGAACTTAATGGAAACTGATAAAAAATTCCGTTATTTGATTGAAGAGTTACGAACCATTTTAGAAGAATAAATCAAACTTTTTCATGGGAAATCTTCCCGAAGATACTTTTTTAACCATAGCTCATCCTTCTGAAGGCTTGTACAAGGAGAAGGGAAGTAAGTTTTTAGCATTTGCTTATCCTGTAAGTACAGAAGAGCACATCAAAGACTATATTCATGCACTCAAAAAGAAATATTATGATGCACGTCATCATTGTTATGCATATATACTTGGTAAAGATAAAGAACGCTTTCGTGCTAATGATGATGGGGAACCTTCTTCTACTGCCGGGAAACCAATACTAGGACAACTCTATTCTTATGATGTCACCAATGTTATGATTGTTGTGGTGCGTTATTTTGGGGGTAAAAAATTAGGCGCAAGTGGATTAATTACTGCGTATAAGTCGGCTGCTTCTGATGCTTTAGAGAATGCTAAAATTGTTCCTCATATTCTTACGAAAGACATAAAAGTTACATGCTCTTTTGCTGAGGTTGACTTTGTAATGCGCTTAGCCAAAAATTATGATCTACAAATTATAAATCAAGACTATACAGCCACACACGTAATTATCCAACTTCGAGTCAGAGAAAATCTATTAGATGAGATTCGAAGACAGCTAGATTTTGCAGAGAAGATTCAGATTAAAAATTGAATGACAAAGAAATAGAATCGGCATAGCGCTTTTTCTCTATTTTCTCCAATTCATTTTTCCTGTACACATAATTGATTCCCCATGCACTGCAAGCTGTTCGTGATTTATCTTCATTTGAGAAGTCAAAATGTTTTTCTAAAATATCCCAAAGTTTAACAATATGTTTATCAGCAGTATCTCTATATTTTACAAGCTCTTCATTTGCTCTTAGTTGGGTTTCTTGTTGATATTTTAGCTCTTTATAGGAATCCTTGAATTTTTCATAATTGATAGAGACTAATGCAAGCGAAGGATTGTATATTCGATTTCCTCCCTTATTCATTCGATCGTTTTCGCCATTAATGATTTTTTCACCCCACTCCAAGAGAAGATTGTCCGAACTCAAATCGGGAAGTTTGGTGTTTTTTATGTCTATGCCGTAATAAGATCTTACATTTTCTCCTAACTCTCCACGCTGTATAGCCATGTTCACAACTTGTATGAAGTGCGATATGTACATACGTGCTTTGTTTGTAAATTCTTTGTGCTTTTTATTGAGTAATAAACCTTTTTGTTGGGTTGAGTTTTTAAAATTGAGCCTTCCTTCAAATTTCTGTGACACTTCCTGCAATTTCATCCGAAAATCATAAGGAATAATGAGCTCGACTTCTTCTTCTTGATTCTTTAATGCCGTTTTCATGGCTCTCATTCTAGCTCTATCAGTATTTGGAAGTCTGCGGTAGGGCATGTTTATTTAGTTGTTTAGTTACGAAGATAAAGAATGAGCGTGCATTTTCCTACAATTCGCAAAGGAAGTTATCAACAACTAATTAAAAAAAGGCAGAAGATCATCTACTTTAATATTCTCACTTATAATAGTATGCTGTGCTTTTTGATAGCAAGGCAGTCTCTCATTATAATTTCTTTCAATAAATTCAAGCAGTTCTTTGTCTGTTTTATTAGCCAAAAGAGGTCGATGTTCTGTTCTATTCTTTAGCCGTTTGAAAAGTAAGGATATGGGTGGATTAAGGAAGAGTGTCTTGCCTGTATGGTTCATCAATTCCATATTGTCACTAAAACAAGGAGTGCCACCACCCACAGAGATTACAATGCTTATTTTATTAGAAACTTCTTCTAAACACAATCGTTCTTCTTTTCTGAATACTGTTTCGCCATATTTTTTGAATATTGAGGTTATGGAGCATTCATTCTTCGTTTCTATATATCTGTCGAGGTCAACAAAATCATAGCCTAGTCGTAGAGCAAGTTGTTTGCCTAAAGTAGATTTTCCGCATCCCATATATCCGACAAGATAAATTCTCATAAATAATCAAAATAATGAACCCTGTTCTGCTTTGGTCTCTTCATCAATCTTATCATCAGAAGAATTTTCATTATTCTCATTGGTATTCTGTAAATCCTCGTCTTTTATGATTGGTTCTATTTCTTCAATCTTCTTAACAGTGTATGTCGTTAGTCGTTTTCCCCTAGCTCTGTATGACTTTTCTCCGATAAACTCTTCAGCATTTATGATCTCAGCTTCTCTGTCTTTATGTTTACCTCCAAATGTGATTTTAAATTGTGGATGCTTCTCTAAAGAAAAAGTGATAAGTTTAGAATTACTATCTTCGCCAATAAGACTCACATAGCGCATAATATCCTCAAATTTGAAACGCTTTAGATAATAATACTCTTGCTCACCTTCATAAAATACTAAGGAGCAAGTTTCAGCTGGGTCGTATTTTTTTATCAAAACCAAATTTTCAGGAAAATGATTGGTAATGTCAAAAGTTTCTAGTTTGTAGCTACCATCATCAGTAATAAGCAAAAGTTTGTCTTCTGCCATAAATTCGCCAAGATACTCGCCATGCTCTTCTGTATTCAGTCGTTGTACTTGTTTGTCATACCATAATTCGAGTCCGCCTAAAGTTGATGTTCCGGCTTCTTTCATAGTAATTCGATGTACAGGGTATTTAGTCAGTATATTCCCTTTAGCAGAACGATTTTTTATGGCTAAGTCTGAAAAATCATAATCAAAACTAAGTTTTTTGATGCGTTGCTGTGGTTTTAGTACAACACGGATTACTTCGGCCTCTCCATTAGGATTTACTGTAAAATAGGTGACTGCAGAACCTTTCTTGCCTTGAGTAAGATCATATTCTCTGTCGCGAGTAATGGAACTAACTGCAAAACGCTTAACGTAGGTTGTGCCACCTCTTCCATCACGATAAGCAACATTATAGATAGTCCGGTCGTCATTTTTATTAAAGAGTCCGACATAAAGAGGGTCTTTGCCAATAAATAACTTATCTGCCACTTTGGTCACCATATAAGTTCCATCTTTTCTGAAGATAATAATATCATCAATATCAGAACATTCGAAAAGGAACTCATCTTTTTTAAGAGAAGTACCTATAAAACCTTCTTTTCGGTCTATGTAAAGTTTCTCATTAGCGATAACTACTCGAGTAGCAACTATGTTATCAAAACTTCTAATCTCTGTTTTGCGTTCTTTGCCGGCACCGTATTTCTTTTTTATACCTTGAAAATATCTTATCGTAAAAGGAACAATGTTTTCTATATGTGTTTGTACCTCAGCTATTTCATCTTCAATAGCTTGAATTCTGTTACCTACTTTGTCAATATCGTACTTTGAAATCTTTTTGATGCGTATTTCTGTGAGCTTGATGATATCTTCTTCTGTAACAGGGCGTAATAATTTTTTCGTATAAGGTTTTAATCCTTTATCAATGGTAGTGATAACAGCTTCCCAAGTCTCACATTCTTCAATATCACGGTAAATGCGCTTTTCGATGAAAATTCGCTCCAATGACAACATATGCCATTCTTCCTGTAACTCATTCTTACGAATTTCGAGCTCTAATTTCAGTAGATCTCTCGTATCATCAGCTGAGCGCTTCAAAATGTCGCTAACAGGAAGGAATTGTGGCTTGTCATCCATGATGACACAAGCATTGGGTGATATAGAGGTCTCACAGTCGGTGAAAGCATAGAGTGCGTCCATAGTTTGGTCTATAGAAACGCCAGGTCCTAAATGAATAAGGATTTCAACCTCGTCAGAGGTATTATCATCTATTTTCTTTATCTTAATTTTACCTTTGTCGTTAGCCTTTAAGATAGAATCTATAAGTGTATCGGTAGTTTTTCCATAGGGTAATTCTTTGATGGCGAGCGTTTTGTTATCTACTTTTTCAATTTTCGCCCGTACTTTGATATTACCTCCTCTAAGTCCATCATTATAACGTTCTACGTCAATCATTCCACCGGAAGGGAAGTCCGGGTAGAGTTGGAACTCTTTACCTTTCAAGTAACTGATGCAAGCATCTAATAACTCATTAAAATTATGAGGCAGTATTTTTGATGCCAATCCAACGGCAATACCTTCTACACCTTGTGCCAATAAGAGCGGAAACTTCATTGGAAGAGCGATAGGTTCTTCATTACGACCATCGTAGGATTTTGTCCACTTTGTCGTTTTAGGATTGAAAGCTACTTCAAGGGCAAATTTTGAAAGTCTGGCTTCTATATATCGAGGAGCTGCTGCACTATCCCCAGTAAGTATATTTCCCCAGTTCCCTTGAGTATCTATTAGCAAATCCTTTTGTCCCAATTGAACCAAAGCATCACCAATAGAAGCATCTCCGTGAGGGTGGAATTGCATGGTGTGACCAATGATGTTCGCGACTTTGTTGTAGCGACCGTCATCAAGACGCTTCATCGCATGCAAAATCCTGCGTTGCACAGGTTTTAAACCATCATTTACATACGGCACAGCTCGTGATAATATCACGTAGGAGGCATAATCTAAAAACCACTCTTTATACATTCCAGACAAGTGCGTGAGTGCACGCATTTGCCCTTCACCCTCGTTTTTCTCTTCTAAATCTTGTATCTCGTCACTCATTTTACTCTATCGTCTCTAATTCTACTTCAAGATTATCTATAATAAAGTCTTGTCTCTCGCTAGTATTTTTACCCATAAAAAATTCTAACATGCTACTTATCGATTCATTTTTTCCCATACGTACGGGTTCCAATCGCATATTTTTATCAATAAAATGCTTGAATTCATCTGGTGAGATTTCTCCTAAACCTTTGAATCGCGTAATTTCAGCATTTTTTCCAACTTTTTCTATAGCATTCACTCTTTCCTCTTCAGTATAACAATAAAACGTTTCTTTTTTATTTCGAACTCTAAACAAAGGGGTTTGCAAAATATATACATGTCCTGACTTTACTAATTCAGGGAAAAACTGTAGAAAGAATGTTAATAAAAGTAGGCGTATGTGCATACCATCTACGTCGGCATCGGTTGCAATTATAATGTTGTTGTAACGTAAATCATCTAAACCATTTTCAATATTTAGTGCTGCTTGCAATAAATTGAATTCTTCGTTTTTATATACGATTTCCTTCGTAGAGCCGTAAGAATTTAAGGGTTTTCCTTTCAAACTAAATACCGCCTGAGTTTGTACATCTCTTGATTTGGTAATAGAACCACTTGCTGAATCTCCCTCTGTGATGAATATGGAAGTTTCGTTGCTTAATTCATGATTTTGATTGTAATGTACCCTACAATCTCTCAATTTCTTATTGTGAAGACTTACTTGTTTTGCTCGTTCTTTAGCTAATTTTTTAATTCCAGAAATTGCCTTGCGTTCTTTTTCAGACTGCAAGATTTTCTTGTGTAATATTTCCGCAGTTTCTAAATTTTTATGCAAAAAATTATCAATGCCAGTAGATACGAAGTCAACCACAAACTTATTTACAGAAACACCATCAGGACTCATGTTTTTAGAGCCTAACTTCGTTTTAGTTTGTGATTCAAATACGGGTTCTTCAACTTTTATACTAATAGCTGCAATAATAGAAGCTCTGATATCAGAAGTGTCAAAATTTTTCCCGTAATGATCTCTAACTCCTTTTACAATCCCCTCACGAAATGCTTGTAAATGGGTTCCCCCTTGTACTGTATTTTGTCCGTTAACGAAGGAGAAATATTCTTCACCATAGGACTTCCCATGAGTTATAGCTATTTCAATATCTTCATCTTTCAAATGAATAATGGGGTAGATAGCTTCTCCCTCAGCTAAATTTTCATTAAGTAAGTCTAAAAGACCATTGGAAGAATAAAAACGATGATCATTGAAATATATGCTCAATCCTGAATTTAGGTAAGAATAGTTACGCAACATCGTTTCTACATATTCAGTAATGTATCTATAATTTGTGAATGTCTCCTCATCAGGTCTGAACTGTACCAACACGCCGTTGGGCTCTTTCGTTTCGGTTTCTTTAGTGTCTTCTGTCAAAATTCCTTTGCTGAATACCACTTGTTTTACTTTTCCCTCCCGAAATGAGGTCACCGAAAAGTATTCTGAAAGTGCATTTACAGCTTTTATTCCGACACCATTTAGCCCCACAGATTTCTTGAACGCTTTCGAATCATATTTTGCTCCGGTATTCATCTTAGAAGCTACATCAAGGACTTTCCCTAATGGGATGCCTCGTCCATAGTCTCTAATGCTCACATTTCCATCCTCTATCGTAATTTCGATTTTCTTACCAGCTCCCATTGCAAACTCATCGATAGAGTTATCTATTACTTCCTTTAAAAGGATGTATATGCCATCATCTTGCGAGGATCCATCGCCTTTCTTCCCAATATACATACCGGGGCGAATTCGTATGTGTTCTTGCCATTCTAATGTTTTAATATGATCTTCAGAGTAATCTATTGCCATTGTTTATATGCTACGTTTTTATGCTTTAGGTAATACAATACGAAAAGTCGTTCCTTTTCCAATTTCTGTATTTTTTACAAATATACGACCATTATGGTAATGTTTTACAATTCTTTTGGTAAGTGATAATCCTAAACCCCAACCACGCTTCTTTGTAGTAAAGCCTGGATTAAAAATTTGCCTTTCAATAGTAGAACTCATTCCTTTACCTGTGTCAATAATGTCGATATATACTTTTTTGTCTGACTCATTAATGTTGATCGTAATCTTACCACGCTGTACAATGGAGTCAACACCATTTTTTATGAGGTTTTCAATTACCCAAGTGAAAAGTTCTTTGTTAACTTTTACATTTATAATTTCACTGCTTTTATTTAAATGAATTTTTACAGAATGGGATATGCGATCTTCCATATAGTCTATTGTTTTTTCAACTAAAGGGATGATGTTTTGGACACAAGTGATAGGTGTGGAACCAATATTAGAAAAACGGTTAGAGACAACATTTAGACTATCAATATCTTTTCGCATCTCAGGTAGATAATTGGGGGCAATATTTTGTTCTTCTAATACTTCTATCCAACCTATAAGTGAAGATATAGGAGTGCCTAGTTGATGTGCAGTTTCCTTCGATAGTCCTGCCCATAGATTGTCTTGATTTGCCTTTTGTATGTGTTTGACAATGATCAGGCCTAAGATGATAAGCATAAAAATTAAAATTATCTGGATAGCCGGTATGTATCTTAATTTTCTTAAAGTATCAGAGTGCCCGTAATAAATATATTGTTTGGTATCCTTACCTATCTGAATTTCAATAGGATCACTTATCATGTTTTTTTTACTCAAAAGTTGAGTTTGTGATAATTTCCTGTCAGCCGGACTGAATTCTATATTTTTATGCTGAAGCAATCTTTCATTATCATCAAAGATAAGAATAGGAACATTTTTATTCATTTGCAGAACAGACCAATAAATGCTAAGCCCGTCTTGCTCTTGATTTGACATGCTTTTCAATGCTTCAGCAAATAGTTGGACTTTTTCTGTTTCCTCCTTAGCGATACGTTCAAACAAACTTCCTGTATAAAAAAGCGTACCTATTGCAATAAAAAAACCAATAATAAGGAAGAGTGATCTTAATATATTTTTTCTGTAATACATATAGGTTCGCTAAATTTATAATAATACGAGTTTAATCTTTGCCTTCTGATCTCTCAGATGAGCTCTATGTATTACGAAATTAAATTCCATTTTCAGAATAGAATTGTAAGCGAATCAAGCGAATTTCCTCTTCAGAGTAATCGCCTTCAAATTCTTCATATGCTACAGCTATTTTGTCTGTATCGGCTTCTCTGAAATAGTCATAAAGTTCTTCTTGATATTCCTCATCAAGTACGTCAGCTAAATAGTAGTCGATATTTAATTTTGTACCTGAGAAAACGATGGCTTCCATTTCCTTAATGAGTTCATCCATAGAAATACCTTGAGCATCAGCAATTGTTTCCAAATCTTTTTGACTGTCTATCGCTTTGATGATATGTATTTTATGTTTTGATTTATTCGCAACGGTTTTTAAAACCATATCCTGAGGTCTGTCTATGTCATTTACTTCTACATGTTTGGCTATAAGCTCTATGAATTTCTTACCATAGCGTTTTGCTTTTCCCGTACCAACACCCTGTATTTTGGCTAATTCGTCTATAGTTACAGGATATTGCGTAGCCATATCATGAATTGAGGGTTCTTGAAAAATCACGTAAGGAGGGAGATCTTCCTTCTTTGCGATTTGTTCTCTTAATGACATAAGCATACTTGCTAATTCAGTGTCTGTAGCACCACCTGATACTTGTGCCGTTGACGAAGTTTCTTCTACATCAAAAATATTGTTTTCTGAAACAGGAAATGATTTGGGATTTTTGATGAAATTTTCGCCTGCCTCAGTAATTTTTAATACGCCATATTGCTCAATTTCTTTCATCAAATACTTCTCTATCAATGCACGACGTATAATCATACTCCAAAATTTAACATCTTTTTCTTTACCTATACCAAATGTTTTTAGCTCATTATGTTTAAATGATTTTATGGTAGCATTCGCAACTCCTGAAAGAATATTTGCGATATGACCTATTTTGTATTTTTGTTGTACTTCTTTTATCACCTTCATAGCGGTGAGTAAATAGTCTTTCCCTTCAAATTCTTCTTTAGGCTTTAGGCAATTATCACAATTCCCACAGTTGTCTTGAGAGTAATCTTCACCAAAATAATTGAGCAAACTGATGCGTCTGCAAATAGAAGACTCTGCATAGCTCATTGTTTCTTCTATGAGTTGTGCACCTATTTCTTGCTCGGCGACAGGCTTACCCTGCATAAATCGCTCAAGTTTTTCTATATCTTTATAACTGTATAAGGCGATACACTTTCCTTCGCCACCATCTCTACCTGCTCGTCCAGTTTCTTGATAATAAGCCTCTAAACTTTTGGGCATATCGTAGTGGATAACAAATCTAACATCTGGCTTGTCTATTCCCATACCAAATGCAATAGTAGCAACGATGACTTTTACTTCTTCTTTTAAAAATAAATCTTGTGTATTTGAACGCTTTGATGCTTCCAGACCTGCATGATAAGGTGCAGCATTTATGCCATTGACTTGTAAAGTTTCTGCAAGTTGCTCTACTTTTTTACGACTGAGACAATAGATAATTCCTGATTTATTTTTATTCTCATTGATAAAACGGATGAGCATTTTCTCTGGATTGCTTTTAGGCCTTACCTCATAATATAAGTTTGAACGGTTAAAGGATGATTTGTACACATCTGCATCTACCATTCCTAAATTTTTCAAGATATCTTGTTGAACTTTAGGCGTAGCAGTAGCAGTAAGAGCAATGACTGGTGCTTGCTGTATATCCTCTATAATGTTACGTATATTTCGATATTCCGGGCGGAAATCATGTCCCCACTCGGAAATACAATGAGCTTCATCAATAGCATAAAATGAAATTTTTACCTGTTTTAAGAATTCAATATTACTGCCTCTAGTTAAGGATTCCGGAGCCACATACAATAACTTCGTTTTCCCTGCGAGCACATCCCTGCGAACTTCACTAGCCTGTGCCTTCGTTAGAGATGAGTTATAAAAATGAGCTATGCTATCATTTTGGTTAAATCCTCTCATGGCATCAACCTGATTTTTCATCAATGCAATAAGTGGAGAGATAACAATGGCTGTACCTTCTTTAAGTAGAGCAGGTAATTGATAGCATAGAGACTTACCACCTCCAGTCGGCATCAGCACGAAGGTATTTCTGTTTTTTAAAATATTTGTAATAACTTCTTTTTGTTTCCCTTTGAATGTGTTAAATCCAAAGTGAAATAGCATTTTATCTTTTATATAATCAATATCCATATTAATGGCGGAAATTTCTATGCAATAATTTAGTAATACGAAATACGTTTTAATTCATTGAATTAAAATTAATTTCAATATAAATATAATAATAATTCGGAAAATCAGTTTGTTTTCAAAAAAAATGTCCAGTTATTATTACAAACTTAACGTGTCGTACCTCTGTAAAGATAAATAAAATGATTGTATCTTTGAAACCTAAATAATAAAATTATGAAAGATAGTTCAATAAAAAATAGAGCTAAATCTCTTATAAAAAGCGAGATGCAAACTGTAGGGAATTTAGTAGAGTATATCAATGATGATTTTGTTTCAGTAGTTAAGCTGATTTTACAAAGCAGAGGGAGAGTGGTACTTACAGGAATTGGGAAAAGTGCAAATATTGCAGCAAAGATTGTCGCCACGATGAACTCAACAGGAACTCCGGCAGTTTTCATGCATGCAGCTGATGCTATACATGGCGATTTGGGCATCGTACAGCCCGATGATATTATTATTTGTATCTCCAACAGTGGAAATACACCGGAGATTAAAGTTCTTGCTCCATTGATTAAGAGCCGAGGGAATATCCTTATTGCATTGGTAGGGAATACCGAATCTGCATTGGCTAAACAGGCAGATTATATTCTAAGAGTAACTGTAGAGCGAGAAGCTTGTCCATTGGGTCTCGCCCCAACAAACTCTACTACTGCCCAATTAGTTATGGGAGATGCTTTGGCTATTTGTTTGTTGGAAGGGAGGGGGTTTACCTCGAAAGATTTTGCAAAGTACCATCCAGGTGGCGCACTAGGTAAAAAACTCTATACGAAAGTTGGTGGGTTAATGCTAGACGATGATCCACCTTGTGTCTTAGAGAATCAACATCTTAAGGAAATTATTATAGAAATGTCACATAAACGCATGGGCGCTGTAGCTGTTGTCGATGATAATAATATATTAAAAGGTATGATCACTGATGGTGATTTACGTAGAATGTTAGAGAAAAGTCTTGATGTTGAAAAAATAACTGCGACACAGATAATGACACCTTCACCGATCACGACTCATATTGATCAACTGGCAATAGAAGCTTATCATTTAATGGAAAATAGAAATATCACTCAGCTAATCGTCGTAGATAATAACAATCATTATGTAGGGATGATACATTTGCATGATATTCTAAAAGAAGGAGTAGTATAGAAAACATATGGCAAAAAAAAGTAGTGATGATATGGATTTTTGGGAGCATCTTGAAGATCTCCGTTGGCACATCATTCGAGCTATTGTCGCTGTTATGGGTGCATCAGTAGTCGCTTTTATAGCTAAGGACTTTATATTCGATATTATCTTATTGGCACCACGAGAACCTGAGTTTTTTACGAATAAATGGTTGTCAGACTTGTCCGTTTCATTAGATATGCCTGCGTTACAGATTAATAAAACAGCATTAGATCTTCAGAGCATTCAACTCTCTGGTCAGTTGGGTGTACACATCACTGTATCTTTAGTTGCGGGTATTATTTTTTCCTTTCCTTATGTCTTTTACCAGTTATGGAGTTTTGTGAGTCCAGCATTACACAAGAAAGAGAAACGCAGTGCTCGAATTGCAGTAGCTACGGTTTCTTTATTATTCTTTATAGGTGTTTTGTTCGGATATTTCATAATAGCACCTTTGGCTGTTGATTTCCTTGGCACCTACAGGGTAAGCAGTGCCGTTGAAAACACAATAAACATAAAATCTTATGTTGGAAGTATGACATCCATACTCTTATCTTCTGGAATTGTGTTTGAGTTACCTGTACTCATATATTTTTTAGTGAAAGTCGGTATAGTTAATGCAAGATTTCTCCGTAAGTACAGAAAACATGCTGTAGTATTGATTATGGCACTCTCGGCTATCCTTACGCCACCTGATCCGTTTAGTTTGGTGTTGGTTTGTTTACCTTTACTGCTGTTGTATGAATTAAGTATATACATTGCAGTATATGTTGAAAAAAGACGAACAAAAGCACTTGTCAAAAAATAAGTATCTTTGCATTTCGTGTAGGTACTTATAATGAGATGAAAGAAATAGACGTAGTTAAAGCTTTACAAGAAAAAAGCCCTAAAATATATCACTTTTTGCCAGGTTTCATAATCCGTTACCTGAAAAGTATTATACATCAAGATGAAATTAATGACTTTATTCAAAAACACGGGGATAAGACGGGGAGTGAATTCACAATAAGCGTACTAGACACATTAGACATTACCTACAATGTTGAGTTCGAGGAACCGCTTGATAAATCAAAACGATACATTTTAGCCTCCAATCATCCGCTGGGAGGTCCCGATGGCATAATATTAATAGATTATTTTAGTAGGTATTTTGATAAAATTATTTTTCCAGTGAATGATATTTTGATGCAGATAGAAAATATGTCAGAGTTTTTTATCCCCATCAATAAACACGGAACACAGAGTAAGGAAGGTGCAAGATTGATGGAGGAATCATTAGCTTCTGATTCGCAGATTCTGATGTTTCCAGCAGGTTTGGTTTCTCGCAAAAGAAAAGGAGTTATTAAAGACTTGGGGTGGCAAAAGCACTTTATTGCTAAAGCGAAAAAACACCAGCGAGATGTGATTCCGGTTTTCTTCAGTGGTAGAAATAGTAACTTTTTTTATAATTTAGCTAATATTAGAGCATTTTTAGGAATAAAGTTGAATATAGAAATGCTATATTTGAGCAATGAATTATTCAAACAAAGAGGACGAAATTTTACTATAAAGGTTGGGAAACCCATAAAACATAATACTTTTGACAATAGTAAAAGACCTGCAGAGTGGGCATCTTTTGTGAAGGAAAAGGTCTATAACTTAAAATGATATATGAGCGAAAATGTACAGATAGTAGCTCCAATAGCAAGAGAATTGTTGTTGTCAGAGTTGACGGAAAATAATCTCTTACGACGAACAAATAAATGCAATAATGAAATTTATTGTTTTACTGCTCATGAGTGTCCAAACTTGATGAAAGAAGTGGGGCGCTTGCGAGAAATGGCTTTTCGTGCGGCTGGCGGAGGAACTGGAAAAGGTATGGATATTGATGAGTATGATACTGCTGAGATTCCTTATTATCAGTTAGTTGTATGGAGCCCTGCAGATAAAGAAATCCTTGGAGGCTATAGATATATTGTTTGTAAAGATGCCGAAAAAAAAGCTGATGGGGAGTTGAAATTAGCGACCAATCATATGTTTGTTTTTTCAGACAAATTCAAAAAAGAATATTTGCCTTATACCTTAGAACTGGGGCGTTCTTTTGTTCACCCTGATTTTCAAAGTTCAAATAAAGATAAACTAGCTAAGAGCATATTTGTTTTAGATAATTTGTGGGATGGTTTAGGTGCTTTATTTAAGGTATATCCAGATATGAAGTATTTTTTTGGAAAAATAACCATGTATCCGCATTATCACAATGAAGCTCGAATATTGTTGGCTCACTTTTTTAAAAAATATTTTAGTGATGAAGAACGTTTGGTTTATCCAGAAGAACCGATGCCTTTAGAATATGACAGAGAAAAGTATGAGGATATTTTTACTGGTGAAACGTACAAAGAAAACTACAAGATTCTATCGCACGAGATAAGAAGTTTAGGGGAGAAGATTCCTCCTTTGTTCAATGCTTATATGAATTTATCTCCATCTATGAAGCATTTTGGTACTGCAATCAACAAACGATTTGGAAATGTTCAAGAAACAGCAATTCTCCTTACCATAGCTGATATTTATGAAGCAAAGAAGAAAAGACACTTAAGTTCATACATTCCGACTTTGTATTTTAAGTTGCCTAAGAATATTTTTTCTAAGAAAAAATATTAAAGGTTTATTCGTTTTGTTTTTACGAGGTAGGCATTGCTATAATGCTGTTTCAATTTATGTTTCATAGCAGTAGCTTCAAGCTTATCAATAAAGTCGCCCACTCTTACTTTAAATAAAGGAGATTCATAATCAACGTACGCATTTATTCCAAAAGTACTTTCCACATGAGCTTTTATATTTTGAGCCTTTTGACGTTCATTGGCGTTACCTGTGAAAATTTGGATACGATATCCGCTAATACTTTCATCAGTTTGTGCAACTAACTCTGCAATACCTTCTTCCTCTATAACTCTTATTTTTCCGTATTGTTTCGTTTGTGCAGTTGCAGTTATTGCTAGGCATATAAATGTTATGATAAGGAATGGAACTCGTTTCATCATCGTTTATATATTTTTTAGTACTTTAGTCAAATATTAAGCCAAAATTACAGAAAATTTATGAAAACTGTTATAGTTGCCAATGGAGTCTTTCCCATACACCCCAAACCTTTAGCAATTCTAGCAGAGGCTGACTATATTATTGCTTGTGATGGAGCTGCAGATAAATTATTAAAGAAGGGAATAGAACCTCAGTTAATTATTGGTGACTTAGATTCTTTAGATTCAGTTACTATCTCGAATTTCAGCAATATAATATTGAAGGTAGAGCGTCAAGACAATACAGATTTGATGAAGGCAATAGAGTGGTGTATAGAGAATCAAAGAGATAAGGTAGATATTCTTGGAGCTACAGGTGGCAGAGATGATCATTCTATCGGGAATATTTTTACATTGACTAATTATGCCACTAAAATTGATTTAATTTTATATACGAATGAAGGCTCTTTTATAACAATGTTACAATCAGGAATTTTGACATCTTTTAATGGTCAACAGGTTTCATTATTCCCACAACCTTTGAGTATGAAAATAACAACGAGGGGGCTCAAATATCCGTTAACGAATCAATCGTTACCTTATTTAAATTCAGGGACGCTCAATCAATCAGAAGGAGATACATTTTATTTAGCTTTTGATAAAGGAGTTTTGTTAGTCTATAGAACTTATTCGTAGTTTATTTAAAAATTGTATCTTCGTAAAAAAGATAAAAACTCAATTGATATGACAGCACATAATGAAGCTAAAAAAGGCGAAATTGCAAAAACAATATTGCTACCCGGTGATCCCTTAAGAGCAAAATATATAGCAGAGAATTTTCTTAAAGATGTTAAATGCTATAATCAGGTTCGTAATATGTTTGGATATACTGGGACTTATAAAGGTAAAGAAGTATCAGTTCAAGGAACAGGAATGGGGATTCCATCAATCTCTATATATATTGAAGAATTGATGCAAGAATACGATGTAGAAAATCTTATACGTATTGGAACTTGTGGTTGTTTTCAACCCGATATTCATGTAAAAGAAGTAATCCTAGCAATGACATCATCTACTGATTCGGCTATCAATAGAAACCGATTTGATGGAAAAGATTATGCGCCTTGTGCTGATTTTGATATGCTTTTAGATGCATATATTGCAGCAAAAGAAAAAGGACTAAAGACAAATGTTGGTGGTATTCTGACCTCAGATGTGTTTTATTATGATGAAGATCGTGCAAATTCATGGAAAAAATGGGCAGATTTTGGAGTAATGGCCGTAGAGATGGAAACAACAGCTCTTTATACATTAGCTGCAAAGCATCATAAGCGTGCACTCTCTATCCTTACAGTAAGTGACCACTTGGTTACAGGAGAGGAGACAACTTCAGAAGAGCGCCAAACTTCTCTGAATGATATGATTACTATAGGTTTAGAAACTGCAATTAAACAATAATAATTTTGTTAAGTTTTTTGTGTTTTTCAAAAAAGTAACTATCTTTGCCGTCCGAAAGTAGAATGAGAAAAATATATTCAGAGAAATGAAAAAAGATATTCATCCAACAGATTTTAGAATTGTAGCATTCAAAGATATGTCTACAGACAATATTGTTTTGACAAAATCTACAGTAAAAACAAGTGAGACAGTTGAAGTAGAAGGAGTGGAGTACCCATTATATAAAATGGAGATTTCAAGTGCTTCTCATCCATTCTATACAGGAAAAATGAAGTTCGTAGATACCGCTGGTCGTGTTGATAAGTTTATGAACAAGTATAAAAATCACATGTCGAATCGCAAAAAGTAATTTGCAATTTTCATAAAACTACAAAGCTCGAGCGTATAAGCTCGGGCTTTTGTTTTTTGGCATAACTGTTGCCTAATAATAGGTAAGAGATAAAACAACTAAAATACTGCCAATATGGCAGAGGAGATTTATATATGAAACAAAAGAAAAAAATAGCTTTAGAGGCTTTTGCTATGAGTGATTCGTCGAATAATGATTTTGTTCCGATACTTATGGAAGGTAACGAGGAGAGTATAGGAGATATAGAAGTTGGAAACCACTTACCAATATTACCACTACGCAATTCTATATTATTCCCTGGTGTTATCCTGCCTATAAGCGTAGGACGTAAGTCATCATTGAAACTTATTGAACATATCAATAAATCAGGAGGGATGTTAGGTACGGTTACCCAAAAGGATGAGACCATTGAAAGTCCAGAATTTAAAGACTTGCATACTATTGGTACAGTTGCAGAGATTGTAAAGATTCTGGAGATGCCCAATGATATAACTACTGTTATTTTGCAGGGACGCAGGCGTTTTAAACTCAACGCAATAGTAGGAGATAGTCCATATAGAACAGGAGATATTTCGTTATTAGAAGATTCAAAATTAAATACGGAAGATGTAAGAATGACTGCCTTAATGGCAGCAATCAGAGAGACGGCGGTGAAGATTATTAAATTAACACCAAATATGCCTTCTGAAGCGACATTCGCTATTAAAAATATTGAGTATCCTACATTTCTAATCAATTTTATCTGTACTCACTCAAATATCGATATTGAAGATAAACAGGAACTTTTAGACTTAGATGATGTCAATAAGAGAGCAGAACTCCTTTTACAAAAGTTGGTGAAAGAGTTGCAAATGCTCGAAATTAAAAATGATATTCAGAATAAGGCTCATAATGATATGAGTCGGAAACAACGTGAATACTTCTTGCATCAGCAAATGCAAACCATTCAAGATGAATTAGGAGGTACCCCAGCTGATGAGGATGTAAAAGAATTAGAAGCATTGGCTAAAAAGAAACGTTGGAAAAAGTCAGTGTCTAAAATCTTTAAAAAAGAGTTGAAGAAGCTAAAGAGACTAAATCCTTCGGCTCCTGATTATTCTGTTCAATTGACTTATTTACAAGAGTTTGTTGGATTGCCATGGGATACCTATACAAAAGATAATTTTGACTTAGACCACGCAGAAGAAGTGCTAAATCGAGATCATTATGGATTGGATAATATTAAAAAAAGAATCATTGAGCATTTAGCAGTATTGAAATTGAAAGGAGATTTAAAAGCACCTATTTTATGCCTTCATGGACCTCCCGGAGTTGGAAAGACTTCACTGGGTAAATCTGTAGCAGAGGCACTAGGGCGGAAGTATATTCGAATGTCTTTAGGAGGGGTGCATGATGAGTCTGAAATACGCGGTCATAGAAGAACTTATATTGGAGCAATGCCTGGACGTATTATTCGTGGCATTAAGAAGGCGGAAGCTTCCAATCCAGTATTTATTTTAGATGAAATTGACAAAGTAGGTTCTGATCACAGAGGAGATCCTTCATCTGCGTTATTAGAAGTTCTAGATCCTGAGCAAAATAATGCATTTCATGATAATTATTTAGATGTAGACTATGATCTTTCTAAAGTGCTTTTTATTGCTACTGCCAATCAGCTAAACACCATCCCACGTCCATTGCTTGACCGCATGGAGTTGATTGACATTAACGGCTACATAATTGAAGAGAAAATGCAGATTGCTAAACGTCACTTGATTCCTAAACAGTTGAAAGAACATGGTATTGATGAAAAAGCTGTAGAGTTAACAGACGGAGCTATAAAACGTATTGCTGAGGAATACACAAGAGAGTCCGGAGTTCGTGCTTTAGATAAGAAAATTGCTGAGGTGATGCGTAAATTAGCAGTTGCTATAGCAAAAGGAGAAGGAGAAAATTATACTATCGAAGCTGAGCAGTTGGAAGATTATCTTGGTGTTCCAAAATTTGCTAAGGAGATATACGAGGGGAATGAATATGCTGGAGTTGTTACTGGCTTAGCATGGACTGCAATGGGAGGAACTATTCTTTACGTAGAAACCTCTGTAAGTAAAGGAAAAGGTGAACTTACGTTAACAGGTAATCTTGGGGATGTAATGAAGGAATCAGCAACATTAGCATTGCAATACCTTCGCTCTAATTCTGACTTGCTTAATATGAAAGCCGAAGATTTTGATAAGATTAAAGTTCACTTACACGTTCCAGAAGGAGCTGTACCAAAAGATGGTCCTTCAGCTGGTATTACAATAGCCACAGCGATAGCTTCTGGACTTACTAAGAGAAAAGTTCGCAATAAGTTAGCGATGACGGGTGAAATTACCTTGCGTGGTAAAGTTCTGCCAGTAGGAGGTATCAAAGAAAAGATATTGGCAGCTAAGCGTGCCGGAATCAAAGATGTAATTTTATCGTCTGATAATAAAAAAGATGTAGCGGAAATTAAGGAAATGTATTTAAAAGGGTTAAATTTCCATTATGTAGATACAGTTGCTGATGTATTGAATATTGCTTTGTTAAAAACTAAAGCAAAGTAAATCCACACTCAGCATTAAACTAAAAAAAGCTTTGTCAACCTCGAAAGAGATAGGCAAAGCTTTTTTATTTCATAAATTAATATCTAAAGATTATTTACATCTTGTTTGATTTGTTCAGCAAGTGCTTCAGCTTTTTCCGATGTACTACTTTCAGAATAAATCCGGATGATAGGCTCCGTATTTGATTTTCTTAAATGAACCCATTCTTTTCCAAAAATAATTTTTACGCCATCAATCGTATTGATTTCCTCTTCTTTATACTTTTCTTTAAGAGCATCAAGAATAGCATCAACATTAGTTTCAGGGGTTAGTTCTATCTTATTTTTTGAAATGTAGTAAGCTGGATACGTTTTGAGTAATTCTGTACAGCTCATTTTTGAATGTGCTAAATGTGATAGGAAAAGACCTACACCAACTAAGGCATCACGTCCATAGTGACTTTCGGGGTAGATAACACCACCATTCCCTTCACCACCGATGATGGCATTTGTGGCTTTCATCTGAGAGACTACGTTGACTTCACCAACAGCAGCTGCGGTATAAGTACCATTATGCTTTTCAGTTACATCTCGAAGTGCCATAGTTGAGGAAAGATTAGAAACGGTATTTCCGGGAGTATGCTGTAATACATAATCAGCTACAGCTACTAAGGTATATTCTTCACCAAACATAGTACCATCCTCACAGACAAAAGCCAATCTATCAACATCAGGATCAACAACAATGCCAAGGTGTGCTTGTTCTTCTTTCACTAAAGTAGAAATTTCTGTAAGATTTTCGGGTAGTGGTTCAGGATTATGAGGAAATTCACCATTAGGTTCGCAGTAAAGTTCGACAACTTCTACGCCGAGTTCTTTTAATAGCTTTGGTATTGCCAACCCACCAACAGAATTTACTGCATCAACCACGACTTTAAACTTCGCTTCTTTTATAGCTTGAACATCTACTAATTTTAAATTTTTAACGTGTTCAATATGTCGTTCTAGTGCATCTTCAACGGTTTTTATTTCTCCTAAATCGTCTACATCTACAAAATTTATTTGATTAGAATCTGCTAACTTTAAAATAGATTCACCTTCTGCTGCAGTTAGAAATTCTCCTTTCTCATTAAGCATTTTCAAAGCATTCCATTGTTTTGGGTTGTGGCTAGCAGTTAAAATTAAACCACCGTTTGCATCGAACGCTGTGACCATTAATTCTGTCGTAGGAGTAGTTGCTAGTCCTAGATGAATGACATCAATCCCCATGCCCAATAATGTGTTGCAAACCAATCCTTCAACCATTTTCCCGGATATTCTGGCATCACGCCCAACTACAACTTTGCAAGATTGTCCTTGAGTATTTTTCAACCATTGTCCATAAGCCGCGGTAAATTTTACTACATCTATAGGTGTAAGTCCTTCCGAAACCTTTCCTCCAATAGTGCCACGTATTCCTGATATTGATTTTATTAGCGTCATAATTATTTTAATTTGTCAACTGTTATTATTCTAAAAGTATTTGAATTTATTGTAATTCTTAAATTGTTTTCAATAGCATGAATTTAATAATTCTTCCCTTTCTTTTGAAACGATGTTTCGGGTGTCTTTTCTAAACATGAAAATATAAACTCTTGAATTTCTTTACGTGCTAATTCAGCGTTTAGCTTCTTGATAATTCTATTGTAGACTAATTTTGTGTAGCAAATGTTTTCGAGTATTTGTGATTTATCAACTCTCATTATTCGTTCTTTTTTCTACTTAGCATTAATAAAACAAAAGTTAATAATCCATTAATAATTAGCAATTCGAAACCGACTTCGTAGCCCCATAATAGTTCTTTGGAATACTTACTAAACAAATAAGTAAGAATAGGTGATAAAATGGCAATGAAGGGCACCAATTTATCTCTAATTTGGTATTTCGTAAATAAACCAAAACTAAAAAGTCCCAGTAATGGGCCGTAAGTATATCCTGCCGCTTTGAACAGAGAATTAATGACAGACTCATCATTGATAATCCAAAAACCAAGTAGTGTTATTAATAGAATGATAGAAAATGCCACATGGATAAAATTTCTTTTAATAGTAAAGTCTTTATTCTCTTTTTTATCCATATTTAAGAAATCAACAGAATAGGAGGTGGTAAGTGATGTGAGCGCAGAATCTGCACTTGAAAAAGCAGCCGCTACTACACCAATAATGAAAACAATACCTACTGCAGGACTGAAATGCTTCAATGCAATCGTGGGATAAACTAAATCATATCTTGGCTTTACAACTCCAGCTAATTCTTCGGTAGGAACTGGAATACCAAATTTTCCCATATATAGAAAAAGCAATATTCCCAAGAGTAAAAAAATAAAATTTACAGGGACGAGTGCGAACCCTAAAGTGTACATGTTTTTCTGAGAATCTTTTAGCGTTTTACAAGTGAGATTTTTTTGCATCATATCTTGGTCGAGTCCCGTCATTACGATTGTGATAAACATACCACTAAAAAATTGCTTCCAGAAGAAGTTGGCATCGCCCCAACCATTATCAAAGTAGAACATTTTAGCATATCCACTTTCTTCAATAGTGCTGACAAATTTACTCCAAGAGTCCAACTCTAAAGCATTCGTTAATATTATCACAGAAAACACTAAGGATAGAAGCATCGAAGCTGTTTGTAGAGTATCAGTCCAGACAATCGTTTTTATTCCTCCGCGAAAAGTATAAAGCCATATGAGCATTAATGTGGCTACAGCAGTGATATAGAAAGGTACACCCAAGTCTTCCATAATAAAATTTTGCAATACAATAACCACAAGAAAAAGACGGAATGCTGCACCAATTATTTTTGAAACCATAAACAAAACAGCACCTGTTTTGTGTGAAGTGCTTCCAAACCGCTGTTCAAGATAGGTATAAATTGAAGTGAGATTTAGTTTGTAGTAGAGAGGTAGTAATATGTTTGCAATGACGATATAGCCAAAAACATAGCCAAACACAATCTGCATATAGGCAAGATTGCTATTGGTACCACCTGAACCAACAACGCCAGGAATAGAAAGAAACGTAACTCCTGATAGTGAAGCACCTATCATTCCAAAGGCGACTAAATACCATGGTGATTGTTTATTGGCACGAAAAAAGGTATCGTTGTTTGTATTTTTAGCGGTAGTATATGATAAAAGTAGCAGGATACCGAAGTATCCTGCTACAATAGCTAATAGTGTAAAACTATTCATAGTTAGTTATTCGAAAAAATATGCTGAACTATTTTAATCCTCTTTTTTCAATTAATGCTTCGATATCAGGATCTTGTCCGCGGAACTCTCTGTATAATTCTTCCGAATCAACTGAACCGCCTTGTGATAAAATCGTATTGCGGAATTTCATTCCTTTTTCTTGATCAAATACGTCTGTTTCTTTGAAAAAACTGTAAGTGTCAGCATCATAGACTTCAGCCCAGATGTATCCGTAGTATCCTGCAGAATAGCCTCCTGCAAAAATGTGACTGAAATATGGACTTCTATATCTCGATACAATTTCAGGAATCAATCCTTTTTCTTTATTAAGGAAATTTTCTTCAAACTCGATAACTTCTCCCTCAAAAGGCTCTGTTAAACTATGCCATTCCATATCTAACAATGATGCTGCTAAGTATTCTGTAGTTGCAAAACCTTGGTTAAACGTTCCTGCTTTCCTAATTTTTGCAATAAGTTCATCAGGAATTGTTTCACCGGTTTTATAATGCTTTGCATAGAGCTTCATCACCTTAGGTTCCATTGCCCAGTTTTCTAATACCTGTGAAGGTAATTCTACAAAATCGCGTGAAACTGAAGTTCCAGTCTGTGATGGATATTTACCATCAGAAAGCATTCCATGCAATGCATGCCCAAATTCATGGAAAAGTGTTTGTACTTCTTCTAAGCTTAATAAAGCAGGTTTGTCACCCACAGGTTTAGTAAAGTTACAAACGTTAGTAATAATTGGAGTTACATATTTACCATCCAGATTTGATTGCTTACGATATGCGTTCATCCAAGCACCATTGCTTTTACCTGGACGTGGGAAATAGTCTGCCATATACATAGCAAGGTGAGATCCGTCTGAATCGGTCACTTCAAAAACCTCTACATCAGGGTGATATCCTTTTAGACTATCAACTTTTGTAAATTTAATTCCAAATAATCTTTCTGCTACAATAAAAACTCCGTCTCTTACATTTTTTAATTGGAAATAAGGTCTAAGAGCTTCTTCATCGAGAGAATAATCTGCTTGTTTGATTTTGTCAGCATAATACCACCAGTCCCAAGCTTCTAAATCGAAATCGCCACCTTCTTTTTTGATGATAGCCTGCATTTGTGCTCTTTCTTCTTTTGCTTTTTCTAAGGCTGGAGTCCAAAGTTTATTCAGTAATTCTTTTACGTTATCGGGATTCTTTGCTACGTTCTTTTCTAAGATAAAATGTGCATGGGTTGGGTAGCCTAAAAGGTTTGCTTTCTTAATGCGAAGCTCTACCATTTTTTTGAGAATCTCCTTGTTATTGAATTCACCACCATTACCTTTATTAATGTATGCCATAAACATTTCCTTACGTAGTTCTCTATTGTCTGCGTAAGTTAAGAAAGGCAATAAACTAGGCTTGTGAATGGTAAACATCCAGCCATCTTTTTCATGCTCGTCAGCTGTTGCTTTTGCTGCATCTATAACGCTTTGTGGTAAACCTGCTAAGTCTTTCTCATCAGTGATAACTAACTCATACTTGTTATTCTCTTTAAGAACATTATCGCCAAATTCTATAGAAAGTAATGAAAGTTCTTTATTAATCTCGCGAAGTTTTTCTTTGTCTTCTTCATTCAAATTTGCCCCGCCTCTTACGAAGTCTTTATAGTAATCATCCAACAGGCGTGTTTCTGCTGTTCCTAAACTCTTCGCTTCATCACTCTCTTTTACAGCTTTAATACGTTCAAACAATTTTTCATTTAACTTTATATCATCGCTAAGTTTTGAAAGCTTAGGTGCTAAGTCCTTTTCAATAGAGCGTAAGTTGTCATTTGTCTCTGCCGAAGTGATGTTGAAAAACACATTAGAGACTCTTCGTAGCAACTTTCCTGAGCGTTCCATAGCCACTATAGTATTGTCAAATGTAGGATCATCACTATTATTGACAATTGCATCTATATCTTCTCTTTTTTGTTTGATGCCTTCTTCAAATGCTGGAGCATAATCACTTTCTTCTATATTAGCGAAATCGGGAAATCCGTGTGCTAATGTTGATTCTTTAGCAAATGGGTTGTCTTCTGCCATAGTCGTTCCTTCTTTTTTCTCGTTACAACTTGCAAGTAGTCCTACTGATGCAAGAAGAATAAAAATGTTTTTAAGTTTCATGGAATATAAGTTTAAAATAATTTTTGAAATATTTGAGTGTAAATATAAGTAAAAATGCAATAAAAACAAGAAGGCGCCCTATTACTAGACGCCTTCTAAATACTACTAAACAACTATAATCTCGCATGATTTAAATGAAAAAAGATTCATTCATTTCTGCTTGAACGATACAAATATACAAAAAAAAGCAATACTATGTCAAATAATATTGCTTTTTAAGTTAAAAAAAAATTATTCTATTTCCACCATTAGTTGGTTTTTAGTCAAAACATCACCTTTTTTTACATGTATTTTTTTTACAACACCACTAAAGGGCATGAGGACAGTGTTTAACATTTTCATTGCTTTAAATGTTAATAAAACATCGCCCTTCTTGTATCGTTTCTTCTCTACAGCTACAATGTCTTCAATATTCCCGGGAATAATTGCGCGTAGATGTTTAGGGTTTGCTTTTTCCCAAGCAGTTCTGCTTTCAAACTTTGGCGTTAGCTGAGTATAAAATTTTTGTCCGCTAACAATCAAGCTCTTATTTCGTTTCTTTTTTTCTTTCGTCATAATACAATCATTTTAAAATGGAGGTAATCCATGTTTCTTCTTTGGACGTCCATCATGCTTGTTCTTAGAAACGTTTACGGCATGTATCAATGTTTTTCTGGTTTCTTCAGGCTCTATTACCGAATCAATATAACCTTTGGCAGCTGCTACATAAGGGTTGGCAAACTTTTCTTTGTATTCTTTTACTTTAAGTTTACGCATTTTGTCAGGATCTTCAGCATTCATTATCTCTTTTCTAAAAATAATATTTGCAGCACCTTCTGGACCCATCACTGCAATTTCAGCATTTGGCCATGAGAACATAAAGTCAGCACGCAAATGGCGAGAGTTCATGGCAATATAACCACCACCATAGGCCTTGCGAAGTACTACTGTAATCTTAGGAACTGTTGCTTCACTGTAAGAATATAGAATTTTAGCACCGTGGCGGATTACACCCATATGTTCTTGATCAACTCCCGGAAGGTAACCAGGCATATCTTCTAAAGTGATAATAGGGATATTGAAAGCATCGCAATAGCGGATAAAACGTGCGGCTTTATCAGAAGAGTCGCAATCTAGCACACCTGCTAAATATTTTGGCTGGTTAGCTATAAAGCCTATAGTATCACCTTCTAAGCGACCAAAACCAATAACAATATTTGGAGCAAATTTCTCCATCACTTCGAAGAAGTAAGACTCATCCACTAATGATTTTATCACATCTCGGACATCATAAGGTTGAGAAGGATCGTTAGGAACGATATTTTGAATTTTATAGCCTCTCTTTGGCTTTTTTGCGGGATATGAGCGCGCTTTTTCTCCATTATTCCAAGGAATGAATGAAAGCAATTCTTTGATTTGCTTAAAACACTCTTTTTCGCTTAGCGCATAAAAGTGTGCATTCCCAGTGATTTCACTATGAACTTTTGCACCACCGAGATCTTCCATACTTATTTCTTCACCAAGCACTGTTTTAATCACTTCAGGTCCTGTGATAAACATTTTAGAAATATTCTCTACCACAAAAACAAAGTCGGTGAGGGCAGGAGAATATACCGCGCCCCCTGCACAAGGCCCTAAAATCACTGATAGTTGAGGAATAACGCCTGATGCCAAAGTGTTTCGGAAAAATATTTCACCATAACCTGCTAGAGAATTAACTCCCTCTTGAATACGTGCTCCACCAGAATCATTAATACCAATAAGGGGCACCCGCAGTTTTAAGGCATGATCCATCATTTTAGTGATTTTTCTAGCATGCATTAAACCTAGCGAACCGCCGGCAACGGTAAAATCTTGTGCATAAATACAAACAGGGCGTCCGAATATCGTTCCTGTTCCTGTAATAACACCATCACCGTGAAGGACTTTTTTGTCCATATCAAAATCACGAGCTTGATGTTCAACAAACATATCATACTCGTTGAAAGAATCTTCATCAACTATCGCAAGGATACGTTCACGTGCAGTCAACTTACCCATAGATACTTGTTTCTGGATGGCTTTGTCGCCACCGCCTTTTTCAATAGTTTGTTTTCTTTTCCTTAAGTCAAGGATGTTTCTTGTTAATGCCATACATTAATGATTTTAGTTGTTTACTTCGGTGCTAATCTATACAGAATATAGGCAATCAAGGCAAAAATAATATTGGGTAGCCAGATTGCAAGCAATGGAGTGATTGTACCTGCGGAAGCAATAACCGTAGATACTCTCATAAACATAAGGAAAGAGAAAGCAATAAGCAGTCCTAATCCTAAATGTAGTCCAACTCCGCCTCGTATTTTTCTTGAGGCAAGAGAAACACCTATAAGTGTTAAAATAAATGTAGCTAACGGACTTGCCAAACGTTCGTATAGTTTAACTTGATACTCAGCTACATTATTAGTTCCTTTTGTTTTCTGATCTTCTATGAATCGATATAACTCGACTAAGGTCATAGACTCTGTAGAGTTGTCTTTTATTATCAGTTCAGAGGGTACGAGATTGATAACTGTATCTAATGCTCTACCTTTTGTTATCGTTTCACTTAAATCGTTAATATCTCGAATGTTATATTGTTTTAAAGTCCAATTTTGATTGTCGTTATTCCATACAATTTCTGAAGCTGTGAGTGTAGATTGCATAACCCCATCCTCGAAACGTTCCATTTTTACCCGTCTTCCTATTTCTTTATCAGTAGAATAAGAACCGATAGAAATAAACAGTCCCTTTTCTAATTGCATATGAATGTTGGTATTTTGCTGTCCTCCACGTCTTTTAGTGATATAATTATCATAGATATCATTTTTAATCTCATTTGTTGATGGCAAAATAAAGTTGGTAAGGATAAAAGAAAAGGCAGCAATTATAAATGCACCCACAAAATATGGTCTAAGCAATCGGTGTAGACTAATTCCATTGCTAAACATTCCTATAATTTCAGAGTTAAAAGCCATCTTAGAAGTGAAAAAGACCACCGCAATGAATGTAAAAGTAGGACTGAAAAGTGTTGCAAAGAAAGGCGCTAATGTTAAATAATATTTTACAATAACATCACTTGGAGCATTGTTGTACTGGAAATTATCAGCCTGTTCAGAGTAAGTGAATACAAGCACTACTATAATAATGAGGAGTAGTGAAAAAAAGAAAGTCCCGAGGAATTTCTTGATAATATACCAGTCTATCTTTTTTAGCATAAATAGCCAATTTTAATCGGTAAAGCTATAAAATTATAGCCTAACTCCTAACTTTTTTACCATTTCATTTTTCCACAAATTAAAATTTCCATTGTTAATATGTGTACGCGCTTCTCTTACCAGCCACAGATAAAAGGCTATATTGTGTTGGCTGCAAATCTGTGCTCCAAGCATTTCGTTTGCTTTAATAAGGTGTCTTACATACGCTTTAGAATAGGCAGAATCTACGAATGATGTACCGTCTGGGTCTAATGGAGAGAAATCTTTTTCCCACTTTTTATTTTTGATATTAATACTCCCTTCACTTGTGAAAATCATGCCATTGCGACCGTTTCGTGTAGGCATTACGCAGTCAAACATATCTACACCCAATGCAATAGCTTCTAAAATGTTCTCGGGAGTACCTACACCCATTAGATAGCGTGGTTTGCTTTTTGGTAAGATTTCATTGACCACACTTATCATCTCGTACATCACTTCAGCTGGTTCACCTACAGCTAAGCCTCCAATAGCATTTCCTGCACGGTCTAATTTTGCTATGTTCTCAGCAGAGCGTATTCTTAAATCTTTATACGTGCAACCTTGTACAATAGGGAAGAGTTGTTGTTCGTAGCCATATTTAGGTTGGGTTTCATCAAAGCGTTTTACGCAACGGTCTAGCCATCGTTCGGTAAGGTCTAATGATTTTTTTGCATAATCATACAGAGCATCTCCGGGAGGGCACTCATCAAATGCCATCATGATATCAGCACCGATAATGCGCTGGATATCCATCACATTTTCTGGAGTAAAAAGATGTTTCGAGCCATCAATGTGAGAACGAAATGTTGCTCCTTCCTCTGTCAGTTTTCTGTTCTCTGCTAAAGAAAATACTTGAAAACCACCGCTGTCGGTCAGCATTGGTCTATCCCAGCCATTGAATTTATGAACACCGCCAGCTTCTTCCAAAACCTCTAACCCGGGACGGAGATAAAGATGATAAGTATTGCCAAGAATAATTTCAGCATTCACATCTTCTCGTAATTCTTTAAAATGAATTCCTTTTACCGTTCCAAGTGTGCCCACAGGCATGAAAATAGGGGTGTGTATATCGCCACGTTCGGTATGCAATATTCCAGCACGGGCATTGGTTTCTTTATCTTGTGTCTCTATCGTATAGTACATTCTGTGTTCAATTAATTTATAAAAGGATAAGCGATTTTGTGTAAAAATAAACCTTCCGGGGGTGCAGAGCTACCTGCTCTAGCCCTGTCTTTTGCTAAAATGATATCTTGAAAATCGCGGACAGTGCATTTATTTTTTCCAACTTCCAATAACGTGCCGACTATAGCACGCACCATATTTCTCAAAAATCTATCTGCTGTAATCGTAAAAATTAATAGCTCGTCATTTTCTTTCCAATGTGCATCTCTAATTTGGCAAATATTCGTTTTTACATCAGTATGTAATTTACTAAAGCTGGTGAAATCCTCATATTTCATCAATAATTGAGAGGCTTCGTTCATCTTTTGAAGGTCTAAAGCAAAAGGGTAGAAATAGCTTTTTTCATAGTCAAAAGGCGTTTTTACTTTTGAAATATAATATTTATAAGTCCGCGAAGTCGCATCGAAACGTGCATGTGTCTTGTTTTGTACTTCAAAAATCCTTTGGATAGCAATGCTCTTAGGAAGCAGGCTATTCAATTTGTAACATAGCTTTTCTAATGGTATGCTAAGGTTTTCGCTATCATAATGTGCAAAAAACTGTTGCGCGTGTACGCCAGTATCCGTACGGCCACAGCCTATTATTTTAACATCTTCTCTTAGGATTAGACTAAAAGCTTTTTCTAAAGTTTCTTGTACGGTTACGGCATTGGGTTGCACTTGCCAACCATGAAAATCAGTGCCTTTATAGTTTAATTCTACAAAATATCTTGCCATTTTATTTTGTTGTAATTAAGACAAAGATACGCTTTATTCAAAAAAACAAAGAATGTTAAGGGGCTTATGCTTTGTGTTAAAATATGGTAAATGTGAATTGTTACTCGTTTTTAAGAATAGAGTTTTTCTACTTTTGGAAAATCTAAAACCCAAAAATAAAGTCTATGAAACGTTTCCTGCTTGTGTTGCTCACAGTTTTAATTTTCAGTTCAATAAAAGCTGAAAATAAAATTTATACTGGAAGGGTAGAGGAGGCAGGGGGTGAGAACCCTGTTCCATTTGCGATGCTTATTATTAAAAACACGCTGTATGGTGTACAGGCGGATGAAAATGGGGATTACGTTTTGGATTTACCTGCTGGATATGAGCAGGATAGTATTGTAGTCAGTTCTTTATCGTACAAAGAGAAAACAATAGCCATAAGCGATTTAATGAAAAACCAATTGATAAAATTGGAACTGGATAGTAATGTGTTGGGGGAGGTGGTTATTTATCCCATAAATCCTTATGAACTTTTAGAAAAGGCAGCTAAAAATAGAGCTAAAAATCATGATGTTGACCATTCTACAGTGCAACGAAACTTCAATAGGGAACTGTATTTTGATAAAGGTGTTTGTTTTCGAGCTTCAGAAAATATTGTAGATGCTTATAAATTAAAACTGCCCAAACATACTACCGGAGAATATCATCAAATCAATAAAACTTTGAAAGCACGAGGCATTCAAGATTCACTGCAACTGTGGACTTTGAATGATATGTTTAAAATGAAAGAAGATACCATTTCTTTTTTTAATGAAGCCATTACCCGTGAGATTACCGGTTTAGATCCGACGATATTATTTTCTGAAATAAGTAGGGAACAAGATGCTGTGGAGGAAAGTGATGAAGACTCAAATAAAAAAGGACTAAGCATAGGATTAGATGTTTCGTCTGAGTTAAAATATAATGGCACTATGAAGTATAGAGGCAGAACTTCACATCGTGTGTTAGTCGAATTAATACATAAAAGGAAAACAATTATTAAAGGTCAGTTGCTTATTGACAGTGCAACCTATGCTTTTTCAGAAATCCGAATTGCAAACCAAAATGTGGATTTATATAAAGAATTTGTGCCGTGGATAGCGCGAAGTGTTATCCGATTAATGGGCTACAGACCCGTATTGGATCAATTAACCATGATGAACTCTTATGCAATTGGGAATGATGGAAAATGGTACAAAACCTATGACTATCTTAGATTTGGTGGCTCTATGAGAAAAAAGAGACGATTGCTGGACAGCTATGCAGAATCAGAATTTTTCTATCAGCAACCTAGGCTGTTTGATGGTGATGCTACAGCTTTTTGGAAGAAAAATAAAGACGCCAAAGATGCTATTGAAGAAACTGATGTGACTTCCTTTAATAATGATAGCTTTTGGGAACCCTATGTTGGAAGATTAACACCTGAAAAAGTAAAGAAATGTGTGGTAGCCATACATGAGAGAAATCAGGAATTCCAAGGCGAAATAGGCTATAATAAGAAAGAAAGTCGCAGAAAGCGTCGTGAGGAACGGCGACAATCTAGAAAATAGAAAATTCTGTTTCAGTAGTGAAATTTTCTAAAAAATACATTCCTCTGTATGAGTTACCTTTTTCATTCAGCTTTGGACTCCAGGTGGTAATAGCATAACGCTCAGGATGTATGGCAACGATACCGCCACCAACGCCACTTTTTCCCGGCAAACCTACTCTGAAAGCAAAATCTCCTGACTGGTCATAAAAACCACAGGTTTGCATAATAGCATTAATACGCTTGGTTTGGCTCTTCGTTAAAACCTGCTTGTTTTTATTGAGCATGCGCCCTTCGTTTGCAAAAAGGGAGAAAATATTCGACAAATCTTTACAATTCACCTCAATAGAACACAGGTTAAAATATAAATCGAGTACCTCATTGGGGTCATTTTGGATATTATCGAAAGATTTTAAAAAATTACATATTGCAATGTTCCGATATCCTGTAGCCCACTCGGAGTCAGCGATACGTTCACAATAATCTAAGTCGTCATTTCCAGCCAACTCCCTTATAAAATCTAAGAAATATTTTCTGGTGTCAGGCAAATAGCTTAGAAGAATATCAGAAGTTACAATGGCTCCTGCGTTGATAAAAGGATTCCGTGGTATTCCGTTATCTGCCTCTAATTGAATCAAAGAATTAAAACTATTGCCAGAAGGCTCTACATCAACGCGTTTCCAAATATCCTCCCCAAAAAGTTTGTAAGCAATAGCCAAGGAAAGCACTTTTACGATACTTTGAATAGAAAAAGATTCTAAATAGTCACCTATTCCAAAACTTGCATCATCTACAGTAGTTATATAGACACCAAACTTATTAGAATCAGTATTTGCCAATTCTGAGATATACGTAGCTAAACTTCCTTTATCTTTTATAGCTAAAGTGTCATTATATATTTTCGTAATAATTTCAGCATAGTTAGCCATCACCTATAATCTAAAAAAGTAATCAATTAAGTGTCTTCCAAATCATATCTTTCAATTCCGTAATTCCTTTTCCCGATACACTTGAGATAAAAATAGTTGGTATATTTTCCGGTAACTCTTGTTTCATTTCGGCAATTAATTCATCGTCTAGTAAGTCTGACTTAGAAATAGCCAATAGTCTCTTTTTATCGAGCAACTCTGGATTATATTGTTTTAATTCGTTGAGTAGTATTTCGTATTCCTTTTTAATGTCTTTAGTATCAGCAGGTACCATAAAGAGAAGTGTGGCATTTCTTTCAATATGCCGTAGGAATCTGATGCCCAGACCTTTGCCTAGATGTGCATCTTCAATGATGCCAGGAATGTCTGCCATTACAAATGAAAGATTGTCACGATAGGTAACGATACCCAAATTGGGGACTAATGTAGTAAATGGATAAGCAGCAATCTTAGGTTTAGCTGCAGAAACTACAGACAATAACGTAGATTTTCCCGCACTAGGGAAACCTACTAATCCAATATCTGCAAGTACTTTTAGTTCAAGTATAACTGTACGTTCTTTACGTTCGCCACCCGTTTGGGCAAAACGTGGCGTTTGCATCGTTGCTGATTTAAAGTGCCAATTACCTTGACCGCCACGACCGCCATTAAGAAGAATTACTTCGTCATTTTCTTCAGTAATCTCTGTTATAATTTCGCCAGTATCAGCATCTTTAGCCACAGTTCCCAGTGGTACCTCAATAATAGCATCTTCGCCATTGGCTCCGGTACTTCGGCTCTGGCTACCGTTCTCCCCATCTTTTGCAAAGACATGGCGTTGGTATTTTAGATGAATGAGTGTCCATAGTTGAGGGTTTGCACGCAAAATGACGTGTCCACCGCGACCACCATCCCCGCCATCGGGACCGCCCTTTGCAGTTATCTTGTCACGACGTAAGTGGGCAGAGCCATTTCCTCCAGCTCCAGAACGGGTAAATATCTTTACATAATCTACAAAATTTGATTCTGCCATTATTCTTTAGTGTTTTTGTTGCATTTTTTCGATTAACTCTTTTATTTGATTGGCGACCTTTTCAATCTTGCCTTCACTGTGGTATGTATGCAGTAAATCTTCTTTAGCGAATAAATCTACCACAGGATAGGTTTTCTTTCGGTACAGCTCCATTCGGTGTTGAATAGTTTTTTCTGATTGATCATCTTTACGATTTTTTTTAGACGCCCGTTTGAGTATCCTGTCGATAAGTTGCTCCTCATCAGCTTTTAATTCAATAACGATAGGATTTGTGCAAATATGCTTCCTGAAATATTTTGCTTGTGCAATATCTCGAGGAAATCCATCATAAATAATCCCTTCCACTTCACTATTCTCACTAATGAAATCTTGAATAATCTGATAAGCCATCTCATCACTAAAAAAACCGCCTTTATCAATAGCATGTTTAAAAGCTATAGTTTCCTGATTTTTTTGAGAATATTTTTTACGAAATAATTCCCCTGTAGAAAGATGCACGAAACCGAAATTTGACACAATCTGTTTCGCTTGCGTACCTTTACCACAGCCAGGAGCGCCCATAATGATGATATGTAACTGTCTCTTATTCATCTTCTGCTAAAGTGTAAATAGCCGGCAAGTTGCGTCCCATAAGATCATAATCTAGTCCATAGCCAACTATAAATTTATTGGGGATTTCAAAACCCACATAATCTAAGTTTACAGGAACTTTACAAGCCTCTGGTTTATAGACTAGAGTTGCAATATAAATTTCTTTTGGTTTGTGAGCTTTTACCTGCTCTATTGTATTTTGGATAGTAACGCCAGTATCCACGATATCTTCTAAGATGACTACAGTGCGATTTGCTAAATCTTCTGTAAAACCCATAATAAGTTTTATTTTTCCTGTAGATTTTGTCCCAACGTATGAAGAAAGTCTAAAGAAAGTTATAGAGGAATTCTCAACCGTGATTTGTTTGAAAATGTCTGAAGCAAACATAAACGCACCATTCAGGATACAGACGAATAAAGGAGATTTACCTTCTAAGTCTTTATTCATCTGCTGAGCGATTTCATTTACACGTTTTTGAATATCCTCTTCAGATATAGATAGTTTGAACCTTTTATCTAAAACTTGCACTGTTTTCATAAGTATAATTTTGAAAAATAATATATAGTTTATGACAAAGTTAGGATATTTATTGCAAAAACACTTAGAAATAGAGGAATATGCTATTGTACTGTCAGAAAATAAAATTGTACCTTTGTAGTTGTAATTTTAAAATGAAAAATTTCAATGAAAAAATACCTACTTATTGTTATTTGCACAGCTACTTTTTTCAACACAGCATTTAGTCAGGAAAAGAAAGTTCCTTTGAAGGATATGAGGGACTCATTAAGTTACAGTATTGGTATTTCAATGGGCGAAAGCTTGTTGCGTACAGATATTGATAATATTAATCAAGCTGTTTTCTTTGAAGCATTGCGTCAGAAGATAAATAACGAGGAAACACTGTGGGACATGTCAAAGGCTGATAGTCTATTAGTTGGTTACATCATGGGGAAACGCCAAGCAAAAGCAGAAGAAAATAAAGCAAAAGGAGAGGCATTTCTTGCAGAGAATGCTAAAAGAGACGAAGTTTACACAACACCCAGTGGATTGCAGTATGAAATGCTAAAGATGGCAGAAGGTCCACGTCCAAGTTTGTATAGTACAGTGAAATGTCTGTATAGAGGTACAACGATAGATGGAGAAGTTTTTGATGAAAATTGGAACAGAGAGAATCCCATAGAGTTTAAAGTGATGGATATGATTGATGGATGGGTTGAAGGTCTCCAAATGATGCCAATAGGTGCTAAGTGGAAGTTATACATTCCCTCAGATTTGGCATATGGAGAGCGTGGAGCAGGAAGAGCAGTAGGAGCAAACGAAACACTTATTTTCGAGATAGAATTGCTAGAAATAGTTTCTACGGACAAACCAGAATAATCAAATAAACAATATTAAAATAATTAACAATGAAAAAAGTATTTTTAATTTTAGGGGTAGTAGCCCTATTAGCTTCATGTGGGAAACAGACTGTTGATAAAAACCCAACTCTTACTTCTGATCTAGATTCAGCTAGTTATAGCTTCGGCGTGTTGATAGGTTCTGATATCAAAAAGAATTCTCTTGAAAATGAAGTTTTGAATCATGATCTTATTCATTCAGGACTTGTTGTTGGATTGGAAGAGGATACAACTGCTAAAATTACTAGAGATGAAGCTATTCGTATTTGGAATGGTTATTTAGCGAAACAAAACGAGAAGAAAAGAGAAAAAGCAAAACAAGACCTTGAAGAAAACAAAGACAAAGGAGTGAAGTTTTTGGAAGAAAACAAGGAAAAGGCTGGTGTTATTACCACTGAAAGCGGTTTGCAATACCAAGTTATAGAGCAGGGAGAGGGCAAAGTGCCACAAAAAGGAGATACTGTAAAAGTGAATTATAAAGGTACCTTAATTGATGGAACTGTATTTGATACTACAGAAAATGAAGGACGTGCTCCATTCGAATTCGTAGTGGGAGAAGGAAGAGTCATTAAAGGTTGGGATGAAGCCTTACAGTTAATGCCTGTTGGTTCTAAATGGAAGTTGTTTATCCCATCGGAATTAGCTTATGGTGATAGGGAAATTCCTAAAATAAAAGGCGGATCTACACTTGTTTTCGATGTAGAATTGTTGGAAATCAAGTAGTTTGGTGTTTGATGATATTGAAAAAGCATCTTTCCTGCCAGAAAGGTGCTTTTTTATTATACTATAAAAAAATCATTTATATTTGTGCCCATGGAGTCTATGCAAAAATTCTATGCACAATTTCGATCAGCATTCTGGAAAAATAGTAAGTTTACCTATTTTCTTCTAAACTATCTTCGACTCATTATACCAAGAAAATTATGTCAATTAAGACTTGAGTATGAATTAAAAAAAGTTTCAGACTTTGATAGAGAATACCTGCAAAAACGCTTAGATTATTACCTTAAAATTGACCAGAAATTTGCATTGAAAAAAGGGGAGAAACTAAGTGATTTTAAATATAGAGCACGTTGCAAGAATTATTTTTTTGATATTTACCAGTATTCAAGATATTTCCCAGATACACATACTATGAATTATATTTTAGGGGATGTGACTGAAATTCCAGAAGAACTTTCTTTCGTCAAAAGTCGTCCTATACACGGTGAAAATGAGAATAGCGTATTGTTAAAATTAAACAAAGTTCGTCATTTTGTTTTTGTGAATGACAAAAGAGATTTTGAAGATAAAGAATTCAAATTGCTATGGAGAGGAAAAGCAAATCCTCGTAAGAAAACACGTATGAATTTTATAGAGGAGTATCATAACCATCCACTATGTGACATTGGGCATATTAATGATAACTTGGTTGACTTTGATTATGAACTTAAAGAAAAGTTACCCATTTATGAGCATTTAAAGTATCAGTTTGTGATGAGTTTGGAAGGGAATGACGTTGCCACAAATTTAAAGTGGGTGATGTCTTCTAATTCTATTGCCGTAATGCCTAGACCTAAATACGAAACCTGGTTTATGGAAGGGACTCTTATTCCCGACTATCATTATATAGAAGTGAAAGATGATTTTTCAGATTTAATTGAGAAAATTACCTTTTATCACAACAATCCAGTTGCTTCCAAAGAAATTATCCGAAATGCCAATAAACATGTTGAGCAATTTAAAAACAAAAAGCGAGAAAAATTACTCTCGCTCTTAGTTATGGATAAATATTTCAAGCTTCAAAAATAAAGGCTTAATCTTCAATGATTTTAAATCCTAGTCCGGAAAGTTTTTCTTTTAAACTGTCTCTGCTGATTTCATCTGTATGAATAATACTTATTTTTCCATTAATACGGTCAATGGTGGCACCAAATACTCCTTGCAGAGATCCTAAGTCTTGAAGAATTGCGTTATTGCAAGTGACACAGGCAAGTATTTCAATATTAAAATCAGTAGTCATAATCTAAAATAAAGAATTGGATAAACTATTTTGAAACAAGCCCAAAACCATATCCAATTCTCTTAATGAGTTCTATGCTGTAAAATGTTTGTAGAAGGACACAACAGTTTCTACTCCGTTATATAGTTGCTCTAATGGGAAATTCTCGTTGGGAGAATGAATCGCATTAGACTCTAAACCAAATCCTATTAATAATGACTTGATACCCAACACATCTTCAAATGTGGAAATAATAGGAATACTGCCACCGCTACGGACAGGAACAGGCTCTTTGCCATATACTTCTGTAAATGCTTTTGAAGCAGCTTCGTAAGCTTTAGAATCAATAGGGCATACGTAGCTTTGACCTCCATGTAAAACTTCAACATTTACTTTTACATAATCAGGAGCAATTGACTCAAAATGCTTTTTGAACAAATCAGCAATTTTATGATAATCCTGATTAGGTACTAGGCGTGAAGAAATTTTCGCATAAGCTTTTGAAGGAATTACCGTTTTAGCACCTTCACCGGTGTAGCCACCCCAGATACCATTCACATCGAATGATGGACGGATTCCTGTACGCTCTCTTGTGTTAAATCCTTCCTCACCATGCACTGCTTTCACATCTAAAGACTCTTTGTATTCCTCTAAATCAAAAGGAGCTTTGTTTAATAATGTGCGTTCTTTTTCAGAAACTTCTTCTACATCATCGTAAAAGCCTGGGATAGTAACTTTGTTATTTTTATCAGTCATTTGACTTATCATATCACATAGTACGTTGATAGGATTAGCAATAGCACCACCATAAATTCCTGAGTGCAAGTCGCGGTTTGGTCCAGTAACTTCTACCTGCCAGTAAGCTAAACCACGAAGTCCTGTAGTTATTGAAGGAATATCTCTAGCTAACATTCCCGTGTCAGATACCAAAATAACGTCAGCCTTTAACATCTCTTTGTGCTCTTCGCACCAAGCGCCTAAATTGGGAGAGCCAACTTCTTCTTCTCCTTCTACCATAAATTTAACGTTGCATTTTAGCAAGCCATTAGCTACAAGGTATTCAAAAGCCTTCAGTTGTATAAATGATTGTCCTTTATCATCATCAGCTCCACGCGCATAAATTTTACCATCACGTATTTCAGGTTCAAAAGGTTTACTATCCCATAAGTCGATAGGGTCAACCGGCATCACGTCCATGTGCCCGTAAACCAATACGGTTGGTAGTTTTTGATCTATCATTTTCTCACCATAGACTACAGGATTTCCAGGGGTGTCATAGATTTCTGCCTTGTCTATTCCCGCTTTTTTTAATAACTCAACCCACTTTTCTGCAGCTTTATACATATCAGGTTTGTGATCTGGAATAGAGCTGATAGATGGAATACGAATCATTTCAAAAAGTTCCTCTAACCAACGTTCTTTGTTCTCTTCAATATAGTTTTTAATTGTCATAATATTAATTTTTTTAATTACTGTAAAAATACATGTTTTCAGCTAAGGGACAAAATCGAAACCCGTGTAAAAGTGGACTTGATTCATAAGTATCAAAAAAAAGATAAAAACGTTTTTTTTTAATTTCTAATTAATATAGATTTGTGGTCAATTAGATTATTGTGTAATAGTCATTTAATTCATACAGAAACAGATTGTAGAATTTAGCACGGGCTACAATCAAAAAAGATATACAAATGAAGAAAGATTTATTTATAAACAGACACATTGGACCTACCGAGGAAGATGTACAAAAGATGTTAAAAACTGTAGGAGCGTCTTCTTTAGAGGAGTTGATGAATGAGATTATCCCTCAGAATATTCAATTGGAGAAACCTGTTTTTGAAGATGAGCCTTTTACTGAAGCAGAAATGTACGCTCATATGGAGGAACTTGGAGCTAAGAATAAATGTTTTAAAAATTATATTGGACAAGGATATTACGAGACGGTAACTCCAGCACCAATCATTCGAAACGTATTGGAAGATCCAACTTGGTACACATCATATACTCCTTATCAAGCAGAGATTTCTCAAGGTCGTTTAGAGGCTTTGTTGAACTTCCAAACCATGTTGATGGATTTAACAGCCATGCCCTTAGCAAACTGTTCTTTGTTAGACGAATCTAGTGCTGCGCATGAAGCTATTTATATGATGTATTCAGCAAGAACTGCTAAAATGAAGAAAGCAGGAGTCAATAAAATATTTGTTGATGAATGTGTATTTCCTCAGACCTTAGATTTAATCAAAACAAGAGCTACAGCACTTGATTTTGATTTGAGAATAGGTGACTACAAAACAGCTGAGTTAGATGAATCTTTCTTTGGAGCAGTAGTGCAGTATCCAAATGCTAATGGAACTGTAGTTGATTATAGAGAATTTTCTAAATCATTAGAAGAAAAAGGAATAAAACTCACGGTTATCGCTGATGTGATGAGCCTAGTGTTACTGACACCTCCGGGAGAGTGGGGTGCTGATATCGTTTGTGGCAGTACACAGCGATTTGGTATTCCATTAGGCTATGGTGGACCTCATGCAGGATTTATCACTTGTAAAGAGGAATATAAACGTACTATCCCCGGGCGTATCATAGGAGTTACTAAAAATGCTGAAGGCAAGAAGGCTTTACGTATGGCATTGCAAACTCGTGAACAGCATATTAAAAGAGAGCGAGCAACCTCTAATATCTGTACAGCTCAAGCATTGTTAGCAACCATGGCTTCTTTCTATGTTGTATATCATGGTAAAGAAGGACTGAAGCGTATTGCAACAAATATTCACAGTAATGCTTACGCTACAGCAAAAGCTCTAGGTGCTATGGGATTAGAAGTACATGCTGAGGATGTATTTGATACTATTCGCATCAATCTTACAAGAGCCGAGCAAATAAAAGTGAAAGAAGAGGCTCTAGCTCAAAAAATTAACTTCAATTATCCTTTTGAAGGTGTCATTACAATTAGTTTTGGAGAAAACACCAATACTAAACAAGTAGAGAAATTAGTCGCAGTTTTTGCAAGGGCTCTTGGAAAATCGGCTCCAGAGATTGAAGTTGATGAAGAAGTGAATTTACCAAAATCTCTGTTGAGGTCATCTGATTTTCTAACTGCTGAGGTGTTCAATAAATACCGTTCTGAAACAGGATTTATGAGATATATTAAACAGTTGGAGCGCAAAGACTTAGGATTAAATACAGCAATGATCCCTTTAGGATCTTGTACAATGAAATTAAACTCCGCCACTTCAATGTTTCCATTATCTTGGTCTGAGTTCAATAGCATTCATCCATTTGCACCAGACGAGCAAACGAAAGGTTACGAAGAGATGATTGCTGAATTGAAAGATATGCTTTGCAAAATTACAGGTTTTGCAGGTATTTCTATTCAGCCAAATTCTGGAGCAACTGGGGAGCATACAGGATTATTGGTGATTCGCCAATATCATAACGATAGGGGACAAGCAGAACGTAAAAAGGTGCTGATTCCACGTTCAGCACATGGAACAAATCCAGCATCAGCTGTTGTTGTAGGATATGAACCCGTTATCGTGAAGTCTGATGAAAATGGTAATATCGATGTAGAGGACTTAAAGGTGCAAGCAGAGAAACATAAAGACAACTTAGCGGCTGCCATGATTACTTATCCTTCTACTCATGGAGTGTATGAACATAGAATTCGTGAGATTATTGATATCGTTCATGAACATGGAGGACAAGTTTATATGGATGGTGCCAATATGAATGCACAGTGTAATTTGACAAACCCTGGGTTTATCGGTGCAGATGTTTGCCACTTGAATTTACACAAGACTTTTGCCATACCTCACGGTGGTGGTGGCCCTGGAGTTGGTCCTATCGGTGTGGCGAAGCATTTAGTGCCATTCTTACCTAACCATGTGATGAAAAATGTAGGTGGAGAAAAAGGTATCGGTGCGGTAGCTGCAGCTCCTTATGGTTCTGCAAGTGTCAATACTATTACTTATGCATATTTGAAAATGCTAGGTGGCGAAGGTTTGACTTATGCAACTCAAGTAGCCATATTGAGTGCAAACTATATCGCGAAGAAGTTGGAAGAAAATAATATGAAAGTATTGTACAAAGGGAATAATGGTCGCGTAGCACATGAGTTGATTTTTGATTGCAATGAATTTAACAAGGAAGCAGGAATTACCGATTCTGATATTGCAAAACGATTAATGGATTATGGATTCCATGCACCTACGTTATCATTCCCTGTACATGGTACTTTGATGATAGAGCCTACTGAAAGTGAGCCTTTATCAGAATTAGACCGATTTATTGAAGCATTGGTTTGCATCAAAAAAGAAATAGAGGAAGTGAACAATGGAGATTATCCAGCAGATGATAACGTGTTGAAAAATGCACCGCATACACAAACTATGCTTTTGGCTGATGAGTGGACTCATGCATATACTCGAACTAAGGCTGCTTACCCAGTTGATTATCTTAGAGAAAATAAATTCTGGCCAGCCACTTCACGTGTTGATGATGGATATGGAGACCGTAATTTAATGTGTTCTTGTGTAGGTTTAGAAAACTACGAAGAATAGATTATTCAAATATTTTAATGCTCTTTATCAAGCTGTTCCTACTTTGTTAGGGACAGTTTTTTTTGTAAAAAATCTATTGTTATTTCTCAAATAATAGAATGAACAGGCAAAACCTTAAAAAGGTTTAATTCACTTTGCTTTATTGTCCATTTGAAGTATATTTATAGAATTATTATTCACATAAAAAATCAATAAAATGGATATTAAAAATTATCCTGCGGAACCTTTTCGAATTAAGGTGGTAGAAACTGTAAAAATGAGCACGAGAGAAGAGCGTGTTAAGGCTATGAGAGAAGCCGGTTATAATACCTTTTTACTAAACTCGGAAGATGTTTATATCGACTTGCTTACGGATAGCGGTACGAATGCTATGAGTGACAAGCAATGGGCAGGAATGATGATAGGAGATGAAGCCTATGCAGGCAGCAAAAACTTCAAACATCTAGATGCAACCGTAAAAGAGTTGTTTGGATTCAAACATATGGTGCCGACACATCAAGGGCGTGGTGCTGAAAACTTGCTCTCACAAATAGCAATAAAACCAGGACAATACGTTCCCGGCAATATGTATTTTACCACGACTCGCTACCACCAAGAGCGTAATGGAGGAACCTTTGTAGATATCATCCGTGACGAAGCTCACGATGCAACTTTAGATGTAGCTTTCAAAGGAGATATTGATTTGAATAAACTGCAAAAACTGATAGATGAACAAGGTGCTGACAATATTGCTTACGTCTGTTTGGCAGTTACGGTAAACTTAGCAGGAGGTCAACCTGTTTCCATGAAAAATATGCGTGAAGTACGCGAATTGACTGCAAAGCATGGAATCAAGGTGTTTTACGATGCTACACGTTGTGTAGAGAACGCATTTTATATTAAAGAACAAGAAGAAGGATTTGCCGACAAGAGCATTAAGGAAATTGTTCAAGAAATGTTCAGCTATGCCGATGGCTGTACGATGAGTGGTAAGAAAGACTGTATTGTAAACATCGGTGGGTTCCTTTGTATGAATGATGAGCAATTGTTCGAAGAAGCCAAAGAGTTGGTGGTAGTATATGAAGGTATGCCTTCTTACGGAGGTATGGCAGGTCGTGATATGGAAGCAATGGCTATTGGTTTGAAAGAGTCCATGCAGTACGAATATATTGAGCATCGTGTGAAACAAGTTCGCTATTTGGGTGAGAAATTAAAAGAAGCAGGAGTGCCTATTGTTCAGCCTGTTGGTGGACATGCAGTGTTTTTAGATGCCCGTCGTTTCTGCCCACATTTGAAGCAAGAAGATTTTCCAGCACAGAGTTTAGCGGCGAATTTGTTCATAGAATCCGGAGTTCGCAGTATGGAACGAGGAATTGTTTCTGCCGGTCGCGATAAAAATGGTAACAACCACGCACCTAAGTTAGAGACCGTTCGCTTAACGATACCGCGTCGTGTTTACACTTACAGGCACATGGATTTAGTGGCTGATGCAGTGATTGAATTGTACAAGAATAAAGAACAAATCAAGGGCTTAAAATTTGCTTACGAACCCAAACAATTAAGATTCTTTACAGCTCGGTTTGAGCATAAATAAAAAATTTATAGTTGATGATGAGAAGAGAGCAAGGGAAACTTTGCTCTCTTTTTCTTTTAGTAGCGGTACGTTTTCATGATTTTTTAGTCAAAGTCCCGCTTTCTGTTCCTATCTTTTTCCCTCTCGCACTGATTTTCCACCCCATAAAAAAGGATAACCACTGCAATCGGGGCTAATTATTAGATTTTAGTGCTCTTTATTATTATGCTGTCATCCTGAGCAAAGCGAAGAGTCTCACACTATTAAGTGAAAAATTAAAAATGAAAAGTAAAACCTAGCTTTTAGTTATTAGAAATAATGTCATTTTGAGCAATGCGAAAAGGCTCATAAAGAGATGGTATTTACGAATGTTTTTTGTTGCCGTAGGTATTATCAAACAACGGTTCTTATGTAATAAGCTATGTGCGGGTTTCCTCCGCCTTGTTTATCAGTTCTCTAAGGGCGTATTTATGGTTTCCATTATTTCTTTAAAGCTATGTAGACCGGATTCTATGTTTTCAATGATTTCATTAGCTAAGATATCCGGATCTGGTAAGTTATCTAAGTCAGTTAAACTCTTATCTTTTAGCCAAAAAATATCTAAACTCGTTTTGTCTCTTGCAATGATTTCATCATAAGTATATTTTCTCCATCTTCCTTCTTCATTTTCCTCGCTCCAAGTTTCTTCTCGTTTGTTTATGTTACTCGGATTGTAAAGCTTTACAAACTCTTCCAAATCAGATAACTGCATTGGTTTCTTCTTTAAAGTATGATGCACATTAGTTCTGTAATCATAAAACCATATATCTTTTGTCCAAGCTTCTTTACTCGCAGGTTTGTTTTTGAAAAACAACACATTGGCTTTTACTCCTGGGCGATAAAAAATTCCAGTTGGTAATCTTAAAATGGTGTGTAAGTCTGCTGTTTTCATTAACTGTTTTCTTACTTCTTCTCCAGCACCACCTTCAAATAAAATATTGTCAGGAAGTACAACTGCTGCTTCTCCGTCAATTTTCAGTTGTGTTTTAATGTGCTGTAAAAAGTTTAGTTGCTTGTTTGAAGTTGTTTCCCAAAAGTCTTGACGATTATAACTTAAATCTTCTTTTTCTGCTTCTCCATCTTCGTTGGTAATTGTCATACTACTTTTTTTACCAAAAGGTGGATTTGCCAACACATAATCAAAACGTTTTCCATCGTCTGCAATTAAAGCATCGTTTGGATTGATAAACGATTCGCCATCTATTTCGCCAATATTGTGTAAATACATATTCATTAAGCACATTCTACGTGTATTGGCCACAATTTCATTTCCGTGAAAGGTTTTGTTCTTTAAAAACTCTTTTTCTTCTCGGTCTAGTTGGTTGTTTTCAACAATCCAATCGTAAGCAGCCAAAAAGAAACCACCAGTTCCACAAGCTGGATCTGCAATGGTTTTCATTGGTTTGGGTTGCACACAAGCTACAATAGTTTGTATTAATGCTCTTGGTGTAAAGTATTGCCCAGCACCACTTTTAGTATCTTCTGCGTTTTTCTGTAATAAGCCTTCATAAATTTTTCCTTTTATGTCAGCTCCCATCATATTCCAATCTTCTCTGTTAATCATATCAATGACTTTGAGTAGTTTGGCTGGATCTTGAATTTTGTTCTGACTTTTGGTAAAAATTTGCCCTAACATTCCCTTTTCTGTGGAAAGTGTACGCAATAACTGGCTGTAAAACGCTTCTAATTCTGCACCACGTTTATTGGATAAAGTTTCCCAATTACAAATTTCTGCATCTGCAATCTCGTTGCCTTCTACATCTTTTAATTTAGGAAAAACCAAACCTTTGTTGTAAGGTGGTTTATTGAGTTCATCTGCCATTTTTAAGAATAGCAAATAGGTAATTTGTTCTAAATAATCTCCATAACCAACACCATCGTCACGAAGTACGTTGGCAAGGTTCCATATTTTTGATATGATTGTTGAATCTGTCATTCTTTATTTTTGTTTCTTTTCTGCTTTTATTTTTTCTAATAAAACCGAAGCAGGTTCATAATCTTTATGTTGCTTACAAGCGGCAATTTCTTCTTCGCTTAACAGTTTACCTTCAAATGCTTTTTTAAGAATACTTTGGCGTAAAGCTTGGGCTTTTTCTAAACTGTTTTCAATATCTTTTTCTACTTTATCACAAACCGATAAACGACTTTCTATTTCTTAAATAATTTTATATTGTTCTTTGGGTGAACAGAAAGGAATTTCTAATTCTTTTACATTAGTTAAACTCAAATTAGCACGAGCTACGTCAACTTGTTTGTTTAAATAATCTTGTTTTGCTGTTTCAGAATTTAAATAATAGCACAAATATTTTTTTAAAAGTTCTTCGTCTTTAAGTCTGATTAAACAAACAGCTTGATTGATATTAGATAATTTTTCTAATTCAAAAATTGCAGCTCTTCCAATTGAAGCTCCAACAATGTTTAATAAAACATCACCAATTTTTAATATTGAGCGCTTTTGAACATTGTTAAATCCTTTTGGTAAATATTTCTCTTTTTCAAGAGAAACAAAACCCTCACGAACATTTTCACTTGTTATAAAGAGTAATTCATTTTTATCATTGATATAGTCAAAACCTTGCCATTTTGGTGAAGCACCTTTGGTGATTAATTTTGTAAAAGGTTCTAATTGTTTAGGCTCCATTTTACTTGATGTCAATTCTCCCTCAAACGCCTTTTTTAAAACCGCTTGTCTATAAATAACCAATTGGTCTTGTGCTTTTTTTAGGTCTGAAATTCCGCTGTCTAAACTGCTAAATAGTTCTTCTATTTTTTTGACAATGGCTTTTTGTTCGACTACAGGTGGTAACGTAACTTTAATAGGTTTGATTAAACCAAAACTTAACGCTTGCATTGTTGCTCCTTTCGCGTTAATTTGACTTTTAAATGTTACAGAATTTAGAAAATTGATTAAAAACTTTTTGTCAATATCAATATTGGGAATTATTCTGAATAAATTGTTTGCTATTGCTCCTTCAATACCTGTGCAAACAAAACCTACAGTACCATATCGTACCATTGAGATATCATCTTTAGCAACAATATTTATATCATTTGGTTTATCAATATAACGCGGTTCATCTTTTCCTTGAGTAAAATCAATAATTCTTAAAAATCGAACTCTATTTTCATTGTCCTCAGTATATTGTTTTCCTTTCGGTACTTGTACTCCTTGTGAAAATTTACATAATTCACCTAATTCAATTTCGCCCCAATCTTCTCTCATTATGCTGCTAGTACTTCATTGAGTTCGTTAATAATGTCATTCATTTGGTTACCAAATAATTGGTGCATTTTCCCTTTTCCGCCTTTGGCATCAAAAGGTGTATAGTCTAAATCGTCTATCTCTATATGGTAACTGCTCACTACGTGGTCTTTTATCATTCTGAGCCATTCTACTTGTTCTGTGGTAAAACGGTTGTGTTGCCCTGCGTTTTGTTTAAACATCCAGTTTTTAAAGTTTTCGTCTATGGTTTTATCAAAGGCTTTTAGCTCGTTGTCTATTCCACAGACTCTTCGTATTAAAGACACCAATGCCGTTAATTCATCTTTGGGTTGTTGGCTTTTTACTTCTTCTAATTGTGTGTAAGCATCCCAAACATAATCTGGTGCTAATAGTGGTTTTTCTAATTGCAGTTTTTCCATCACTTCTTTTATCATTTTAAACGTAATGTTTCTGCGGTTATAAGGTTGGTTATAAAAAATACTTAAGGCCTTAATCTCGTCTTTGTTTGCTTCTAAATACTCACTAAAATCTTTGACTATTTGTTGTGCTTTGTCTACAGAAGTAGTTTCCCATTCGCTTTTTGTAACCGTATCTATGTTTACGCTATCAATAATTTGTTCGTGTTGTTTACGCACGTTTTCTAAATATCCGTTGAGTTCGCCATTAAAAGTTTTACTCGCTTCTAAAATCAGCTGTTCTTGCGCTTTCTTTTTGGTTTCCTCAATGAGCAGAGGTGTTTGCTCTTGTGTAGGGATTTTATCGATTTCTTTTTGTGCTTTTTGCTCAATAGCATCTTGGTCGTAGGCTGTAATTAATTCTTTGGTAATTTGCTTTAGGTTTTTACCTCCTGAAAATTCCAATAACTTTTCTTTTTCCTTTTCTGTGATTTGCTTTTCTAAACGAATTAAACGGTTTGCTAAAGACAAAAACAAATCTTCGTCTGCAACTCCCATTGTTACTGCTCCCAATAAATCTTTCATTGGCACAGAAGGTTTGCGCTCTAATGGTCTGCTGTCTGTTTTTTTAGATTTGGTGGCTCCAACTGCATCTACAATAACAAAATGTGTTTTATTTTTTGCCGTTTTCGTTACTAATTGCAAAGAATCGCTATTTATAGTTCGTGTTCCACGACCTTTCATTTGCTCAAAATAGTTGATGCTTTTTACATCTCGCATAAACAGTAAAACCTCTAAAGGTTTTACGTCTGTGCCTGTTGCAATCATATCAACTGTAACTGCAATTCGTGGATAATACGAATTTCTAAAACGATTCAATACCGATTTTGGGTCTTCCTCAATTTTATAGGTTACTTTTTTACAAAAGTCATTTCCTTCGTCAAATTCTTTCCGAATGATTTTTATAATATCGTCTGCGTGGCTATCTGTTTTTGCAAATACTAATGTTTTTGGTACTTCGTATTCGCCATTTTCGTCAATACGATTTGGATAAATAGTAGTTTTTAAAGCACGTTTATATTCACGAATGATGTTACGGATTTGACTTGGATTGACTACTTTTTTGTCTAAATCGTTCTTAAAATACGCTGTATCTTCATCTTCTAAATTTCTACGTTCCGCTCGGGTTAATTTATCTCTCCTATCAATCCACCATCCAGACTCTACAACAGCCCCATTTTTAGAAATTTCTGTTTCAATATGATAAACATTATAAGGAACATTTACTCCATCTATTACAGATTGTTCATAGGTATATTCACTAACCATATTTTCTTCAAAAAAACCTATAGTTCTTTTATCTGGCGTTGCCGTTAATCCAATTAAAAACGCATCGAAATAGTCCAAAACTTGTTTCCAAAGATTGTAAATAGAACGGTGGCACTCATCAATAACAATAAAATCAAATTGTTCAATAGGTACTTCTGCAGTGTATTCAACAGGAATAGCTTTATTTTTGGCCATTTTGTTCTGTAACCAAGAGTTTTCATTTGGATTATCGAGCTCTGCACTTTCGTCTAACTCTTCTCCTTTTAAAATAGAATAAAGGCGTTGTATTGTTGAAATACACACTTGGCTATCATTTGCTATATAGCTAGATGTTAAGCGTTGAACGTTATATAATTCGGTAAACTTTCGGTTGTCATCATTAGGCTGAAACGTCATAAACTCTTGTTCGGCTTGTTCTCCCAAGTTTTTTGTATCTACCAAAAACAACACACGTCTTGCATCTGCGTGTTTTAATAAACGATAAATAAATGTAGCAGCCGTAAAGGTCTTACCTGCACCAGTAGCCATTTGAATTAATGCTTTTGGTCGGTTCTTTTTAAAAGAATGCTCCAAATTATTAATCGCAACAATTTGAGCAGGACGTAGTCCTGTTTCATCTAACGTTGGAATAGATAACAATCTTTCTCGAAGACTCTTATCCGTTCTTAACCATTCTGTAATGGTTTTCGGTTGGTGAAAACTAAAGACATTTCTACCTCTGGGTTTGGGGTCTCTATAATCGGTAAATCGTGTAATCGTTCCTGTACTTTCGTAAACAAAAGGTAAAGGGTCGTTATTTAGATATTTCAGTTTTGCGTTTGCATAGTTTGAAGATTGTTCTTCAACTACAGTAAGTCTGTGTCCCTCGTCTTCACGTTTCGCTTCTATAATTCCGACTGGTTTTCGGTTTACGAAAAGCACATAGTCAGCAGGTCCAACCTCGGTTTGATATTCACGTACTGCAACACCTTTTCCAGCAGATAAGTCAACTTTGATTTTGGACTGAACTAACCATCCAGCTTCTCGTAGCATTTCGTCTATTTTATCACGAGCTATTTGTTCAGGATTTTGGTTAAGTATTATAGGCATACAAAGATGAAAAAGTTATAAGAAGACTAATTTACATTTTTTTGTTCAGTTTTCGGTCAAGCGTAGGCAAAAAATAGCTCTTAAGTCTCATACAAATTTCGTTTTTACTAATGGCTTATTTTTGCATGGCACTCTACTCGTTTATTAAAGCCAAAGTTAATAAATTTCCATATATCGTTATCTTTTTGGTTGTAATATCAACGCTTCCAAGGTCTGTCCTGCACTACGTGATAATTTCAACGGATAATTTTTACTTTTTCATTGTTAATTTTTCATTACATGACAATGGTTGCGTGAGTTTCTTCGCTTTGCTCAGAAGGACAAAAATATTGTAAACTAGATACTGATAAACTAAGCAAATTAGCCCCGATTGTAGTGTATATCCTTTTTGTGGGAGGATTGGTGCGAAAAGGGAAAAAAGATAGGAACGGAAAGCGGGAAAGTGTATGCTAATAACGGAAAACGTACCGCTACTAAATCATAAAAATAGTTTCTCAACACAAATGATTCGTTCTGTTTCAAATACCTTACTTTTGTAGTGCTAAGGAGAATTTGCAACATGAAGATTATTAATTTTTTAAGAAATTGGACGCTGATTATTGCCATTCTTGCAGGTGTTTTCGGTTATTTTATCTATGTGAATATTCCGTTTTTAGACGGTACTCATGAGTTTGCTTACAATGCCATAAAAATTACACAGCCTATTCTTATTTTTTCGATGCTGTTTCTTACGTTTTGCAAAGTAAATCCTAAAAGGCTTCGCTTTTGTCGTTGGCATTTGTGGTTATTGCTTTTTCAAGCCTTATCATTTTCTCTACTTGCAGGTCTATTTTTGTTGCTGCCACTGGGCAATCATGGTGTTCTCATAGAAGGTGCTATGATTTGTTTGATATGTCCTACGGCTACAGCAGGGGCAGTAATTACGAAGAAACTGGGTGGAAACGTTACCCACATTACTACCTACACGATATTGATTAATCTAGTTACTGCGATATTAATTCCAGCCTTCGTACCTTTGATTCATCCTGAGAGTTCTATGAGCTTATTTACTTCTGCTACGCTTATCTTGGGAAAAGTGTTTCCGTTGCTTCTTTTTCCATTGCTGCTCGCTTTTTTAGTTCGATATTTGTTCCCCAAATTACATCTTTTATTTTACCGAAATCAAGAAGTCGCTTTTTACTTATGGGCGGTGGCATTGGCTTTAGCTATGGCAATAACGACGAGAAGCATTGTACATACTAAGGTGCCGATATCTACTCAATTATGGCTAGTCGTAGTATCGTTGGTTTGTTGTGTTTTGCAATTTTACTTAGGCAGAAAAGTGGGATTTAATTACCATGATAAGGTTGCGGCAGGTCAATCTTTAGGACAAAAAAATACCGTATTGGCAATTTGGATGGGATATACGTTTTTCAGTCCTATCACCTCACTGGTTGGTGGTTTTTATAGTATATGGCATAACGTAATCAACACGATGCAGTTGTACGAATACCGCAAGAAAAAGGAAAAAGGATAGCTTTTTCGTATCTTCGCAGATTAGTATGAAAGTATTCAAATTTGGAGGCGCTTCCATAAACAGTGCAGCACGTATCATCAATCTTAAGGCTATTCTTGAAAAAGAAGGGACTGAAGGATTGGTTTTAATTGTTTCTGCAATGGGGAAGACGACCAATAAAATAGAGCATATTTTAAGGTGTTTTCTTCATGATGAAGATTATAATTCAGCTCTCGAAAAGTTAAAGTCAGAATTTACTGCTGTAGCTTCTGAGTTGTTTCCTGCAAATTCGATTATCTATGATAAAATAGATAGTTTGTTTACAGAGATGGAGAGTAAGCTCATTGAATATAAAGACAAGCCGTATAATTTTCTGTACGACCAAGTGGTTTCTTATGGAGAACTCATTACTGCAGAATTGATTGCAAGTTATTTAGCAGATGAGGGTTTTGATAATACGTTGTTATCAGCTACAGAGTATATTGTAACTGATGGTACCTATCGTGATGCTACGGTAAATTGGTCAAAAACTTGTGAAAATATCAAAAAGTTAGCAGGTAGAGAAACGTTTTTTATCACTCAGGGATTTATTGCAGGAAACGAACTCGGTTACACAACTACTTTAGGCAGGGAAGGTTCTGACTATACTGCCGGTATTTTTGCCTATTGTTTAGATGCTAATGAATTAACAATATGGAAAGATGTAATCGGTGTGCTAAATGCTGACCCTCGGCATTTTCAAGATACTGTTCTGCTAGAGCATGTTTCTTTTAATGAAGCGATAGAGTTAGCCTATTATGGTGCATCAATTATCCATCCTAAAACCATTCAGCCTTTACATCGGAAAGGAATTCCGCTAAAAGTACGTTCTTTTATATCTCCCACTGAGTCGGGAACAGAAGTCAGTGCGGGAGCAGATTTGGTGCCTGATGTGCCGTGCTATATTTTGAAACAACATCAGCAGTTGCTAAAAGTAGCTTCTAAAGAGTTTTCTTTTATTGTAGAAAATGATATAAGTGATATTTTCAAAATCCTGTGTGAAACCCAAATGAAAGTGAACTTGATGCATAATTCTGCAATATCGTTATCACTATGTATTGACGACAGATTGGGAGATATTCGGAAATGTATCGATATTTTAGAAGAAAACTATAATGTGAACTTTATTGAAGATGTTACGCTTTATACAGTTCGTAATTTCTGCCAAAAGGATTTTCAAAAACGTTTTGGAGAGATAAAACCACTACTGCGACAGAGAAAAGATAATGTGGAGCATATTATAATAGAAAAAGACGATGAGAATTGATATACTTTCTGCTGTCCCTAACTTGTTAGACAGCTTTTTTAATAACTCAATACTAAAGCGTGCACAGGATAAGGGAATTGCTGAGCTTTATGTTCATGATTTGCGTGACTATACGTTAAATAAACACCGAAAAGTGGACGATTATCCTTATGGAGGAGAAGGAGGGATGGTAATGAGCGTAGAGCCGATAGATCGTGCGATTACTTATCTGAAGAGTCAGCGAGACTATGATCACGTTATTTATACAAGTCCTGATGGTAAGGTCTTTAATCAAAAATTGGCAAATACGCTTTCGCTATCAGGGAATATTATCATTCTTTGCGGACACTACAAAGGAATAGATCATCGGATACGAGAACATTTGATAACGATGGAAATTTCTATTGGGGATTTTGTGATGACGGGAGGGGAGCTCGCCGCCGCAGTGATAACAGACAGCATTATCCGTCTGCTTCCTGGAGCCATTTCTGACGAATGTTCGGCATTATCAGATTCCTTTCAAGATGATTTGCTTTCGCATCCTATTTACACACGACCGGCTGAATACAAAGGATGGAAAGTGCCAGAGGTTTTGCTCGGCGGTGACCATGAGGCAGTAAGTAAATGGCAAGAGCAACAAGCCTTGGAGCGTACTAAAAAGTTGCGTCCTGATTTGTTGGAGTAGTATCCTCGGGATTTTCTTTTTGAATATTCTCTGCATTCCAAATTTCCTCAGGTATTGTCTCGTCATCTTCATCATCTTCAGACAAGATGACAGGTGGTTGAGGACCTTTGTTTTTGAAAATAACTGCTAAAACCAACCCGATTAAAGCTCCGCTAATGTGTCCTTCCCATGAGACTTGCTTTTCGATAGGGAAGAGTCCCCAGAATAAACTCCCGTAAAGAAAGACTACGATAAGTGCCAAGGCAGTCAATCGGTAGTTTTTCTTAATGAGTCCGCTTACCATTAAAAATGTTGCCAATGCATAGATAATACCGCTCATCCCAATATGGTAAGATTCTCTGCCAATGCACCACAGTAAAAATCCGGAACCAATATACATAATAAGAAATGTCTTGGTAGCAATGGTTCGATAAAAGAAAAACAAGGAGGTAGAAAGTACAAAAAAGGGAATAGTATTCGCCCATAAATGAGACCAATCACTATGGATAATTGGTGAAAATAAAATGCCATATAGGTGCTCGACTTTTCTGGGCATAATTCCAAAAGAAACCAGAGAATCATCGAACAGCCATTCGTAAACCTTCACAAACCACATAGTTAATGTGAGCAGTAAAGGGATAAAAATACTGAGACGCAGTTTTTTGTTAAATTCTATAGCATCCATTTATGCAAAAATAGTTATAACTAATAATTTACCGTAATTGTGGGTAGCTTTTTAAAATCTTCTAATACATAGATATGAAACTGTGTAACCGGTTTGCCACGATAATAAGTAATATGTGTATGATAGGTGTAGTTCTTATCAAATGCCTTAGCAATATCTTCAGGGAGAGCTCGCTCCGGTTGTATTTTAAACTCTTTATTCGATAAATTCTCCTTCGTTACAAAAATCCCTGTGTAGTTTTTATTCTCATACTGCTCAATACCGTCCCAAAGGCTAAACTGCGTCATTCGATTGCCTCTGTTCGCATAAAAATATTTTGTTTTTGGATAATTGTAGAATCGTAATTCAGAAGTGATGTGGTAGCTGTCTGTAGCAATAAACACCCTTTCAGTATCAAGCGTGTTTTCTAAACTGTCGATACTACTAGCCACTTCTTGCCAGCCCACCATTTTTTTAAGAGGGTCTATTTTTACGGGAAATATGTTTCCTAAGCCTACAGAATCCATAAAACGCATATTCGTAGCTAATAAAAATAAACCTATAGTAATGCAGAATAAAATGCTAGCTGGTTTTATCTTCTTCGCTTGCACGATATAATGTGCCAACAAAATCGGTAAACCAACATAGGCAAACATTGTCCAGTTTACATTAGCACCTGAACGTTTTGTTAAGGCAGTAATTAAAAACATCAAAAATGAGAGGAGTGCCGGTAACCAAAGATACATTGCCTTTTTATCAAGCTTGTTTTTTTTGAAAGCATTGAAATAATAGACTAAAAACAGTGGAGAAATGATAGCCAATTGCCCACTCACATATTCCAATAATTTTGATAACCTTCGTGAAATTGGATTGGGTTGGTGCTCAACAGCGCCAGATAGGTGTGCTAAGTGTTTAAACCCGATAAAATCATATTTAATATTCCAAATAACAACAGGCAAGAAAAATACAAAGGAAATCAAAAGTGAAATGTACAGCTTTTTATTGCTTAATATCTTTCTATCAGTTAAAAATAGATACAGGATAATACTGGGAATGAAAAAAAGCATGGCATATTTCGAAAGATAGCCTAAGCCCATAGCTGTTGCAAAAAGTATCCAATATTTCCATTTGTCATAAGTAATTGACATCCAGCCTAAATACATTGCCCATATAGCAAAGAATAGCAATGGAGAATCAGTAGAGAAAAACAGAGCAGCACCTTGAAAGAAAGGCATGGCATATACTAAAACTGATGCAACAAATGCAGTGAATTTATCCTTAAATAACTCTTTCGTGAAAAGATAGGTAACGATACTCGTAAGAAAACCGAAAATAATAGCATTGATACGTACGCTGAATTCAGAATGACCAAAAAGGCTTTCAGAAAGATAATTGAGCACAGCAACCATCGGAGGTTTGGAGTAATACGACCAATCGAGGTGTTGTGACCAAGTCCAGTATTGTGCCTCTTCTGTATGCAAATCAATATTTCCGTAGAGAACCCAAAGACAACGAAGTAGTACAACAAACAAATGCACTGCCAGTAAATAAATGAACGTATGTTGCTCTATGCTTTTTTTCATAAATCTTGAAAGTTTTTGTAAAAATAGGATTGTTTTTCTTTACTGGCATTTTTTATTTGAAAATACTTGAACTTTGGAAGCATAAAAAAAGAGGACTAAGCCTCTTTCTTTTTTCTACTTTTCCTCATACAATTTGGGGTACAACTCAGGGGCGTAGGTATGCATCACTTCATAGGCAGCATTAAAAACGTGTATCGTATTCGGCTTCGAGAAAAAGTCTCCGTCACTACCGTAAGCTGGTCGATGTGCTTTAGCTGAAAGCATACGAGCATCCGTTTTTAGATATTTTGCCGCACATTGTTCTTCTAACACTTTTGTCATCATATAGGCAGTGGTTCCATAGGGTACGTCTTCGTCCAAAAACAATACTTTTCCTGTCTTTTTTATGGATTTTTTGATAATGCCATGAGTATCAAAAGGCAGTAGCGTTTGCACGTCAATCAACTCTGCTGAAATATCAAAGTCATAAAGTTGCTTGACGGCTTCCTGAGCCACTGCGACACAAGCACCGTAGGTAACGATAGTAATATCTTCTCCTTCTTCTAAAATTTCAGGAATGCCAACAGGTGTCATAAATTCGCCTAAGTTTTCCGGCTCACGCTCGTGTTTACGGTAAGCATTTAAGGGCTCAATAACTAAAGCAGGATTGTCTCCCTGCAATAAGGTATTGTAAAAACCTGCGGCTTGTGTCATATTTCTTGGTACGCAAACGTAAACCCCTCTGATAGAGTTTACCACCATACTCAAAAATGAACCGGAATGCCAAACGCCTTCTAAACGATGTCCTCGGGTGCGAATAATCAGCGGTGCTGCTTGTCCACCGACAGTTCTGTAAAATAAGGTAGCCAAATCATCACTGATTGTTTGCAAACCATACATTAAGTAGTCAAAATACTGAATCTCAGCAATGGGTTTTAAACCTCTTATTGCCAGACCGATGCCTTGTCCAATAATTGTAGCTTCACGAATTCCTGTGTCAGTAACTCTCAAGTCTCCATATTTTTCTTGCAATCCTTGTAAACTCTGATTCACTCCACCAATAAAACCGGTATCTTCACCAAAAGTTACCAATTCAGGATATTTCTCAAATAATTTATCGAAATTATTTCGTAGAATTTCTCGTCCGGGTTTTGTTTTTGCACCTTCTGCATATTTTTTTGGAACAGAAGGGAAGTTAAGTGGATTCTTCTTACTCTCGCTATATAAATTTGTGTTGAAATATTGTTTGCCTTTGTTATTTAGCTCTTTTAAATAGACAATCATTCCTTTCCTTATTTCTTTCTGAGATTCTTCAGAAGGAAGAAAATACCTTATAGTCATGCTCAATGCAGTTGCCACATCTCCTCTTGAAATTTGTTTCTTTGTCCGAATATATTCCGCCTGTTCTTGAATTATAGGCAGTGGGTTTTTAATGTTATTAAATAAAGATAGAAATGTTTCTTTGGCTTTTAGGATGGGAGCTTGGCTTTCTTCATAGGCTACTTTTTTTGCTTGTTTTACTTCTTCTTCAACTTCCTTGTCTAATTTGTCTGCTTGTTCTTCTGTGAAGATGTTTTTTTCTAACATCCAAGCTTTCATTTTTTCAATTGGGTCAAATTCTTTTTCCCATTCTAAGCGTTCTTTGTTTTTATACCTTTCGTGTGAACCAGAAGTAGAGTGTCCTTGCGGTTGTGTCATATCCTCAATATGGAAAAGTACAGGGACATGTTCTTCTCGACATTTTTTGACTCCCTCTGCATAGATTTTACAAAGTGTCGGATAATCCCAGCCTTTTGCTTTATAGATAAGAAATCCGGACTTGTCATTCGTTTTTTCAAAACCTTGCAGGGTTTCCGAAATACTCCCTTTTATGGTTTGTAATTTTTTAGGAACTGAAATACCATAGCCATCATCCCAAATGGATACTGCAAGCGGTACTTGTAAAACACCAGCTGCATTCAGCGTTTCCCAAAAATGACCTTCTGAAGTACTGGAATCACCTATGGTAGTAAAAGTAACTTCATTTCCTTTGTTAGAGTATGTAGTTTTGTGTTGTATATCTTTATTGTTTCTGTATAATTTTGAAGCATAGCTCAAACCTAATGAGCGAGGCATCTGTCCAGCAGTGGGGGAAATATCTGTTACACTATTACGTTGCGCCATATGGTCAGTTGGATTTCCATCTTTATCTAAATTTCTGGAACCAAAGTGGTTATTCATTAAACGGCCACCATGAGTTGGATTTTCTTTGAGATTTGTGGTTCCGTAGAGTTGTGCGAAGAATTCTTTTGGAGTTAGCAATCCAACAGCGAGCATCATCGTTTGATCTCTATAATATCCGGAACGCCAATCACCTTTTTGGAATGTTTTAGCCAAAGCAATTTGTGCCACTTCCTTACCATCACCCAAGATACCAAATTTGGCGCGTCCGTTAAGCACTTCTCGTCTGCCGTGCAAACTTAATTTACGGCTCAGTACTGCAAGTCTATAATCTGCAATGACCTCTTTCTTAAAATCTTCAAAGGATAACTCATTATTTGTCATAAGTAGGTTTTTTTGCTAAATTCAAACAAAACTACGAATATTTAATAAGAAGAGGAAATGATATAAGAGGGTTTTGTCTTTTTCTAGAATAATTGGGACTGTTCCTTACAATGTGTAACAGGTTAATTATATTTGCAGTAGATGAATTTGAAAGGAATAGCTATGGATTTTAAAGATTTAATACATAAACGTCATTCTGTAAGAAATTATAGTCCTAAAAAAGTTAGCAGGGATTTAATTGAAAAGATTGTTGAGGCTGGGCGTTTAGCCCCTTCAGCTTGCAACAAACAGCCTTGGCGGTTTATGGTAATTGATGAGCCTGAACTACTTGAAAAGGTTGGTACAGCATATAAAAGAGCATGGTTTCATAAAGCTCCGGCAGTGATTATTGCATATGGTAATAGAGAAGAAGCTTGGGTACGTGATTATGATGGAAAAAATCATTGTGATGTTGATGTTGCAATTGCTGTGGATCATATGACACTGATGGCAGCTGAACTTGGATTAGGAACTTGCTGGGTTTGTCATTTTGTTCCTGAGGCTTTGCTTGAAGTTGTTCCGGTAGCGTCAAATTGGGAACCTATTGCTATGATTTCACTTGGATACAGTGATAAAGATAAGACGTCTGAGAAGAAGCGAAAAGCGACTGAAGAAATCGTTCGCTACAATAGCTGGGAGTAGGGAAAATAGTTATTAGTTCTTAGATATTGATAGAAACATTCATTTACTAAGTTTTAATAATAAGATAATTCACTGCTAAAGCTTTTTTTCGAGAAAAAGAGTAAATAAAAAAAGAAAAATAGTGAGTATTTAGAGAAATATAATTATATTTGCACCGCTTTTAGAGCGGATGTGGTGAAATTGGTAGACACGCTAGACTTAGGATCTAGTGCTTTCGGGCGTGGGGGTTCGAGTCCCTTCATCCGCACACACACACAAATACCGTTAACTCGAATGTGAGCAACGGTATTTTTTTATAATGCTAAAAATAATACAAGCATGGATATTGTTAGAAATGATAACGACGCGTTGAACGCAACAATTACCGTAAAAGTAACACCGGAAGATTACGAAGCTAACGTTGAGAAAACCTTAAAAGAGCAACAGAAAAAAGCTGAAATTAAGGGGTTTCGTAAAGGTAAAGTACCAATGGGAATTATGAAAAAACTTTACGGTACTTCTGTTTTAGTTGATGAGGTGAACAAAGTTGTGAGCAATAATCTTTATAAGTATATCGTTGACAATAATATTGACATTTTAGGAGAGCCACTTCCAAATGAAACTGAACAAGCTGAAGTTGATTGGAAAAAAGATAAAGAATTTTCATTCTCTTACGATATTGGTTTATCTCCAGAAATAAACATTGATGCTACTGAAGATACTAAGGTAAAGCGTTATCCAATTATCGTTTCTGATGAAATGATCGATAATGGAATAGAAATGCATGCTCGCAGATTTGGAGAAAATAAAGAGGTTGAAGAGGTAGCTGATAATGATTTGCTTCGTGGAGACTTTGTGGAGCTGGCGAGAGTAAACCCTAAGAAGGATGGTATTCAAAAAGACAATGTAGCTATAGCATTGGAATACATGAAAGATGAAGAGATTAAAAAGCAGTTTATAGGAGCAAAAGCGGGAGAAACTATTGATTTTGATTTGAAAAAGGCTTATCCAAATCTTTCTGATTTAGCATCTCTTTTAGATGTAAAGAAAGAAGAGATTGAAGAAGCAAATTCAAAGTTCCGTTTTACGATCAAAGAAATTTCAAGATTTGAATCTCATGAGGTAAATCAAGAACTTTTTGATAAAGTATATGGTGAGGGAACGGTGAAGTCAGAAGAGGAATTCAGAGCTAAAATCAAAGAAGAGATTGAAAGTCAGGTTGCCGGTGATGTTGATTATAAACTAGGATTAGACATTAAAGAATTATTGCAAGAGCAGGCAGATTTTGAATTGCCTGAGGCATTCCTAAAACGATGGTTAGTTCTTGCAAATAAAGATTTCACAAAAGAAAGTGTAGAAGAGAATTTTGAAAACTATGCTAAAGAAATCAAATGGCAATTAATCAAGGCAAAAATTGCTAAAGAGAATGAATTAAAGGTAAATCCAGAAGATATAAAAGCTTTGGCTAAAACTTTTGCTCTGACTCAATTCAGACAATACGGAATCATGGATGTACCAGAGGAGCATCTTGAACAGTATGCAAATCAAATGATGCAAAATCAGCAGGAAGTACAAAAGTTACACGAACGTGTAGAAGAACAGAAAGTGTTAGACTTTATAAAATCTAAAGTAACTCTTGAAGATAAAGAGGTTACTGTAGAGGAATTCAATAAAATGTTTGAAGAGTAAAAAGTTTTCATAACATTGATTTTTAGTGATTAGTAATGGAGAGCATCGTCTGAAAAGACGATGCTTTTTTGTTTTCAAATAATAAACTTTTATTAGTTGTAATATAACGTAATGGTAAATAGAAAAATCCTTTTAACTTTGTTAAGAACAAAATGATCAATCATAAAATTACAACAATATGGATAAGCAAATAATTGCAAAAGCAACTGAAAAGGCAAAGACATGGTTAGAAGGAAGTTATGATGAAGAAACCAAAGCAAAAGTTCGAGAACTTCTTGAGGCTGAGGATAAAACGGAGTTGGTAGATTCATTCTACAAAGACCTTGAGTTTGGAACGGGTGGTTTACGCGGCATCATGGGAGTAGGAACAAACAGGATGAATATTTATACCGTTGGAGGTGCAACACAAGGTTTAGCCAATTATTTGAATAAACAATTTAAAGGAGAAGAAATCTCGATGTGTATAGGCTATGATTGTCGTCACAATAATAAATTATTTTCAAATACCGTTGCTAATGTCATGTCAGCCAATGGTATTAAAGCTTATATTTTTGAAGATCTAAGACCTACTCCAGAGCTTTCGTTTGCTATTCGTGAATTAGGGTGTAAATCTGGTGTTATTATAACAGCGTCTCATAATCCTAAGGAGTACAATGGATACAAAGCATACTGGGATGATGGATCACAGTTAGTTCCTCCACATGACAAAGGAGTGATTGATGAAGTTAAAAAGATAAAAGTTGAAGACATAAAGTTTGATGGAAATCCTGAACTTATTGAAGTATTAGGCAAAAAGATGGATGAAAAATATTTAGCTGCAGTTAAGTCTCTTTCATTAGATCCTGAAGTTATCCAGAAGCATAAAGATTTAAAAATTGTATTTACTCCGTTGCATGGCGCTACTCATTATATGACGCCAGCTTCTATCAAGAATTATGGGTTTAGTCATGTTTATGACGTTCCAGAGCAGTATGTTATTTCAGGAGATTTTCCAACAGTAGAATCAGCAAATCCAGAAGAACCGGTAGCCTTAGAAATGGCAATAGACAGAGCGAAAGAAGTAGATGCTGATTTGGTGATGGCTTGTGATCCTGACGGTGACCGTATTGGTATTTCAATAAAGAATGATAAAGGAGAATGGATATTAGTCAATGGAAACCAAACAGCACTTTTATTTACCTATTACCTCATTACCCAATATAAGAAGAAAGGACTGATGAAGGGGAATGAATATATTGTGAAAACTGTCGTTACTAGTGAGTTGCTTCGGAAAATTGCAGAAGAAAATAATGTGAAATGTTACGATACCTACACCGGATTTAAGTGGATTGCAGAAGCCATTCGTAAACATCCTGAAGGGCATTATATAGGAGGAGGAGAAGAGTCATTTGGATATATGGTGGGTAATATCGTAAGAGACAAAGACGGTGTTTCAGCTTGTTCCATCATGGCAGAAATTGTTGCTTGGGCAAAAGAACAAGGCAAAACATTATATGAATTGCTGAAGGAAATCTATGTAGAATATGGTTTTTCTCAGGAGAAGATGATTTATATTGTACGTAAAGGAATAAGTGGAGCAGAAGAAATCAATCAGATGATGCATGATTTTCGTCATAATCCACCAAAAACTATCAATGGTTCAGAGGTCATGAAAATCAACGATTATAAAGTCAGAGAATCAACAGACATAACGACCGGTAAGAGAGAGAAGTTAAATTATGAAACTGCCTCTAATGTTTTGCAATATTACCTAGAAGATGGTTCTAAGATTTCTGTACGCCCGTCAGGAACTGAGCCTAAAATAAAGTTTTATTTTGAAGTGAAAGATGAGCTTAAATCCGCCGAACAATTTGATAAAGTATCAGCTAAAGCACTTGATAAGATTGCTAAGATTGCGGAGGATATGGGCGTAAAGTAAGAGTTTCTCTAAGTAGTGTGTGTTAATTTATCACATTAATGGCAGTATGATAAATACATGGTGCTTAGGAATATAGAGAAAGAGAATTATGGAGTGGCGAGAAGAGTTACATAAGATTATTATAGCAAATAGTAAGGGGAGTACTTCTACAGATGAAAAATTACTGCGAAAGACACTGGCTTTACTGCAAGAACTTACTGATGATGAGCAAGAGGGGAAGGCATTAAAGTTAGCCGTAAGCGTGACCACAGAGTTGGGGCTTGGAAGTACTTCAGCTATTGTCAGTATTTTGTACGAATTGCTTTATATTGGCAAGTTTAGTAAAGAAGAAATAAAGAATCATTATCCTGACTCTGTTTATCGATTAATCTTGGGCTTAGGAAAGGTTGAGGAATTATATCAAGTACATAAAGAAAATGCCGAAATATTTCAGAAATTATTGCTGTCTTTGGCGGAGGATGTACGGGTTATTCTCATCATTTTAGCACGGAGGCTGTATGCACTTCGGCACATTGAAAAACAAGATAAGGAAGAGCAACAAAACTTAGTTGACGAAATTACCTTTGTTTATCTCCCCTTTGCTCATCGCCTCGGTTTATATCCAGTGAAAATGGATATGGAAGACAGGTTGTTGCAGTTTAATGAACCAGAGGCATACGCCAAACTGGTCGCAGAACTGGAAGAGTCTGAAGCAGAGCGCTTACAATTTATTGAAAGTTTTATCGCGCCGATTAAAGAAAGGCTGGACAGAGAAGGCTTAAGATACACGGTAAAGTACAGAACAAAATCGATTGCTTCCATTTTGGGTAAGATAAGAAAGCAACAAGTTTCCCTCAAGGAAGTCTATGATATTTTTGCCATTCGAATTATTTTAGATACTCCACGTGAAAAAGAGAAAATGCATTGCTGGCAAGTGTATTCTATTGTGAGTGATATCTATCAGCCAAACCCTAAGCGCTTACGTGATTGGATAACCATTCCAAAATCAACAGGCTACGAATCGTTACATACCACTGTAATGACGAAAGACAAGCGTTGGGTTGAGGTGCAAATTCGTACCGAGCGCATGGATGAAGTGGCAGAAAAAGGATTTGCAGCGCATTGGCGGTACAAAGGGGGCAAGGATAATACTGTATTAGACGAATGGTTGCTCAACGTTAGAGAAATTTTGGAAAGTGAAGGAAAGGAAGGAAGTGAAGAAGTCATTGATGATCTTTTGTTGGAATTATCTGATAAAGAAGTGTATATTTTCACTCCCAATGGAGATTTGAAACAGCTGCCAAGAGGAGCAACGGTTTTAGACTTTGCTTATAGCATTCACGGTGATATAGGAAATACCTGTACCGGTGGAACAATTAATAATAAAAATGTCCCTATTCGCTATGTTTTACAAAGTGGTGATACCGTTAAGATAAACACCGCAAAGAATCAAAAGCCTAACCAAGATTGGTTGCAATTTGTGGTTACCTCTAAGGCAAAAAGCCACATTCGTCAAGCTATGAAAGAGCAACAAGCTTCAGAGATAGCTTTAGGTAAGGAAATGCTTATGAGACGGATGAAGAATTGGGATATTCCCTTCAATGACATAGCTGTCCGTGATTTGCAACAGCATTTCAAAATGAAACAGGTACATGAGTTGTATTACAATATTGGTACGAATAAGATTGAACTCAACACAATAAAAGAATTCTTTACTCAAAAAGAGAAAGAAGCAAAAGAAATATCTGTAGAGGAAATAAAAGATTTACAAGAGACCAAGAAACCATTGGGTACTCCATCAGATGTACTCGTTATTGGAGATAAGGTGTCTGGCGTAGATTTTACCTTGTCAAGCTGTTGCTCGCCTGTGTTTGGAGATGATATTTTTGGATTTATATCTATTAGTAAAGGCATTCGAATTCATCGCAAAAATTGTCCTAATGCTGAAAATATGATGCAGCGCTATCCATACCGTGTAGTGCCTGCTTGCTGGACGAAACAAGGCGATACATCTTATATGGCACAATTAGAAGTGCATGGAGAAGACAGTGCTGGTATTGTCAATGGTATAACAGCATTATTCACCGATAAACAGAGTGCTAAACTTAGAGGAATTAGTTTTACTACAGAAGATGGACTTTTTATTGGAAAATTGAGTGTAGAAGTTCCTAATAAAGGATATTTGGATATGATTAGCTCAAAAATACAAACCTTGAAAGGTGTCCAAAAAGTAATTCGTTTAAAAAAGTAATTAATGACTTTAAAAGAATTTTATAAACAAGGAGAAGAGAAATTAGCCAAACTTTACAATAGTAATGAAAGTCGTGCAATAACTAAACGCATAGCCTCCTACCTGCTAAAATACAGCGACTCTGACTTGTTGCTATCACAAAATGAAGCTTTAAAGTCTGAACAATTACAAGCTTTAGAAAAGTCTTTGGAAGAAGTAGCTACAGGTATGCCAGTCCAATATGTTTTAGGCGAGACCACTTTTTATGGCTATGATGTATATGTTGAGCCGGGAGTGCTTATCCCACGTCAAGAAACAGAGGAGCTCGTCGATTGGATTATACAAAGAGAATCAGAAATCAACCAAATCTTAGATATAGGTGTCGGAAGCGGTTGCATTACTATAGCCCTAGGCAAGCATTTTAAACGAGCACATTGCACGGCTCTAGATATCTCGCTAGATGCTCTTGATCTCGCAAGAGAAAACTGCGATAGGTATAGTCTGCGTCCTACATTCCTTTATGCTGATGTATTAAAATGGGAAACTTATGGTTTAGGGAAATATGATGTTATTGTCAGTAATCCTCCTTATATCCGCGAATCAGAAAATTCGCAGATGCACCCAAATGTATTAGATTATGAGCCTGACACAGCCTTGTTTGTCACAGATGAGAAGCCACTTTTGTACTATGAAGCAATTGCAGATTTAGCTACTGAACATTTGAATGATAACGGTGCTCTGTATTTTGAAATAAATGAAGCACTGGGAAAAGAAACTATAGATTTGCTGGATAGTAAGGGCTATAGAAATATAGAACTTCGCAAGGATATCAACGGTAAGGATCGAATGATAAGAGCGACACGCTAAAAATAAAAAAAGGACTGTCAGAGTGAGAGAAAGACAGTCCTTGAAATACCCCTTATGATGTATGTGAGAGGATAATTTGGTAACATTAGCTTGAAACACACTACACCATCGCATGAAAAGTAACACAAAAAAGGTATTAATTTTCTAATATGTTTTGGGTAACTGAATGTAATTTTATGTATCAGTAATACCCTATATTTAACTATTCATCATTGTTCTTCTAAGTGGTTGTCTTGTTAAATTTCCGAACGCAACAACAGCATAATGTGATAGGTAGGTCTTCTGACTTGTTCCGAACCATCGACCTTCCCAGTTAAACTAGTGGTCAAAGAATTGTGGTTCTTTTTTAGGAACTTACAGCAGCGGAATCTGTTTACGACTTTCACGTAATTCCCTGTTAGGCTATTAAGCACCTCATCACGTTGCGAATATAGCACATTTTTTTTCAACGAACGAGTTATTTCCTAAAATTATTTTTACATTTGATTATGGGAAAAAAAGAACAAGATATACAACGTATTGAGTATCTGCGAAATACTTTAAGGGAGTATAATTATAACTATTATGTAAAAGCACAACCTTCTGTTAGTGACTATGATTTTGACATGATGTTGAAAGAGTTGCAGGACTTGGAACTTACTTACCCTGAGATGTTTGACCCTAGCTCGCCCACACAGCGTGTTGGCAGTGATATCAATAAGTCTTTTACACAAGAGCCTCACAAATATCCAATGCTTTCTTTGGGAAATACTTATACTAAAGAAGAATTAAAAGCATTTGAAGATAGAGTATTTCGAATGGTAAAAGAACCCGTAGAATATGTTTGTGAATTGAAATATGACGGAAGCTCTATTAGCTTGACCTATGAGAATGGACTTTTGACAAAAGCACTCACTAGAGGAGATGGAGCTATTGGTGATAATGTAACTGACAACGTAAAAACGATTCGCAGTATTCCTTTAAAATTGAGAGGCAATGAATATCCTGACTTTTTTGAAATACGTGGAGAGATATTGATGCCTTTTAAGCGGTTTGAAGAATTAAACGCTGAGAAAATTGAAAATGGAGAAGAGCCTTATGCCAATCCGAGAAACTTTGCAGCTGGAACATTAAAATTGCAAAATTCTAAACTCGTTGGCGAGCGGGGACTTGATTGCTATTTATACTATATGCTTGCGGAGGATGAGACAAAACCTACGCATTGGGAAAATTTGCAATGGGCTGAGGAATTAGGCTTTAAGACTTCACCTGATGCAAAACTGTGTGCATCAATGGAAGAAGTGTTTGCCTTTATTGATTACTGGGATAAGCATAGAGCTAATTTAGCTGTACCAATCGATGGTATCGTTGTTAAAGTAAACAATATTGCACAGCAAGAGCAGTTGGGCTATACAGCGAAGTCGCCACGTTGGGCTATTTCTTATAAATTTAAAGCTGAAAGTGCCATGACACGTCTGGAAAGCGTGAGCTTTCAAGTAGGAAGAACAGGAGCAGTCACTCCTGTGGCAAATCTTTCGCCAGTGCAATTGGCAGGAACCACTGTACGCCGAGCTTCCTTGCATAATGAAGACTTTATCATTGGTCTGGATTTACACGAAGAAGACACCGTTTCTGTAGAGAAAGGAGGCGAAATTATTCCCAAAGTTACAGGAGTCGATATTAGCGAGCGTAAACCTGATGCAAAAGCTGTTACATTCATAAAAGATTGCCCTGTATGCGGAACGCCACTTGTGAGAGCCATTGATGAGGCAAATCATTACTGCCCCAATATTACCGATTGCCCACCGCAAGTGAAAGGACGCATTATTCATTTTGTAAGTAGAAAAGCTATGGATATTGATGGTTTAGGAGAGGAAACCATCGATTTATTATACAGAGAGAATTTAGTAGATGATATTGCAGACCTATATTCTTTGAAAATTTCTGATATCATAGGTTTAGAGCGCATGGGAGAAAAGTCTGCAGAGCGTATTATCCAGGGAATTGAAGTTTCAAAACAAGTTCCTTTCCCGAGAGTGTTGTATGGTTTGGGCATTCGCTACGTGGGACAAACTGTGGCTAAACAATTAGCTTTAGCACTACATAGTATTGACAAAATAATGGCGACTTCGCAAGAGGAATTAGAAAAAATAGATGAAATAGGGGGTAAAATTGCCGAAAGTGTGGTAAACTTCTTTTTGGAGATGAAAAATATCCAATTGATAAACAGATTAAAAGAAGCTGGAGTACAAATGATGTTGAGTGAAGAGGCATTAGTTGATACATCGGATAAACTTCGTGGACTTTCCATTGTTCTCTCAGGAACTTTTTCGCGTTCTCGCGATGAGATTAAAGAACTCATAGAAAAAAACGGAGGCAAGAATAGTAGCAGTGTTTCAAAAAATACCGATTATTTCCTTGCAGGGGAAAAGGTAGGACCTGCTAAAATGGCTAAAGTCGAAAAATTAAATATCCCGATTATTTCGGAAGAGGAATTATTGAAAATGATTGAATGATACCATGTCTAAACTACGATACGATATAGATGAAAAGCTTCCAAGCTTACCGATGATACTGTATGGACTACAATGGTTTTTAGTAACGATTCCGAGTATTTTAATCGTGGGGGCTATTGTTGCACAGTTTCATTATGAGAGTATAGCCGATCAAATTTTTTACACACAACGTTTGCTTGGAATTGTTGGTTTTGCTTTAGTTGTACAGATTTTATGGGGGCATCGCTTACCGATCGTTATAGGACCTGCATCCGTTTTACTTATTGGCATTCTTTCATCACAAGCTGATAAGATTTCGGAGATTTATACTGCGATACTCATAGGAGGAGTTTTGGTTTTCCTTACTTCATATATCAAGCCAATATTAAATCGTATTCCACTAATTTTTACTTCACGCATTGTTATTGTTATCTTGGCGTTGATTGCTTTTACGCTAATGCCTACCATTATTGATTTAGTATTCTCAGGCGGTTTAGCTCCATTAGGTGCACTTTCTTTTGGTTTAATAGGGTTATTTATTTTAATATTATTGAATAAATTTCTTCAAGGTATTTGGAAATCAACTGTTGTTCTTTGGGGCTTGATTTTTGGAGCTTTAGCCTATTATTTTGTTTTAGGAATACCTGTGGATAATACAGTTAACAAAGGTGAGGTTTCTTCCTCTTGGACTGTGTTTCCTTTGAGATTTGACATAGGAATTATTCTCTCTTTTATATTTTGTTATTTGGCGCTATTTATTAACGAATTAGGCTCTATACAGGGAGTTGCTAAAGCTATTGATGCGAAGAGTGTAGATGAGTCTACAGAAAGTGGATTACGTGTTACAGGATTAGCAAATGCTTTGTCAGGAATATTTGGAGTGATAGGGACGGTTGATTTTTCATTCAGTCCCGGGGTTATTATGTCAACCGGATGTGCCTCAAGATATGCACTGCTTCCTGCAGGAATTGCCTTAATCCTGATTGCTTTTTTTCCTCCTTTGATTGAAATTTTTCTCCTAATACCTAATCCGGTGATGGGTTTTGTGTTTTTATTTTTAATGACATCGCAATTAGGAGCAGCCTTGCAGATGATACCAACAAACAAAGCCGTTAAAAGTTTCGAGCAAAGTTTAATAATAGCTATCCCTTTGCTTATTGCTATTTTTATTGCATTTTTACCTAAAGAAATACAAAATGCGATACCAACAATACTGAAACCCATTTTAAGTAATGCTTTTGTAATGGGTGTTATTGTTGTTTTATTGTCGGAACATTTTATTTTTAAGAAGAAGAAGAATAAAGAAGTTTAGGTTTTCTATCGTTGGAAATCTTATACTCGTATAGAAATTAGTTTACGATTGAGATATGATAAAGGCAAAAGATTTAAAAGGAACGGGAGTTGCGGTGGTTACTCCGTTTACTAAGAATAAAGAGGTTGATTTTGACGCATTGAAGCGAATTGTAAACTATTTAATTGACGGCGGTGTTGATTATTTGGTCGCTTTGGGAACAACGGCCGAGACAGCGACATTAACTACTGAAGAGCAGAAGGCGATTGCTGATTGTGTTTTTAAAGAAACAGCAGGACGCGTACCTTTAGTGATAGGAGCAGGAGGAAATAATACCCAAGCAGTAATTAATACGATAGAGCAAAACGAATGGATACAACAATATGACTCTTTATTGATAGCCACTCCTTTTTATAATAAACCCAATCAAGAAGGACTGTATCAGCATTATAAAGCAATTGTCCAAAGTACTTCTTTACCGATAGTACTTTATAACGTTCCGGGGCGTACCGGAGTTAATATGTCTGCAGAAACGAGCTTGAAATTAGCCAATGATTTTCAGAATATTATCGCAATCAAAGAAGCATCCGGAAATCTAATTCAAATCAACAGAATTATCAATCAAAAGCCAAACCATTTTGAAGTTATATCAGGTGATGATGGTTTAACACTGCCAATGATAGCCATAGGAGCTATAGGAGTTATTTCAGTTTTGGCAAATGCACTACCAAAGGAAATGAGCCGATTGGTAAATGCTGCTCTTACTGGAGATTATGTGCAAGCTCAAAAAATGCAGAAAGTCTTATTTGAAATTTCTCAGAAAATATTTGCAGAAGGAAATCCAACAGGAATAAAAGTGTTAATGGAACAGAAAGGTTTAATTAAAAATGGTTTACGTTTACCTTTGCTTCCTGCCTCTGCCACATTAGAAAATGAATTATCCAGATGTTTTCTAGATTTAGAATCTTAAAATAGATTCAGTTTAGATAAGATGCTTAATAGTGTTACAACTTATTAATTCAAAGTCAGTTACATGATTAGTGGAGTTTCGTACAATTTAAGTTATATTAATCAGTATATGATTTTATGTTTTACAGCATAAGTCTATTGTAGCCTATATATTTTTTCAATAGGTAAATTTGATTTCATACTCATAGATATAATTATTAAGAGCAGAAATTGATGAAGCTTAAAAAGAAGATAGACAGGATACTTCCCACAAAACGTTCAAAAGTTTTAGGTATTGTATTGGCAGGAGTTGTTTTTGGTTTGGCAGTCTACCTAATGTATGCTTCAAAATTTACCAGTTATTTATCGGATGACCCGAAGGCATGTGTTAATTGTCATGTGATGGGACCATTTTACGCTACTTGGAATCATAGTTCACACGCTAGAGTGGCAACTTGTAATGATTGTCATGTTCCTCACAATAATGTTTTTAATAAGTATTTCTTTAAAGCAAAAGACGGCTTACGCCATACAGCAGTTTTTACATTGAGGTTAGAACCACAAGTAATGCAAGCGATACCTGCAAGTTCTGAGGTTATAATGAATAATTGTATCCGTTGTCACACGCAATTAAATCAGGAAGCTGTAAAGACGGGTCGCGTAACATACTCTGAGGTTACATGTGGCAAAGGAAAAGCATGTTGGGATTGCCATACAGAGGTACCTCATAGAGGAAAAAATAGTTTATCCTCAACACCACATGCTATAGTGCCTTATCCTGAAGGGATAGTGCCAGAATGGTTGAAGAAGAGGATGAAAAGTAATAAAACAGGAGTTTAAAGAATATTGAAAATATAAAATAAAAAATAGCATCTATGAAAACGGGATTAAAATCATGGCAAGGTTGGTTATTATTCATTGGAGTAATGGCTTTAGTTTTTGTCTTATTAATGTTAGCTGCATCTGTTAATGAGCGACATGCTGAGGTTATAAGTATTTATAATAATAAAAAGGTTGACATCGAGAAGGGAGAGGCGCGCAACGAAATTTTTGAAGACAACTATCCTAGAGAATATGAAACTTGGGCTGCAACAATTGAAACTGATTTTGAATCAGAGTTTAATGGCAACCAGAGAAAAGATGTATTAGCAGAGCGTCCAAATATGGTCATCTTGTGGGCTGGTTATGGTTTTTCGAAAGAATATAATACACCTCGCGGACACATGCATGCTATTGAAGATATGAGAGAAATTCTTCGTGTAGGTGCTCCTATGGGAGATGGTCCTGAACCAATGCCATCTACATGTTGGGCATGTAAAAGTCCTGACGTGCCTAGAATGATGGAGTCTATTGGCGTAGAGGAGTTTTACGGTCAGAGGTGGTCTGATCTTGGACCAGAAATTGTAAACCCCATTGGTTGTTCAGATTGCCATGATGCTGAAACAATGAATTTACAAATCACTCGTCCTGCTTTGATTGAAGCTTTTGCTAGACAAGGTAAGGATATTACCAAAGCAACTTTGCAAGAAATGCGCACTTTGGTATGTGCACAATGTCATGTTGAATATTACTTTAAAGGCGAAGGCAATTACCTTACCTTCCCTTGGGATAAAGGATTTAAGATGGAAGACATTGAAGCTTATTATGATGAAGCTGAGTTTGCTGACTATACCCATAAATTGAGTAAAGCAAAAATTATCAAAGCTCAACACCCGGGTTATGAGACTTGGCAAATGGGTATTCACGGACAGCGTGGCGTTTCTTGTGCAGATTGTCACATGCCGTATAAGAGTGAAGGTGGTATTAAGTTTAGTGATCACCACATACAAAGTCCTTTAGCAATGATTGATAGAACTTGTCAAACTTGCCACAGAGAGAGTGAAGAAACACTTCGTAATAATGTGTATGAGCGTCAAAGAAAAGCTAATGAAACCCGTACTGCCCTTGAAAGAGAGTTGGCAAAAGCTCATTTAGAAGCTGAGTTTGCATGGAAGAAAGGAGCTAGCGAATCACAAATGCAAGAAACTTTAAAGCTGTTGAGACAAGCACAATGGCGTTGGGATTTTGGTGTGGCATCACATGGAGCATCTTTCCATGCACCGCAAGAAATGCAACGTATTTTAGCTAGTGGATTAGAAAAATCGCTTCAAGCTAGATTGGCAGTGTCAAAAGTATTAGCGAAACTCGGTTATACTGACGAAGTACCATTGCCAGACGTTTCTACTAAAGACAAAGCGCAGAGATATATCGGACTAGATCCTGAAAAAATGAAGAAAAATAAAGAGAAGTTTTTAAATACAGTTGTCCCAGAGTGGATAAAAGAAGCTAAGGAAAATGGTCGCTTAGTTTCTGCAAAATAATATACCATCTCGTATATGTGGAAATATCCCTGGAAATATGCTGAAGGTATTGTAATCTGCATCGGTTTATTTGTAACCGGTGCAGTTTTACAATTTACCATAGGTCCGATTGTCTTAGAATATCTTAAATACCCTTTAAATTTAATTTTTGGGATTATTTATTGCGTTATCTTAGTTGCATTCTATTTTCTAAGTAAACATAATAAATACATTTTTTGGTTTTCAAAATCAGAAGCTGCGATTACAAGCATTGTTTCTTTACTAATACTTGTAATTATTATGGGGTTTACCCGACAGGAAGTCATAATGCCTATCGATGGTCATCCTCATAAAAATATAGGTGATTGGAATTTGGGTTTTCACCAGATGACACGTTCATGGATTTTCGCCTTATTATTCTTGTACTTCCTAAATATTCTTGGGTTAGCAACTATTAGAAGATTAGCTTCTTTCAAATGGAAAGATTTTACCTTCGCAATGAACCATTTAGGACTATTTATCGCATTGTTAGCTGGAGTGCTAGGAAGTGCGGATATGCAACGTCTTCGTATGCAAACTCAATTGGGACAACCGGAATGGAGAGCAACCACAGATGATGGACAAATGGTGGAACTTCCTATAGCCATAGAATTACAATCATTTACAATAGAACAATATCCTCCTAAACTTCTTGTCATTTCAAATGAAACAGGAGAAGCATTACCCAAAAAACAACCTCATAATTTATTAGTAGAAGAGACACCAATCAAAGGAAAGCTGTTAGATTGGGAGATTGAAGTTACAGAGTTTCTTCCAATGGCTGCCTCAGTGATAACTCAAGATACAGTAAAGTATGTAAACTTTGAGACACATGGTGCTACCTCTGCAGTATATGTAAAAGCTAAAAAAGATGAACAGGTAAAGGAAGGATGGGTGAGTGCAGGAAATCATATGTTTCCCCACAGAGCACTTACATTGAATGATGAATTCAGCGTAGTGATGCCCGAGCGAGAGCCTAAAAAATATGCTTCGGGAGTGAATGTTTATGTAAAAGATGGTGAAGACATCCAAACCACGATTGAAGTAAATAAGCCTTTAGAGGTTGAAGGTTGGAAAATTTACCAATTAAGCTATGATGAGGTGATGGGACGGTGGAGTAATATCAGTATTTTTGAATTGGTAAGAGACCCTTGGTTACCTTATGTATATCTTGGGATAATCATGATGCTTATTGGGTCAGTAGGACTATTTTTAGTAGCTAAAAGAAAGGACAATAAATAATGACGATTACTTGGGAACATTTCATATATTTTGCGATTCCTTCCATTATCTTATGGGCTTTGGGAGCATTTTTTGCCTATAAAAAATCAGGAAGAGTACCGTCTATACTTTTGACTATATTAGGCTTGCTAGTTTTCTTTGCTTTTATAGCTGCATTTTGGCAGTCTTTGGAGCGACCTCCACTTAGAACAATGGGAGAAACACGCTTATGGTATTCTTTCTTTCTGCCTATTGCAGGTTTGATAACATATATTCGTTGGCGTTATCCATGGATATTAACATTTAGTACCATATTAGCCACAGTATTTATATTTGTAAATATCTTAAAACCTGAGATTCACAATAAAACTTTAATGCCGGCCTTACAAAGTCCATGGTTCGCACCACATGTAATTGTGTATATGTTCTCTTATGCAATGTTAGGAGCAGGAGCTTTGGTGAGTTTGTATTTTTTGCTTTTTGGCAGAAAGCAGAAAATAGAGACTAAAATCATGGATTTGATTGATAATTTTATTTACGTTGGGCTAGCCTTCCTCACAATAGGAATGTTATTCGGAGCTCTCTGGGCTAAGGAAGCTTGGGGACACTATTGGAGTTGGGATCCTAAGGAGACTTGGGCAGCTGCCACTTGGATGGGGTATTTAGTTTATGTTCATTATCGGAATCATAAACCTTTAAGATATAAAAATGCTCTTTGTGTAGTTGTTTTCGGATTTTTGTTGTTACAAATAACTTGGTTTGGCGTAAATTATTTACCTTCAGCCCAAGGTTTAAGTATTCATACCTATAGCGCAGAATAATTATTAAGAAAATCTAATTCAGATTATTATGAAAAAAAATTATGTAATGATACTTGTGATGATATTCTCAAGTATGAGTCTTTGGGCACAAAATGATGGAAGTAAGCTAACACTGGATTTGCAATTGCGCTCACGTGGTGAGCTAAGAGAAGGAGCTTTAGTTCCTAAGACAGAAGATGAGTTGCCTGGTGCATTTATTAATAATAGAACTCGATTGAATCTGGGCTATGTTAAGGATTTTTTAGAGGTAGGCTTGTCTGTTCAGCACGTAGGTGTTTGGGGAGATGATAAACAGGTTCATAAAGATGCTGACTTTGGAGTTCATGAAGCTTGGGCAAAGATGACTTTTGGCGAGGGTTTTTTCGTAAAGTTGGGGCGTCAAGTAATTAGTTATGATGATCAACGTATTTTAGGTGCTCTAGACTGGCACGTTGCAGGACGTCATCATGATGCGGTAAAACTTGGCTATGAAAATGCGAAGCATAAATTGCATTTTATTGCAGCATTTAATCAAAACAAAGAAAATGTTCATGGCAACTACTATGATTCATCTATAGGACAACCCTATAAATCTATGCAAACATTATGGTACAATGTTAGCATCAATCCATCGGTAAATATGTCCTTTTTATTTATGAACCTCGGAGCACAAAAAATTGATTACGGATTAGGTCTCCCAAAGAAGGTACAATATATGCAAACAGCGGGTAGTCATATGAAATTTGGTGTACTTCCACAGTTACAAGCCACAGTTTCTGGATACTATCAGTTCGGAAAGACCGCATCAGAACAAGATGTATCCGCGTATATGCTCTCGGGAATACTTAACTATAAGTTTTCAAATAATATTAGTGCAAAATTAGGTACAGATTACCTAAGTGGACAGGATGAGAGTGAGGAATTGACAGCTTTCAATCCTTTATACGGTACACATCATAAATTTTATGGATTTATGGATTATTTTTTTGTAAGTCCTTTTGCAGACGGCTACAAACCCGGTTTATGGGATACCTACATTGGGGTCAATACAATGTTAGTTCCAAAAGTCAGCTTGGGTTTAACATATCACTATTTCCAAATGGCTACAGATACTTATAATAGAAATGATAACAATATGAGTTATCTTGATAAAGATTTAGGTTCTGAGATTGACTTAAATGCTAAATGGAATATTCATAAAGACATAACACTAACTGGAGGATTCTCTTTTGCACTATTATCAGACTCTATGGATGTTGTAAAAGGAGGAGATTCTGACGAATTTCAATATTGGACGTGGTTGTCTCTAAATATTTCACCAAGGTTATTTACACGATAATTTAATGATATTCCTATGATATTAAGAATCCTCTTTTCATTCTAGAAAAGAGGATTCTTTTAGTTTTTCCTATATCAAACTACCACCATAATTCAAATTGCAACCCAAACATTAAACCTGAAGTTCTCGATGCTAAATATTCAGAGGATGATGCTATACTACCTTTCAATTCATTAGACCAGTGTGCGTAGGCAATGTAAGGTCGGACTACCGGCATTGAGTAAAAACCTTTTTTTAGTGAAAACTCAGGAGTGAAAGCGAGCTTAGTCATATTTCCTTGAACACCTGCAGATTTGTTATTTATATATTCATAAGACAACTCTCCGGTAAGTCTGAAATATTTATTAATGTAAACCATTGGTCTTGCCCCGATACCTATCCAATCCATTGTATGACCAGCATCAGTTTTTTGGAAATTTTGCAATTGCTGATTATAGACCTTCGGAGCGGTTCCAAAATCTTTATGAATAGCAACGAGTGTAGCATTGAAAGCAAAGTTTTCCTTATCATCATAAAGAAAACTATGGTTAAGTTCTAATGTATAGGCATCATCTAAGTCATATATAACTATTTTGTCATTATTAGGATTTTCTATAATCGATTCTCCTGTAGCATGATCTTTAAAAATATTAGCACCTTTTTTATAAAGTAATGCTGTAGTATGTGAAATATTGTTTTTCGTATAATCTAACCATGAAATGGCACCGTAACCGTGTTTGGTGTCATAACCTAAGTCTTCGTTCTCAGTTCGTACAGAGTAGTTTAGTGCGAAGTTGACAAAATAGTTTTGTGCTATAGGAATCTTGACCCATCTTATGTCTGCTAAATAGTTTATAAGTTCATCTTCTTTTTCATTTTTAAAAGATTTTACATCATCACGCTCGAGTCTCCAAACTCCCCATTTTATATCTTGTCCTCCCTTCTCTGATCCAGATAATAATTGCTCCATGCCAAATCCAATACCTGTTTGTCCTTGGTTAAGCCAGTGTCTGTCAATCATATAAAGAGTGTGTCGGTCATAAAAACGCTTCCCAATCCAGATGATTTCATTTCTGTTTAGGAGATTGTGAAATCTAATATTCAATTTTTCCCACTCATTAAGATTACTGCTACTTTCATCATTAAAAGATTCATAATACGAAGTCATCCACCGAACCTCAATTGATTTATCTTTTTCGTCGTTGAGAAAATGTTTGTAGCGAAATTCTAATTCTCCATAAGTATCGGGTTGATTGCCAAGACTAAATTTACTTGGAGCATCCGGCATTTGCAACGAAACTTGAGTATTACCTTCTTTATCTTTAGCAAAACCACTGCGTATATATCCCGTAATTTTTAACTCACCGTCATTGGATTTTACGATGGTTTGAGAAAAAACGTATTGAGAAGTAAGAGTTAAAAATAATAATGTTAGTGTGATTGGTAGTTTTGCTAATGAAGACTTAGAAAATTTGTGAGAGTCTGTATCTCTGAGAAATTTGGATATATTCTTTTTCATTTTTTATTAATAACTTTTATTCCCATCAGACAGTTAAAAGACCGTCTGACAGGAATTAATAATTGATCTGTTTTTTATTATTGATGATTGTAAATTTCTTATTACCAAAACATTGCATAAAGGAATGCTAATAGTATGATGATTATAAATGATGCAATATTGAAGTTCTTTCCTGTTTCAAAAGTTTTATTGTTGATGATTATTGCTTTAGGACTTGCTTTTCCTTTTCCATCATAATTACTGATAATAGCAATGATTATCATAGAAAGTATCCATGTTATCATCATCTGGTGCATCCATGGTAGCGTAGGGAATAACCACGCCATATCACCTATAACCCAATTATTAGGACCGATTTTGAAATAAAAAGCAATGAATGCAGAAAGGATAATTCCCCATATAGCACCTTTGTTGGTCGCTTTTTTATAAAATAATCCCATAATAAATACTGCTAAAATACCAGGACTTACTAGGCCTGTGTACTCTTGAATGTATTGGAACATTTGATCAATATTTCCAAGCATGGGAGCTATCAAAACAGCAATGATTAGTGAAATGGTTGCAGATATTCGGCCAACTTTCACTAATGAACTTTGCGAAGCACTCTTATTAAAATTTTGCTTGTAAATATCCATTGTGAATATTGTTGCTGTAGAATTTAACATAGATGCAAGTGATGAAACAATAGCTGCTGCTAAGGCTGCTACCACTAATCCTTTCAAGCCTGTAGGGACAAAAGTGCTAATCAACCAAGGGTATGCATTATCATTATTCAATCCACCACCTGCTTTGGAAAAAGCAGTTTGTACGCCGTCTATTATTGCAGTTCCTTCTCCACCTTGGTACAAGACATAGGCAACAATACCTGGAACTACAACGATTAGCGGGATTATCATCTTTAAAAAAGCAGCAAACACAATTCCTCTTTGTGATTCCTTTAAAGATTTAGCAGCCAAAGTTCTTTGAATAATGTATTGGTTAAATCCCCAATAATATAAGTTGGCTACCCATAAACCACCAACTAATACTGCAATACCCGGCAAGTTCATATATTCCGGATTAGACTTGTCCAGAATCATGTGAAAATGGTCTGGAGCTTGTTCATAAATGTGCTGAAGTCCTGCAAAGAAACCTCCTTCTGGTGTTACACTACTTAATGCAATAAAAGTTGTAATTAATCCTCCGACAACCAGTAATGCCACTTGTATAACATCAGTCCAGGCGACTGCCGAGAGTCCTCCCCATAGAGAGTAGGCGGCGGCAAATAGTGCCAAGCAGATAATGGCTGTCATAGTATCTACGCCAAGTACTACGTTTAGAGCTTTACCTCCAAGAAATAAAACGCTGGTAAGGTTTACGAAGATGAATAAAGCCACCCAGAATATTGCTAGTATAGATTTCAGATGAGTACTGTATCTTTTCTCAATAAATTCTGGAATTGTATAAAGACCTTTTTCTATAAAAACAGGCAGGAAATATTTACCCACTATAATTAAAGTCAGTGCGGCCATCCATTCGTATGAAGCTATTGCTAACCCCATAGCAAAGCCTGAGCCCGACATTCCTATAAACTGTTCCGCGGAAATGTTTGCAGCTATTAAAGACGCTCCAATAGCCCACCATGGTAGCGATTTACTTGCCAGAAAATAATCATTAGCATCTTTTTTATGACCTTTTTTATCACGTGACACCCAAAGTCCGACACCTACGATAATCAGAGCATATACTCCAAAAATGATGTAATCTAAAGTTTCAAAAGAATTTCCCATATCTTAAATTGTTTGGTTTTTTAGTTTCATAACTCCACTGCCTATGCCTACAGCGTAAAATTCAGGGAAAATACCCATCTCATTTTCGTAGGCTTTACTTACTTTTTCTTTATATTCTTCGATACTGTTTTTATGTAATAAAGTAACTGTACAGCCTCCAAAGCCTGCACCTGTCATTCTACTTCCGATAACGCCATTTGTCTTTCTGCCTTCATAGACTAATGTATCTAAAGCTTTTCCGGTAACTTCATAATCATCTCTCAATGAATCATGAGAAGCGTTCATTAATTCTCCAAATCCTTTCAAATCATTTGCTTTTAAAAGCTCTATGGCTTTTTCTACTCGTGCTTGTTCCGTAACAACATGTCTGGCTTTTTTATAGATAGTAATATCCTCAAATTTATCTTTTATGCTTTCTAAGTCTTTGATGTTTAGGTCGCATAAGTTTTTCACATCAAAATGTTGTTTTACTATTTTTAGTGCTTTATTACATTCAGCTAAACGCTCGTTGTATTTTGAGTCAGAGAGTTTACGTTTCGAGTTTGTGTTGCTTATGAGTAATGAATATTCATTAAGGACAACGGGAACATACTCATAAGATAAAGAGTTACAATCTAGTGCTATAGCATGTTCTTCTTTACCCATTCCTACAGCAAACTGATCCATTATGCCACAATTTACACCGATGTATTTGTTTTCCACTTGCTGGGATAATTTAACCAAATCAACAGTATCTAAATTCATATTTGCGATGTCATTTAGAGCATAGGCAGTAACCAATTCAATTGATGCTGATGATGATAATCCGGAGCTGTTAGGAATTGTCCCATAATATAGAATTTCCATACCTGAAAATTTACCACCTTTTTCCTGTAGCGATTTTAAAATTCCAATAGGATAGTCAAACCATTCGTTGGTCTTTTCTAAATCGTTTAAAGCAGTTTCGAGTTTATCTTCAAAATTTAAGCTTTGCAACAATATCTTATCATCATTTCGTTTACGAAGTGCTAAATAAGTACCTACTGTCAATGCACAAGGGAATACCAAGCCCCCATTATAGTCAATGTGTTCTCCGATTAAATTGACACGTCCGGGAGCGAAATAGATTTCATCTGCTATAGTATTATAGCGTTTCTCAAATTCGTCATTAAGTTTTTTGAAAATTTCCATAACAGTTTATATAGATTTTCTAATTATTAGTGATGAGGGGTTATGTATATTTGTTTTTATGTTCTCTTTTATTATCTTAGTAATATTATGTCCCATTTCTATAAAATCCGTTGATATAGTTGTGATTCCATCTGCCACGACTTCTTTCAACAGAGTATCATTGTAGGAGATAATGCCCATATCTTTACCTAATTCCCATTGATGTTTTTTTGCAAACTTTACCAGCTCAATTAAATACCTGTCATTAGGAGTGATATATAAATTGCCTTTATTCATTATTGTATCGTTGAAGGATGAAAAGATGACGTAGGGGAAATCGTAATCCGTACAGAATTTTATAAAACCATTTAATTGCCCTTTAGGTTCTTTACCTCCAGGGTAAATCATACAAAGTTTTTGGTATTTGTTTAGTAATGATTTTGCAGACGTTAAACCATTATATATATCTTCTTCAAAATTTTGATAAACTGATGAATATATGCTGTTAAGTATTGTATTAGACTGGTCGAGTATATAGGTTCGCTGTGTTGGTAATACTGATAAAATTTTGTGTACAGACTCAAATTGACAAGGCATAATAATGTAGTGGCTGTAATTACCGACACTGTTGTTTATCAACTGGGAAAATGTTGTAATGTTGAAGTGGTGAAAATAAATATCTGTAGTAGCATTTTCTCCTAAATTATCAATAATAGAAGAGTATAAATCCTCTTTAAATGAATTGAATTCATCGAATAATATAAAAACATTTAAATTTTGATTAAAATCTAATGAAGATAAAAAATAACCTTTGCCAGGGACAGATTTAATTATTCCCTTTGATTTCATGATTTTATAAGCAGCTAATGCAGTATCTCTTGAAATTTGAAAAGTTTTTGCGATGCTATTTAAAGAAGGAAGTTTTTCTCCAACACTTAAATTTCCTTCATGTGCTGAGTTTATTATAAAATCTATAACTTTTTGATAATGCGGAATGGAAGAATCGTTATGCATAACACCAAAAATTAATTGTTAGGGTATAAAAATACATAAATTCAACCAGTTGCAACCAGTTGGATTGTTAAAAATTTAACTAAATGTTGGAAAACATATTCCGTTAAGTAAAAGTTTTATCAATAAAAGTATTATTGAGATAAAAGAAAAAAACTAGAAGATTGATATAAGTTCATGAATAAAATGCTGTAATAAACCGGGTTTTAAAATCATGGGTAAAACAAAACCGAAAACTGCGCCTAACAAGTGTGCATCGTGTGCCACTTGATCAGTATTTTGTTTCGTCATTTTGTAAGAATAATATAAATATCCGATGCCAAATAAAATGCCTGGTATAGGGATGATGCCAAAGAAATAAAGCAATTCCCAAGGAGCAAAAAATATGAAGGCAAAGAGAACAGCTGAAACAGCACCTGATGCACCTACTGCGTTGTAATTATAGTTGTTTTTATGTTTCTCGAGACTCCAAAAATTAGAAACAACTATTCCTCCAAAATAGAGCAATATATAGAATAGTGTAGACATTTGCCCGAAATAAAATGAAAAATAATACTCCACTGCTCTACCAAAAAAGTACAGAACAAACATATTTACTAATAAATGCGTCCAATCTACATGAACGAAAGCATGGGTTATCATGCGATAATACTGCTTGTCTTTCCTTACCATTACTGGATTGAACTTTAGTTTTTGAAACAGTTCGTGGTTCTGAAAGCATAAAAATGAAACTAAAACTGTTAGTGCTATAATGATATATGTAATCATAATTTATGTGTTATTTATTCATGGTTTTATTTTGATGACGGATAGATTCCTCGTGTACGTTCGTAAAGATGGTTTTTACAAACTTTTCAGTCAAACCAAGGTCAATTGCTTGACGTATTCTTTTGGTTAATATTTCATCAAAGCGGTCAGCTTGAAAAATGGTAACATTATGTTCTTTTTTATACTGACCAATTTGCGAGGCTATTTGCATGCGCTCAGATAAAATTTCTAAGATTGTATCATCTAATTCATCTATTTGTTTGCGTAAGTCTGCTAGATCTTCTGTAGTTACTTTTTCATCTCTTAAAATTAAGTCTGACAGGATAGAGCCTAGAGTTTCCGGTGTTATCTGCTGTGACGCATCACTTAGCGCATTGTCAGGATCAATATGCGATTCTATCATTAAGCCATCAAAATTCAGATCCAACGCTTGTTGAGATATGGGGCTAATGAGTTCACGCTTGCCTCCGATATGACTGGGGTCACAAAATAAGGGAATGTCACGTATTTGCAGACGAAGCTCTATGGGGATATGCCATTTGGGATTATTTCGATATAGCGATTTGTTGTAAACATTGAATCCGCGGTGAATAGCAACTATACGCTTGATTCCTGTTTGGTTAATACGTTCTATGGCTCCAATCCAAAGATTAATATCCGGATTTATTGGATTTTTTATCATTATAGGTATATCAACTCCCTTCAGTGCGTCAGCAATTTCTTGTACGGCAAATGGGTTAACTGTAGTACGTGCTCCTATCCAAAGAATATCAATATCATGCTTTAGTGCATCTTCAACATGTTGGCTATTAGCAACTTCAGTGCTAGTATACATGCCTAATTCTTTTTTTACAGTTTGCAACCAAGCTAATCCTTTTTTCCCAACACCTTCAAATGAATTTGGACGGGTACGGGGTTTCCATATACCTGCACGGAATATCTGGACATCTTGCTTTTGCAGTTTTTTTGCAGTTTTAAGTACTTGTTCTTCACTTTCTGCGCTACAAGGTCCTGCTATCACTATGGGGCGTTCGGTATCCAGTCCTGACAATGTGAATGGCATCAAATCTAATTCAATCATAGGTTAATTAGCGTTTATTGCTTTTAATTTTATGGTAGTATATTGTAATTTCAGATAGCATCTTATTTTTTTATAGAATTCAATAGTATACAAAAATCTCGCCCAATACAGAACGAGATAGTAGGTGTAAATTGAATTGTCGCATTTGTAAAAATAAAACTTTTATTTTTAAATTCCATATTGCTTCTATTTATGCTTTATTTTCACTCTCAATAAAAAGCCAGATAAGCTGTTTGATATTGTTATGTTTTGGAATGGCTTTTGTTATCTTTGCAACACATTATTAAGCTAAAAAAACATCAGATGGAAGAGTATTTGATACAAATAAAAGACTACACCATTGAGTTAATTAAGGAGTTTGGGCTAGGACAAGGATGGGCAGTTTTCTTACAATCAACTATTGCAGTAGTTTGTATCTTAATTTTTGCTTGGTTTATAGATAAGATGGCGACATTGCTAATGAGACGCCTTCTGCCAAAAGTCGTTGGCAAAACCAAAAACAAATGGGATGATATCTTCTTAGAAAACAAGGTGTTTGCAAAGTTTGCCCACTATCTTCCAGGTATTGCAATGGTTTATTTAAACCCGTTGGTTAGTTCTCAAGGATTTCAAGGGGTAATAATGAATTTGATTAAAGTTTATTTTGTCATAGTAACTTTAATTTTCATCAATTCTCTCATAGATGCAGTAGGAGATATTTATGCAAAAATTAAACGACAAAAGGTTGCAGGCATTAAAATCTATCTACAGCTTCTGAAAGTGTTGCTTTTGTCGTTAGGTGCCATTTGGGTGATTTCCATATTCGCAAGCAAAAATTTCATGGAAATTCTAAAAGGATTAGGGGCAATGGCAACGATTCTTTTAATTGTTTACAAGGATACAATTATGGGATTTGTCGCGGGAATTCAGTTATCTGCCAATAAAATGGTGAAAGTCGGAGACTGGGTTTCTATTCCGCAAGATAATGCTGATGGTACTGTTATAGACATCACTCTGAATACTGTGAAGGTTCAAAACTGGGACCAAACCATTACGACAGTTCCAACCTACTCATTGATGTCAGAGTCTTTTACAAACTGGAAAGGAATGGAACAGTCTGGCGGACGACGTATAAAACGCTCTGTGAATATAGATATGGATTCCATTCGTTTTCTTTCAAAAGAAGAGATTGAATATTATAAAAGGTTTGAATTGCTAGTAGATTACATTAGTGAAAAAGAAGAGGAAATAAATAAGATAAATGAAGGGGTGACAGAATATGTAAATCAAAAAAGGCTGACGAATATAGGGACGTTCAGGAAATATATTGAAAATTATTTAAAACAGACGAACTACCCAAATTTAAACATGACTTTTATTGTTCGCCAACTGCAATCAACTGAAAAGGGTGTGCCGATTGAAATCTACTTTTTCAGCAAGGAGAAAGCATGGGAAAAATATGAGGGGGTACAGTCAGATATTTTTGACCATATTTTTGCGATGGTTCCAGAGTTTGATCTTCGTATCTTCCAAACACCTACAAGTAATAGTATTTTAAAATTAGTAAGAACACAAGAATCTTTACAAAATAAGATATAATTATCAACAGAAGGTTTTCCAACAAAAAAGAGGATTAACCCAGTTAATCCTCTTTTTTGTTTCTATATTGATATGAGTTTAATTGTTCATTTCAGCTTGTAACTTTTTATGCATAGAAGCAGCGGCGTCTCTACCGTCACCCATAGCAAGAATCACTGTAGCACCTCCTCTTACAATATCTCCTCCTGCATAGATATCTTCAACTGAACTTTGTCGAGTCTCTTCAGATACTTCAATAGTTCCCCATTTACTAATATCTAATCCTTTTACAGAATTTGGAATAATAGGGTTGGGTGATACCCCAATAGCCATAATAGCTACATCAATTGGTATGATTTCAGTTTTACCTTCTATAGGTATAGGACGTCGTCTACCAGAAGCATCTGGCTCTCCTAACTCCATATGTTGAACTTTTACCGCATTAAGTTTTCCGCTCTCATGTAAAAATTCAATAGGATTTTTAAGCGTGTTGAAGAAAACGCCTTCCTGCTTAGCGTGATGTACTTCCTCAGCACGTGCTGGTAATTGTTCTAATGAACGTCTATATATAATCATCGCATTCTCTGCCCCCATACGGATTGCTGTACGTACGGCATCCATAGCTGTGTTACCTCCACCTATGACAGCCACATTTTTACCTTTGATGACTGGTGTGTCAGCTTCTGCACTACCGGCAAACATTAGATTTACACGGGTTAAGTATTCATTTGCTGATAAAACACCATTCACGTTTTCTCCTGGTATATTCATGAATCTAGGTAAACCGGCACCACTAGCTACATAGAATGATTTAAACCCTTGTTCGCGTAACTGCTCGATAGTTTGAGTCTGTCCAACTATGAAGTTTGTTTCGAATTTCACACCCATACGTTTCAAACTTTCAATTTCAACATCAACCAAGCTATTTGGAAGTCGGAATTCTGGAATACCATATTTTAAAACTCCACCGATTTCGTGTAAAGCTTCAAATACAGTAACGTCATAGCCAAACTTGACCATATCACCGGCAAATGCCAAACCCGAAGGTCCAGAACCGACAACACCTACTTTAATTCCATTGCTTGGCGCAACTTCTTGTACAACTTTTTCATCAGAATTGTTTTCATAATCAGCAGCATAACGCTCTAGATGTCCTATGGCTACAGCTGGCTTATTCAATTTTAGAGTATAAAAACAATTAGCTTCACACTGCTTTTCTTGAGGACAAACACGCCCACATGCAGCTGGTAAAGCACTTGACTCTTTAAGTGTAGCAATTGCCTTTAAAGGTTCTTCATTTTCAATGTGTTTAATAAACTTTGGAATGTTAATTCCAACCGGGCATCCATCTATACAAGTCGGATTTGCACAATCCATACAGCGTTTAGCTTCTTCCACTGCCATTTCTTTAGTCAATCCTTTGTTTACTTCTGTAGTTTGACTTTTGCTTCGTACCATTGGTGGTACTTCAGGCATTTCTACACGCTCTTTTGCAATACGTTCTTTAGCTTTTATATTCTTTCTCAAGGCAACTCGCCACTCTTCATTACGTAGTTCTTTATAGTAATCTAAAGATTGTTTCATTTTTCTTACAATATAATTAGTAGGGTAATAAGGCTTTTATTTAAGTTTACAACTTTTCTCAAAATTTTCAAGGAGTACATTTTCTTGATCTTTGTACCCTCCCAAGCGTAGAAGAAATTCGTCAAAGTCAATCTTATGTGCATCAAATTCAGGACCGTCTACGCAAGTAAACTTAGTCTCATCACCTACAGTAACCCTGCAAGCACCACACATACCTGTACCGTCTACCATAATAGCATTTAAGCTTACCATAGTTGGGATGTTATGTTTTTTAGTTGTCAAAGCACAGAATTTCATCATAACTCCTGGTCCAACAGCGATGCACTCATCTATTTTTTCGCGTGCAATAACCTCTTCCATTCCAACAGTTATTAAACCTTTCTTACCTTCTGTTCCGTCATCAGTCATAATGATGAATTCATCAGAATTTGCTGCTAACTCTTCTTTGAGAATAAGCAAATCTTTACTTCTTGCAGCAAGGATTGTTATTACTCGGTTTCCAGCTTCCTTGAAAGCTTTGATTATTGGGAGCATTGGAGCAGCTCCGAGTCCTCCAGCACAAGCCAATATTGTACCAACTTTTTTGATGTCTGTAGGTCTGCCAAGTGGACCTACCAGGTCAGTAATATATTCACCCTCATTCAAAGCACATATCTTCTTTGATGACACGCCCATTTCCTGAACTACTAAAGTAATAGTTCCTTTGTCTAAATCAGAATCAACAACCGTTAATGGTATGCGTTCACCTAGCTTTCCAGTACGAGCAATAATAAAATTTCCTGCTTTTCTCGATGCCGCTATCAGAGGTGCCTCTACCTCAAGACGATAAATTCGTTCGGCTAATTTCTCTTTTTTTACAATTTTGTTCATGAATATACAGAGTTAATATTGGGTCAAATGTAGAAATTTACCTTTTATTACAAATAAAAAAGCACCTGTTGTACAGATGCCTTTTCAATTTAGAATAGGTTTAAATAAATATTATTTTCTTCCGTAAGGATATTGTTCTAATATTCTAGTAACCGTTTCTTTCACTCGCGTATCTCTATCTTTCTCTGAGGCATTAAATTCATCAGTTCCTTTTCCTTGCCATACTAATTGATTTGAATCTTTATCTATAAGGTCTATGTAGATTGTACTTTCAGTATATTGGCGCATTGTAAGTGTTGGTGATGGATACCACCATCCGTAACTAAAAGGATAATCATCAGTAACGCTCACTTTGTCTTTACCCGTAACAACGACATTGACCAGCAAATCAGGATCAGCGACATTGCTTTCAAAACCTTTACTTTGCAGGTCAGCCGTGATAGCCTCTACAAATCGTTTCTTATCGATATCGTTGAGTTTTAATTGATCCATACCTTCCTTGTAGAAGGCAAATGTCTGATATTTTGTAAAATCAACATCTTTATCGTAATCATAGGCTGTACGTAATGATGAACAAGAACTTAATATTGCTATAAGCAATAGACCGTAAAGAATATGCAATTTTTTCATGATAAAATGTTTTATTGATTGGTTTTAAAATTAAACTACAATTATAATACCAAATATTGCATTTAAAAACTATAACAAGGCTTTGTGAAAATCTAAGAGCTATCTTCAAAACGAAAGAGATGGATTTTAGTATATCAACATAAAAATGATATTTTTGCAATAAGGGAAATAATATAGATAATGAGACTATGAAGATACTTTTTGTTTGTTTAGGGAATATATGTCGCTCACCCATGGCTGAAACGATATTTAAAAAGATGATTGCTGAAGAAGGTCTGGAGGAGAACGTTGAGATAGAGTCTGCGGGGACTGGAGATTGGCATATTGGAGAAAAAGCAGATCCACGTATGCGTGGTCATGCTGAAAAAAGAGGATATTTAATAACAAGTCTGGGAAGGACCGTAGCTATAGACGATTTCAAATATTATGATAAAATAATTGCAATGGATGATAGCAATGTTCAGAACTTACAGAAAATATGTCCTCCAGAATTTCTTCATAAAATTGAAAAAATGACTAATTATTCACAAGAATATTCACACACCGAAGTCCCTGATCCTTACTATGGGGGTGATAAAGGATTTCAATTAGTGATTGATTTGCTTGAAGATGCCTGTAAGGGACTCTCAGCGGAGGTTAAAACGAAAATCTCGTAATTATTGTGTACATTTGAAACTAAATTTGGAAAAAGTTTGCCTCTAAAATCAAAAACGAATACGTGAAATTTACAGATTTACCATTTAACGATGTCTTGCAGGATGCCCTCAGTTGCATGGGATTTGAAACGGCTACACCCGTACAAGAAGAAGCGATTCCTCTTATTATCGATGGTCATGATATAATTGCTTCTGCTCAAACAGGAACAGGGAAAACCGCTGCGTTTATTTTGCCTGTATTGCATAAATTAACTCAAGAAAAGTCAAAAGGGGGAGTCAATACATTGGTGCTTTGCCCCACACGTGAATTAGCCATACAGATAGAGCAAGAAATACAAGCATTTGCCTACTTTGCAGGGATTAGCTCTATAGCTATTTATGGAGGTGACAGTGGCAATAACTGGGAACAGGAGAAAAAGTCACTTACAGTTGGTGCTGATATCGTAGTTGCCACACCGGGCAGACTTATTGCCCACCTCAATATGGGATATGTTGAGTTTTCTAATGTTAAGCATCTCATCTTGGATGAAGCGGATAGGATGTTGGATATTGGATTCTTTGACGATATTATTGGTATTATTAAACAATTACCTGATGAGAGACAATCTATGCTTTTCAGTGCGACTATGCCTCCCAAAATTGAGCAATTATCCAAAAAAATACTGAAAAATCCTAAAAGAATTAAAATAGCAGTATCAAAGGTTGCTGAGGGAGTCTTACAAGCAGCGTATTTGGTACATAATAATCAAAAAGTAGCGTTGGTTCGTGAATTGTTGAAAGACAAACAAGATGAATATGAAAGCGTGATTATTTTTTGTGCTACCAAACAACAGGTGAGCGAAGTCGTTCGAGAACTTCGGCAAATGAAAATGAGCGTACAAGGTATTTCATCGAATTTAGAGCAACGAGAGAGGGAAGAGGTCTTATTAAAATTTAAAGCCAAAAATATTCGTATTCTCGTGGCAACTGATGTCATTAGTCGTGGAATAGATATTAAAGACATACAGCTAATCGTGAATTTTAATGTACCTGCTGATGCTGAAGATTATGTTCATCGAGTTGGGCGCACAGCAAGAGCAAAGACCACAGGGGTGGCATTGACATTCATCAACCCTGATGATATGTATCGTTTCCAAAAGATTGAAAAACTTATTGACAAAGAGATAATCAAATTACAACCACCTGGAGAAATAGGTGACGGACCCGAATGGAATCCTAATGCCAAACCCGAAAAGAAAAGGTGGAAAAAGAAGAAGTAAAAATTTAAATAATTAGATACTATGAATTTATTGGATGGAAAAGTTGCTTTAATCACAGGTGGATCTAGAGGAATTGGGAAGGGGATCGCCATAGCAATGGCTCAGCAGGGAGCTGCTATTGCCTTTACAGCAACCTCACTAAGCGAGAAGACACTTGAAACGGAAAAAGAATTGCTTTCTATTGGGTGTAAAGTCAAAGCTTATGCTTCGAATGCGGCTGATTTAAAAGCTACAGAGAATACTGTAAGTGAAGTGCTTAAAGATTTTGGACAGATAGATATTTTAGTTAATAATGCAGGTATCACTAAAGATACATTAATGTTGCGTATGTCTGAAGAGCAGTGGGATGATGTTATTGCTACAAATTTGAAGTCAGTATTTAATTATACTAAAGCTGTTCAAAAAACGATGTTAAAACAACGTGCCGGAAGCATTATCAACATGAGCTCTGTGGTAGGAATCAATGGAAACGCGGGACAAGCCAACTATGCTGCTTCCAAGGCAGGTATCATAGGCTTTACAAAATCTATTGCAAAAGAGTTTGGTGCAAGAGGCATTCGTGCCAATGTTATTGCCCCAGGATTTATTCAAACCGAGATGACTGAGAAACTTCCTGATTCTGTGAAAAGCCAATGGATTGATATGGTGCCATTGAAACGATTTGGAGACGTGAAAGACGTCGCGAATACTGTCATATTCTTAGCTTCAGACATGTCTGCATATATCACTGGGCAGACTATCAGTGTTTGCGGAGGTATGATCTAAAAGAAAATAAACGAACTATCTTAAACTATAAAATTATGGGAGTAGCAAAAGTATTTAAAAAATTTCCTAAGACATTTTGGGTTGCCAATATCATTGAGCTTTTTGAGCGTTGGGCCTGGTATGGCTTCTTTATGTTGTTCGCAAACTATTTGACAGGCTCAGTGGATACAGGAGCCTTAGGGTTAACACAAACCGAGAAAGGCTATATCATGGGTTTTGGAACAGCCTTCCTTTATTTTCTTCCTGTATTAACCGGTTCTATTGCAGATAAATATGGCTATAAAAAAGTGCTTTTTGTCGCATTCGTTATTTATACCACTGCATTTATCTTCTTACCCATGGTTAGTTCTTTTTGGGGAGTCTTTGGCATCTTTATCTATTTAGCTATAGGTGCAGCACTCTTTAAACCCGTTATTTCTGCTACTGTTGCCAAAACCACTACTGATGAAACATCGTCAATAGGCTTCGGTATTTTCTATATGATGGTGAATATTGGAGCATTTATAGGTCCAATGGTAACTTTGCTGTTTAAAAACTCTTCGTATGATTTAGTATTCTATATTTCAGCAGGTATTATTGCTTTGAATTTTATCTTATTACTTTTTTATAAGGAACCCGACCGTGTGGTTACAAAAGAGAGTCTTGGCGAATCATTGAAGACTGTTTTTGTAAATATTGGGAAAGTTTTGGCAGATTTTAAGTTCGTAGTATTTTTAGCTATTGTAGCAGGTTTCTGGACAATGTATAATCAGTTGTTCTTTACACTTCCGGTATTTATTGCACAGTGGGTTGATACCTCTGCAGTATATGATTTCTTTAGTGTAAATATCCCTTTCTTTAGTGAAAACTATGGTAAAGCTGACGGACAGATGGAGGCAGAGTTTATCACAAATTTTGATGCGATGTTCATCATTATTTTTCAAATAGTCGTATCTAGTATAGTTATGCGTATCAAGCCATTAAAAACGATGACTGTTGGGTTTCTAGTTTGTTCTATTGGTATGGCTTTAACTTTAGCTACCCAGAATGTCATGTACACCATTGGGGCAATTTTAATATTCTCTTTAGGAGAAATGGCAGGCTCACCAAAAATTACAGAATATATTGGTCGTATAGCTCCGCTTGATAAGAAAGCGCTTTATATGGGTTACTCTTTTATCCCAGTATTTGTTGGAAATGCTCTAGCAGGCTTAATTTCTGGAGGTGTTTATCAAAATCTTTCAGATAAAACTGAGTTTGTGCAACAGGAAGTAGCCAAAAGAGGTTTAGATATATCTGATAGTTTATCACAGAATGATTATTTTGAAACTGCTGCTACTCAAATGGGTATGAGTTCTCGTGAATTAACCAACTATCTTTGGGATGCCTATCATCCTTATGATATGTGGTATGTTATTTTAGGAATAGGACTAGTGTCTGTTATTGCTCTTTACTTGTATGATAGATTTATGATGAGAGAGAAAAAATAATTCAACAACTACAGTAAAAAAAAACGGTTGTCATTTTTTATGGCAACCGTTACTTTTTTAGAAATGAATTTTTTACCCTAGTTTTTCACCAAAAGCTAAGTCACCTGCATCACCTAATCCTGGTGAAATGTATGATTTTCCAGTGAGTTTTTCATCGACTGCTCCAACCCATAGAGTTGTATTTTTAGCATTGAATTTTTCAATTATATATTCTACACCTTGTCGGCTGGCAATCACCGAAACGATATGCGTATGCTTAGGAGTGCCTTGTTTTAGCATAGCGTTGTAAGAAACCTCCATAGAATAACCTGTTGCCAACATAGGGTCTGCCAAAATCAAAACTTTATCTTCAATCGAAGGAGATGACAGGTATTCAAAATTTATCTTAAAATCCCCATTATCCAAATATTTTCTGTAAGATGAAATGAACGCATTTTCTGCTCTATCAAAATAATTTAGCAGACCGGTGTGCAATGGAATACCTGCTCTAAGAATAGAACCCACAACTATGTTGTCCTTATGCAAAGGGACCTCTATGTGGTCCAAGGGGGTTGTTATATCTTCAGGTTGATAAGTTAAGCTTTTACTGATTTCATATGCGAAGATTTCTCCAATACGTTCTAAGTTTTTTCGAAATCGCATGGGATCCGATTGGGTTTTTGAACAACGAAGTTCCGAAATAAAATAGTTGAAAATAGAATTCTTGAGTCCTAAGTTAATTACTTCCATAAGATTTTTGCCCAAAGATACTATTTTCTGTAAAAAGTGAAAACCAAAGTAGCTATATTTTTAAAAGAAAGAAGGGTATGTTTTTGCTAGGTCAAAGAGTAAATAGCCTATAACCAAAAAAACAATAATGCTTGGGAATAGATGGTTTTCATGTTTTGAAAGACTGTAAAGAATAGTGAGTGGGGGGACTATAAATATAATGTATCCGCCGGTGATAGGATAAAGAGTAAGACCTAAAAGTAGAGATAAAATGAAATAGATAACTAAAAAGAAAATCAATATATGTTCCACAGGTTTTTGTAAACTAGAATACAGCCTTATCGCTTGCAGCACAATGAGAGCAAACAATAATCCAATTAATAAATAATCAGCTAGAGTAAGCACAGGTATTTGAGTGCAATGTTGGGGGATTTCTATAAAATATCGTTCCCAATTAGGCAATAAATCTAGAAAATAGAGTAACGGGAAAACAAAAAGAATAGGAATAAATACTCCAGCCCAATACTGCAGAAATTCACGTAAGGAGAATCTGAAAAGAAATAAGGACAGTGATAAAACAATTGCCAGAACAATTAAGTAGGGTTCTATTATGAGTGCTAGACCAATAAAAAAACCAGTATTAAATACTAGAAATATACCTTTTTTATTTTCCTCTGAAGTCAATAACCGCAGGATTCCATTCATGAACAGGAGTAGGGCAAAGAGCGAAGAGGTCAGTTCAGGCGTGTATGCAAGTAAACTGAGTATGCCAAAAAACAACGCAATGGCATAGGTTGTTTGCACTTTGATATACGCATTGATAAAAGCAAATGAGAAGTAAGTTGCTGTAAGAATAAATATAATCCCAATGTAAACATTAGCAGGAAATTCATTGTCTAACCAAGAAATAGGAGTGGGCTTTATAATTAAACCCTCAGCATTAGGTGTATACAATTCCCAAACCAGTTTAATAACGGCAAAGATTGGTAGTAAAATCAGCCAAGTAAATGTAGCAAATCGTATCCGTTTCACGCAATCTGTATTTTTATTCAAAGTAATGAAAAAAATCAATAATGTTGTCATAATTACGGTATAAATGTTAAAAAATGCTATTGAATCTCTATAGTTTGGTGATTTGCTAAAAATAACTTTACCTTTGTTGGCATTATTCAGAAAATATGTTTTAAGTATGAAGAACATTCGATACTATATTCTTATCAGTTTCCTCACCATCCTTTTATTATTAGAAGCCAAATCATCAAGTATTCAATCCCTAGAATCAGAAATAATAGCTAAGTCAGGTTCAGCAAATACAACTACGACCGAATCTATTTTTAAGGAGCTGTACAAGGATATAGATGCAGCATCTTATGATTTGAGTTATGAAGCTTTTCATTATGCTATGTTGGGCTATATAGCTATGGTAGAGAATAAAGCTTTGGATAATGATGAAGTTATTACTATTATTGATTTCACCAAAGATAGTTGCAAAAAACGCTTTTATACTATTGATTTATCGGAGAAAAAAATTGTTTTCAATACTTTAGTGAGCCATGGCAAGAAAAGCGGTAGCAATGTTTGCACTAAATTTTCCGACATTCCGGAATCACACCAAAGCAGTATAGGATTTTATACTACAGGCAATACTTATATCGGTAAACATGGAAAAAGTCTGCGACTACACGGCAATGAGCGAGGCTATAATGCGAATGCTTATAAAAGAGCGGTGGTCATCCATGGAGCAGATTATGTGAGCGATAATTTTATAAAAAGCTATGGACGATTAGGACGTAGCTTTGGTTGTCCAGCATTACCAATGGGAGAGCACAAAGAGATTATTCGCAAAATTAAGGGTGGATCTTTAATATTCGCATATTACAACGATACTGAATATTTGCAAAATTCACAACTATTAAAAGAAAAGGATAGCAAAAATTTAATAGCTACCCTTTAATCTTATCCTATCTGATAAACATTTGTAATTCCTGCAACTGGCTCTCATCGTATCCATATACGTCGTTAGCTACTCTAAAAATGTTATTTTCATCGACCCAAGCTGTAAGGTACACTAATTCCACTTCGTATTTACGCTCTAAGTTCACCCTGTTTTGCGATTTCCCAGAGTTCATCGCATTCTGTACCTTTTCCAAATTCCAATCTCCTTGTCCTTCGAGCAATGTAGCTGCTAACTCTGCAGGATATTCTACACGTACACAACCATGACTAAGAGCTCTATCTTTTCTTTCAAACAAATAGTCTGTAGGTGTATCATGAAGGTAGATGCTAAGATTGTTAGGCATCATGAACTTAACCAGACCTAAAGCATTAGAGGCTGATGGTTGTTGTACAAAATAAAATACGCGTCCTTTTGTATTATTCCAATTTACATTGTTAGGATTGATTACTTTGCCGTTTTCGTAAATCTTAAAATCTCTTCGTGTATAATAATTGGGGTCTCGGCGTAATTTAGGAATCATCTCACCACGAATTATACTTTGAGGAACAGTCCACGTTGGTCTAAACTCTATGTATTCTAAAAGTTCAGAGAAGACTGGTGTAGAATTATATTCAGAACCTACAATTACATTCATTTCTTTCACCAATGAGTTGTCTCTGAAAACAAACAATTTGAATTGCGGAATGTTTACAATGATGTGATCTTTACTAATCTCTTTATTAAACCATCGAATACGTTCCATGCTTAGAATAGCTAAGTTTTTCTTTTGCTCCTTTGTCATATTCAAATAATACAGAGTTCTTCGTCCTGGGATACTATCTACTTCTAGGTTCATTGATTGTTGGAACTGCCCAATCGTTTCTACAAGCTTATCATCAACACTATCCACAGCTACATCCCCATTTCTTGTTTCAAAGCCTTTAAGAGCTAGATTTTCACGTAAGTAAGCCACCTTTTCATCTTTATATCCAGGTTTTACATCTTTGGGTTTATCGAATACAAACTGCTTTATAGTATCTGGTAAAGCATCACTATTAAGCTGGCGAAGCAGATTATGCAATCTGCCATAATAAACGTGGTCTGGATGTAGGATACTCATGGTACGCAGGAGGTCTTCGTCATCAGCCACTTTAAGCAAGAGGTCTGTCCCATTTTTATCGCTGATCGTATTTCTCCAAATTTTATCTCCTGAAGCAAACTTGTCAATTCTCCCTACGATGATGTGCTGAGATAAGAGTAGAAAAGAGGCGGTAATTTTCTTGTCTAAAGCAATTACCTCGTCATTATCATGGTCTCGACTGTAAAGTTCTTCGGCTTCTTTTTTTAGCTTCTCATAATGATAAGTCTCAGGATTCATTCCATAATTTTCGATATTCGCTAAGACATCTAAGTAGCTATCAAACAAATCTGTATGTTCATCAGTATATAACCAACGGGTTTTAAAACCATTCAACTTATAAAAATTGTAGGTTTTTTCTTCAACTTCTTCTTTCAGATGTGTGTTGTAGTTTGCTAAAGCTTTAAAAGATTGTTTAGTCGTGTCGCTAAATTCGATAGCCTCAGGACTTTTAAATTCTTCTCGCGTCTTCAAATCCTCTTCTAATTCTCTCTTCTCTTCAGAGGTTAATACTACTTCATTTTTATTCTTACTACATGAAAACATAAGTAATAAAAGAAGAAAATAGACTGTATATTTTACTATATTCATACCATTAAATTTTTATCTGGGGATTGTATAACAAAAAGGATTCCACTTTGAATGAAAGCTGGAAAAAATGTATCTTTAACCTAAAATTAAGGAGATGAAAAGAAAAACCGTTTTTGCTATCATAGCAGCAACTTTTATTTTTTTTGGATTTGGAATGCTTCATGGCGGACCACCTCTTGTGGGGAATATTGGCAGTGTAATGATAGGTTTAGGATGTATCTATCTTATTTATTTGATTTTCGAATCTATGAAAAATGCTGACTAGTCCTTAGCCTTCTATCCAATTAATTATCTCTTCGTCATCAGGTTCAGTTGTTGGAGGAATAACAAATTGAATAAATCCGTTTTCGTCAATAAGATATTTTTGAAAATTCCAAGCTACTTCGCTATCTGAAACTCCATTTTTTTCTTTCTGGGTTAAAAATTGATAGAGTGGATGCATATCATCTCCTTTTACAGAAATTTTACTCATCATGGGGAAAGTAACACCATAGTTTTGTTTACAAAATGTAGCGATTTCCTCATTTGTTCCTGGCTCTTGTGACATGAAGTTATTGGCAGGAAATCCAATAATGACCAGACCTTTAGCATTATATTTTTGATAAAGTGCTTCAAGCTTTTCATATTGTGGAGTCAATCCACACTTTGATGCTGTATTTACAATCATTACCTTTTTTCCCTTCAGGCTTTTCAAATCAAAACTTTCGCCAGATAGCGTTTTTATATTGAAATCCGTATGGTAAATAGACACTCCATCACCATCTTTAATGGCTTCAGTATTATTCATTTTTTTACCACATGCTAGTGCGAGCAAACCCAAAATAGTGTAAATAATAATCTTTTTCATATTTTTTAGATTTAGTGTTTTTATTTTATTTCCAATCAATAAGTTTTGTCGGATAATAGTTAATATTCATAGATTTCAAATAGGCTGTTTGGTTGGCCAGTCTTACTCTATAATCTTTCCAATTTCTATTTTCCTGTTTTGTCCAAGCCAATTCAGCGATACCTATAACTCTGGGGAATGCCAAATATTCTAATTCTCCTATATTCGTAATTGTTTCTGGCCATAGCGGAGCTTCAATGCCTAATATGTTATCTATAGGAATCTCAGCGTAGTTCTCTGGAGACCATCTATAGGCAGTGTTTACTGGCACATAGCCTGCCCAAGTGAGACCGTACTTTGAGTTTTCATCATATTTCATGTCTAAATAGGCTTTTTGTGCAGGTGATAATATCACTTTCATTCCTTTTTCTGCAGCTGTTTGTGCATTGTTTTTATTTCTCCAAAAATGAACAATAGTATTTTCCCCAATAGTTGCATTGGCTATTTCATCCCAGCCAATCATTATTTTTCCGTGTTTCTGTACTATCTTTTCTACCCTGCTAATGAAATAATTATAGTCTTTTTTCTTTGTTACTAAGCTTTCATCACCACCGATATGAATATACGGTCCTGGAGTTAGGCTAGCCATTTCTCCAATAACGTCATCAATAAATGCATAAACTGTATCTTTTCCACAATCAAAAGTGCTAAACCCTACTTTAGTGCCTGTGTAGGGCTTTAATTCTTTCCCGTTTCCATTTAAGAAAGGATAGGAAAGAGATGCTGCATTAGTATGACCCGGCATGTCTATTTCGGGAACAATGGTTATATGTCTTTCCAATGCATGGTTTACAATGTCACGATACTGTTCTTGTGTATAAAAACCTCCTGTACCGCCACCAACTTGAGTTTTGCCTCCTATTTCAGTTAATTTTGGCCATGATTTTATTTCTATTCTCCAGCCTTGATCATCAGTGAGGTGCAGGTGTAAGGTGTTGAATTTATAATAACTCAATACATCAATGTACTTTTTTACATCCTCAACACTAAAGAAATGACGAACTACGTCTAACATAGCAGAACGATATTCAAACTGCGGATAATCTGTTATTTCTCCCGTAGGAAGTACCCAAATGCTATAATCTGCAATGGTGTCATTACTTTGTTGAGGGATTAACTGGCGAAGTGTTTGAATGCCACGAAAAGCACCAGAAGGTGTTTTTGAAGTGAGTATGATAGAATCTTGCAGAATCTTTAATTTATAGGCTTCCTCATTCTCGATAGTAAAATCATTATCTAACTGAATAAGAATCCTTGATTCAAAGTTTTTAGCACTTTCAGGATTTACTTTTAGTCTTAGTCCGGTTTTAAAAGTGATTTTTTCTGCAAGAAAATTACCAATATCTTCCATCTCTTTTGTGCCCGCTGTGTATATAGCAGTAAATTTATCTAGTGGGAAACTGGCATTGGTTGATTTTATTTCTACAGGGTGTGGAATTAACCCCGCCGCTGTTAAAGGAGTAGGTGGCAAGTTCAGATTACGTTTTTTAGCACATGAAATAAATGATAGTAATGTGAACAACGTAAGGAAAGCTATTAGTCTTATGTAGGATCTCATTTATTCAGTAATTAGTTATATGAATTATCAAAGATACATAATATTCTAAAAGCACGATGTGTCGATAGTATCAAGCGACACCATTGTAGATGAATGTTGAGGATTTATGAAAAGCAAAAGAGCCTGCCGAAGCAAGCTCTTTAGTATAGTATGAAATCTTAGTTCTTAGAGTTTGTGAATTACCAGTCCAGAGCGAAGTTTTGGTTCAAACCAAGTAGTTTTTGGAGGCATTATGTTGCCAGTGTCCGCGATATCAATCAATTGTTGCATTGATACTGGGTGCAAAGCAAATGCTACTTCCATCTCACCGCTATCAACACGACGTTTTAACTCCTCAAGACCACGAATACCACCTACAAAGTCGATACGAGTACTTGTACGTAAATCTTTAATTCCTAGAATTTCGTCCAATACGTAGTTAGAAAGTACAGTTACGTCAAGCGCTTTTATTGGGTCATTATCATCGTAAGTACCTTCTTTCGCTTGCATACTGTACCATTCGCCATCTATATACATACTGAATTCATGAAGTTTGCTTGGTTTGTAAACTTCTTTTCCTTCATTTTTTACTTCAAAGTGTTCTTCAACTCTCTCTAGGAATTCTTCTTTGGTCAATCCATTCAAATCTTTTACTACACGGTTGTAATCAATGATTTGCAGTTGATTATCTGGGAAATGTACAGCCATAAAATAGTTGTAATCCTCGTCTCCTGTATGGTTTGGATTTTTTGCTGCATATTCTTTTCCAATACGTGCCGCGGCTGCTGTACGGTGATGACCATCAGCAACGTAAGTGTAAGGAACTTTAGTAGCAAACAATTCCTCTAGACGTTTGTTCATAGTTTTGTCATGAACAGGCCAAAAATGATGTCCGAATCCGTCCTCTGCAGTAAAATCATATTCAGGCTCTTCAGTATCTACGATGCTTTGAACGATTTCATCAATTTCAGGAACAGCTTTGTATGAGAAGAAAACAGGCTCTATATTCGCATTTACATAGCGAGTTAAAACCATGCGGTCTTCTTCTTTGTCAGGGCGAGTAAGCTCATGCTTTTTGATGATTCCGTCTTCGTAATCTTGACAAGCAGCACATCCCACAATACCATATTGTGTTACGCCATTCATTGTTTGTGCATAGATGTAAAAACGAGCTTCCTCATCTTGTTTTAGAAATCCTTTATTTTGAAATTCTTTGAAATTTTCAACAGCTTTTTCATAGACCTCTTCAGAGTGAATGTCTGTTCCTTTAGGAAGATCAATCTCAGCACGTGTTACGTGTAGTAGAGATTCCTCTTTACCTTTAGCCATTTCAGCTGCTTCTTCACTATTCATTACGTCATAAGGCAGACATGCCAAAGTCTCTGCGATCTCTTTTGGTGGGCGTAGGCCCTTGAAAGGTTTTACTATTGCCATCGTGTTATAATTAATTTATCAATATTTTATTTATTTACTCTAAATGTTTCGTCTCCATCTTTCAAATAACCGATGATTTGTTTAGCTGCTGCCAAACCTGCATTTACATTTGCTTCACCTGTTTGAGCACCCATTTTCTTAGGAGTGAAAAATACGCGTCCTTCAAATTCCTTTTTCAATTCTTCTGCATTATCTGGTGCGATGTCTGAAATATAAGAGAAGTCAGGACGGTTACGTAAAATCTTCTCTAAATCCTCTTCATGTATTACTTCTTTACGCGCAGTGTTTATTAATGTTCCTCCTTTAGGCATTAGGCTGGTAAGCGTGTAGTTAATAGAGTTTATAGTTGCTGGTAGAGCAGGTATATGTAAAGAAACATACTCACAGTTGCTATATAAATCTTCGACTTTTTCAACAGCTTTTACACCATCAGCTTCGATATCTTTTGCATCTACAAATGGGTCAAATGCACAAACTTCCATACCAAAACCTTTTGCAATACGTGCTACGTTTTTACCTACGTTGCCATAAGCTTGAATACCTAAACGTTTGCCTTTAAGCTCAGTTCCCGGTTTTCCATTAAATTGGTTGCGTGCACCGTAAACCATCATTCCTAAAACCAATTCTGCTACTGCATTCGCATTTTGTCCTGGGGTATTCATCACTACGATACCTCTTTCTTTTGTGGTTTCAAGGTCAACATTATCAAAACCAGCACCTGCACGAACTACAATCTTTAACTCAGGAGCTGCATTTACTACCTCTAGAGTGATTTTATCAGAGCGTACAATTAATGCTGTGGCATCTTTTACTGCGTCTAAAAGTTCAGATTTATCTGTGTATTTTTCTAAAAGAGCAAATTCATATCCTGCTTCTTCTGTCAATTTTTTGATACCTTCGATTGCTGCTGGAGCAAAAGGTTTTTCTGTTGCTACTAATATTTTTGCCATGATATTTTTATTTATAAGTTTATAAGTGTGTTAATTCATTTGCTACTGATGGAGAGTTCCAACTAATGAAAATCTCACAACCGATAATCTTTGATTATAAATTGTGAGATTTCTATATTTAGCAAAATTGATTACTCATATTTTAATGACGTATTAATGCTTTGCTTCAAATTCTTTCATGCAGTCAACTAAAGCTATTACACTTGCTTTTGGTAAAGCATTGTAAGTAGATGCACGGAAACCACCAACCGAACGGTGTCCTTTAAGGCCTGACATACCGTGTAAAGTTGCAAAATCGAAGAAGTCTTTTTCAAGCTCTTTGTATTCATCATTCATTATGAAACAGATATTCATTAATGAACGATCTTCTTTTAACTCAACTGTAGGACGGAATAATTTATTGCGTTCAATCTCATCATACAAGATTGCTGCTTTTTCTTCGTTTATCTTTTGCATTTCACCAACACCACCCATAGCTTTAATCCACTTTAAAGTCATCAAAGCAGCATAAACTGGTACTACTGGCGGTGTATTGAACATTGAGTCCTTAGCGATGTGTGTACGGTAATCAACCATAGTAGGCAACTCACGAGAAACTTTGCCTAAAGCATCTTCTTTTACAATCACGAAAGTTACACCAGCAGGAGCTAGGTTCTTTTGAGCGCCACCATAAATTAAATCATATTTAGAAACGTCAACAGGACGAGAGAAAATATCAGAAGACATATCAGCTACCAATGGTACACCATAGTCTTTATCTTCTTTAATTTCTGTACCGTAAATAGTATTGTTTGTAGTTATGTGGAAATAATCAACATCTTGAGGTACTTCGAAGTTCTTAGGGATGTAGTTGTACATTTTATCTTTTGATGAAGCAACTTCAACCACTTCTCCGAACAATTTTGCTTCTTTCATGGCTTTGTTTGCCCAAGCTCCGGTATTTAAGTATGCTGATTTTTTCTCCATTAAATTATATGGGATGTGGAAGAATTGTGTACTCGCACCTCCACCTAAAAATAACACTTGGTAACCATCAGGAATATCCAATAATATCTTGAACATTTCTCTAGCTTCATTCATCACAGCAACGAACTCCTTACTACGGTGTGATACTTCCATCAAAGATAAACCAGTATCAGCAAAATTAATTAACGCAGCTGCAGTGTTTTTTACTGTGTCCTGTGGCAAGATAGATGGTCCCGCCGAATAGTTATGTGTTTTCATAATTACAAAAAATATTATTTAATAATGATAAAATTTCAGAACAAAGTTGCAAAGAAAAGATGACATATCCATACAATAATTACGGTGTTTTACAACAACTTTAATGTTTTATAGTTATTTTGTTGAAAATAAGTAGGTTACAGAGATGTTTCTCACTCTTTTTCACTATTAATATTCACTATTTTTTAAGAATAATATAAACACTAATTTACGCAAAGGTTTTCGTAAAAAACGTTGCTATCGCTTGTCTATCTAAAATACGCCCTATTGCTATAATTTCGAATATTTTTATAGGTTTTGATGAATTTTTTGAACATTGCATAACAATAACCGTATCTTTGCGACTAGTAATAATGATGATAGAGATTATTTAGCTAAATATTTAATAAAAAAAATAATGAAAAAATTTATGGTATTTGCAGGAGTCATAGCCTTATTGGGGTTATCGTCCTGTAAGCAAGAAAAACAAGAAGACATGGAAACACACGGTATTCAATTAGCCTATATGGATACAACAGTGAGTCCAAAAGAGGACTTTTTTAAGTTTGTAAATGGAAATTGGTTAGCAAACAATAAGATTCCTGATGATAGGGGAACTTGGGGTAGTTTTGATGAGTTGCGTAAAATGAATGACAGTGCTACATTAAAAGTACTAAGAGACGCTATAGAAAGCGGTGAGTATAAAGAAGGCAGTGATGAATATAAAGCAATGGTGTTTTTCAATACTGCAATGGACACTACCGCCATCAATGAAAAAGGGACAATACCTCTAAAGCCTTATCTTGAAAAGGTAGAGGAAATTCAAAATACTACTGACCTCCAAGAGTTTCTTGCTGAAATGTCTCCCTATGGCATGGAGCAATTATTCGGTTATGCAGTATTTTCTGGGTTAAGCAAAAGTGACACAAATGTAGCTTACATTGCTGAGGCACGTTTAGGATTACCAGATAGAAGCTACTACGTAGATGAAGATGCAGATACTAAAGAAAAGCGTGATGCCTATGTGAAACATATTGAGCGTATGCTTACTATAGTAGGTATAGAAGATGCTGAAGCGAAAGCTGACCGTATTATGAAATTAGAAACTCAGTTGGCAACAGCAATGCTTACTAAGGAAGAGTCTCGTAATATGAACAACTTCAACAATCCTATGACAGTAGCTGAGCTGCAAAAACTTACTCCGGCTATTGATTGGAAGAAATACCTTGCAGATTTAAATACAGGAGAGATTGACACTATAACAGTCATGCAACCTGAGTACATGAAAGAAGTGCAGAAAGTATTGACTAAAGTGCCTATGAGTACTATTAAGGAGCTTCTTACTTGGAATATTATCAATAGTGGTGCAGGAATGTTAGGAGAGGAGCTGGAAAAAGCTAATTTTGACTTTTATACAACTACTCTTACCGGTGTAAAGAAAATGCGTCCACGTGAGGAGCGTATGCTCTCTATGACAAACCGTGTGCTTGGCGAGGCTGTTGGTAAGCTCTATGTGGCAGAGGTATTCCCTCCAGAAGCCAAAGAAAAAGCTAAGGAGTTGGTTGATAATATCATGAAAGCTTACAGCAATCGTATCAAAAATCTATCTTGGATGTCTGATGATACCAAAAAGATGGCGCAAAAGAAACTGGATAAAATGATGGTGCAAATCGGTTATCCTGATAAATGGAAAGATTATTCTTCACTTGTGATCAACAACTTCAAAAATGGCGGATCTTTCTTTCAGAATGTGTTGAATGCTCGTCAATGGAATTTTGAAGATGCTAAGTCAAAATTAGGAGAACCTGTTGACCGTGAGGAGTGGGGTATGGCACCACAAACAGTAAATGCATATTTCCACCCATTGTATAATAAGATTGTATTCCCTGCAGCTATTTTACAGCCTCCATTTCATGATTATAAAGCTGATGCTGCTGTAAACTATGGTGGTATTGGTGCTGTAATAGGTCACGAGATTTCACACTGTTTTGATGATTCAGGAGCACGTTTTGATGAAAATGGAAACTTGAATAACTGGTGGACAGATGAGGACAATGAGAAATTTGGAAAATTAGGAGATAAATTAGTCGCTCAGTTTGATGCCGTGAAACCTTATGAAGACGTAAACTTGAATGGTCGCTTTACTTTAGGTGAAAATATTGGTGACTTAGGTGGTGTAAATGCTGCTTTCGAAGGTTTACAGATGCACTTAGAGGATAATGGTCGTCCAGAGAAAATCGATGGCTACACTCCAGAGCAACGTTTCTTTATCTCATGGGCTACTGTATGGCGTACTATGATGCGTGAAGATGCAATGCGCAACAAGATTAAGACTGACCCCCACTCTCCAGGAATGTACCGTGCAACCATGCCTATCCAAAACATGGATGAGTTCCACGAAGCATTCAATATCGAAGAAGGAAATGCGATGTATATAAAGCCAGAAAACCGAGTGAAAATTTGGTAAGCTGATTTGTTAAAACATTATAAAAGCCCTGCTCGGTTAGAGTGGGGCTTTTTTATTGTCTGCAAGTTGTATTAGAAAAATATTGACCTATAAAGTCATAACACCTTTTATGCTGTTTACTTCGTTTGTGATATCTACAATTTGTTTAGCAGAGGTCATAAAAGCGATACAAGTGATGGCAATATATTTGCCGTTCTTGCTCAATTTCGCTGTTGTTTTCTCGCTTTTAGGCAATATTTCCTTAATCTTTGCGACGATAGCATCATCATTAGGAGCTACAAATTTAAACATATAGCGTAATGGCCATTCTTTATTTTCTTCTAACAATTTGAGAAGTTTATTTTCAGTGTTCATATATTTATGACTTCTTTTTTGCAAAGATACAAAGATTAGAATAGAATGATTTTTTACTTCATCTGTTACATTTCTTTTCTTACATTTGTGGATAGATAATAAAACTACTTATGCACATAGCCGTAGCAGGAAATATTGGAGCAGGAAAAACAACTCTTACCGAGCTGTTAGCCAAGCATTATGGCTGGCGTGCCGAGTATGAAGATACTGTTCATAATCCCTATCTTTCAGACTTTTATGATGATATGGAGCGTTGGTCTTTTGCTTTGCAAATTTATTTTTTGAGCAGCAGATTAGAGCAGGTTCTTGAACTTAGAGAAAAAAAAGAAAATGTGATTCAAGACAGAACCATCTACGAAGATGCTTATATTTTTGCGCCAAGTATTGCTTCGTTAAATATGATGGAGCGTCGTGACTTTGAGAATTATTTATCATTGTTCGAAGTAATGTCTGGTTTGGTTCAAGCTCCTGATTTATTGATTTATCTGCGAGCTGATGTTTCTAGTTTGGTGAAAAATATTGAAAGAAGAGGGCGAGATTATGAAAAGACTATTCGCCTGGATTATTTGAAGGAATTGAACGACCGGTACGAGGAGTGGATTCACAATTATAAATTGGGAAAATTGCTAATAGTAGATGTAAATCAGATAAACATTCGTGATCCCAAAAATTTGAATCAAGTCATTTCAAAAATTGATGCCGAACTTTACGGCTTGTTCAATGAAAAAAATAGTTAGGATATGCATATAGCAGTAGCAGGAAATATTGGCTCTGGTAAGACCACACTTACCCGATTATTGGCTAAACATTATAATTGGGAACCGTACTATGAAGATGCGTCAAGCAATCCTTACTTGGCTGATTTTTATGATGATATGAAAAGGTGGTCTTTCAATCTGCAAGTCTGTTTTCTCAAGAGTCGTTTTCAGCAGTTGGTAGAAATTCATCAAAAAGATCAAGCCGTTATCCAAGACCGTACTATTTATGAAGATGCTATGATATTTGCTCCCAATCTTCATGATATGGGACTGATGACATCTAGAGACTTTGCAAATTATCAGAAACTTTTTAAACTAATGACTTCCCTCATTGATGAACCTGACTTATTGATATATTTAAAATCGTCTGTTCCAACTTTGGTCGGTAACATTCAAAAGCGTGGCAGAGCTTACGAGGAGAGTATCCGATTGGATTATCTGAAAAATCTAAATAACCGTTACAATAGCTGGATATTTTCTAACTATAAAGGCAATGTCTTACTCGTAGATGCAGATTCTATAGATTTCTTAGAGAATAAAGAAGATTTGAATGGTATTATTGATGCGGTAGAGAGCAAACTTCATGGTTTGTTTTAACCTGCTAGCAACATTCGCACTTCTGGCTTTAGAATATCTGGAATTTCTATTTTCCGCAACTCCAAACTGTGTAACCAATCACTTATTTCTTTGGGTTTCAGAGTATAGAGGACTTCCCTAAATTGTTCTATCGCTTCATCAGAATAGCTATCGTCTGGAGTACCTTTGAATGCATCCAACTCTTCATCTTCGAAATAAATAATTTCTTCAGATAATTTTTTTAAATCAACCTCACAGATTTCGTGTGCACCACAGCATTCTTCATCAGGGATGATAATAGCCTCATCTTCTCCTGAGTTAGGAGAGAAGTAGGAATAAATAGCAATGATAATTCCTAGGATAATTAATGCCGATATAATGATGAGCATAGCAGACTAAACTCTATAATTATGATGTTACACTTTTAAATTTCAGGAATTGCTTCTTCAGCGGGTTGGTTGCTCAACTCTTTTTGCAATTTTGCATTAGTTGCTTGTTCTCGCTTTATCAATTCTTCTAGTGCATTTACTTTACTTTCTAAATTCTCTATTTTCTTATCTTTTTCGCTAAGCGAACTACTTGCAAGTTCTTTAGTTGATTCCAAGTTGCTTATTTTAGTCTCCAAATCTTTAATAGTCGCTTCCATTTTCGAAATCTCCTCTGCTTGTCTTTGCTTCTCTTTACGCAACCAATTCAAATCATTCTCTAATTCGGTTGATTTCTCTTTGATGGTTTCTTTATCTTTTATCGTGCTACCTAGTTTTTTAGACAGCTTGTCTATCTCAGAACTTTTTTTAGCATTACTCGCAGACATATCATACTTTAAGTTGTTAAACTCTTCTTTTAAAGAACTCAGCTTAGCGCTCAATGAATTTACAGTTGCGGTTTTTTCAGCAACGGTTTGTTCTAATTGTCCTTTTTCTTTTAATAAACTTCTTACCTTTCTATCACTGGCAAGTTTCGCCATATTCAGTGCTTCGTATTTTTTCTTTGATACTACGCATGAACTTAGTACTGTTGCTAAAATAAGTGTAGTTACTATATGTTTCAGTTTCATCCTCTTTGAATTTATAGTTATTTCTCCAGCCAACATAGCTAGGTTTCGCTGTTTTTTCTTATCATTTACAAAAGTATTCAAATAGAAGCAAATCTTATACCTTTTTATTACTTAAATAGTTAAAAAAGTGGAAATTGCGGGCAAATAGTGTGTTTGCATCTCAAATATTAACAATGAGATAGGAATACGCTAATTTACCAATTTATAAAATTGATCAATTTGTGGAAGATTTCCGAAAATATATACTATGTCACCTTGCTTTATTACTTCATCTGGTTGCACACTATCAAGCACATTATCATCTCTTTTTATGGTTAAGATATTAATGCCATAATTTGCACGTAAATCCAATTCCTTTAAAGACTTTCCTACAACCTTTGTACTATCAGTATTCACACGCAAGCAAGTTATATTAAAATCAGCAATTTCAGTGGGTTTAAAGGTTCTAGGATTTTGAAATTTGCTATGTAATAATTGATAATGATGTGACCTAAACCTATCGATAAGTTGCTCGATATCGTGCTCAGGGATAAGGAAATTGTGAAGTATATGTGAAAATATTTGTATGGAGGTTTCAAAACCTTCTGGAATAACTTCGTCGGCACCCAATGCCAGCAGGTGTGAAATTTCACCTGTATGACGAGTTCTTGCAATTAAATATAAGGAGTCTGATTGTGAACGAATACTCTTAACTATCGGCTGGACAGCACGATTTTCTGAAATAGCTATAACTGCTGCTCTGGCTTCAGAAATATGAACGGTTTCTAATATATGACTGCGGATAGCATCACCGAAAATGATATTTACTCCATTTTCCCGTGCACGCTTTACTTTGTCTGCATCCAATTCAATAACGATATATGGAACATTTGTTGCCATTGCAGCCTTAGCTAAATTACGCCCATTAATGCCGTAGCCGATAATTACCAAATGATTGCTCAAATTCGTCGTTCCTGGTATCGCATCATTTGAATTAGATGTCATGATCTTATTAAAGCCTGTTTTTAGAGAAATTTGTAAGATGATATGTGATATTTGTCTAGAGAAAATAATAATAAAGGGAGTCAAAATCATAGAAACGATAGAGATTGATAAGAAATACTGATTTGTTTCTACCGTAAGAAGATTATAATCAATACCAATTTTTGATAATACGAAAGCGAATTCACCAACTTGGCATAGAGCCAAACCCGTGAGTAGTGCACTTTGTGTAGGATATTTTAATACAGCTACAGCCACAGCAGCTATGGCAGACTTTACTAAAATAACTACGAATACCAGCAACAGAATGATGGGTATATGATTCATGAAAAAGTTCAAATCAAGAAGCATTCCTACTGAAACGAAAAAGAAACTCGTGAAAAGCTCTCTAAAGGGGAGTATAATGCTTGTTGCTTGGTGACTGTACTCAGATTCTGAGATGATAAGACCTGCAATAAATGCACCCAAAGCCAGTGAAAGCCCTATTTCTGCAGTTAAAAATGCAATAGCAAAACATAAGGTAATAGTCACTAATAGGAAAAGTTCTTTGTTTTTGGTTCTTGCTATTGCGTACATAAATTTAGGAATAACATACCGAGCACTTACATAGGTAAGAACAACCACAATTACAGACTTAAAGAGTAATGATAAAATGCTCATCGTGATATCTGTGGATTCTCCTGCTAACATCGGTGTCACCAGCATCATAGGCACTACAATAATGTCTTGGAAAATTAAAATTGCCAATGCATTTCTTGCATGTGGGGCAGAGATTTCTTGTCTGTCTTGAAGCGTCTTTAAAACTATCGCGGTGCTTGACAATGAAAAGAGAAAACCTACAAATACTGCTTCACTCCACGTATTTCCTAAAAAATGATACACTAAGGCGGCCACGCCCACAGTAACACCAACTTGGAGTAAGCCACCAATAAAGACGGTACGTTTTATTGAAACTAATTGTTTGATTGATAACTCCATCCCGATAACGAAGAGGAGAAGAATAACCCCTACTTCAGAAAGTATTTCTACTTGCTCAATAGCAGTAATAAGACTTAAACCGTAGGGACCAATAATTATACCTGTAAGTAGGAAACCAATGATAGATGGTAACTTAATCTTCTGGAGTACAAAAACAATTAAAACCGAAGATCCTAATAAAACGAGTATATCTTGTAGCAATGGAAAATGCATAGAATATTATGTTTTTGTTTGTAGCTTTCGTTCAGTCAATATCTTGTCGGTATATTCATAAGTTTCAAAATCGTCCTTCTTTAATATCTAACCGGAAAAATTGAGTTTTGGAGCTCTTTATATTATAAACAAAAATAGTAAAAAATGTGCAGATAGTAATTATCCTCAATCGCCTTAAGTTTTCATGCTATCATGTTCTACTGAAGAAAATGAATCGAATCAACATATTAAAAAAATGGTCCCCAGATACTTTAACCCTTCATAGAAAAATAATAGTGCAAAAATAAGTAATGTAATTCCTAGTAGACGCATGATAGTCACATAAAGATTTTGGTTGATAAAGGCTTTTGACTTTGAAATTAATATTGCAATAGTGATTTTTGAGCCAACTAAACAGCTGTAAAATACCACTAAAAATAAGACGGAAGAAATAAAACTGATAGCGAAAATTTTAAACAGTAAGGGAATACCGACTGTAGCCCAGAAGATATATGGGTTTGGATTTGCGAAATTCGCTACTATTCCTTTCTTTAAAGAGCCCGGTTTGGTATTAGTTATGTCTATATCTAAAGCCTTGGTTTTTAATGATTCAATCCCCAAATAGGAAAGGAATACTGCTCCGGCAAAAGATATGATAGCAAATACCGATTCGAAATCAGATAGGCGTTCAAAAACTACTACAGCTACTAATATAATAGGTAAATCAGAGATGAGAGGCGATAAGGCAACTTTAATTCCTTCAGCTCTATCATGTCTTATTGTTTGTGTAATTACTAAAGTCAGCATAGGGCCGGGAGATATGCCCGAAGTAAAACCCAGCAAAGCAGCAGCTAGAAGGTATTGGATTGATTCTTCGGTTATCATTTACTAGATAAATTTTTCGAGGGGTATGTTTTGCTTTTTCTTCAATTTCTGTAAAAATAAAGAAAGTCCTTTATAGTTTTGAAGAGTTAGTGTTGATTTTATGTTTTTTGAATGAATGTATTAATCTGAATCATATTATTCTGCTTAAAATAAGCATAAAAAAGAATCCCGCATTTAAATTTAATGCGGGATTCACAATGTTAAGTACTAAAAAACAACATTTTATTTAAAATCTTCATCTTTAGCTGTATTAAAATCATAAGATTGTACGTCAAACACAATTTCTTGACCCATCATGTCTTGAGTTAATTTAAATGGCATTTTTACTCCTTCTACTTCTTTATAGTCAGAATAATAAGTTGGTGAAGCTACTTCCTGCCCGTTAGGAGCTTTTTTGGTAGTAATTTCGGCAACTTTAAGACCAGTAGCTACACTATAGTATGTAACGGTATTACCGTTTTTCAATGCATAGGCTTCTTCGTCTTTGATAGTTTCAATGCCAGTTAACTCAAGCTCGCTGTTGTTCGCATACATAAGCTCAGGAATTACAACTTTAGATTTTAGCATTTCGGCTTTTGCATCTTCAGGTAATGGCATTTTTTGTCCTTGTGCCATTATATAACCTTCAGTCCCATCAAAAACGATTTTTTGGACAGTATTTCCCATCATAGAAATGTCAACCATCATTTTTGGACCGTTAGCAGCAAGTGTTACAGATTGCAATTCCATACCTTGTACTTTGGCTACAGAGGTCATTTTGATAGAAGTAATCTTTTCTGCAACTTCCTTACCACCAATAGCTTGAATATACTTTTCAGCAACAGTAGCAGGTGTAACGTCATTAGCTACTTCCTTCTTTTCAGGTTTTGCTGTTGGCATAGCATCTTTATCATAGAAATGAATCGGGTAGCCTAACTTCTCTAATTCTGGAAGGAAATCTAATGCTTTACCAACTATAAATATGCGAGTCTTATTAGGTTTAATATATTTTTGTACTGCATTTTTAACATCTTCTTTTGTAACTGCATCTAAGGATTTTAAATAATTTTGATAGTAAGAATCTGGCAGGTCATAAATCGCTTTATTTAGAGCAAAATTAGCAATAGTAGAGGGTTGCTCTAAGGACATGATGAATTGTCCTTTTAATTTTGCCTTAGCATCTTTTAAATCATCATCAGAAATAGTTGTAATACCTTCTAACTCTTTCATGATTTCTTTTACTGCAGCTGCAGTAACCTCGTTTCTTACGTTGGTAGAAGCACTAAACTCTTTGTGATATTTTCCTGTAGAGAAATTAGCATATGCACCATAGGTAAATGCGTTCTTTTCACGTAAGTTCATATTCAAACGAGAATCTAAAGCACCACCACCTAGTATATAGTTTGCAATTCTAGCAGCGAAGTAGTCTTTGTCATTTTTACCTAGCTCATGAAGATTACCTACCTTGATAACTGACTGTACAGCAGAAGGAACATTGACAATGTTTATTTCAGCAGTTTCTAAATTCTGTGCTGGTTTTAATGGTAGTCTAGCATTATCTGTAGATTTTTCCCATTTGGCTAATCCGTCAGCTATAACCGCTTTTACTTTATCAACAGTCACATCACCTACCACTACTAAATAGTAGTTTTCTGGAGAGTAGTATTTTTTGTAATACTTTTCTACGTCAGCAGTAGTTATTTGCTTGATATTTTCCTCTGTTGTGAATTCACCTAAAGCTGTGTTCTTACCATAAGTAAGGGCAGGATATACGTTGCCCGCTATTGCTTCAGCACTTTTTTCTTCAACTTTTAGCCCCTCGATCATTTGTTCTTTTGTTTTCTCTACTTCTTCAGCTGCAAACAAAGGGTTTAGTACTGCATCAGACATCATTCCCATGACCTCGTCAAAATACTTAGAAAGCATGTTGGCATAGCCACCAGATGAACCAAATGTTAAATAGGCACCTAGAAAATCAATACGAGAATTGAAATCATCTTTACTCATATTTGTAGTTCCGTTTCCTAATTGATCTCCTAAAACCTGACCTACGCCTACAATGTTTCCTTCGTATAATGGTGGTTGGTCTGCACTTAGAGTTACATTTACTCTTGGAAGTTTGTGGTTTTCTACCACCATTACAGTAAGTCCGTTATCTAAAACGAAAGTTTCTGGTTGTGTAATATTGATGCTGGGTGTTGGTCCCGCTTTGGGCATTGCATCTCTATCAAAATCTTGTGCATTTAGTATTCCTAAGCTAAGGATTGATGCGATTATATATATAATGTATTTCTTCATTGTTTATTTCTTTTGCTCTGGTAAATAATTGATTACAACACGTTGGCTAGGCTTCAAGTATTGATTTGCTACACGTTTAATGTCTTCACGAGTAATGTTTCTATAAATATCAATCTCATTATTGATGAGGTTAGTGTCACCATACAATACATTATAGGTAACAAGTGAAGCTGCAATGCCTTGAATAGAAGAGTTAGACTGGACAAAGTTAGATTCCGCGATATTTTGTAATTTTTGGAAATCTTTCTCAGATATCAATTCTTCTTGTACTTTCTTTATCTCAGCATCAATGTCATTGATGAGTGTTTCTTTAGAGGTGTCACCCATAGGTAGCGCCAAGATTGCAAAAATGCTTTGATCTTCCATTCCCATATTAAATGCACCAACTTGCAAAGCTTTTTTGTCTTGATCTACCAATTTTTTATATAAAACAGAAGATTTACCATCGCTTAAATAAGTTGAGAGCATATTTAGTACATAAGCATCTTTCACTTTGTTTGATGGAGTTCTATATGTTAATAAATAAGCAGGGATTTGAATGTTAGCATCGTTCCAAGTCACTTCAGTCTCTTCTGTGATTGGATCTTCTTGAGGGAAATCACGAACGATAGGCTCACCTGCAGGTATGTCTGCAAAGTATTGCTGTATCCATTCTTTAGTCTCAGCAGGATCAATGTCTCCAGCCACAACTAAACTTGCATTATTTGGAATATAATATTTTTTGAAGAAGTCTTGAAACTCTGATAGTTGTGCAGCGTCAAGATGTTCCATTGATCCAATAACAGTCCCTTTATAAGGATGTTTTTTGAACATACTTTGTAAAAGTGCTGTAGAGATGTTACCATAAGGTTGGTTATCCATTCTCATACGTTTTTCTTCTTTTACTACTTCGTTTTGAGTGTCTACACCAATTTGGTTAATAACAGGATGACGTAAGCGCTCAGACTCTAACCATAAACCGAGTTTTTGATTGTTAGAAGGGAATGTCTCGTAATAATAGGTCCTATCACTGCTCGTGTTTGCATTGTTAGAACCACCATTTTTTGAAACGATTTTCATAAACTCACCACGACCAATGTTTTTGGTTCCTTCAAATAATAAATGTTCGAAGAAGTGAGCAAATCCAGTACGTTCAGGATTTTCATCTTTTGCACCTACGTGGTACATTACACCAACAGTAACAACTGGTGCAGTGTTGTCTTGGTGAAGAATTACGTGCATCCCATTGTCTAGGTCGTACTCTTCAAATTTGATTTCTTGAGCGCTCAATACAGTCCCGAGGGCAACTATTGATGCTACTAATGTGATAATTCTTTTCATACAGAAAAAAGTTTGGTTTTTAAATTAATCATAAAGATAAGTCGTACTTCTTTTAAAATTGTTACAAAAAAGATGACTTTTTTCATAAAATATTATGCAGCATGAAAATGAATCGCTTGGTTGGGAGGATATATTCCTTTATTTTGTATCAGCTTTAGTGTGGTTAGGAAAATGTTTCGGCATACTATTTGCCTCAAAGATCACTATACTTCAATTTTAAAAAAGAATGGATCGAATGCAAAAAATAAAGATATTATCAGTGGTATGCCTTGTGTTTTTAGGCTCAGTTATCGTTGCACAAGACATGATTGTGATTACAGGAAAAGTCACAGACAAAAAAACAGGAGAACCTATACCATTCGTTAATATTGGTGTAATAGGAACTTATACAGGTGCTGCTACGAATATGGACGGATTATATGACCTTAAAATTCCATCAAAATATAAAGAAAAAGAGTTAGAAATTTCTGCGGTGGGCTATAGTACAGTTAAAGAAAAAGTGGCGGATATCGCTAAATCCAAAACCTATAACGTCGAACTAAATCCGATGGCTTTTGAAGTAGGAGAGGTGGAGATCTTAGGAGAATCAAGATTGCAATATACTCGAGTTAAAAAAGCCGTTGAAAATATTTCCAAAAATTACCTGCAGACTCCTTTTAATTACGATATGTACTACAGAGGAGAACTGAAATCTGGAGATAATGTATTGCGATTGCGAGAAGCAGCAGTGAGACTCTATGACAATAAAGGATATGAGCGAGGAGATGCTTACCAGGTTTTTAAAGAAAGAGGATATGATTTTCTAGAGGTGCGGAAGAATTTTGAAAATGAAACGCTAGCCGATGGTGGCACTTATTTGGATGAGCTCCTTGAAATGGATATTGTTAGAGTACGTGGAAATGTTCTTAATGTAAATGAAATTGATGATTACAAGTTGACTCTAGAAGGAGAAACAGAATACCAGGGTGATAAGATTTGGATTATTGCTTATGAAAATCCTAATGCTACATTAGCTTCTACGGGAGATTATTATGTGAGGACATATAAAGGTAAGCTTTATATCAAGCAAAAAGACTATGCAGTGGTGAAAAATACGATGGAAGTTACAGCTTCAAATTACAGTCCACAGGGACGTTCATTCTATGTTGAAGAAGCTCGCCAAAATTACGAACCGCAAAGTATTAGTTATAAGGTAACGACGACTTATAAACAACACATGGATTATTATTACTTAAGTTATATTTCTTATGAGCGAAATCATGATTGGAAGTCTAAAAAAACTGGTGAAAAGAAAAAAGAATCTATTCTCGCAGAACTTTTGGTGACGAAAATAGATACTTTCAGTCCACAAGTCATTGAACGTCGTGCATATTACGAAAATAAACCATATAACGAAGAATTCTGGAAGTCCTACAATATTATTAAGGACAGAGAATAATACCGAGCTATCAATAAAGATTAATCAGTCAAATATCTAGTTCTAAAAAGTGATAGGAGCTTGAATATTTCTCATGGTACTTACGATACTCCAGCCTGCTAATTTAGAAGTGCTACTAAATATGTCTATTTCAGCTTTGATAGTATCACTTGACAGTTCTATAATATGTTCATCATCTTTAAAATCAGGAACAGAATGTACAGAGACATCAAGTTTCTCGGTACCTACGGAAGCTAAAGCAGTGGCAACCGCCACATTAATTCCTGTGGGCAATAATTCAATAGCTTCTTTCGCATTACCTCGAAATACTTCTCGTTTTTCTTTTTCTAATTTTTTATCGTAGAGATCCAACTTCTTTAATCGGTGTGCACCTTTAATAGAAGTAAAAGAAACCTCACAGTCCTCAAATAATGAAGCCGTGCGAAGTATATCTAAACCACCAATAGCACCCGAAGCTATATGGATACGCGTATTATACTTTTCTGCAGTCTGTTTCATCTCGTTTTTAAAAGTATCATCAGAAAAAGCTCCTATAGATAGAGTTATGATTGAGGAACCGTTCTTCAAAGCATTGATTCCCCAATTTTTCAGTGAATTAGGAGTTGCAGTTTCAACGATATATTTAGGTTTTAACTGAAATAATTCGTCTATAGTTTTACAGGGCTTGCATGCATAATTTTCGACATTATTATTTACTCTAGTTGCAAGTTTTTCTGCACTATTAAAGGTTCTAGAATAGCAACCAATAAGTTCGTATTCAGGGAGCATATTGTCAATGAGTGCATCAACAACAATATTTGCTAATTTGCCACAACCGATGATTGCAAAAGTATGTGTTTTCATTATTGTGTTTTTTTAATAAAAAAGTAATGATTACTTTAATTGGTTCAGAATATCTAATAGTGCCACTCGCAAACCTTCTAATATTGTGGGATGATAGAATGGAGTCTTTAGCAACTCAGTTACCGTTAGCTTATGAGTAATTGCCATTGCTAAAATATGTGAGATGTATTCAGCATCTGGAGCTACCATACTTGCTCCTAGAATTTCACCAGACTTTTTATTTGCATAAATATGTATAAGTCCGCAGTTAACACCTTCTATTCGACTGCGTCCTTGTTTTTCAAAATTAAACTTTCCGATAACAAAATTATCTTTCCCTAGTTCATACCTAATATTATCAATATGTGCTCCAACCTGAGCTATTTGAGGTTCGCTGAACACGATTGATAAAGGTGTCAATGGCTCAAACGTTGGTTGGTCTTTGTCTTGTAATAAGGAAGCGATTACTTTTCCTGCATTTTTACCAACATAGCTTGCCAAATGCAGTATAGGAGTATGTGTACTTGTATCACCAGCGATGAATATAGTAGAATCAGCAATTTGACCTGTTTGCTTGTTTACATGAATGGGTTTTTTATCATCATCAAGCTCGACAGCTAAATTTTCAATGCCCAATTCATCAAGAACATGGTGACGACCAGTAGCTATCAAAACTTTATCGCCTTGCCAAGTTCGCTCTTGATTTTTATCATCCGTGAAGTATAGAACAGCTTGTCCATTTTCACGATCAACATTTGTTATTTTACTGTTGAGGTGCATGGTAAGTTCCGTGCCTATACAATCTATAGCTTTCTGATTTATGGTTTTGTCTGTAATTCCCGCAATCTTAGAAGTCCGATTCAACAGAATAACTTCAACACCGAGTCTATTAAATGCTTGGGCTAGTTCGATACCAACAGGTCCAGCACCTACTATAGCCATTTTATTTGGCAAATCTTTCATCTCAAATATAGTGTCAGATGTTAGTAACATACTGCCTAATTTATCACTAAATTGTTCTGGGATAACAGCTTGTGTTCCTGTGGCTATTATCAAATACTTGTATTCAATAATCTCCTCATTAACTTGAATGAAGCGCTCTTTAATGATTGAAGCTTTACCCTCTATTTTCTTATTTTCATCCCAATCTTCTATGGCTTTTTTCACAGATTTTGTGAAATGATCTCGCCCATTTTGTATCCTTGCCATCACCTGTGTCCCCTCAATGTTTGATTTTTGACTAGTTCCAATGCCAAACTCTTCAGATTGCAAGGCATGAAAAGCTCGCTCAGCACCAGCAATTACTAATTTACTTGGCATACAACCCACTGTAGCACAGGTTGTCGTCCAATATCCTTTATTAATTACAACAATATTATCCGTTATTTTATTTATTTGCTCAAAAGCCGATTGACCTGCAGTCCCTGCTCCAATTATAGCTACATCTACAGTGCGAGTTGGTTTCATATCATTTCCATATTTTCAGATTAAAGATAAGACTTTTGCATATATAAATCAAGGAGAAAAATGTTATCCATATTTTATGTGTTAATTAATTTTATTAACAATATTACAGGGATTTAAAATTTGAAATATAAGTTATTCCTGTATGGGTGTTTGTTTATTAAAACTATATTCTTTGTATATTTGGCAGATATTAGGTGCTCTATTTAATTGAGTTACTTACGACATATTCAAAAATTACTATGGAAGAACGAGTTAAAGTAGCTATTACTCAAGGCGATATTAATGGCATTAGCTATGAAATTATACTAAAATCATTTAAGGATAAATATCTTTTTAATCTTTGCACACCTATACTTTATGGCTCTCCAAAAGTCTTAGCGTATTACAAAAAAGTTTTAAGACTTGAGAGAATTCCTCACAATACAATCCGTCATACTAGTGAGGCGCAGGCTAACCAAATTAATGTGATCGACTGCAATGATAATGGAATTAAAGTGGAACTCGGACAAGCGACTAAGGAAGCAGGGATGGCTGCATTAGAAGCTTTGGAAAGAGCGACCAATGATTTGAAAGATGGACAGCTAGAAATCTTGGTTACAGCTCCAATCAATAAAGATACTATACAGTCTGATGATTTTAAATTTCCAGGACATACAGAATACCTGACCCAACGATTTGGTGTTGAGGATACTGTTATGTTAATGGTGCAAGACAATTTGCGTGTAGCTGTTGTTACAGGACATATTCCGTTAGGTAAAGTAGCTGGTGAGATTACGAAAGATAAGGTGTTCCAAAAACTACGAGCTTTAAACAAAGCGTTAATCTACAACTTTGGTATCAGAAAACCTAAGATTGCAGTTTTAGGGTTGAATCCACATGCTGGTGATGCCGGTTTACTAGGCAATGAAGAGATTGAAATATTGCAACCTGTGCTCGAAGATGCCAAAGCGGAAGGCATCTTAGCCATGGGACCCTATCCAGCAGATGGCTTTTTTGGAAGCGGTAGTTTTTCAGGATTTGATGCTATTTTAGCCATGTATCACGACCAGGGATTAATTCCATTTAAAACTCTAGCAAATAAAGGTGGTGTGAATTTCACTACAGGATTACCTATTGTGCGAACGTCGCCAGCTCATGGAACAGCTTATGGCATTGTAGGAAAGAATGAAGCCTCTGAAATTTCGTTTAAAGAAGCTATTTATGAGGCAGTAGCAATATATGAAGAGCGAAGTTATCATGAAGAGTGTAGAGAGAATTCCTTGAAACCTAAAGAAAGACCACAGCGAAAGTCATATAGACCCAAAATTACTTAAAGATGTACGAATATATTTCAGGGAAACTCATTGAAATTACACCCACATATCTCGTTGTGGATGCAAATGGTATTGGTTATAGAACACATATTTCTTTAAATACCTATACATCATTTCAAAATAAAAATGAGGCTAAAGTTTATATCCATCAAGTGGTAAAAGAAGACAGTAATGAAATGTTTGGCTTTGCTGAGAAAGCTGAGCGCAGTATGTTTTTATTGCTTATTTCTGTTTCGGGAGTGGGTGCAGCTACGGGCTTAATGATGCTCTCTGCTATGGGGCTTAATGATATCAAAGAAGCAATAGCTTCGGGTGATGTAGCAGTATTGCAGAGTATAAAAGGTATTGGTGCTAAAACTGCACAACGAATTATTATTGACTTGAAAGACAAGGTGGTGAAATTAGAAGGTGAAACTTTCACATCAACAAGTGCGGGCGTTCCAAAAAGTCAGGAAAGAGAAGAAGCTATCGCTGCACTGCTGATGCTTGGATTCAAAAAGAACATCGTAGAAAAAGCGATCAATAAAATTATAAAAGCCCAACCAGATGCATCGGTTGAGGAGATTATTAAACTATCATTAAAACAATTGTAAGTGCCAAGACATTTTACTATATTGATTTTGTGCCTATTGTGTTTTCCTATTGTTGCAATCTCGCAACAAGAAGAAGAACTGCCAATAAATAAGAAATCACCATTTTATATTAAAGAGAATGAGGAGGCTACTAACGAGCAACTGCCTTATGTGTTTGAAGATGACAACGATAATACCGTAGCTGAAGAAAAAGATCAATCTCCACTGTTCTTGTCAACCCCAGAGAATGTAGCTACTAAAGTGGTTTATGACCCTGAGACTAAAAGCTACTATATCATGCAAAAAGTGGGCGACCAATGGTACCGAAGACCACGCGCACTATCTTTTGAGGAATACCTGAAATTTGATATGGAAAAGTCAAAAGAGGACTTTTGGTTTCGCAGAGCACGTGATGAACGCCAACAGTATCAATATCGTTTATTGCCAGGGAAAAAATACGAGAAGGAAGATTTTATTCAAAAAATATTTGGTGATGGTACTATTGCTTTAAGTGCTAAAGGTGCTGCTGATATAAAAATGGGATTACGTTTTAGAAAAGTTGATAATCCTGCCATTCCAGAGCGGTATCGAAAACATACCAGTTTCTTTATGGATCCCAAATTCCAAGCTTCTATTTCTGGATCTATAGGTGATGTGTTGAACCTAGATATTAATTATGATACTGAAGCAACATTTGATTTCAATAATAAAACAAAATTAGCCTATGATGGTAACGAGGACGATATCATTCAAAAAGTGGAAGCTGGGAATGTATCGTTAGACTTGCAAAATAGCCTGATACGAGGAGGTAAAGACCTTTTTGGAGTGAAAACAGATTTGCAATTTGGTAAATTATATATGACCACGGTGTTTTCACAGCAAAAGGGTGAGATGAAAACCATTAATTTAGATAATGGCGCTCAAACTAGAGAATTTGAGGTAGATGCAGTAAACTACGACGAAAACAGACACTTCTTTTTATCAAAGTATTTTAGAGATAACTATAATAAAACAAACGCCACTTTACCAGTATTTCGTACTGATATAAATGTGGTTAGAGTTGAAGTCTGGATCACAAATGTAACCGTAAACTATGAGCGTGAGGAGTTGAGAAACTTGATGGCATTTGTTGATTTGGGTGAAAATCAGTCAAATATTTCTAACCCTTATTTTTCTCAAACCGGTAGTTTTACAGCACCTTCAAACGAAACCAACTCACTATATCCCTTACTGAATTCAACCTACAGCGGCGCTAGAGATATCAATACCGCCAATTCAACATTATCGGCAATTCCTAATTTCTCAGAAGGTGTGGATTTTGTGAAATTGGAAACTGCACGCAAACTGGATGATTCGGAGTTCACTTTTCATCCTAAATTAGGATACATCTCCTTGCGAATGCCTTTGCGAAATAATGAAATTGTAGCTGTTGCTTATGAATATATTAAGGGAGGTGAATCTTACCGAGTAGGAGAATTTACAAATTCTGGACCTGCGACGCCCCAAAATTTATACGTAAAGCTACTGAAAGGTACATCAACTTCACCAAATTTACCAACTTGGGATTTAATGATGAAGAATATCTATAGCATTGGTGCTAGTAATATATCTCCTTCTGACTTTATGTTAGATGTTGCCTATAAGAATGACAAAGCGGGTAGTTTACCTTTAAACTACATCGAAGAAGGCGATATCGCAGGAAAACCTTTGTTGGAAGTCTTAAATTTAGACAGACTCAATAGTCAGTTAGATCGTCATCCTGACGGCATGTTCGACTATATCGCGGGCACCACCTTTATTCCTGAAAGAGGTTTGGTTATTTTCCCAGTATTAGAGCCTTTTGGTGAAGATTTACGTAAAGCGATAGGCGATGAGAATATTGCTGATAAATATGTCTTCGAGGAAATATATACGCAAACTCAATCTCAATTAATGCAGCGACCATCTAAAGATAAATTCCAATTGCTGGGGACTTTTACTGGAGGTGAAGGCGGTGATATTAACCTAGGTTCATTTAATATTCCTCAAGGTTCAGTTAGAGTTTATGCTGGCTCACGATTGTTGAGAGAAGGTTATGACTATATTGTTGATTATATGACCGGGAAAGTGAAAATCATCAATCCCGCATTATTAGAATCATCTATACCCATACGTATAGATACGCAAAATAATTCACTATTTGATTTAGCAACAAAAACCTTAGTAGGTACGGATATGACCTATCGGTTTAATGATAACTTCTACTTGGGAGCAACGGCGATGTATTATAAAGAGCAGGCGTTGTATTCCAAAGTAAATATTGGGGATGAACCTGTCGCTAATTTCATGTGGGGACTTCATGGGGGTTATAGCACAGAGTCTAATTTCTTGACTCGTATGCTTAATAAATTGCCATTCTATAAAACTAAGGAGAAAGTCCTATTTGATGTGAAAGGAGAATTTGCACAATTAATGCCTGGGCATAATAAATTGATTGGTGATGAAGGCAATGCCTATATTGACGACTTTGAAGGAAGTAAACAAATAATTGATTTGCGAGCATCACGCTTATGGTTTTTGGCTAGTACGCCAGGTAAGCAACCAGCTGTATTTCCAGAGGCTGAGAAGTATGATAATTTAGAATATGGATACAACAGAGCTTTGCTGTCATGGTTCATTATAGATCCATTGTTCCATAATTCTAATTCGCCAGTAGCTGCTCAAGAACGTTCTAATTCTTATGTACGTAAAGTGCGAGAAAGTGAGTTATTCCCAAATCAGCAAATGCAAGCGGGAACCTCTAATCTTTCGCAAGTACTAACCTTACATTTCGATCCATCAAAACGGGGTCAATACAATTTTGATGCATCAGGAGTGACTGGAATTTCAGCAGGTATTGATGCAGAAGGAAATTTAAAAAAGCCAGAAACACGTTGGGGAGGGATTATGAGGGAAATGCCTGTGACCGATTTTGAAGCATCTAATGTAGAATATATTGAGTTCTGGCTACTTGATCCATTTATTGACGAACCGACTAGTAATGGGGGAGATCTTTATTTTAACTTTGGAGATATTTCAGAAGATATCTTGAAGGATTCTCGTAAGGCTTTTGAAAATGGATTGCCAACTTCAGAAAATGATTATAAAGTTGATACCACTGTTTGGGGGCGTATTTCTAAGATACAGTCAGTCGTTAATGCTTATGATACGAACAGTATCGATGAACAAGACTTAGGTTTAGATGGTTTGAATAATGAAGACGAATTGGCACACTTTAAAGCTTATTTAGACGAAATTGCCAATCTGCCTGGTCTAGGTGTGGGCTCACAAGCTTACCAAAATGCTATGGCAGACCCGGCTAATGATGATTATATTCATTTTAGAAGTGAAGACTATGATGCGCAAAATGCAAATATCATTGAGCGCTATTATAGATTCAATAATCTTGAAGGTAATGCTCGTTCAGACAATACGGCTTCTAAATTTAGTACTGCATACACCACTCTGCCTGATGTAGAAGATATTAATAAAGATAATACCCTGAATGAAGCAGAGAATTATTTCCAATATCATATTCCATTAGCCCCTAAAGAATTGAGTGTTGGACGCGGTTTCATTACAGACATGATGACTATTAATGCACCTTTGGCAAATGGAACTATCTCACAAGAGAATTGGTACCAGTTCAAAGTGCCATTGAAAGAGTTTGAAGCTATTTATGGAAATGTCTCAGATTTCCGCTCCATTCGTTTCATGCGTATGTATATGCGTGGTTTTGCTCATCCGGTAACATTGAGATTTGCTCGCCTAAACTTGGTGAGAGACGATTGGAGACGCTATGAATATTCATTGGAAGAAGGAAAAGAAGGAAATCCACAAACAAATACAGGCACTGCTTTTGATGTGTCGGCAGTTAGTCTAATTGAAAATTCTAGACGAGAGCCCATAAATTATGTAATGCCCCCCAATATTAAAAGAGTGATTGACCCATCAAGGCGACAAGCACGAGAATTGAACGAGCAAGCATTGCAATTACGAGTAGAAAATCTAAAAGACGGCGATGCTCGTGCAGTTTTAAAGAGACTAAGAATTGATGTACGTAGATACAAACGTCTAATCATGGATGTGCACGCAGAGCAGGTAAGGAATATCCCATTATCTGATAATGCAACGACAGTCTTCTTGCGAATGGGGTCTGATTTCACAGATAACTATTATGAATATGAAATACCATTAAAATTGACTGCTCCTGGTAGATATAGCGACAGTAATATGGATAGAAAAGCCGTATGGCCTGATGCCAATCGTATTGACTTCGAAATGGAGTTGTTAAAGCAAGTAAAGCTGATGCGAAATCAAGAGCAATCCTCCTCAGGCAGTATTGACTATGCTACGAAATATACTCGCACATTACCTGAGCTGAAAAACAATTATGATGCAGGTCATGCTGGTGATAAAATTAGTGTAAAAGGAAATCCTAACCTGATGAATTTAAGGTCAGTGCTTATTGGTATCAGAAATCCAAAAGACAATGGTGGCGATGAGAGTGTTGAAGTATGGGTCAATGAATTGCGTGTGGCAGACTTTGAAAATGATGGAGGTTGGGCAGCAAATTTAAATATGACGACTCAACTTTCTGATTTGGGTGCGCTCTCATTCTCCGGACAAATGATGACCGCTGGTTTCGGTTCCATAGAAGAGAAATTAAACCAACGCTTGCAAGAGGATGTGATGCATTACGATATCGCTGCAACTTTGGATTTAGGAAAATTATTACCTGAAAAGGCAAGATTACAAGTGCCAATGTATTATAATTTTTCTGAACATAAAGAGAAACCAAGATATAATGAATTAGATCCTGATATAGAGTTAGACAGAGCTATTGATAATGCTGTTTCGCAAGAACAAAAAGATAATATTGAAAACGCTTCAGAAACTTACATTAAAACTAAGAGCTTCAGCCTAACTGACGTGAAAGTGTTGCCTAAAGAAGACCAAAAGATCAAACCTTGGAGTCTGACAAATTTTTCAGCTACGTATGCGCACAATGAGATTTCTCAGAGAGATCCTATTCGTTCACATGACTTTGAAGAAAATTACCGAGGTGTTTTAAGGTATGACTATTCACCAACACCTAAACCAGTGGAGCCCTTTAAGAACTCGCGCTTCTTAAGTACGAGATATTATAAATTGATAAAAGATTTCAATTTCTATTACTTACCTTCCAGAATTTCTATTCGTTCTGATTTAAATCGTCACTATCGAAGTATCATGCGGAGAAATGTGATTAGCAGCAATTTTATCTCTACACCTACATTTGATAGTGATTTTATTTGGAACAGATATTATGACATTGATTACCCGTTGACGAAAAGCTTAAAAATGAGCATCTCGGCAATAAATATGTCAAGAATAGAAGAAGATTATGTTCGAGATCAAAATGATTTGTATGATGTATGGAAAGGTATTATTTGGGATAGTTTCCGTGATGGTGGACGAACGGTGAATTATAACCACAGAGTAAACTTTGACTATCAACTGCCCATAAATAAAATTCCTTTTATGGACTGGATCAAAGCCAATGCCGGTTATGGAGCAGAATATCGATGGAATGCGGGACCCGACCTAGGTGATGAAGAATTAAATATTGGGAACCAGATAAGTAACCAACAGATGTTACGACTAGATGGAAATATCGACCTAGTGCAACTATACAACAAATCTGACTATTTACGCGCACTGAATCAGGAGCTCAGCGGTCGGAAAGTTTTGAGAGGGAAAACAGAGCGTAAGACATATGAGCAAAGAGTTGATGTATTTAAACCGAATAAAGGAAAACTGATTACTCATAACTTCGGAACCAAAGCTGTGTCGCTGAAAGTGACAGACGAAAATGGAAAAGTAGTACGTGCTTCAAAAAAGATTGTTAATAACAACCGAATACGAGTAACGGTTTATGATACTATCGTAAATGCAAAAATAGAATTGAAAGGTACGGTAGTGGCTAAGCGCCCGGTAATGAATCGAGTAGGTGAAGGATTTTTGAAAGTCTTGATGGGCATTCGTAATATTAAGTTGGAATATGACCGCACTAAGGGAACAATGTTGAGTGGTTTCACTCCGGAACCTTCTTATTTTGGATTGAATGATTTTAGTTTTAACGGAGCTCCGGGAATCGGTTTTGTTTTAGGCAAGCAGGATGAAGGCTTTTTAGAAGAAGCGGTGAACAAAGATTACATATTACGAGATAATATTGTCAATGAACCGTATTTAATGACAAAGCAGGAGCGTTTTACGATTCGAAGTACCATAGAGCCTATCCGTTCATTAAGGATAACGTTGAATGCTACTAGAGAGTATTTTGATAATAATAGTCAATATTACAGTTTTGATGATAAAGGAAACTTCTCAATGGGACAGCTATTTCGAACAGGAAATCTATCGATGTCTTATTTAAGTTTGAAATCTTCATTCTTTAGTATAAGTGACCGAAGCACCTACAATTCTACATCTTTCCAAGACTTCTTAGATGCTCGTAAAGGAGTGTCCGAGCGACTAGCAAAAAAATACTATGGTAATACTTACAAATCAAAATTAAATACCGAAACAGGATTTTATGATGGCTTTGGTGGAACAGCTCAGGATGTTCTCGTAGAGTCTTTTCATGAGGCTTATGGGGGCAAACGCAAGGGCTTATTACCAAGCATCTCACAAATTATGCCTAACTGGAAAGTTTCATATTCAGGGTTAAATAATGTTCCGATAATTCAAAGATTATTCAAGCGTGTGAACATAGATCATTCATACCAAAGCAGATATAGTGTGGGTGGCTACACAACTAATCTGGATTATGATGGTACAGAAGTTTTTAATAATAGAGGAGATTTAGTGCCTGAGATTGAGGTGAACTCTATCACTATTGATGAGCGTTTTGCGCCATTAGTAGGGATAAAAATGGAATGGCAAAATAATTTAACAACCAATGTAAGTATTAACCGAGGTCATTTAATGCAACTAAATGTAGGTAGTGGCATGCTCAACGAAAGTGCAAACAACGAATGGGTTTTTGACTTTGGCTATCGTTTTGAAGATGTAAATCTATTTATAGGGCGTAGCGCAAAGAGTCGCAAGTTTAAAAACGACTTACGTATCTTGGCAGGATTCACATTGAGGAAAGATTACACCATTCTTCGTCAACTATTTGATGGAGAAAGCCAGTTGACATCAGGACAAGAATCATTCCTATATAAGTTAGCAGCAGATTACGCTTTGAGTGATCGATTAAATCTTAGATTATTCTATGACAGAACGGTTCGTAACCCTTATGTATCCCGTTCGTTCCCAACCATCGTGTCGAATGTAGGCTTTAGTGTTCGATTCAATTTTACTGACTTTGAGAAAGAATATCGTCCTTTTGTGAGTCAAAGGAAGCGGAGAGTAGCAAAAGTACAAGATTAAAAAAAGAGAGGCTGAACAATGCATAACGAAAAATTTCCGTCTATTTTATTAGAACAAGCTGTTAATCAGTTTGCGCAATTGCCGGGTATAGGAAGGAAGACAGCACTTCGCCTAGTTCTTCATTTATTAAGACAGGAAGAGAGTCGGGTGTTTTCTTTAACCGAAGCCTTAAACCAATTGGTGCAAGATGTTTGCTATTGTAAAGAATGCAATTCTATTTCTGATGAAGAAATTTGTCCAATATGTGCTAATGAAGACAGAACAGGAGAGATACTGTGTGTAGTAGAGAATATCCGTGATGTTTTATCTATAGAGAATACGCAACAATACAAGGGGAAATACCACGTTTTAGGAGGTATTATTTCACCAATGGATGGGATAGGACCATCTGATATTGCGATAGATTTATTAGTAGATCGAGTGAAAAAAGGAGGAGTTAAAGAAGTTATTTTAGCATTAAGTACTACAATGGAGGGAGATACCACTAATTTTTATATCTTTAGAAAGTTGAAACCTTTTGGTGTCCGCCTTACAACATTGGCTAGAGGTGTGGCATTAGGAGATGAATTAGAATATGCTGATGAATTGACATTGGGTCGGTCTATCAAGCACAGAACTTTATATGAAGAAACACTAACGACTTAACGATATGAGTAAAAGAGATATAAAACTTCCTGAGATGGGAGAAGGTATTATTGAAGCTACAATCACTCAATATTTGGTAGCAGTAGGTGATACTGTTGAAGTAGATACACCGATTTTAGAAGTAGCGACTGATAAGGTTGATAGTGAAGTATTGTCACCGTTTGAAGGAACTATTGCAGAATTATTGTTTGAAGAAGGTGATGTCGTTCCCGTTGGCGATGCAGTAGCTAGAATTGAGACAGAAGGAGGGGAGAATGTAAATTCAGAAGACAAGAAAGAAAGTGAAGAACCTAAGCAAGAATCTGAGGAAAAACAAGCAGCTCAGAAAAAAGAAAATACAAAGTATTCACAATTTATTTCGCCAACTGTGAGAGCTTTGTTGCAACAACATGATTTGCCATTGGGTGTCTTAGATGAAATAGAACCAACAGGAGCAGACTATCGCATAACTAAGCAAGATGTAGAAAATTATATTGCAGAAAATAATTTAGCTTCTGAATCTAAATCAAAAAAAGAATCTGAGAAAAAAACCGAAAAAGAACCCAAAGAAGAGCCCCAAAAGACTTCATCAAAAAAAGTAGAAAAACCAGTTCCTAAATTAACCGTAGGAGAGAATGATGAAGTGGTGGAGATGGGACGTATGCGTAAATTGATTGCCGAGCATATGGTGGATTCTCTAGCTACATCGCCACACGTAACCTCTTTTATTGAAGCGGACTTGACAAATATGGTCAATTGGCGCAATAAAGTAAAGAAAGAGTTTCAAGAAAAATATGGTCAGAAACTCACATTTACAACACTTTTTGTCGAAGTTGTAGCTAAAGCAATCAAGAAATTCCCTATGATAAATATCTCCGTTGATGGTGATAATATTATTAAAAGAGGAAATGTCAATATAGGTATGGCGACAGCCTTGCCTGATGGAAATTTAATTGTTCCTGTTATTCATAAAGCTCATCAACTTAATATAGTTGGCATTGCAGAGCAAGTTAACACTTTAGCCGAAAAGGCACGTAACAACAAATTAGCTCCGACAGATATTAAGGGAGGGACATTTACGATAACGAACTTAGGTGCATTTGATAGCTTAACAGGTACACCTATCATAAACCAACCAGAGGTTGCCATCCTTGCCGTAGGAGCTATCAAAAAGAAACCTGCTGCTGTACTTTCTGATAACGGAAATTATGGAGTAGGGATTAGAGATATAATGATGTTAGCTATGTCATATGATCATCGTGTTGTAGATGGTGGTCTAGGTGGGAATTTCCTGAAGGAGGTTCGTGATCAACTCGAAAATTTTGATGTTAACAGAAGCATTTAGTCTCTAATGCTTTTGAAAGGCAAACATATAAGTCTGAGAGCTCTAGAGCCTAATGACATAGATTTGCTCTATGCTTTAGAAAATAACACCATGCTTTGGGAATTAAGCAATACTAAAGCACCGTTTTCTAAACATATATTGCAAAAATATATAGAGATTTCGCACTTAGACATCTATGAAACGAAACAATTGCGATTGGTTATTCAAACAGATGCTGGAAATCCTATAGGTTTGATTGATTTGTTCGATTTTGATCCCTATCACCTTCGTGCAGGGGTGGGGGTGTTTATTGACAAGAAATACGAAGGAAATGGTTATTCCTCAAAAGCAATACAATTATTAAAAGAATATGCTTTACAGTCGTTAGGCATGCATCAACTTTATGCAAACATCTTAGCTACAAATGAAAAAAGCCTTGCTCTTTTTCAAAAGCAAGGCTTTACTATTGCAGGCTCCAAAAAAGATTGGATAAAAACTTTTGAAGGCTGGCAGGATGAATACCTCCTTCAATGTTTCTTATAGTTTTCTGCCTGGATATACTTTCAATGCTTCCTCAAGTACCTTCATAGCTTTTTCGAGGTCTTCATTTTTAAGCACATAAGCAATTCTCACTTCATTCTGTCCTAAACCTTCTGTGGCATAGAATCCGCTAGCAGGGGCTACCATTACAGTTTGTCCTTCGTAAGAAAAGTCTTCTAACAGCCATTGTGCAAAACGGTCACTGTTGTCAATAGGCAGTTTTACTACTGTATAGAATGCTCCTTTAGGTTCTGGGCAATATACTCCCTCCATTTTATTTAAAGCACTCACCATGAAGTCTCTACGAGAAATATATTCATTATAGACCTCGTCGAAATATTCTTTTGGTGTGTCCAACGAAGCCTCTGCGGCTACCTGTCCTAAGCCAGGAGGACATAAGCGAGCTTGTCCAAATTTCAATGCCGTTTTAATCACTTCCTTATTTCGAGTGACTAATGCACCAATTCTGATGCCACATTCACTGTATCTTTTTGATACAGAGTCGAACAAAATCACATGATTCTCAAGCCCTTCTAATTGCATGGCAGAGAAGTGTGTGTGTCCGCCATAGCAGAACTCACGGTACACTTCATCAGAGAAAAGATAGAGATTATGCTTTAATACTAGTTCTTTTAATTGTTGCAGTTCTTCCTTGCTGTATAAATATCCGGTAGGATTATTAGGATTACAAATAACTATTGCACGTGTTTTAGGCGTGATTAACTTATCAAATTCTTCGATTGGAGGTAAGGCAAAATCATTCTCTATGGTAGAGGTGATAGGTACTACTTTTACACCTGCAGCTGTAGCAAATCCATTATAGTTTGCGTAGAAAGGCTCAGGGATAATAATCTCATCGCCTTCATCACAGCAAGTGTTTAAGGCAAAAAGAATAGCCTCTGATCCGCCGGTAGTTATTAAGATATCGTCTGAAGTTACAGGGATATCAATATTATTATAATATTTCGCTAGTTTTTCGCGATAGCTTACATTCCCGGCTGAGTGACTATATTCTATCGTTGTTTCATCATAATTCCTGATAGCATCTAGGGCAACTTCAGGAGTTTTAATGTCTGGTTGACCGATATTTAGATGATAAACGGTTGTTCCTCTTTTTTTAGCAGCTTCTGCATAAGGAACTAATTTTCGAATTGGTGATTCGGGCATATTGATGCCTTTTTGCGATATTTTCAACATGTTTATTTTATTTATAGTGTTTGAAACAAATTTACTTATATTATTTAAATATTATGTTTTCCAACTGTCCATCCGGAAACTTTCTATTCATATGTTGTATTATTTTGTCTTTAAGCAAGATAAGCTCTTGTTTTATAATAGGAGAATCTAAGTGTACAAATAGTTTTCGTTCTTTGATGTATATTTTTCGGGTAGCATTCGTTACCGTAACACCAAGCATCTGCTTCCACTCTGCATAAATAAGATGCTGGTAATTGTCACCTTGTTTGGCATAATCTTCCATTATCTTTTTAACGAGTGTATCTATCTTTTCAGTCTTCGTCCTACGCATAGCTTGTTATTTTACCATTTTCAACTTTAAATAGCGAACTTTCCGTATCTAAATCCAATTCTTCCAGCATTGCATCGATGTGTCCTTTATCAGTATCTGTAATAAAGATCTGACCAAAATGAATCTCAGAAACTAAATTAATGATTTGTTGCACTCTCTGTGTGTCTAATTTATCAAAGATATCATCCAATAGCAAAATGGGACGTTTGCCAGAGATTTCTTTTATAAAATCAAATTGTGCTAGCTTTAAAGCAATTAAATAAGATTTTTTTTGACCTTGCGAACCTTCCTTTCTAATAGGATACCCTGAAAGAATAAATTCTAAATTATCTCGATGAATTCCTACGGAAGTATGTTTTAAAACCAAGTCTTTGGTTAAGTTATGCTTTGTGAGTTCTATGAAATCTCCGGCATTCATTTGCGAGGAGTATTCAATACTTACCGGCTCTTTATTAGCACTGATTTTATTATAATATTCCTGGAAAATAGGAGTGATTTTTTCAACAAACTCAAGTCTTTTCTCATAAATATAGTTGGCTATACCTGCCATTTGTTCACTGAGAACAAGAAGGAGATCTTCTTGGGGTTGGTGCTTTAATAACTTGTTGCGTTGTTGTAGCAGGTTATTGTAATTAACCAATTTTTGAAGATAGACCTTATCATATTGAGATATGATACTGTCAATGAACTTCCTACGTTCTTCATTTCCACCAATAATAATGCTAATGTCTGCAGGTGCTATCATTACTAAAGGTAGCAAACCGATATGCTCAGAAAATCGTTTATAATCTTTATTATTACGTTTAAACGTTTTTTTTGATTGACGTTTTACTCCACAATGAATGTGTTCCGTATTTCCTTGTACTTCATATTCAGCCTTTAGCATCATCGTTTCCTCGTCATGCTTTATATTATTTGCATCGGATGATGAATAGTTGCTTTTACAAAAAGAGAGGTAAAATATGGCATCAAGAAGGTTTGTTTTTCCTTCACCATTTTTACCAATGAAGCAGTTTAATCTATTAGAGAACTTTAGATTTTCTTCTGCAATATTTTTATAATTTAATATTGAAATATTTTGTAAAATCATGCTCGCAATATAAGTAAAAAAAAGGACGCCACATTGGGCGTCCTTTTAGAAAAAATATGTTTTATAAGATTATTTTAATCTTATTCTTACTTCTGCACGTCTGTTATTAGCTCTACCTTCAGAAGTTTCGTTAGTGTCAACTGGAGAATTTTCACCATAACCTACAGTGTTAATTCTATTTTCATCAACACCCTTCTTCACTAAGTACTTCTTCACTGCTCTTGCACGCAATTCAGAAATTCTTTGGTTTACAGGATCAGTACCAATCCAGTCTGTGTGACCTGAGATGTTAGCTGTAAGAGTTGTGTCTTCCATCATCTTAGCAGCAACTTCATTTAATGTTTCGATATCTACTCTTCTGATATTCCACTTGTTGAAGTTGAAATGTACAACTCTGTCATAATATACTGGAGCCTCTTCTACTTTTGGACAACCGTTATTTTCTTTAACACCTGCTTCGTTAGGACATTTGTCTAAGTAATCAGGAATTCCGTCGCCGTCAGTATCTACTGGACATCCTTTGCTATCAACTTTAACTCCTTTTGGAGTGTCAGGACATTCGTCTTTAGAATCAATTACACCGTCGCCGTCAGTATCTGGACAACCATTGAGTTGAGCTAATCCTGCTACATCTGGACAATCATCATCCTTGTCTGCTACACCGTCACCATCTCTATCTGGGCAACCATCAACAGTTCCTGGTTCGTTAGGACACTTATCTAAGTAATCAGGTACACCGTCACCATCAGTATCGATAGGACAACCATCTTCGTCAACTGCTACACCAGCTGGTGTGTTTGGACATTTATCTTTTCTATCTGATACACCGTCACCGTCAGCATCTTTCTTTTTACCTAAGTTGTAAGTGAAACCAACTGAATATTGTAAGAACATATCATCACTTTCACCTGCATCTCCACCTTTATCATTCATATCAGCAGTCCAACCTGGAGCAGTACCTGCATCCACACCGTCATATACGTCAGTCATTGGGTTGATAACATTGGCTTCTAAAACCATATTGAAGCGCTCACCTAAACGGAAATTAAAACCACCACCATAGTTCAAAGCCATATTTGAATATGTCTTGCTTTGACCATAAATACGCTTGTGGTCAACATCCATATATGTCATACCAACACCACCATTAATAAATGGTCCAACAACAGCATCTTCTCTAAATAACCAGCCATTGTTAAGCTTCATTTTCAAATTCAATGATGCATTCATAAAATCTCCATCAAATCCCCAACTTCTGTTAGAACCTAATAAGTCAGCATAACCGCCATTACCTACACCATAAGTTCCGTTATCATCAGTGTAATCTACCTGAGCATAACCAAAGCGAGCATTTAAGTCAAAAGTAGGAGATAAGTAGTAACCTACATTTAACATTACTCCAGGATCAAAATCATCAAATTTTAAGAACCCATTACCAAGGTCTCCTTGGTACTCAGTCTGAGTCAAATGCAAACCAATGTTCCATTTGTTGTCCTCTGTTTGTGCAAATACGCTACTACTTAAAAATAAGATAGAAGCAAATATTGCCAAAAATCTTAAGCTGTAATTTTTCATAATAATGTAATTAAAAAGTTTATTTTCAAAATCTTTCAATAAGTATGCGAGCAAATACCTTGCCAATCTCAACTTTGTCAATGTCAATCATATAAAGTATTTCAGCTCTATTTATAGTAATACAAATGTACTACAAAAAAATGAAATTTAGTATCTTTCACCATTGATTATCTATTTTTATTTAAAATAATGAAACAATGGCTTCTGCAAAACTTGAGTATTTGAAGCTAAACTTCTGATTAAGTAGTCTTTTAGGAAAAATCCTTGTACCTTCTAATAGTAAATTAGCTCTTTCCCCTAATATAAGTTTTAGTATAGATTTTGGAATATTAGGAAGCCATAGTGGTCTGTTTAGGTATTTTGCCAGCTGTTTGGTTATTTTTTTGTTTGTGATGGAGTCAGGTGATGTAGCATTGTAGGTTCCATGCATGCTTGAGTTTTCAATGCATTTTAGATAGATATTGACTAAGTCGTCTATATGAATCCATGGCATATATTGTTGCCCATTCCCCAAATTTGCTCCCACTCCCCATTTTATAGGTTTAGTTATTTGAGGCAGTGCACCTCCTTTATTACTCAGGACAACTCCAGTTCTGATAGTCGCTGTTCGTGCACCAATAGTTTGGAACTGCTTTGCTTTTTTCTCCCATTCAATACACACCTTTGCTAAAAAATCATTTCCAGGAGGTGAATCCTCTGTGAGTACCTTGTCTGAGGTAAAAGTTCCATAATATCCTATTGCTGATGCTGAAATGAATGTCTTTAATGGGATATTATATTTAGTTACAGAATCAAAAAGTAATTGTGAAGTTTCGATACGGCTGTCTGCAATAAGCTTTTTGTATGTCTCACTCCATCGATTTGCAGAAATATTAGCTCCCGAAAGGTGAACAATAGCATCGACACCCTTGAAAGCTTCCTTGTCAATATATGCTTTTTTCAAATCCCACTGATAAACATCTACATCTTTTCGTGACTTATTACTTCTGCTTATCCAATTGACTTTATAACCTTTTTCAATGAGTTTCTCTGTAAGAGCTGTTCCTACAAGCCCACTTCCGCCAGTGATTAATATTTTCATAATAAATACTGCTTTTCAGATTAAATATTTGTTCAATATACATAAAAAAAAACTATCTTTGTCTTTTGATGAAAAAGAAAATAATAAAACGAGATAAGTTATAGATTTTAAAGGAGCCGACAGCATTGCTGTTGGCTCCTTTTTTTATATCCTCACTAAATTAAAGCAAACAATCAAACTTATAGATGTATGAATAACAAAAGCTTTGTATCAATTAATGATTATTCAAAGGACGAAATCCTAGAATTAATGAATACCGCTTCAAAATTTGAAGAAAATCCTAATCAGAACTTGCTGAAAGACAAAGTAGTGGCATCGGTTTTTTTTGAGCCATCAACCAGAACACGTTTGAGCTTCGAAACGGCTATAAATAGACTTGGTGGACGAGTTATTGGTTTTACTGATGCTTCATCCTCTAGTGTTACTAAAGGGGAGTCGTTGAAAGACACGATAAAGATGCTGAGCAACTATGCTGACCTAATTGTAATGCGTCACCCACTTGAAGGAGCGGCACGTTATGCTTCGGAGATTTCTGACGTACCTGTAATCAATGCTGGTGATGGTGCCAATCAACACCCTACGCAAACAATGCTTGACTTATATTCTATATATAAAACACAGGGCAGTTTAGATGATTTAAACATCTTCATGGTTGGGGATTTAAAGTACGGAAGAACTGTTCATTCTCTATTGATGGCAATGGCAGATTTTAATCCAACTTTTAATTTCATATCACCTGAATCTTTGAAAATGCCAAGAGCTTACACATCCTATTTAATGGAGCGAGGAATCCCGTACTATGAACATCTAGAATTTACTGACATTTTGGAGAGGGCGGATGTGTTGTATATGACCCGTGTACAAAAAGAACGTTTTGCTGACGTAATAGAATACGAAAAAGTAAAAAATGTATATGTACTTCGTAACGCTATGCTGGAAGGAACAAAATCGAATTTGAAAGTGCTACATCCCTTACCAAGGGTTAATGAAATCGCATTGGATGTTGATGAAAATGAAAAGGCGTACTATTTTGAACAAGCACTGAATGGTGTATATGCACGCCAAGCTATTATTTCTAAAGTAATGGATTTGTAAGAAAGGGGAATATTATATTATAAAAATAGGAAAAATGAAAAAGGAACTACAAGTAAGCGCAATAAAAAACGGAACTGTAATAGATCATATACCTCCTCACTTATTATTTAAGGTGATAAAATTATTGGAGCTAGAAAAAATCAAGACTGCTATAACTATTGGTAACAATTATACTAGCAATAAGTTGGGAGTTAAAGCAATTATCAAGATTGAAGAAAAGTATTTTGAAGATAACGAAATAAATAAAATAGCTTTGATAATTCCTAATGTAAAATTGAGTATTATTAAAAACTATGAAGTGGTTGATAAAAAAGTTATTGAAGTGCCTGATAAAGTTGTAGGGTTGGTAGAGTGTATGAATCCGAAATGCATTACAAATCATGAAGATATTGTGACTAGATTTAAAGTAACTGACAAGAAAGAAATAGACCTAAAATGCTTATATTGTGAAAAAATTACCGATTATAATAATATAGAAATTCGTAAGTAATTATATGAATACCGATGAGAAACAATTGAATTCACTGATTGATGATATTTTAAATCATTCTGGTAGAGGAGGTAAAATAAATCAATTGTTACAAAATTTAGTAGAGGCGGTCAATGATCAGCCTCTATTACTTTGGGATAGTAAAAAAATAGAAGCACTTTCACAAGTAGCACTTCGCGTATTATTTTTAGATTGTATTGATGATGAAGATGAAGAAATTCAATGGGCACATAAAACCTTTGCTTATATAACACAAGCATTGGTGAGTGGACGAGAAAAAGGGAAAGAGGATAGTGAGCTTTTTCACATCTTAAGAAGCAGAGTCATTTTATTACATTCACATGATGATTTTTTCATTGATACCCTAGATTATTTCTTCTTTCATGATACACCTATCCAAAAAGATACAGATAGATATGACCGACGAGCATTTATTTTAAGACGTATTGCTGCGATGCAAACACAAGATCTGCGAACGCTTGAATCATACAACAATGAATTGTATCAAGATGAATATTTGCTTGAAGCAGAACAGACACTTTCGGATAAATATCAATTTTCTGAGGAAGAATTAGTTGAAGCACAATTATTATCTGATACTTTATTTAAATATATTTGGCATCAAAATAAATAGCGATAAAAGCTTGATTAATAAAACAAAGAGAAAATTGATATGGAAAAGTATGATGTAGCTGTCATAGGAAGCGGACCGGGAGGGTTTTCTGCAGCCATGCGTGCCATTGACTTTGGGAAAAAAGTGTGCCTAATAGAAGCAGGACATTTAGGCGGTGCTGGAATTATGAATGGAGCACTTACTTCTAAAGCCATGTGGGAATTGTCAAAAGATTACTCGATGGCAGCACGTGTAGATAGAGGATACCGTTCATCGGGACTCTCTGTTAGCTACAAGGAAGTGCTTTCTTCTGTGAAACAGGCTGCTAAGCAAGCAAGACTACAGATGTTGTCACAAATAGAGACATTCTCAGAGCCTAAAAATGAAGCCGGAGGTACTGTAGTTCTAAAATACGGACACGCTCGTTTCGTAGATAAACATACCTTATCAATTACGCATAATGAAGAGGAAGAACTTATACAAGCTACGAATATTGTTATAGCTACAGGCTCACGTCCTCGTAGTTTGCCAGGAGTGGAGATTGATCATAAAAATATCATTACCTCTGATGATATTATGAAACTAAAGGATTTTCCCGAAAAGATGCTTATCATCGGTTCAGGTATTATTGGTTGTGAATTTGCAACGATATTTTCAAATTACGGTCAAACGGAAGTTCATTTGTTAGATAGACAAAAACGAGTAATTCCTTTTGAAGACGATGATATTAGTAAAGCAATATCCAACAGTTTGGAAAATAATGGAGTTATTATTCACCATACTGCATCATTAGGAACTATTCGTAAAAAGAAAGATTACCTGGAAGTCGTTCTGGACTTTGAGGATGGTCATTGCGATGTTTTAGAAGTTGATATTGCATTAATTTCTATTGGTCGTCAGCCTAATTCAGATGATTTAGGTCTTGAAAATGTGGGTATAAAACCTACGGAGAGGGGAGAATTGGACATTACAAGACATTGTGCTTTAGATGATTTTAAGAATTGCCACATCTTTGCGGTAGGTGACGTTTCCGTAGAAGGGCTGAAATTGTACAATGCAGCAGAATTGCAAGGGCGTCACGTTATAGAAGCACTATATTCTGACGAGAAAATGCCGTTGGATTATTCTAATATGGCAACATTAATGTTTTTCCGTCCTTTAGTAGCAAGTGTCGGCTTAAATGAGAAAATGTGCCAAGAACGTGGCATAGCTTATCGCGTTGCAACTTATTCCAATGAGTTAGTAAACAGATCAATTGCGATGAGGAGTAAAGGCGGATTTGTCAAAATTTTAGTAAGTGATGACGGTAATGATCGTATTCTCGGAATGCGAGCTATTGGACCCCAAGCCTCATCTTTTATTACCTCAATTGCTTATCTTATTAATCAATACAGCTCGTTGAAAGATGCTAACCAAGGCATCTATCCTCACCCCAGTATTACGGAGGGAATACAGGAATGCTTACGTGTTTTTGAGAATAAATCTGTGCTAAAGCCAGAAGCATTCCCTCATTTAATCAGCTATAGAACTTGGAAGCCTAGCAAGTAATTTGTTTCATATTTTATGTGTATTTTTGAAGCTAGAGATTTCTTTTTAGATAAAAATTACATAATCAATGAATTGGGACAGACTTCAAGAAAAATTATCTATATTATCCGATGCTGCAAAGTATGATGTGTCTTGCTCATCAAGTGGAAGTAAGCGTACTAATAAAGGAGGCTTAGGTAATGCTAGTTTTTCAGGTATCTGTCATACTTATACGCCTGATGGGCGTTGTGTTTCTTTGCTCAAAATCCTTTTGACGAATCATTGTATTTATGATTGTTTGTATTGCGTATCTCGCAAAAGTAATGCTGAGGTAAAACGAACAGCCTTTAGCGTAGGTGAAGTCGTAAGCCTTACGATGAATTTTTACCGCAGGAATTATATAGAAGGCTTGTTTTTAAGCTCCGGAGTGATGAAAAGCCCTGACTATACCATGGAGCGATTGACAAAAATCGCAAAGAAACTCCGTGAAGAGGAACGCTTTCATGGCTATATTCATTTAAAAACAATACCCGGAGCAAGTCCCGAACTTATTCACGAAGCTGGTTTATACGCTGACAGACTGAGTGTAAACATAGAGTTACCTACGCAAAAAGGTTTGGAATTATTAGCTCCTGATAAGAATCATAAGGAGATGGTGAAACCTATGGATGAAATAAAACAAGGTATTGTTCAGTACAAAGACGATAAAAAAAATAAGTTGGTAAAATCTATGAAATTTGCACCTGCAGGACAATCATCGCAAATGATAATTGGAGCAACTCAAGAATCGGATCTTGATATTGTGAAGACAGCAACAGCTTTGTATAAGAAGTTTGACTTGAAAAGAGTTTATTATTCTGGCTATGTCCCTGTTCTTAGTGACGAGAAGCTTCCTGCTTTGAACACATCCGTACCTTTAGTTCGAGAAAATAGATTGTATCAGACGGATTGGTTGATGCGTTTTTATGAGTTTGAACCTTATGAGATTGTAAATGCTGATTTTCCAAACTTAGATTTGGAAATTGATCCTAAATTGGCTTGGGCTTTGCGAAATAGAGAACATTTTCCGGTTGATGTTAATACTGCTGATTATCATATGATATTGCGTATCCCGGGAATTGGAGTGAGAGGAGCTAAGAAAATAATCGTAGCAAGAAGATATGGACGCCTGACTTATGAAAAACTACGTAAATTGGGCATTGCCATGAATAGAGCAAAATATTTTATCCATTGCGGTAAATATTATGTTTCTAATGATTATGATAGTCTGCAATTGCGTAACCTGATTTTACATTCTGGTAAAAGTAAATATACTAAGCAATTCGATGGTCAATTATCACTATTTTAGCTATGCTTACCATATTACGTTACAACGGGAATTTTGACGGATTTTTAGCAGCAATATTTGATGTTTACGATTTAAAGTTGCAAGATGCAATAATACGAAGAGAAGATGGAGAAGAAGTGGCGAATCTATTTGCACAAGAAATTTATTCCAGCTATGATGAGAAAAAGGCTGAACGGGTACAGTTGAGGTTGCAGAAGATTCTTGGAAAAAGAGGGCTCAGAGAGTTATGGATGAGTTTCTTAGGAGAGGAGAAAGGTATTGAGGATACTTTGCTTTCCGTGATTCGCTATGCCTTGAAAACTCAGAAAAATGTGCTGGGAGATTATGGACATCCTGATGTGTTACATTTAAGAGATACATTAAAAAAAATCGGTCGCGAATCTCATAGGATGAAAGCATTCGTTCGTTTTAAATTAGGAGATGATGGTATTTACTATTCACTTATTGAACCAGATTTTGATGTATTACCTTTATTGGAATATCATTTTAAAACTCGCTTTGCTGATCAACGGTGGCTTATTTATGATTTGAAGAGGAAATATGGTATTTATTATGACTTGAAAGAAGTTCAAATTGTAAATATAAGCGAGAGTGAATCTAAAAATGGTTTAGCACTTCGAGAAATTCGTTTTGATGATGATGAGTTACATTTTCAGCGGCTATGGAAAAGTTACTTTACGCATACAACTATTGAATCGCGACTCAATAAGAAACTACATCTACAATTGCTACCTCGCAGATATTGGAAATATTTAAGTGAGAAAAATCCATTGTTATGAGAATATGGTCATTACATCCGAAATATCTAGACGCAAAAGGTTTAGTTGCGCTGTGGAGAGAAACACTATTGGCAAAAAATGTTTTGGAAAATAAAACAAAAGGATATAGAAATCACCCTCAGTTATTAAGATTTAAAGCAACTGAAAAGCCTGTGGCTACCATCAACTTCTATTTGTCAGTCATTTATGAAGAAGCAAATATTCGTGGTTATCGTTTTAATAAAGAGAAGATTGGGGCATTTAAAGAGGTAGAGAAAATTGCTGTGACCAGTGGGCAATTAAACTATGAAAAGGAGCATTTATTAAGAAAATTGGATCAACGTGATTATGCGAAATACAAGCAGTTCAAAGACCTTGATCTGTTTGAAGTTCATCCGCTATTTTATATAGTTTCTGGAGAAATCGAAAGTTGGGAAAAGATTAGTTGATGTACATCCAATATATAATACCCACTGTAGCAAACATATAGAGCACTGTAAGCGGAAGTCCTACTTTGAAAAAATCTCTAAAAGTATAGTTTCCCGGACCATAAACCATTAGGTTTGTTTGGTAACCTATCGGAGTAATAAAATTAGCCGCCGCGGCATAAGAAACTAAAAGTACAAAAGGTTTAGGGTCATATCCTAACTGTATTGCCATAGAGATAGCAATAGGGAAAGATACCGCTACCGCAGCTTTGTTCGTTATATAAGCTCCTAATAAACTGGTAAGTATATAGAGAGCAAACAAAAATCCTAAAGTTCCTAATGGACTAAACACGTAGATAATTCCATCAGCAATGAGTTGAGAAACTCCGGTTTTTAACATGGCTGTACCAAATGCTAAGGCTAAAATAATGGTGAGACCTAAATTGAAATCAATTTTTGCAACGATATCTTTAGGATTTGAGATTTTAGTTAAGAAACCCACAATAAGCATCACTGCTAATGAAGTAAAAATAGGGACTATATGCAGTGCAGAAAGTGCAACAGCTACTAAAATCCCAATGATAAGAAGCCAAGTGACGTGGGGCAGTTGCTTCTTAATCTCTGAAGTTTTTGAGATCATATAGATGTTGTTATCATTATTTGTCCGTTCTTCAAACAGGTCATCGGATATCAACAGCAATACGTCGCCAGCCTTTAATTTTTGATTGCGAATTTTTCCTTTGAGTAATTCCCCATTTCGGTGGATTGCTATCAGCGAAGCGTTGTATCTCGCACGAAAATTGATTTCCCGACTATCTTTTGAAATAAGGTTAGAGTTATGAGAAACAACAACCTCTATCATTCTGGAATCTTTGCTGTAAGTTAGTTTATTCGCTTCAGGAAATACCAAATCTTTTCTTTGGTTTAGAAGTTCAGTGACCATTTCTGTATCGCCGGTAAAAAATAAACTGTCATTGGCCTCAAAAACCATATTGGATTGTATAGATATTTTCACATCGTTACGATATACAGCAAATAAGAACAGTCCTTTTACATCAATAAATCCTAATTCTTTCAGTGTTTTACCTATAAAACTGGAATTCTTAGGTATAACGCCTTCAACGATATATTGTCGATTGTTAAGTGATGCATTGAGTAAACTTTCATGGTTTGGCAATAACTTGTCTCCTACAAACACTAAGTATATGATACCAATAATTAACATGGGTAAACCAACATAGATAAAATCAAACATATTGAGTTGCTGACCCGTATATTCCTCATACATTCCATTGACAATTAAGTTTGTAGAAGTACCGATAAGGGTAAGCCCGCCACCCAAAATAGCCGCATAGGAGAGTGGAATCAAAAGCTTGGAAGGAGAGGTATTATTGCGTTTGCTCCAATTATTTACGTAGGGCATCATTACAGCTACAAGAGGCGTATTGTTAAAAAATGCTGAAAAAACGCCGACCATACTCATCATCTGGAAAGAAAATACATGACGGTTGTTAGTTTTTGTAAAGAGTCTGTCAAAGATATTTTCTATCAAACCCACTTGGCGGATGATGTCACCAATTAGTAGAAGCATAATGATGACAATGACTTGTTCGTTAGCCGCTCCAGAGAGCACCTCTGAAGGACTGAGGACGCCACAAACTGCCAAGAAAATAATAGCTATGAGAAATGTGAATGAAGCTCCGAACCAATCTCTATAAAAGGAGAAAAGCAGAAAAACCAATGCGATACAAACTTCGATGATGTGAATTGTATTCATAGACATTCCATTCAAAACCTCAAAGGTAATAATTAAAATATAATATGGAATCTGTTATCTTCTTAGATTATTCTTACCTTTACTGGAAAGAAAACCTTTGGAGTTATGTTAGAATTGATTAAAAGAGATACTTACTTGCAACCTTATCAAACTATTATTGAGCAAAGACATGATGCCTACTCTGAAACTAAGAAAAATCTAACTAAAGGAACGGGTGATTTGGCTTCTTTTGCTTTAGGATACTTATATTATGGAATGCATGAAGATGCTGAGAACTATATCTTTAGAGAATGGGCTCCAAATGCAACCGAAATATTCTTGAAAGGTGACTTCAATAATTGGGAAATTAAGAATGAATATCGTTTTGAAGCTATTGGAGACGGTAATTGGGAACTTAAAGTCCCTAAAAAACAGCTAAAACACAAACAACTTTACAAGTTGCAAATGGTATGGGATGGTGGAGAAGGTGAGCGATTACCTGCTTATGTCCGTCGTGTGGTGCAAAATGAAGACACAAAGGTTTTTGATGCTCAAATATGGATTGTTGATTCTTATAATTGGCAACATAAAACTCCTGATATTGAAAATCCTCCACTAATTTACGAAGCACATATAGGAATGGCTGGTGAGGAACCTAGAGTGAGTTCGTACAACGAGTTTCGAGAGAATGTTTTGCCTCGTATTAAAAAATTAGGATACAATACACTGCAACTCATGGCGATACAAGAGCATCCTTACTACGGATCTTTTGGTTACCATGTTTCTAACTTTTTTGCTTGTTCTTCTCGTTTTGGAACACCTGAGGACTTGAAAATGCTCATCGATGAAGCACACGGCATGGGAATACAAGTGATTATGGACATTGTACATTCACATGCTGTAAAGAATACCACTGAAGGCTTAGGCTTGTACGATGGCACTCCCTATCAATTTTTTCATGAAGGTGTGAGGAGAGAACACATAGCTTGGGATTCTTTGTGTTTTGATTATGGAAAAGACCAAGTGATTCACTTTCTGTTATCTAACGTACAATACTGGATGCAGGAATTTCATTTCGATGGATTTCGTTTTGATGGTGTAACGAGTATGCTGTATTTAGACCACGGTTTAGGACGTGATTTTACAGGTTATCACAGTTACTTCGATGGCGGGCAAGATGATGATGCAATTATCTATTTGAAATTAGCAAATGAACTGGTTCATGAAATCAATCCTAAAGCAATAACTATTGCTGAGGAGATGAGCGGTATGCCCGGATTAGCAAGTCCAATAGACGAAGGAGGTATAGGCTTTGATTATCGCATGGCGATGGGCGTACCTGATTTTTGGATTAAACTGATAAAAGAAGTTGCTGATGAAAATTGGCAAGTAGGGCATATTTTCTATGAATTAACGAACAAGCGTGCTGAGGAAAAAGTAATTTCTTATGCCGAATCTCACGACCAAGCTTTGGTGGGCGACAAGACGATTATTTTCCGATTGATAGATAAAGAAATGTATTATCATATGGATAGAGAAAACCAGAATTTACTGGTTGACCGCGGTATGGCATTACACAAAATCATTCGACTAATTACTTTAGCTACTGCTGGTGGCGGATACTTGAATTTTATGGGTAATGAATTTGGTCATCCTGAGTGGATTGATTTTCCAAGATATGGTAATGATTGGTCTTATAATCATGCACGTCGCCAATGGAGCTTAGCAGATGATGATTCACTTCGGTTCCAATTTTTGCAAAATTTTGATAATGCAATGATTCATTTAGTTAAAGAGCATCATACGCTACGAGAACCATTTGTTAATAAAATTTGGGATAATCAGGGAGATCAAGTATTGGCATTTATTAGAGGTAATTTACTTTTTGTATTTAATTTCAATCCTTTAAAATCATTTCCAGACTATGGAATGACTGTGCCTGCTGCACGTTATCAATTAATTCTATCTTCAGATGAAAAGAGGTTTGGCGGCTATGATTTGGTTGAGGTACAAAAAGAGTATGCGGTAGAAACGCCCGAAAAATTAACCAAAGGTGATTATCGGTTGAAAATATACATTCCCGCCCGCACTGCTTTAGTCTTTCAGATGAGAAAAAGTAAGAGCGTAGAGGATTTAGGTTAAGTCAAGATATAAAGAGAAGAGCTAACTCGAATTCGAGCTAGCACTTCAGTATTATTACAATGATAAACTAGATTACCATTTTTTGATTTCTTCAATTAATTCTTCTTTTGCTTTTCCGGTTTTCTTTTGTAAACGACCGAATAATTCATCTTCTTTACCTTCAATATAAGTTAAATCATCATCAGTAAGGTCAGCATATTGTTGCTTCAGTTTACCTTTAATTACGTTCCAATTTCCTTTTAAATTTAATTCGTTCATGACTTTAATTTTTAGAGGTTAATACTATGATTTTAATGCACAAAAACAATACCGAGTTCTATATTCTTCTGTTTAAATTACGTTTTAAGTTGTTAAAATTCTGAAAAAGAAAACGGCACCTCTAAAAAAGAGACGCCGTTTCAGCAAAATTTTGTTATGAAAAAAATAGTACTGCTATTTCAAATGTTTGGCAAAAAAGCCTAACATATATTTATACAATTCTAACCTGTTCTCTTCTCTTGCGAATCCATGACCTTCATTATACTTTACCATATATGGAACATCAAACCCTTTAGCTCGTAATGCACTTACAATCTGGTCAGATTCGTTGATGTTTACTCGTGGGTCATTCGCTCCTTGAACCACAAATAATGGCTTTTTGATTTTATCAACTTGGAATACCGGAGAAACTTCTTTCGCTATAGTAGCTTGCTCTTCATCATTTAGGTCGTACCATACTTTATACATTATTTTCAAGAACGGTTTCCAATATTCTGGCATAGAATCAAACAAAGTAAATATGTTAGAAACACCAACATAATCAACACCGCAAGTATATAGATCAGGTGTTTTAATGAGTCCCATCAAGGTTGCATAACCGCCATGGCTGGCACCATAAATAGCAATTTTATCCTCATCAATCCATCCTTGCTCTATTACGTATTTTACACCATCCTCGATATCATCCATCACTTTTCGTCCAACTTCATTAAATCCGGCTTGTAAAAATTTCTTACCATATCCTCCTGAAATACGGAAGTTTATTTGTAGAGTGGCATAGCCTCTGCTTGCAAAAAGCTGTGCTTCAGGGTTAAATCCCCAAGAATCTCTTATACCTTGTGGTCCTCCATGAGGGTTTACAATCATTGGTACTTTTTTCCCTTCCAAAGTAGCTTCAGGAAGCGTGATATAACCGTGAATAGTATAACCATCACGAGATTTGAACGTGATAGGACGCATCTCTGCCATATCCTCAGGATTCAACTGAGGCATAAGATCATACAGCAAAGTAAATTTATCCTTAGCAACATCATAGGTGTAATATGTCCCAACCAATTTATCACTTCCAGTGATAATTAAATACTGTGTTTCATCGTCATCAAAATCTACAATACCAAATTCCATATTTGGGAATTGTTTTTCCATTTTGGCATGTAGTTTTTTATACGTTTCACTTACAGGAACTTTTACAGATTTTTCTCCAGTGTATGAGAAATAATCAATTTCATAGTTTCTTTTTCTTGAGCGACTCATTCCTGTAGCATCGTAATCTGGGTTTGAGAAAACTTCTTTTATGATTTTATCATACTTTAGGTCATATAAAACGATACGTGCTTTGTCACTGTCTAGGTTAGTGGCAACATAGGCAATATTCTTATCATCCATATCATAAGCGAACCCAACAACTGCGAAGGTGTCGTCCCAATTCATCGTTTTTAAAAGATTAAACTCGCCAGTTTCTAAGTCTTTGTAATAGAATTGATTAGTGATACCATCCACCAGCTTGCTATAACCTCTTAATTCGCCATCCTTATCAAATTCATAGTCTTGGATAGGATTTTTAGGGTCAGTGTTTTCAAACAGTTGAACTAAATCGCCGGTTACAATATTTAACTTATAAGGTTCAAATACTTGTGGATTGTTTTTATTTAACCCCACAATAATGTAGTCCTTTTGATCTTTTAAGGAATTTAATATCATTGCCTTTACACCATCAAATGGAGTAAGATCCATGTCATTAGAACCATCAAGGTTCGTTGCATAGATGTGTATGTTTTCATCGCCACCTTTATCCATTCCATAGATAAGACGTTCGTTGTTTACCCAGCCATAACCTTTGATTAATTCCTCTTTTTCTTCGATAGCTCTTTTAATTTCGCCTGTTACTATTTCTTTTACATAAACATGACGTTTCCCGTCTTCTGCTTTCTCCATGTAAGACATGTATTTTCCATCAGGTGAAAGTTGAAATGAAGATGCTTTTGGTTTAGCAAAATAATCGGCAACGTCATATTTGTAATCGCCTTTATCGTAAGCTGCTAATTTTGCAAGTTCTTCTTCTGAAGAAACCAAATCAGGATTTCCTGGTAGTTTACTTTCGAACTTGTTAAGAGTTAAGGGAAGTTCCATTCCCGCTTGTTTATATGTGCCGTTTACAGTATTATCAGCTAAAGTTCCCTCATAGCTCATTTGCATCTGAGAAGAACTAATTTTCAAAGTATTCTCTGAAAACTCAGTAGATTCAATAGGAATGCCCGTGGCACCTTGTGCTGGAACATCTATTGTTGTAGTAAGGACGCCATTTTCGTTTGCAATATGGAATATGATTTCCATCTGCATTCCTTGCACATCTAATGTGCCTTTCCAGTCGCCTGCAATGTCTTGTGATTTTAGAGCCATTGTTGTCATTAAGATTACGGCAAGTATGCCAATTTGTTTCAAGTTCATTTTAAAAATAGTTTTGGTTATGAAATACATACAATAAGTCGTCACTATTTTTAAAATGTTACATTATAGACTATTAATTTTAAAATATTCTTATGAAATAATTAAAAGTTGAGTATTACAATACATTTCCAACCAATTGGAAGTCTTTATTTTCTTCTATAGCAGTAATTCCCACATGATAAAAAGTGTTGTGTATTAGATTTTTACCAACTATTTTGACAGGGACGAAATGTTCTCCATATCCAGTAGCATAGTCATCATGCACTCGTTCTATCAATACTTTTTGTTGTGTTCCGAGAAACTGTTTTCTATAGTCTTGTTGCAATTTCTCAGCAAGTGTTCGTACCTTTTCACTGCGTTGAGTTTTGATGATTTCCGGCACTTGGTTTTCCATATTTGCAGCTTTAGTTCGCTTGCGTTTAGAATATTTAAATGTGTGAACGTGTCCAAAATGAAACTCTTCCATTAAATCAAGAGTATATTGCAAGTCATCATCTGTTTCGCCAGGAAATCCTACAATAATATCAGTGGTGAAGTTAAAATTCGGAATATGTTTACGCATACTTTGAACGACCTTTCGGAATTGTTCTACATCATACATCCTTCGCATATCTTTCAATACTTTATCTGAGCCACTTTGCAAACAAAGGTGGAGATGAGGTGTTAATTTTGGATGCGAAAATAACTTATAGAAATCTTCTGTAAACCCATCAGGTTCTAATGAAGAAATACGCACACGAAAATCACCTTCAAGGTTCAGTATTTTGGATAGCAATCCTTCAAAATTAAGTCCTTCGCTTTTGTATCTGCCAATGTTCACTCCTGTGATAACTACTTCTTTATAGCCGGCACCTATTAAATTTTGTATGTTTTCTAAAATTTCATTCACTGGACGGCTTACTCCACGACCTCTTACTTGTGGGATGATGCAAAAACTGCAAAAATTATCACAGCCATCTTGAATTTTAATCAAGCTACGCGTATGAAAAATAGGAGCAGCTATACCGTAGTTAAATCGGTTTTCTTGCAGATTGTCTAATTCTAAGATTTCACCTTTTACCTGAGCATCAATTAAGGAGTGTACATAGGATTTTTTCTCATTTCCAATTACTAAGCTGACATCTTCGCGAGCTTCCAATGCTTCCTGTTCGCTGTTAGCCATGCAACCCATCACAACCGTCATCGCTCTTTCATTAGTCCGATGGGCGCGTTTGATAAAAGTCTTCACCTTTTTGTCACTCTCGTGAGTTACAGTACAAGAATTTATTAAGTAAATATCCGCTTCATTATCAAAAGGAACTATTTCATAGTCACCATTATCAAATTGCGTAGCAATACTATCCGTCTCATAATGATTGAGCCGGCACCCTAAGGTTTTAAATGCTATTCTTTTCTTTTTAATGTTCATAATCAGTTAATTCGAAACGGATTTCATCTCACCTTCAACAGAAAAATCAGAAGCACCTGTGATGCTTACATTTACAAATTTACCAATTAGACTATCATCGTCTGAAAGAAAGCGAACGGTTATTTTTCCCTCATTATATCCGGAAAGGTATTCAGGTTTTCGCGTATCTCTTTTGGTTACCAATACTGGGAAAGTTTTTCCTACGAGACTATGATTATATGCTGCAGTATGTTTTCTCAGTTCGTCAGTTATAAATTGATGACGTTGACTTTTTACTTCCTTAGGAATATCATCTTCCCAACGCTCACTTACAGCCCCAGGACGTGGTGAGTACATTGCCAAATAAATCATGTTGTATTTAAACTCCTCAACTGCCTGGCGAGTGTTTTCGATTTGCTCATCTGTTTCACCCGTAAATCCTACAATAATATCCGTAAAAATGGTCGCTTCAGGAATCAATTCTTTTATATCCTTAACAATGTTACGATACTTTTCTACATTGTGTTTACGATTCATTTTTTTCAAGACATCATCGTCTCCGGACTGTAGAGGCAAATGTATTTGTTTACCCATAGACGGATGTTTCGCTATGACTTCTATTACGTCACGACCCATGTCTCTTGGGTGTGGTGAAGTAAAGTAAATCCATATTCGTCTTCCTTGAGCATCAGCATAAGAAGCCGCTTTGTCAATTAGCTCACCAAAATTGATTTCTTTACCTTTTTTATCCAATCCGTAAGAATTTACATTTTGTCCTAAAAACGTAATGACTTTATACCCACTATCAACAAGTTGCTTAAATTCTTCTAATATTTCGCTAGAAGGTCTTGACACTTCTCGTCCTCTAGTGTAAGGAACAGCACAGTAGGTACAGAATTTGTCACAACCGTTTTGAATAGGAATAAAGGCTTCAAAGTCTGACTGATAGGAGGGAGTAAGACTCCAAAATTCCTTCATGTCATGATCTAATGGAGAAATGGATTCTTTTTGTGAATAAGATGAACTGACTCCATATTGTTGAATCATCTGTGGGAGGTTTGGCAAATCCTTCATTTGAAAGATAATATCAAACAGCTTTAGGAATTTTCTATAATCATCAGGCAAGATACATCCTGATATAAATGTGATTAAATTACGCTTGTCTTTCTGCCTGTTCCATTCAGCTATTCTATTATACACCTTGTCAATGGCTTTCTGTCTAACAGAACAAGCTATTATTCCAAGAAGTTCAGCATCTTTTTCATCATCTACCCACTGCATACCAGCTTTGTCGAGCACTGTACGTACTCGCTCCCCATCCGAGAGATTCATCTGGCATCCCAGTGTTAATATATGGTATTTCATCGTTTTTTATCTTTTTGTTTTCCCTTTAGGGATACTTTTAGAAATTATATATCTTTATGATAAATAATCATCTAACATTTTAATTCTAAAAAGTTGGTTAGGTCTTTTCGGGTGCAAAAATACATAATCTTAGGGATATTCCGTATATTTGGATATGAAGACCACATTTATAATGATGTTGTTATTGGCTGTAAGTTGCCAATCGACACAAAAAGAACCAACTAATATGAAAGAAAAGAATTATCTGATAGAGAAGTCTGAAGAAACGTGGAAAAAAGAACTGACAGAGGAGCAATACAGAGTGCTTCGTGAAAAAGGTACGGAGCGACCTTTCACAGGTAAGTACAATGACTTTTATGAGAGTGGAAATTACTATTGTGCTGCCTGCGACCATTTATTATTTACTTCTGAGAGTAAGTTTAAATCAGGTTGTGGCTGGCCAAGTTTCTCAGATGTTGCAGCAGAGAAAAACATAGAACTTATTAAAGATACTTCGCATGGAATGATAAGGACGGAAGTAGTTTGTGCGAATTGTGGAGGTCATCTCGGTCATGTGTTTAATGATGGACCACCGCCATCATATCTGCGCTATTGCATCAATTCCGCAAGTGTGGTTTTTAAGGAAGACTAATATATCTTTCTTTTTAGTTTGTATATCAATAAAATAGCGTACCTTTGTGGCGAATTTATAATACCACACGCTTCACAGTTCGTGGAGAAAATACATTAACATGATAGAAAAATACAGTGAGTCAGGATTAAATAAGGACATCCTGAAAAGTATTGACGAATTGGGTTTCGTTGATTCGACACCGGTACAGGCAGCCGCAATTCCTTTTATTTTGAATAAAAAGAATGATTTAATTGCTTTAGCACATACAGGAACAGGAAAAACTGCTGCTTTTGGATTGCCCATATTGCAACAAGTTGATATAGACAATAAGCACACACAAGCCATCATTTTATCCCCTACGCGAGAACTTTGTATGCAAATTTGTGATGATTTGCGTAAATACTCTAAGCATTTAAAGGGGGTTACGATAACATCAGTCTATGGGGGCGCAAATATAGACACACAGCTAAGAGCTTTGAAAAAAGGCGTACACATAGTTGTGGGTACACCAGGGAGAACATTGGACCTGATAAAGAGAAAAGCACTAAAATTAGAAACCATTAAATGGGTCGTCTTAGATGAAGCTGATGAGATGCTGAATATGGGATTCCAAGAGGATTTAGATGCTATTTTAGAAAACACTCCTCATGAGAAACGTACATTTCTTTTTTCTGCAACTATGCCAAAGTCCGTTTTGCGGATTGCAGAGCGTTATATGAATACATGGGAAAAGATAGCTGTAGATTCGGAAAATACCGGAGCTTCAAATGTGAAACATCATTATTACGTTACAAAAGCGAGCAATAGATTCGAGGCATTGAAACGTATAGTTGATGTGCAACCTGATATTTACGGAATTATTTTTACCAGAACTCGTAGAGAAGCGAAAGAGTTGGCAGACAGCCTCATGCAAAATGGCTACAATGCTGATGCTTTGCACGGAGATATTCCGCAAGCGCAACGTACTGTTGTGATGAATCGTTTTAAAAAGCGACAATTGCAATTGCTCGTAGCGACTGATGTTGCTGCTAGGGGAGTTGACGTAACCGACCTTACCCACGTAATCAATTACAACCTTCCTGATGATAGAGAAGTTTACGTACACCGAAGCGGACGTACTGGAAGGGCAGGCAAGTTTGGCGTTTCTATTGCGATAGTTCATTCTAGAGAGTTGAATAAAATCCGTGATATTGAGCGTTTTGCAAAGGTTGATTTTCAAAGACAGCAGATTCCTACCGGGAGTGAAATTTGTGAACGACAGTTGTTTAACTTGGTAAATAAGATTGAGGAAACACAAGTTTCCGAAAAACAAATAGAGAAGTTTCTGCCTGCTATCTACGACAAACTTTCACACCTGAGTCGTGAAGAATTGATTCAGAAGATGGTTTCTGTGGAATTTAACCGATTCTTGGAGTACTATAGAAATGCACAAGATTTGAATGTGGATGTAAAGTCGGATAGAAAGGGAAATGATAAAAAAGTTCGAGAGAACTTCACCACCTTATCATTGAGCGTAGGTAAAGATGAGGGAATGGATGCTCGCAACCTTATTGGGATGATAAATGAGCTTACCGATAGTAGTGATATCCCTATTGGGAGAATAGTTTTAGATGAACACGAAACGCTATTTGAGGTAGATAACGACCATAAGAAGAAAGTACTTGATGCTTTTACTGAACTGGCTGAGGAATACCCTGATGTTGTGGTAAAAGAATATGGTGGCGTATTAGCTTCTGAACCTCAACGCAGTCGTGGACGTGGTGGACGAAGCGGAAGTCGCAACGCTGGCAGAGGGGGCCAAGGCGGAAGAAGCAATAGCAGAAATAGAAGTAACCGAAGTGGCGGTGATGGAAGAAAAGGAAACCGTAGCGGTGGCACTAGAGATAATTACGGAAACAGTAGCAATAAAAAACGTAAGCCTACCAGCAAGGAACGTAAGCAACGAAAACGCTACTAAGTTCCCTTTGAGTTTTTAAATACAAAGACCGTTCGTTTATTCGAGCGGTCTTTTTTTGTTCTATCCCATATTGTAGACTTACACACAAATATGCGCAATTAATCTATAATATATGAAAATTTAATAAAATTCTGAATTGGTGTTGGTTTTCAAGGATTTATGAGGGTAAATTACATTCGTATTTTATATAGTCTAATAATAAACTGTCTTATTTTTGGGGAAGAATAAAGCCTATAAGCTGTTTGTAATATTCTGTGCAAGTATTTGAGAATAAGGTGGGTCATAGACTTGGTATAATGTTTGTTTTTAGGAACTATAAAACCCTGTAGTTATGAAAAAGTTCCTATTTATATTCCTTATTTTACCATTTCTTTTTAGTTGCGATGAGGATAACAACGATTCTTATTATTATAATAATTTTGCTAACACTGAATGGATAGCAGAGCAAGAAACTCCTGACGGATATATTATTGATTATTTTAACTTATATTTAGATGATGACGGCTGGTTTGAAATGATTGAAACCATTGAGCCGGAATACTACATTACCTATGTTGGGGCATATTATGAGCAATTTCCCTATTTAACGTTAGTTATTGAGGAAGCCGAGGTATTTGACTATGGCAATTATTATATGCTTGATCTTACTGTCGCAGAATCTAAATGGAATTTTACTTCAACCAGAAACAATACGGAACTCATCAGCGATGACGGACTGATTTTATACCGTTATTAAAAATTTCTTTTAAATAATCATCATTCTTTAATTTAGAGTGTAATTCATAAAATAGTCAAGTTAAATACTGAATTGTATATGATTTAGTCTATCGACTTTGTCCTCAAGCGCAATGCATTACCAATCACTGATACAGAGCTGAAACTCATAGCCAATGCTGCAATCATAGGAGATAATAAAATGCCAAAAAATGGGAATAATACTCCTGCCGCAATAGGCACACCAATAGAATTATAAACAAGGGCAAAGAATAGGTTTTGTTTGATGTTTTTCATAACCGCTTCGCTTAATTTTCTTGCTTTTACGATTCCGTGTAGGTCACCTTTTACTAGAGTTATTGATGCACTTTCAATCGCTACATCAGTTCCTGTTCCCATAGCAATACCAATATCACTTTTCGCTAATGCCGGTGCATCGTTAATACCATCTCCAGCCATAGCAACTACTCTGCCTTCAGACTGTAATTTTTTAACCTTTTTCAATTTATCTTCCGGTAGCATGCTGGCTTCGAAATCAGCTAAGTTTAATTCGGAGGCTACTGCCTGTGCTGTCTCGTGATTATCGCCCGTAAGCATAATTACATCAATCCCTTTATTTTGTAAGGTTTTTATGGCTTTAGCACTCGTTCCTTTTATTTTATCTCCTATAACAACATAGCCTATTACATTGCTGTCGATGGCTAAATAGGATACAGTCTTGCCCTGTTTTTGATAACTTTTGACTTCGTTTTCCATTGCAGAAGTTATGTCAGCATTCGCGTGTTTCATCATTTTAGGATTTCCCAAAGCAACATTTTTATCCTGAATAATGGCTTCTACACCTTTACCCGTTACTGCGTTAAATTTTTTAGACTTTAGGATTTCAATTTGCTGTTCTTTTCCATACTTTACGGTAGCCTCTGCCAATGGATGTTCGCTATTTGTATTTAATGAAACGATGTATTGAAGTATATCATTCTCATTATAGTCTTTACTAAAACTACCCACGGTTTCGGTTGTCGGCTTTCCCTCAGTAATCGTTCCTGTTTTGTCGATAATAAGCGTATCAACTTTGTTCATTTTCTCCAACGCTTCTGCATTTTTAATAAGAACCCCGTTTTGTGCGCCTTTACCAACGCCAACCATTACAGACATAGGAGTTGCTAAACCTAGCGCACACGGGCAGGCAATAATTAAAACAGCTATGGCATTAACCAATGCAAATACGTAAGCTGGTTCTGGGCCCCAAATTGCCCACGCCATAAAGGTGAGAATAGCAATGAAAACTACTGCAGGAACAAAATAAGCTGAAACTTTATCTGCTAAGTTTTGAATAGGTGCACGACTTCTGCTGGCATCATTTACCATATGTATGATTTGCGATAGCAGGGTGTCGCTCCCAACTTTTTCGGCTTTCATCAAAAAAGATTGATTGCCATTAATTGTCCCACTGCTTACTTTATCATTTGTCGCTTTATTTACCGGAATAGGCTCACCCGTGATCATCGATTCGTCAATAGTTGTTTCTCCATCAGTTATAACACCATCAACGGGAATTTTATCTCCTGGTTTTACTTTAAGGATATCGTCAATTTCTATTTCATCTATGCTGACTTGTACTTCTTCACCATCAACCATTTTAATGGCTTTGTTAGGTGCTAATTTCAACAGTTCTTTTACAGCAGAGTTTGTTTTACTGTGAGCTCTTGCTTCTAAAACTTGACCTAACAATACCAGGGTTAAAATAACCGTAGCTGCTTCAAAATAAACATGTACATCACCAGCGTCGTTCTTGAATTGTGCAGGAAATACATCAGGGAATAAAAGTGCGAAAACACTAAATAACCATGCAACTCCAGAGCCGATACCAATGAGTGTAAACATATTGAGATTCCATGTTTTGATGCTTCGGTATGCCCGCTCAAAGAACATCCAGCAGGTATAAAACACCACTGGAATAGATAACACGAACTGAACCCAATTCCAATAACGCTGTTCCATTATATCGTAAAGAGGGTTTTCATTGAGCATATCACTCATAGCAATTAAAAATACGGGAAGCGTAAAAGCTAAGGATATCCATAACTTTTTTCTTAAACTGTTGTATTTTTTTTCTTCTGCTGAGAGGTCTGGCTCTTTAGGAACTAAGTCCATCCCGCAAATAGTGCAGGCGCCCGCTTCCTCTTTTACTACTTTCGGATGCATAGGGCAAGTCCACAATTCCGTCGATGATGTGGAAAGGCTTTGCTCTTCAACCAAATCCATTCCGCAAACAGGGCAATCTCCAGGTTTGTCGTAGGTTTTATCGCCTTCGCAATGCATGGGGCAATAGAACGTTCCAGTACCTTTGCCTTTAGGTTGCTTTTTTTTGTTGTTTTTAGAGTGATGCATCTCACCAGGCTTGTGAATACTATAATTGCTACCATCCTTTTCTAAGGCATTTTGAAAGGTTTCGATAGGAATATGAGAATTCATTTCAATAGAAGCTTCAGCCTTTTCTAAATTAACGTTTACACTTGTTACACCCTCCACTTTAGAGAGGATTTCTTCTACGTGACTACGACAGCCGTTACAAGACATGCCGTGTATATGATATGTGTGTTTCATCGTATTTTCTTTTAGCTAATGGTTCAGCGAATTATACTATTTGTTACGTTTAAAAACAACAATAATAGTATTGTTTGTATTTATATGATTGTATAAAAAATCTATAGATTTCTTAGTTTAGCTACAACAATAATTATACTAGAGTCGTCTAAAAACAATTCAAAGATGGCAGAAACAGAATACTACATTAGATTTTAATACTAGCACCCATAAGTTTCAAAAATTCTCGAATAAAACTTGGGTGACCGGGCCAAGCAGGAGAGGTTACTAAATTACCATCTACATAAGCTTCATTTGCAGGAATATTTTGAAATTCTCCACCAGCTAATTCAACCTCAGGTTGCACCGCAGGATAAGCAGTAAGTTTTCTTCCTTCCACAACTTTGGCTGCGGTTAGGATTTGAATGCCGTGACAAATGGCGGCTACAGGTTTATCTTCAGCAAAAAAATGCTTCACGAATTCTAGCACTTTATCATTGAGTCGCAAATACTCAGGTGCCCTACCGCCAGCGATGACTAATCCGTCGTAATCCTCTACTTTGACATCATTAAAATTGTAGTTTAAGACAAAATTATGTCCGGGTTTTTCAGAATAAGTTTGGTCGCCTTCAAAATCGTGAATGGCAGTTTTAATACTCTGACCTTTCTTTTTGTCGGGGCATACGGTATGGACTTCATAGCCAACCATTTCAAGCATCTGAAATGGAACCATTGTTTCATAATCTTCTGTAAACTCGCCTGTTAAAAATAGTACTTTTTTCATTAATCTTCATTTTATAGGTTTGTAATTATTTACGTGTAACTAAAGCCAATTTTTAGGATTAGTTATGGATATAAATATACAAAAAATCATAAATATTTGAAAGTGATTTTTCGGATCGTCTAGTCTTTCCGATAAGATAATAGTTATTTATATTGAGTAGCAGTGGACGCTTAAATTTAAGTTCATTGATATTGTTACTCGTGGGAGTTATGATTAGAAAGGAAGATTCGTTAAATCAACATTCCCTCCAGAAACAATGATGCCTATATTTTTAGATTTAAATGGATCTTTCTCTCTAAGCAATGCAGCAAATGCTACGGCTGATGAAGGTTCACATACGATTTTCAGTCTTTCCCACATCATTTTCATAGCGTGAATTATCTCAGCTTCAGTAACTCGGATTATGCGTTCTATTCCTTCTCGAATGATAGGGAAATTGTGTTCGCCGAGTTGTGTTTTTAATCCGTCTGCGAGGGTATGTGTAGAATTATTTGATTCAATTTTTCCACTTTGTAGCGAACGGTAAGCGTCATCGACTTCAAAGGGCTCACCGCCAATAATTTTGCAATCTTTACCAAAGTGAGTAGCAGCTAGTATGGTGCCAGCCACCAATCCGCCACCACCTACGGGTGCAAAAATATAATCTAGATTAGGCTGTTGCTCCAATAATTCCTTTGTTGCAGTTCCTTGACCTAAAATAACGGCTATATCGTTTGAAGGATGAATAAAAGTAGCTCCCTTGGTTTCTTGAATTTCTTTTGATGCTTTTTCTCTAGCTTCTAGTGTTGGCTCACATTCTATGATTGATGCTCCATAGTCTTTCACAGCCTTTTTTTTCACTTCAGGAGCATTATTAGGCATTACAATATATGATTTAACCCCTAGTTCCTTTGCTGCTAAGGCTAATGCTTGTGCAAAATTTCCTGAGGAGTGCGTTACCACACCATGGTGCTTTTCTGACTCTGATAGTTGCATGATAGCATTGGTAGCACCGCGCATTTTAAAAGCACCCATTCTTTGAAAATTCTCACATTTGAAATACAGATTCGCCCCAGCAACCTTATTGATTAGTCTTGAAGTCAAAACAGGAGTGTTATGAATATAAGGCTTTATCCTTGTATGCGTGTTAATCAATTCTTGCTTATACATTTTAGATAGGATTATATTCTACCACTTGAGGTTTCTCATCAGTAAATTCCACATAATGATAATGGATATTGTCATCTCTGTCAAACTCTCCATTTTTGTTAGTGTCCTCAACACTCCTAAAATATACTCGATTATTAATTTCTAATTCTCGCCAGTCAATTAATTCCTGATAGTTTGGGCTTAACTTTTCAAAACCATAACCATCGATATGACTCAGGTATAGCGATTCTACGTCACTGTTGTCTATGACATTGTCTTGATTTGTGTCTTTGTCGAGCACACGATAGATGAGAAACTGTTTTTTAGTGTTTTTGAATAGACCTCTTAGAAACGTAATTGATTTTATTCGGATATTTGCTGTAGTTAATATGCTTAGTTTGTCTGAATCAAGATGCTGAAACCGTAAGTTCAGTAAATTGCCGGTAATTTCATATTTACTGTAATTTGATGAGGATAAGTTTCGAGAACCGTAACTTGCTGCACCGAATGATGATTTCCTTTTTGATGAGCCATACATTTTGTATTCACCAATAGGATGAATTAAGTACTTAGTACTGTCAAAATGAATGGGAATGTCTGCTAATTCTATGAGGCTAGTATCTTTTTCTAACTCTGCAGATGCGATGTTCTCATTATCTGGATATATCACTTTCGGCTTTTCTTCTCTCATGCAAGAAAATATAATAATGATGAATAATCCTAAAAATACAATCTTTTTCATTTTTTGAGGTTTGGGTTATCTTGTTGTATAAAAAGTTTCTCCTAATATTTGCTATCCTTTGCAAATTAGTGGTTTCTCTTAGTTGTTTCGAAAATTTCAAGTTCCACCTAATCCATACACATATAAAGCAAGCATAGATGTTAAAATTAACAGTATTATTGAAATTATCAATAGCACTATAGCTATCGAATTCCTTTTATTCTTTAATGAAAAAACGGCTAGTATTATAGGGATGAAAAAGGCTAGTGGGAAAAATAAGAGGGAATTGCTTGGGAAAAGATTCCAAGTGATAGGATTGTCCTCACTAATCATGAAACAAAGCCCTAGTAATATTAACAGAGTTCCTGTCGATAGAGCATTTAAAATTTTAACATTATTTGTTTTCATCTCTTAAAAGAGTATTTATGAATACAACCGTTATAGTATAGAATGTTTTTCCTATAGATAAAACTCCTAACAGCACTTGATTCTTGTTTCAAAGAAACTTTCTGTTGTGTAAGGTACAACTATTTGACTAAAAATAGTAGCCAGACAATTTGGTGAGAAGATTTCATACGATCGTGTCGAACTATCCTTGTGGCGTAGTTCCTATACTTTTACTATTGGAAAATCATGTGGTTATTTAAGAACACTTTTGTGTCGACAAATACATTAATCAGAAAGTGGCTATGTCCTTTTTTGTTAAACTACTCTAATACTGCCTTTAGCAAATATCCATGGTGGCATGCTATAGATGATTATTCTGGTTTCTCCTTCAGAAAGTGAAACTTTAATTTCATTAGCACCACAATCAGACATTCCTATATATGGAAATGAAATTTTCACCACATAATCACCTGGTGTTAGTTGGAAGAGGTGGAGACCCCATTCTTTTTTATATTTCTTCCCATTTATCTCAATGGTTGGCGTTACAAAGTGTAAGAAAAAAGCTAAAGGGAAGAAGCCAGTTTCAATTTTAAGACCTGTTGTCATGGTATTTCTTTTTTAAGTTATCGCTTACTGAGACTTTTTCACGCCCGCATTAAATATTCCTATCAGGTTTAAAATTAATGAAAACTTGTTTGATAATTGATAGACATGTATTATACTTATGTTAAAATTCTATTGATTGCTTACTGCTTATATTTATATGCAACCTCATCGGCTTTTTTTTCGTTCAGCTTGGTTTTCAGCGTTGGCAAGACATACTCTTTTGCAATTTTTGGCGTAGTGTTGGCTTTAGCGAATTGCAAATGTGTATGGCTTATGCAGTGGCTTCTTCCACAATCTTTATTTCTTCTTCTGTCAATCCGTATAATTCATAAACCATTTGGTCTATTTCTCTTTCGACTTCGCTTATTTGTTTTATTAAATTAAACGCTTCATTTTTTTTATCATCAAATATTTCCATCCATTCGATTTCATCCGATTTACTAAGTTTTTCTCCGCCAAATTTTTTAATTGCTTTATTAAGTTCTTTTATAAATCCGCCAAAATCTAATTCGTTCCAGTTTTCCAACTTTTTTGAAAATTTTTCAATTCTGTAGCTTCGTGATAAATACTTTAAAAATCTTTCATTGTGATTTGATAGTTTAGAGTTTAACTCCAACGCATTTTTAGTTAATGATATTAATTGGCTCTTTTCTTTTGTAATTATAGGTAAATTGCTAATGTAATCTGTTTTATAAAGGAAGTAACCGCCATTAATCATACTACTCGTATTTCTGATATAAAAATCTGAAAGTTTAGAATTTAATATACCTAAAATCTGAATTAGGGAAATCTCTTTTTTTATCTCTATTCCATAAACATTTTGATTAAAATAATTTGAACCTGTTGCATATGTGAATGAAGGTGAAATTGAGGTATGAGAAGTAATGAGTTTATCAACTTCTAAAAACCTCATTTCTCTTGCTCTGTGAAAACCATACCATTCTAATGGATTTGTTTTGTACTTCTTTCTTAAGTTAATCAAGAACTCTTTATGCATAGACAAGTAATTAAATGCCAATGGATAGTTTTGTTCTAACTCTTTTAAACTAAGAAGTTTCTGCTCATTATTTAAGAATGTATAAGGGTAAATAATTACGTAGTCGCTTGTTGGTAAAGCATAACGCTTAATATTATTTCCTTTAATAATGCTCTTTGTTATAGTCTTTTCAATCAAAAACTTGTTATCATCAAGTTGATTTTTTACCAAAATTTTGTCGCCTTGTTCTTCAATTACTTCTAAGTAATAAATTTTATCACTACCTGGAATTACTCCTTGAGAAATGTTCAATGCAATATCGGATAGTTTTTTAAAACCTCTTAACCTATTAAGCAAGGTTAATTCAGCCTCATTTTTAAATTCCCAATTGTTTTTTATTGAAGAATAACTAACTTTTATAAAGTCATCATTTTTAAGAAAATCTAAATTTTCTGATATGTAGATTGGCTTTTTATCTGTATATTCTTTGTAATGAATACTATCGGTTACTTTTTTTTCTAAAAAAAAGATTGCAGTGTATGTTGTCGCACCTTGAAATATATCTATATCTGAAAAAGAAATAATTTTATTTAGGTATTGAGTAGATTCAAAAACATTTTTTAAACCCTTTCCAAAATCTGCATTAATAAATCTATGAGGTTGTATAAAAGACAATAAACCTCTTTCTTTTAAAAGCTCAATACTCAATTCATTGAAGAGAACATAAATGTCAAATTTTCCTGTTGCTGATTTATAATGTTCTTCAAAATATACGACACTATTTTTATCTAAATTCTGAACTCTAACATAAGGTGGATTTCCAATAATTACATCGAATCCTCCTTTTGCAAAAACTTCTGGAAATTCGTTTTTCCAATTAAAAGCTTTTTCTCCTGCAACAATTGGGTCGTCAATTAAACTATTGCCACATTTTATATTATCATTCAATGAAGTTAGTTTTCTGCCTTTTTGTGCAGTTCTTAACCAAAGCGAAAGTTTAGCAATTTCTACACTTTCTTCATTAATATCTACACCAAACAAATTGTTTTCTAAAATTGAGTTTTCAACTTCACTTAAAATCATTGCATCCCCAAAAAGTTTGGCTTGCAATTCATCAATATATTGGTGTTCTGCTATTAAAAATTCTAATGCTTGATTTAAAAAAGCTCCACTACCACAAGCTGGGTCACAAATTGTAATTTGCAATAACCATTTTCTGTAATCTTCTAATTTTTTGGTTAAGTTTTTTAGTGTTGCCTTCTTTCTGCCTTTCCGTTCTTTATCGTATTCGGCTTCTTGTATATCGAGTTCCGTTTTCTTCTCCTCACAGAGTTTACCAACTGTATTATCTACAATGTATTTGGTAATATATTTTGGTGTATAAAAAACACCGTCTTTTTTACGTTTGGTTTTGCTTTTATCTGTTTTTGCTCCCTGAATTTCGGCTTGAATTTCATCAATGTCGTTTAACGAATGTTCAAAAATGTGTCCAAGTATATTTACACTTACTTCGCTTTCAAAATCGTAGTTACTTAAATTAACTGTGTGTTTATAAAGTAAGTCGTCATTTATTTTGATATTGTCTAAAATCTCGTCTGGTGCAAAAAGTCCACCATTGTAAGCAAAAATATCGTGTTGTTGTCCTTTGTGTCCTGTGTTCATATAACCGAAATATTTTTTAAATCGGTCGTATAAAGGAAAATACTCATCATATTTATCTCGTAAATCAGTCCATTGGTTTACGATAGAACGAATAGAGTTTGGCGGAAGCAATAATCTATCTTCTGCAAAAAAGATAAATAGAAAACGGTCGAGTAATTTCTGTGTTTTCTTGAATAACGTTAGTTTATCGTATTCGGGATTTTCTTTTTGTATGGCATCAAAAATCTCGTTTCTGAAAGAAGCGTAATCTTTGTATAATTTTTTGGTGACGTTTTCCTCTTGTGTTAAAGATTCGTCTTTTATTTTTTTAGGAATGTCTTTTAAAAGATATTCTGATGAAACACAAAGCCACAGAATATCAAAACGTTCTTTTGAAAGTTGAAATAAATTAAATTCCTCAAAGTCAACTGCGTTATCAATGTAAAATCGCAACTTCTCAAAGTTGGAAGTAATTACATAATTACAACCTGGTTGGTTGTTTTTATATCCAAATGCTTGGGTTTCTACTTTGCTTAAATCGGTTGTTTTTGTGCCTTTTAGTTCAATTACTGCGAGTGCTTTTTCTCCTTTTAGAATTGCACCATCTGTCTTTTTTGAGCCCTTTATATTTTTTAATTCCGTTGTGAGATTAAAGTCAGGTGTTGGGTTTTTAACGTATCCAAATACGTTTACAAAAAGGTCAATTAGAAATTCGCCTTGATATTGTTCCTCTTTGGAATTTCGGATGTTTTCTTGAATGGTCGGATTATGGAAATGGCTTGTAAATCGCTCGTAAGCTTGATTGACTTTTTCGGACTCCAATCCTTTTAAATATTTGTTTAGAACAGAGTTCTGAAATAAGCTCATATATATTTTATATTTTTTCTCAAATTTAATATTATTCCGAGCGTTGGCAAGAAAACAATGTGTGCCTTTTTCGGCACTCTTTGTTTTGTGCGGTTGGCTCTTTTTTCAGCTTACTTACAACGCAGTGCTATGTGTAGTTGTCTGTTTTTTTGTGAAGATAATTAAAATCGTTAGATTTTATGTTTTTGGGAACAAAAAAATAGCAACCACTTGCATATAGCTAATGATGTGTAGCGTAAATATCGCCTTGGCGGCGTTGTTTGATGATAGTGTTTTTTTTAGCTAATAGAGGTATATGTAATTGTCATAGCACTGCGATGATATAGCATTTACAAAAGGACGGGAATTTGAGTGAAGCGAAAATGTAGGAATTTTGTTCGCCGCAGGCGAATGCTATATC
>NZ_QENZ01000005.1:0-252571 GCF_003096835.1 Balneicella halophila
TATATGTAATTGGCATAGCACTGCGATGATATAGCATTTACAAAAGGACGGGAATTTGAGTGAAGCGAAAATGTAGGAATTTTGTTCGCCGCAGGCGAATGCTATATCATCGTGTTTGTGTATGGCTTCGTTGCGGAAAATCAGCTATGATTTTTCGTCGTAAAACGAAGATAGCAAATTGCAAGGAATTTTCGGCAGAAAATTCAGCCGCAATGAGCTATACACGGTGTTGTGTGCCGTATTTTTCTTTCAATTCAAGTTTTTTTATTCGTGACCTAATCGCTCCGCTATTCCGTCCGAATAGTTCAGTTAGTTCGGTTACACTTTTACCTTCGCAATACAGCAATTCAAGTCGGTTGTCATCTTCATCAGTCCACGGATGGTATGCGTTCCGATGCGTTTTTCTTTTTTCGTCCAAAGAATAACTTTTTTCATCAGTCCGAATTTTTTCCGCTACTTCCGCTATTTTTTTCGCTAGTTTGTCAATTCCTTCGTCAAATACAATTATTTGGTGTCGTTCAAATTCAGTTTCACCTGTTCGTTTACTTTCAGAGATTTTTAAATATTTGTCGCCCCCTTTGGTAGTTTTTACGTCCAAAAAATAAGTCCGATTTCCCGCTTGAAATTTGGTTGAGAATATGTTTTCGTTTTTCATTTACGGTCAGTTTTTATATGGCACACAACGCAGTGCTATGTGTAGTTGTCTGTTTTTTTGTGAAGATAATTAAAATCGTTAGATTTTATATTTTGGGAACAAAAAAATAGCAACCAATTGCATATAGCTAATGATGTGTAGCGTAAATCACGCCTTGGCGGCGTTGTTTGATGATAGTGTTTTTTTTAGCTAATAGAGGTATATGTAATTGTCATAGCACTGCGATGATATAGCATTTACAAAAGGACGGGAATTTGAGTGAAGCGAAAATGTAGTAATTTTGTTCGCCGCAGGCGAATGCTATATCATCGGTTAGTGTATGTGGAGTGCGGAATTAAAAGTGATGAACTTTCAGTTACGCACGGAGCCAATTCGTTTATTCAGTATTTCAAATTTTCCGTCAATCGTCAAAGACGAATTGGCGGTGTTGCAACGAAGAACTGCGGTTGAATTACCCGCTGAAACCCGCATTACATTTACACTTTGTTGTGCGTTCGTACTTTTTAAATGTCCTTTATAAATTCTCTCATTTCTCCAATTGATTGTTGCAATTGTTCATTTGTAAATCTTAAATTTTCGTTATTCTCTGGATGATGGATTTGATGTCGAATATATTCACTTATAATTTTTTGTTCCTCCTTTACACTTCCATCTTTGCACTGCCTTTTATAATTCATCGTCGCTTTTCCATTTCTAAATTCGGTTAATAGCTGTTCACTCTCAATAAAACCATAAAGTTCATTGTGATATTCATCGTTAGATTCGTCAAAAGCCAAATAATTTACTTCATTTAATGATGGATAAGGCAAATCTCCTCTTTCTATACTTATTACTTCTATTCCTTCTCCATTTTTAACTAGTTTCAAATCTTCAAATTCTAATAATTTTACAATTGCAGGACTATGTGTTGTCATAATAACCTGGGTATTATCTGAATTGGAAAGCTCTTTAAACGCTTCAATCAACTTTCGTTGATGACTTGGATGTTGTGAAGTTTCTGGTTCTTCAATTGCATAAATGATACTTGGAATATTTTCCTCATTTTTTCTCCTTTCAGCCTCCGCTCTGAAAAAATTTAAAAGAATAAGTCTCTTAATGCCACTCCCTCTTTTATTAATTGGGATATCTTCGTCACCTGTAATTGATACGCTTTTAAATACATCTATCCATTTTAAACTGTCAGGGCTTGGGATAACTGGATTAAGACTTTGAGCAATTTCGGGATTCATTTCATTCAGCTTTTCTAAAGTTTTGCTGGAAACTTCCGTTAATTTCTTTTCCACTTCTTCAGCAACTTTGTCCAAGCTAGCTTTTAATTCTGCATCTTTAAGTATTTCTTGGACTGCAATTTTCATAGGATTTTGAACTTCACTATCTCCATCACTATTTTTTCTATCTGACTGAAACAAGGAATATAATGGCAAATAGTTTTTAAAATTTTCCCAACTGTTTTTAGCGTCAAGTTTGCCAAGTTCAATTTCTACTTCTCCTAACTGTAAATCATTTGAATAAAAATCCCAAATTGCTTTCCTTATGACTGCATTTTTTGTTTTATCTGCACACTCAATTTCGTCTGTGAGCATTTTTTTTAGGTCTGCATTCTTTTTTAATAATAAATCAGAACAATTAGGATTTGTAGGATGATTTGCTTTTATAAATACTTTTTCTTTACCTGCATTGGGATAAACTTTAATGATTTCAAGAGTTCCATCGGGTTGAAGTAAATATTCTTCTTCGAGAGTCGTTGGATTTGTTGCATCAATTGTTAAACTTTCTGGTAGTTCTTCAAAAACCACACTAATCTTTATTTCTGTATTTCCATTTTCTTTGCAATGTTTATTTACATCATCCTTATCAATTTTTATAACACCTTTATTTTCATTGAAAAAGATGTCTAATGCCTCAAGAATTGTTGATTTTCCAATATCATTTTTTCCAACAAAAACGCTCAAATTCCCAAATTCTATTGTTGTCTCATTTTCGTAACCTCTGAAATTCTCTAATTTGATTTTTTTGATTTTCATATTAATCTAAATTGGTTAGTATGGACGGTTTAGTATGACGCACATCGTTTGTGTATAAGAACAGTAGGGCGGAAAATACCCGCTAACTATTCGGTTGAACACAAGCCGAATTTTTAAATTTTTCTTATTACTTTTCTTTTCTCAATAAGCCAAATTTAAAAATTTGGCGACCTCGAAATACGCCCGAACCATTCGGTTTTGCTACAATTGCCCTATTGTTTTTATACGTTGTTACCTGTAGTGCTTAGGTGTACTGTTGATTATAAGTACCACTTCCATCGGCATTTATCTCAAACGTTATGTTCCCTTTATACCTTGTTGACCAAACGTGGTCGGAATATTGTCTGTAGCTATTTGTGGCATCGGTTGAAGGTTTTTTTCCAACCGAAACTATAGTATATGTAGGATTCATTAATTTTACGGCTGGTTGGTAATATCCACTTTTTCTACCGTGATGCGAGGCGTCCAAAACGGTTACATCTTTTATTTCGTCCTCATAGTTTTCAACTATATATTCCCAAGTTTCTTTTTCAGCATCGCCACCAAAAATAAATTTACGACCGCCATATTTTATTAATAAAACATAGCTCATAATATTTTTATTGTTTTTTTCTTGAGCAAGTTTTACCAATTCAGGTGTTGGTGATAATACAGTAATATTATCTTCGTTCAAATATTGTCTTGTATCTCCAGCAAAAGGTCTAATAACTGTTACACCATCCACAGGATTGCTCTTACTATCTCTAAATTTTTTAAGAAGTTTCCAATCATCTTTTTGCTTTTCGGAAAGTTTCGATTCGTCAACAGTAAAATTATTTTTTGCACACCAAATATTGTACACTGATTTTTGTTTAAATAGCTCACTCATTCCAGTAAAATGGTCAGCGTGAGGATGAGTTTGTACAAATCTAAAAACAGATGAATAACCTAAGTCAGAAATATATTGAATAGGGTCGGTAAGAGATTTTTTTACACCTGCTTTTTCCATTAAATTATCGGCAGACAAACCACCTAATAAGTAATTTAATTCATCACTTGAACTTAATCTTGACAAAGATTCCTTTATCAATTCACTCTTGGTGTCATCATCAAATTCAGACGAACGATTTATATCAATTATCATCAACCTATTAGTGTCTAAAAATTCAATTACTATTGTGTCTCCGTGTCCTACATTTAGATGATGTGTTTTTATCATATTCAGTCTTTATTAGCTTTTATTCTCTTGTTAATATACTCAGTTTGTTTTTTATAAGAAAGAATGTAAATTATTATAATAAAAATTGTTAAACCTGAAGTAGTATATATATCTGGAATATCAAAGTAATCGTCATATTCGCTGTAAATTTTGGTGAGAAGTAGGCAAAATCCCAATGAGATAAGTGTGCGATAAGTGTTATTAATTTCTGAAAAAAGGTTGATTTTGTCATCTTTTTTTGAAGAATAAACAAGATCTTTATAATTAGAAAACTTGACTAATTTACTTTTCTTTAAAACTTTTTCAATCCACAATGAACCTATTCGGCTAATTGTCATTCCCATAAAATAATATAGAAAAACTCCTAAAATTATATTTTCTACTTTAAAATTGTAGATACTCCATTTAGTAGCAATTACTGCAAAAAGAACTCCCGGAAAAAGGTAGTTGAAAAGATTATAGCTTGTTATTTTACTTACTATGTCTGTCATTTCGGTTGGTTGCTCGCATTACAGGTAACGGTTGGTGTATGAAGCGTTGGGCATTTCGAAGCACTTTACTGTCAAACCGCTACAAAGTTTATTAAATGTAACGCCCTTGAAATTAGCACTATCCGCCCAATGATTTATACACTTTGTTAGCAACTGGGCGTTGATTCTTCCAGTCTGTTTTTCAGTCATTTAAGGTTTCTTTAATTGTCTTTTCAATCTGCACAAAACTGTCAACGGAGCGCAAATTTATTTTGTTTTTTTGTGGGAGGGCAACCCTAAAACCGCCCTTAAAGGCGGTTACTTGGGCAGGCTTTGTAAGCTCTTTGGCAAGTTTTGGTCGTGCGTTGGCTCGTGGGGCTTGCCAATGTGCTTACAAATAGGGAGGGCAATTCCACTATCCTCTTATGGTTTTGCCCAATGCTTCTAATAGTTGTGGATTGTCCTCTAAACCAATCTTTGCTACGGCATAGAACTCACTCATCCAATCATCTATCTTTGCAAATGCTGCATCTTTGCCTTTGGTTGCATCTTGTGATTCCCCTTTTTCTTTCAGGTAAACTGCTCTTGCCGTTTCTAATTCAGAAATCAATGTGTTTGCCGCTGTCAAGTCGTCAACGGAGATTTTTAAACGGGATAATTTACCTTGAACCGCTGTATCGGCTGATGCCACGGAATAAAATTTCTTTGCAGCTTCTAACCATTTGATATAAGTCCGTGGCATTGTTCCAGAAATTGCCAATTTGTCAGCGGTTAATGAATCGTTACGGAATACAACTTTTGCTTTCTTGCGGTGAATGTTGAATGTATCCTCCAATTGTTCCTTTTTACTTGAAAAATCGGCGTAAGCGGCAGATGTTTCATCGTCTTCGGTTTTGTTTGCATCGTATGCAGTTCGGGTTTTTGTTAGCAATGCTTTGCCGTCTGCGATAACTGTTGAATCATAGCCTAAATCTGCCATGATTGCTGAAATTTCAGGTTGGGTTTCTGCATTTTCCAAAGCTACCCGGTACAATTCCAAGGTTGCTGTGTCTGTAAGTTTTGTGCGTGATGCCATAATTTAATTTTTAAAGGTTTATAATTAATTACATTTGGTTTTTTCGCTTTTACAATTTTGTTTTTCAGTTTTACAATTGCGTTTTCCCCACTCACATTTTCTCTTTTCTTATTTGGAATTGTATTTTCCGAACGTACTGCAATATTTTCCTTACTTGCAAGTCTATTTTTCCTTTCTACTATTGCATTTTCCAAACTTACACCTGCTATTTTTCAACTTGATTTTGTGTTTGTAAAACTAAATGTTAAATATAACGAAAATACTTTTTGTTAGAACTCAGTTGTACTTCCATTTGTTAAAAATAATCAGCAGCAACTTTCATTCTTTTGAATGGAAGGGCATTTTGCCGAACCATACGAACAATACACACAGCAATCTCCCTGTTTTGGTTTCAGAATGGTATGGCAATTTTCACATTTATAAAAGAATTGGCAAGAATCCATGGGCATGGTTTCTTTCTTCTGAAAGTCACAATTTGGACAGCTTATTATTGACTCTAAAATTACTTCCATATCTATTTTCCAAGTTTTAATATCCTGAAAGCCCCCCTGACCACAATTAAAAAAACAATTGCACCAATGATTAAATCAGGATACTTTGATTGGGTCAACAAAACCAATACTCCTGCTGCGATAACACCAGTATTGATAATAATATCATTCGATGTGAATATCATCGTGGCTTTCATGTGTGCTTCTTCACTTTTTGATTTTTGTAATAAATAAAGGCAAACGGAATTGGCAATTAATGCCAATATGGAAACAATAATCATGGTTTTGAAATCCGGCACAGCTTCGAAACTGATAAATCTGCGTATTACTTCTATAAGCCCAATCAATGCTAAAGCCAGTTGAAAATAGCCACTCAGCTTTGCCACTTTTTTCTTACGGAACACAGTTGAACCGACAGCCCAAAGGCTAAGACCATAAACAAGTGCATCTGCCAGCATATCCAACGAATCGGCAACCAAACCCATAGATTTAGAAATAAAACCCGTGGTAATTTCAATAATAAAAAATGCAAAGTTGATAATCAAAACCGTCCAAAGGAGTTTCGATTGTACCGATGAATTGTCCTTGAATTCATCCGCTTGGACAACAATTGTTTCTTGGAGTTGCGACCCTAAATTGAGTTCTTTCAGGTGATTCTCAATTTCAGAGCTTTCTTCAGAATGAAAGACAGTAAGTTTTCGGTTTTCAATATCGAACACCAAACTTTTAATCATGGAAAGCCCTTCGAGTTTCATCCTGATAAGGGTTTCCTCGGAAGGGCAATCCATTTTGGAAATTTTAAAGGTGCTTTTAAACATTGTGAATGACATGTTTTAATTTTTGTTGAACCTCATTTGCAACACCTGCCAATTTTTCATTTTCAACAGATTGCATTGATGCCATCGGGTCAACGGCAGCAATTTCTGTTTGGTTTTCTGAAATTTGTTGCACGATTACATTGCAAGGCAACATCGTACCGATTTTATCTTCTTCCTGTAATGCTTTGTAGGCAAAAGCAGGGTTACACGCACCAAGTATGCGGTACTTTCTGAAATCTACCCCCAATTTTTCTTTTAGTTTTTCGTGTATGTTGATTTCAGATAATACCCCGAAACCCTCCTTTTTGAGTTCTTCTGTTACCCTTTTTACTGCTTCTTCAAAAGAGCAATTCAATGTTTTTTCAAAATAGTATTTCATCGTTTTTGCTTTTAATGTGAATTATTTAAAAAAGCAAGTTGCCCGATATATTAAGGCAACCTGCCCTTAAAGTTATAAATTATTTTTCTCCATTTCCCAAACCCGTTTTCACACGGTACCCCTTTTCAATATCGGAAATATAGATTAGGCCATCGTCCGGATTTAGTGTACATCCGTATTCACAGATTATAGTACAAATAGTATCAACATCTTTATTTTCTGCTACATTCTCAAGTTTCGCAATCTCACTATCGGTAACAGAAAATATCTGCGAAACAAATGCTTTTTCATCTTGCAGTTTCCCTGTGCCTTCTGCCGAGGAGAGTGTAATGTTCTCAATATCGAACACCAAATTTTTAATGTGGGAAAGCCTTTCGAGTTTCATTCTGATATGGGCTTCCTCGGAAGGACAATCCATTTTGGGAATGTGAAATGAACATTTTAGCATATGATTACTTTTTGTACGCCAACAACCTTAGTGCATTAAATACCACAACAAGGGTTGAACCTTCGTGAATGAGCACGGCAATACCGATGCTGGCTAGGCCAAGGATGGTTGCAGGAATAAGTAGAGCTACGACACCCAGGCTAATCCAAAGGTTCTGTTTTATTATACCTTTTGCCTTTCTGCTCAGTCCAATAGCAAATGGAAGGGTTTCAAGTTTGTCGCCCATCAGGGCAATATCAGCGGTTTCGAGTGCCACATCAGAACCGGCCGCGCCCATGGCTATGCCCACGGTGCTGTTGGCCATTGCGGGGGCATCGTTCACGCCATCGCCTACCATTGCCACCTTCGATTCCTGCTTTTGTAGTTTCTTTATGGCATCTACTTTTTCCTCTGGCAACAGGCTGCCCCAGGCATCGGTCAAGCCTATTTCTTTGGCCACGGCATCGGCCACTTTCTGGTTGTCGCCCGTGAGCATGACCATCCGTTTGATTCCGATTTTCTTTAATTGTTCTAACGTGCTTTTTGCTTCTGCCCTCGGGGTGTCCATTAAGGCGATGATGCCCACATAATCGCTGTTCCGGCGAATTAGCATGGTGGTATTCCCTCCAGCTTCAAGGGCTTTTATTTCATCTACAATCTTTTTTGAAGGTTTTTTATCATCGAGGGCTTCATACAGTTCCAAATTGCCTATATATACTTTATCATTTCCCAGCGTTGCTTTTATGCCTTTTCCCAAAACGGCTTCCAAATCAGTGGCCTCGGGAATACTATCTCCTTCCAAACGCTTTTTGCCGTCCCTGACCACCGCCTTTGCCAAGGGGTGGTCGCTTAGGTTTTCTACGGCAATTGCCATTTTCAGCAATTCATTCTCATCGGTATTGTTCAGCGGAATTACTTTAGTGAGTTTTGGTTTGCCTTCAGTCAGAGTCCCGGTTTTATCGAATGCCAGGGCGGTTAAAACACCCAGGTCTTCCAACGGCCGCCCGCCTTTGATAAGCACCCCGCTTTTGGCAGCCCTGGCCACCCCACTCAGTACGGCACTCGGCGTGGAGATGGCTAGCGCACAAGGACTGGCGGCTACCAGAACGGCCATGGCCCTGTAAAAGCTGTCGCTAAAATTTTCATCAATAACCAAAAAAGCCCCGAGCAATAACACCACCAATCCCAAAACGGAAGGCACAAAGTATTTCTCGAACTTGTCGGTAAACCGCTGGGTGGGCGATTTCTGCGTTTGAGCTTCATTCACAAGCTTTACCAAACGGGAGAGGGTAGAATCTTTGGCTTCCTTAATGACTTTAACTTCTAATGTGTTGTTGCCATTGATTGTGCCCGAAAAAACCCTGTTTTCATCACTGATGTCTTTTTCGTTGTAATAGTCTTTTTCTTGGTCCTCCACCGGCATTTTATCCACGGGTACACTTTCGCCCGTTATTGGTGCCTGGTTCACGCTACTTTTGCCGCTAACCACAACCCCATCGGACGGAATTTTAGTGTTGGGCTTCACGACGATGATGTCGCCGACACTCAATTTTTCTATGCCTATCTCTTCTGTTTTCCCGTTCTTCTTTCGTAACGCAGTTTTGGGGGCGAGTTTGGCCAAAGCAGCAATAGATTTACGGGCTTTGTTCATGGCATAATGTTCGAGTGCATGCCCCATGCTGAAGAGAAACAACAACAAAGCACCTTCGGACCATGCGCCCAAAATAGCCGCACCAATGGCGGCAACGAGCATCAAAAAGTCAATTTCAAATCCACCTTTAAATACGGTTTCGACTGCTTCTTTGGTGGTGTAGAAACCACCAAAGAAATAAGCCCCGATGTACAGCGACAGGCTTACCCACGAGGGGAGAGCATCCACGAAAGAGAAGCCAAAACCAATAGCCAGCAATATTCCCGAAAGGATAGAGAAAATCAACTCCGTATTTTTGCCAAAAAGGCCGCCATGGGCATATTCATGTTCTACATCACCTTCTTCATGTTCAGGCTTCTTTTCAGACTTTTGGTCTTTCTGCGGCTTCTCTGTTTCTTTGATGCTGCGTAGATATTTTTCGGCATTTACGGCAGTATCCGGTATGTCGAGGCCTTCTTTTTGCAAAGCTTTAATAATTGTCGCTTCATCAAGCTGACTTCTATCGAATTCAACACGTACCATTCCCGAAGCAGAAACCGATGCTTCAATCATACCGTTTAAGTCGCTAAGATTGCGCTCGATACTGCGCGCTTGGCGAGAATGGCGGATGCCTTCTACTTCGATGAGCTTGTGTGCGATTTTTTCGGTAATGGACGCACCAGTTAGTCGGGCTATTGAACGTACGCGGTCAATGGAAATCAGTTCCGGGTTATAGTGAAAACAGAGTTGGGGCACGCCCTTATCTGCAGCTTCTAAAACATGGACTTTTTCCAGACCCTTTTGCTCCTGAAGCAGTGAGATAAGCTCCTGAACGCATTGGTCTTTTTCGTTTGGCACTTCGGGCAAAATGAGTGGTATTTCTATTTTTAGTTTTTTCATATTCTTTAAATATTAAAACCCGTTTTCCAGTCCTGTTTTCACCCGATACACTTTTTCAACATCGGAGACATAAATTAATCCATCGCCTGGATTTAATGTTTTACCATATTCCGAAATGATGTTTATTACCGTATTTATCTTTTCTTTTGCTACTACCATTTCAATTTTTGCCGTTGGGCTATCGGTTATGGAGAATTTTTGGGAAACAAACGCTTTGTCATCCTGAAATTTCCCTGTCCCTTCTGCAGTAGAAATGGTCATGTTTTCAAACCCAGCATCTTTTAAATGCTGAACAATTTCATTCACTTTATTTGGTCTTACAAATGCTTTTATTTCTTTCATAATTTCCTTATTTTTAATGTTCGTGTTCAGTTTCTTCTTTTTTCATATCGGCCAATAGATAGTAAGCCGCATTTAAAACCACCTGTGTGTTTTCAGGTAAGGAGTTAATCAGTTGTATTTCTGTATAACCTTCGTCTTTTAAACCGGGAATGACCTCTACCATTCTGAAAGCCATCTTTTCTTGAGTTGCATCATCATCGTCTGCATCGCCATGTTCATGCCCCTCATGATTTCCTTCTTCAACTTGTGCTTCTTTATCCTCATCGTGTCCGGCATGTTCGGTTTCGCTGTGCCCTTGTTCTTCAATAGCTTCATTGTCCAAAATAAAAATGAAGGATTTTGTCCCTTCGGAAACAATGGCATCGTTGGGCAAAGCCCTGGTATATTTTTCATCTGTATGCAAATGCCCCGAAATGTACATGCCGGGTATAAGCCCAGAAACTTTTTCATTGATTTTTGCATGGATATGAACTGCCCTTGAATTGGCCTCAAACTCTTTTCCAATGGCAAAAACGGTTGCTGTTAACTCTTCTCCCGGACGGTTTGAAACCGTGAAATGCACTTTTTGGCCTTCTTTTACCAGATGCACATCTTTTTCATAAACCATAAAATCGGCATGGATTGCACTATTGTCGGTTATTTCAAGGAGTATGTCTTTTGCATCAACGTAAGTTCCAACTTTTATATTTATGTCATTTATAAAACCGTTAATAGGCGACAGAATACTTATTGTGCTTGAAATCTCACCTTCTTTAACTTTATCAGGAGAAAGGTTCAACAACTGCAATCGTGATTTTAAGCCTTCATATTTAGCCTTAATTGTATTGTATTCAGATTTTGTTTGCTGATAATCCCTACCAGCTCCCACATTATTCTCGAAAAGCTCTTTTTGGCGTGCATACTCTTTTTCGATAAATTCGAGTTTGCTGGATATTTCAGCAAAGCCCTCCTGTAAAGAGATATAATCGGGATGTTCGAGCACTGCCAGTAATTGACCTTTTTTTACCCTATCGCCATGAAAAACATTAATTGTTTTTACATTGCCACCAATAATGGCTGTAACTTCGGCACTGCCTGACGGGGGGACTTCCAACTGACCATTTGACTTTACAAGCGTTGTTAGATTACGCATTTGAAAAGACCCCAATTTTAAATTTAGGGCTTCACGTTGTCTGGCATTTAAAACTACTGCCCCTTCAACACCATGCTCTTCATGTTCCTCACCTTCATGGCTATCTTTTTTTTCTGAATTACACGATAACATTGTAGCCACCATGATAAATGCTAAAAATATTTTTGTCTTCATTTTATATAATTTTTTCGATTATTTACCTGTTAAATATTTCAATTGGGCAGATAATTCATTGTACTCCGCCTGTTGCATTAAAAAATCTTGTTTTGTACGTATCGCCGCTTCAGTATTCTGAATAAATTGAACGTAGTCGATACTGCCAAGACGGTACGCTAGGTTGGAAGCCTGAATTTGTTCGTCGGCCAGAGGCAATGCTTCTTTTTGATAATAGTTGATAACCTGTTGCAAAGTAAGGTAACGGCTAATTTGCTGGTTGTACCCGGCTTTCAGTTCCAGTTCTTTTTGCTGGTACTGCTGGTTTGCAATTTGGAAGTCGATTTTTGCAGCTTTGGTTTTGCCCGATTGTGAAAAGAAAGCCAGCGGGACAGAAATACCTGCTTCCCAACCATAAAACCCTGAATTGCCGTCAACCGATTGCCACTTATAACCCAAGTCTAACTTTGGAAGGAAATTGGCTTTTTCCGCTTTCCATGCCGATTCTGCCACATCAATCCCGGTTGAATAATAATTCAGCAGCGGGCTTTCGCTCAATGAATCAATTTCGGAAACTATATTGAAAGCATACTGCCCCAAATCCTGTATGTTAACATCTACCGCAATCGGGTATAATAGGTATTGATTCAGAATTTGCAAGTTTGCCAAATAGTTGCTTTCAGCTTTTTTTAAATTTACCTGCAATTCTTTGTACTTAGCCGAAGCGGAAAGGTATTCAATCTTAGAAGTAGCTTGTGTTTTGTACCTCAATTCAGCGGCTTTTTGAAAATCGGCGTACAAGGTGTCAAGGTCTTTAAATAGCTGCCATTGCTGTTTGGCATGGACTGCATTGTACCAGGCAAGACTAACATCACGAGCCAACGAGTATTCCGTAAGTTGCTGACCGGATAAAGCTTGTTGGGTACGGCTGTTTGCAAGCTTGCTTTTAGCCGGTATGCCGAACAGGTCAATGTCTGTTTGTCCAATCCCGATTTTGTTTTGAATACCCGGTGCGTTGTTGCCTACTTCTTCTTTCCCGGTATAAATCGAAGTCGTTCCCAGTTCGTATGCCGTAGCTTTTAACGCTTCCTGTTTGTCGACTTCCAATTGGGCTGCCTTAATTGCCGGATAGTTTTCTTTTGCCCTTTCAATGGCTTGTGGCAATGTTAACGCAGAATCCTGCGCATTGGCATTTCCTGAAATTCCCAAACCTGCAATCACAACAAGAACGGTAAACATCCCTAAAGCTGTTTTTGGCATTTTTATTTTTTTAACGCCACTTTCAACAAATTTATAGAGAATGGGCAGCACAATAAGCGTCAACAAGGTTGATGTCAACATTCCTCCAATCACCACAGTAGCCAGAGGACGTTGAACTTCTGCTCCTGCCGACGTGGAAACCGCCATAGGCAGAAAGCCCAGAATATCGGTAGATGCTGTTAACAGTATTGGTCGGATACGCCTGATAGAACCTTTTATAATAATATCATTGATATGGAGTTTCCCTTCTGCCTTGAGTTCATTAAAACCCGATATGAGGACTAATCCGTTTAACACAGCCACACCAAACAAAACAATAAATCCCACTCCGGCAGAAATACTGAATGGCATATCTCTTAAGTATAATGAGAATACACCACCTACAGCGGCAAATGGTACAGCTACATAAATCATGAGGGTTTGTTTAAACGATTTTACCGCAAAAAACACCAACATGAAAATTAATGCTAAAGCGAGTGGAACTACCAGAGTCAATCTTTTTGAAGCTCTTTCGAGGTTTTCAAATGCTCCCCCATACCGAATATAATAACCCGTCGGTAGCTCCAAATTTTCATCTAAAGTTGTTTGAATTTCCTCTACGAGCGACTTAATATCCCTGCCTTCAACATTAATCCCCACATAGGTACGCCTGTTGGTATTGTCACGGCTAATTTGCATCGGCCCCGGCTGGTAACTTATTTCAGCCACTTCTTTTAAGGGAATTTGATTACCATCGGGAAGATTAACAAATAAATTCCTGATATCGTCAATACTTGTGCGGTGTTCTTCGTCCAATCGCACAACAAGGTCAAACATCCGCTCGCCTTCGTAAATGCTTCCGGCAACACCGCCACTAAAAGCAGTTTCAACGATAGTATTAAGTTCTTTAATATTCAAGTTGTACCGACCAAGCTTATTTCTATCGTAATTAACCGTAATCTGAGGTAATCCTCTTGTTGCTTCAGCTTTCACGGCTGCAATACCATCAATTCCAGAAATTAACCCGGCAATTTCTTCTGCTTTGTCAGCCAGCATTTCCAAATCATCGCCATATAGTTTAACGGCAACATCCTGACGAATACCAGTTAGCAATTCATTGAAGCGCATTTCAACGGGCTGGCTAAATTCATAATTGATACCGGGCAATACGCTCACTTTTTCTCTCACCTTATCAATTAATTCAGCTTTTGATTCAGCTTTTGTCCACTGGTCTTGTGGGGTTAATATCACAAAAATATCAGCAATATCAATTGGCATCGGGTCCATGGGTAAATCTGCCACCCCAATTCTACTTTGGATACTTTCTATTTCATCGGGGAAGTTTTCCAGAACAATTTGTTCCAGACGAGTTGAAGCTTTAGTAACCTCAGTTAAGGAAGTTCCCGGCTTTAAAAAAGCCTGAAAAGCAAAATCGCCTTCATCAAGTTTGGGAATAAACTCAGCCCCCATTCGTGTAAACACGAATCCCCCTGAGATTAACAAGACCAAAGCGATTACAATAACAATCCGGCTTCTTTTCAGTGCCCATACAATTACAGGAGTATATATCTTTTCAAGTTTTCCAATTATTTTATCTCCCCATGATTTTTTATCTGTTTTAGGCGGCTGAATAAACAGAGCTGCCATCATAGGAATATATGTAAGACACAATACTACCACGCCCAATACAGCAAAACCAAATGTCATTGCCATAGGGATGAACATTTTACCTTCGACACCTTGCAAGGCTAATACGGGTATAAAAACAATCAGAATTATGAGCTGCCCAAAAAATGCTGAGTTCATCATTTTACTTGCCGAATTATAGGCAATTTCATTGCGCTTGGTCTGGTCAAGTTTTGTGCCTATAAGGTTCTTTCGATGAAGGTAAAAAATCATACTTTCAACAATAATTACTGCTCCATCTACCAATATCCCAAAATCAAGTGCCCCCAAACTCATCAGGTTTGCCCACACCCCAAACAGGTTCATCATAATAAATGCAAATAGCAAGGCCAGCGGAATGGTTGATGCCACAATTAAACCGCCCCTTAAATTCCCGAGGAATATAACCAGCACAAAAATAACAATCAGCGCACCCAACGACAGGTTTTCGGCAACGGTAGATGTGGTGCTTTTAATGAGCTTACTGCGGTCAAGAAAAGGTTTAATTTCAACACCATCAGGCAGTGATTTTTGAATTAAGGCCATCCGCTCTTTTACATTCTTAATCACATCGTTTGAGTTTTCGCCTTTCAGCATCATCACGATTCCGCCAACGGCCTCTCCCTTTCCGTCTTTGGTAAAAGCACCATAACGGACAAAACTTCCGAATTTCACTTCTGCTACATCCCTGATGAAAATGGGTTGCCCGTCAATGTTTGCAACCAACGTATTTTTAATATCATCCAACGAACGCATCAACCCTTCGCCACGGATAAAGTTGGCCTGAAAATTTTTCTCGATATATGCGCCGCCTGTGTTCTGATTGTTGTCGTCAAGTGCTTCAAAAATATCCGAAATGGCTAAACCCATACTTCTGAGTTTATCAGGATTAACAGCGACTTCGTATTGTTTACCCCTGCCCCCAAAAGAGTTTACTTCTACCACTCCGGGCAGCATAGCCATTTGTCGTTTTACAATCCATTCCTGCATGGTGCGCAGTTCCATGTCGTTATAAACGGTATCGTAACCGGGTTGCACTTCAAGCGTGTATTGATAGATTTCGCCCAAACCCGTACTTATTGGAGCCATAAAAGGCTGTCCAAAACCATCGGGAATTTTTTCTTTTACTTCTGCCAAGGCTTCACTTACCAATTGCCGGGGTAAATAGGTTCCCGCACTTTCTTTAAAAACAATGGTAACAACAGAAAGCCCAAAACGTGACACGCTTCGTATTTCAGTCACATCAGGGAGGTTTGCCACGGCTAATTCTACCTGATAGGTTACAAACTGTTCAATGTCTTCTGTACCCAAATTGGGTGCAGTTGTGATTACCAATACTTGATTGTTTGTAATGTCAGGTGTGGCGTCAAGCGGCACTTTGGTCATAGAATATATTCCGCCAATAATCAGTCCGATTGTCATCAGCCCGATAAGTGCCTTATTCTTTATTGAAAAGGATATTATTTTGTTTATCATTTGATTTCTATAAATTTTTAATGTGAATACGATTAATAATAATGATATGAGCAAATTGTTAAGATGAAACGATTATATTTTGGGAGGTTGCCAGATAGAAGAAAAATGATTTGAAAATCTTGATTCTTTGAAAGTAATATTCAAAGCAACCACTTCAACATTGGACAATAAACCATTAAAAAAAGATGGGAAAGAAAGTGTTTGGCAACAATGACAAAAACAAAAAGGGGAACATAAATCAACATCACTTGTGTGATTTTGGCTTTGTTCCGCCAATTCCAAGGTGGCAGAATTTGTGCCAGCATGTACATCATTGCAAGGTATGGCTGTTAAAACCATTACATACACTGATAATATTACTGCTATATATTTCATCTGCAAATTCTTATTTCTAATAATTACAACTACAAAAATACTATATAGTTCGTGCAACCGAGTTGCAAACTTACTTTTTGCAATTTGAACAAATACCTTTGACAACAAAGTTTGCACTGGAAAATTCAAATCCATTGGGTAAGTCTGGCTGGGGAACAGGTAAATCTTTCATACAATACGTTTTTCCGCATTTGTTGCATAAAAAATGAACATGTAAATGTTCTGGTTCGCAAGTGCAAAAATCTTCGCAAAGTGCGTATCTTAAAGAGCCAGAGCCATCTTCAATTGAATGAATGAGTTGATGTTCCTGGAAAGTTTTTAAAGTTCTATATAACGTTGCTTTATCAGCTTTTTCAAATTTTTGTTCTAATTCAGGCAAACTAATAGCCGTTTTTTGTTCTGTCAGAACTTGTAAAACCAACTGTCGCATTGCGGTTGGTTTGATATTTTTCAAGTTGAGTTTGTTGTCTATTTCCTTTTTCATTTTACTAATTTCAATAATCTCGGTTTGTTCAAAGCTCAAATGTAACAATTAAGCACCGGTGCGTAGGCAGAATTGCAGCTCTTTTACAAGCCTTTGGTTTGGGTGTTGGCTTGTGGGGTCTTGGAAATGTGCTGCAATGTGGGTCAGGGTTTCCCTTCTTCTTTTTGCGGGGGGAGAAAAAACAAAATAAATTCCTCCAAGTTTGCACCGAACTTTTATAATTGCATGTCTTTTTTCGCCTTGTTGCTAACGGTCTTGCTAAGTTGCGTGGGCGATTTAAAAGAATTTACTATCCAAATCGCACGAAAGCAAGCCGAATAAATTTGTTTATATTTTTTTGCAAACCAATTTATATGGCTTGCTGGTGTTTCTTAATTGAACTAACTCTCAAGCAACTCGTCACCGCCCATGAAATTTAGCTTTTGTTATATGGCGTTTTTACTTCATTTCTTCGATTGGCACTTGTTCTTTAGATTCTCTTATCAATATTGCATAATCTATGAATTGTAAAGTATTTTTTCCTTTTAGTTTTCTTGTATTATGGTCTTTAAGAAACATTTTAATCTCTACTAAATCTGTCTCATGTGAATAAGGTGAGTTTTTTTGATTAAGTTTAAACAAAGTCAAATCGGAAAGACTTGCCTTTTTCAGATTTTTAATTCCTTTAAAATACTCTTTCCAATAATCCGAAATTCCGTAACCTGCTTTAGTTGTATAGCTTCTATAATTTCCGTCTTCATCATATTTTTTGTCCCAAAGAACTTTACTTTTTGTTAAATATCCCATTATTGTAATTACGTTATTTCTCTCGTAAACATTGTTTTCGATTAACCGAGTGAAAAATGAAGGATAATTTCCTTCACGTTCTTTTTGAATATGGAAGTAACCATATTTGGCAAATTGTTTCTTATCTGATAAGTTTAGTTTTTTATGCAAATACATATAGTTTGCAAAGATGATTTTTTCTCTTTCTCTTTTCTCTTTAAAATTGTAATTGATATTACCAATAATATGATCAAAATCGTCAATATCAGTAATTAACTCCTTGTATTTTTCTTTATTAGAAAGATAATCTTGAACAAATGATTTAACTATTGAGTTTATTTCTTTGTTCCATATTCCAAAATCTAGATCAACTTGAAGGTTTACTTTTTTCAAATTTTCTCGTTCATTCCAACTGTTATCATCTTTTGTGAGGTGTAAAATGTGTTTTATTGGAAAACGATATTCGTTTACAACGTCACAGCCAATAACTTTAATTGATTTATTTGGATATTTTAAGTTTAATTCACGAATGTTTTTCCAATGATTAAAAGTTTCGATTGTTCCTTCTTGAGAAACTATAGTTTGAAAAGAAAGAGTAAGTTCCTTTAATAATTTCTCATTCCCTGTTTTAAGGTATTCTTGAAAATAATATGCTTGGCTGTAATTCGTTTCAATTATATAGTAATCCAAAAGATTTTTTTCTACCAATGAACTTACCAAACTTAATTCTGCGTCATACGTTTTCGCACTTCCGTGTAATGCTCCAAAACCAATAATGTTAAAATCAGTTTCTGTTATCATTGGACTATCTGTTCTCAAATCAACCCTATTATCAGATAGATAATCAGTATTTTTTTGTCCGAAAATTGCTTGAACGAATAATATAAATAGAATAGTTAATTTCGTTTTTATCATTGTGTCTTTCTTAAATGCCATATAACGGTAAATTGTATGGTTAGCTGTGGTTTTTCGGGCGATTTCCTTTCCGCATACACACCGCTTTGAGGCGTGTGGGGGGCGCTGAAACGACCACTGCGCCCACAGTTAACTATACAAAATGTTATGTGGCGTTATTATGTTCATTTTCAATTCCTAACAATCTAGCAAATTCTAGTTTTACAGGATTCATAAACGCAGGTAGTTTTTGCTCAATTGAATCTGCATTCATGATAGAAGCGATATATTTAAAATCATTAATTTTCTTTGTATCATAGCTACGGGACTTAATAGATAGCTGATTGTCAATCATAAAAAATGATAGAATCTCATTTTTTGCATGTTTAATTCTTTCTTTACTATCAAGATTTTTTATATCACTAACACTGTATGCATACATTTCAGTAACAAAGAGAATATTGACTATATCATCTTTCTCTATTCGTTTTGCGATTTCATTAAACTTCCTGTATACTGTAGTTTTGATTGAAAACTCAAAACTATTTAATTCAAAAGTGTTATCACTGTATACTATCATACAAGTCGGCATTAGTTTGTTTTGCATTTGGAAAATCACTAAATGCATTAATTCAAACTTGCTTAAAATATCTCCATCAGACTTGAATTGATTTAAATTTTCAATAGAAGCTCTGTGTTTCCTATCTCCAGTAGTCAATGCAATTCTAGATGCTTTTTCAAATTTTTCATTTTTACAATTGAAGACATAATCGTCTACAAAAAGAAAATCTTTTGGCACTCGATAAAAATTCATCTTTTCTATTCTTCGTTCCAGCTCTTCTGATAAAATACAATCTTCATTCAACACCTTTTTCATACCAGACAAAAGTTGTTTCATTTGTGTTATTCCTAAAATAAAATTATCGTATAAGTCTTTTGTATGTCCTCGCTCATAAAACATGAACTCTACAGAAAAGAAGACTTCTATTTGACCTGAATTTAAAAATATCTCCCTTAATGATTCGACTATAGATGAGAATTCTACATCATTTTCAATCGTAAAAATAAACTCTGGTAGGGTATAGATACTCTTACCTGAATAGATGTTGATTACTATTCTTTTTTCTAAATCAAATGGTTGTTCTTTGGTTATATTATTCCGTTTATCTATAAACCATTTACCCACATCATAAATAAAAAATTTATCTCGTAGTTGCTCATAAACAGAACTAAATTCCGTTTTAGCCAAAGATTTTTGCAAAACAAATGTGATGTTTCTGTATTCTGAAAAAAAATTATCTAAGTGGCTTATATTATCGAAGAAGTTTGACCCTTTTTCAAATTTTTCCAAACTGCTTAAAGCACTATAAAATTTATGTAAGGCTGGATATAGTAAACCTCTTGAATTTTTCATTTAATCTATATTGAATATATGTTTATGCCTAATAATCGATTTAATTGCAATGCTGTTTTTTTAATGCCACATAACGGTTTGTGTATGGTTAGTGGCGGATTTAGAAGCACTTAACTTTCGGTTTAGCACTTGGTTTGTTAAATGCCAAAACCTTGAATTTCAGCACGAAACCGCCATTAACTATACACTTTGTTGTAAACAGTGCATTATTTTTTTAGTTTCATTAATCCATTTTTATATCGATAATCATTTGTTTGATAATAAGAAATAATATCTTTTAATTGTATTGAATCTTCTTTTTCAGGATTTAAAGTATTGGTTATTTTTTCATAAGTATAAAAAGATACTTTCTTTTGGTCGCCTAATACAGTTAATTTATTTCCTTTTAGCAACCCAAGTTTTCTGTAATTTCCAAAAAACGCTCTTTGTTCATTCTCTTTAATTGTATTTATATCTTTCCCGTAAAAATTAGATGTGTAATTCCAACCTAAATATCCAAAAAGTGTTGGAAATAAGTCTATTTGCGAGGTCTGTTTTTCAATTTTACTTGGTTCTATGTTTGGTAGATTATAAATTATTGCTGGAATATGGTATTTATCAACATTCAATTCCCATTTTCCAGCAGAACTTGCACAATGGTCTGCCATAAATACAATTACAGTATTATTATACCAAGGTTTGTTTTTAATTTTGTTGATAAACTCTCCAATCGCGAAATCTGTATATTTTACTGCACCATTTCTTCCTGTTCCAGATGGAATATCAATTTTATTGTTAGGGTATGTATATGGTCTGTGGTTTGAAGTAGTCATAATAAAATTAAAGAACGGTTTTTTATTAGAATAACTTTTATCCGCTTCCTTTATTACTTGTTTATAAATATCTTCATCACAAACGCCCCAAGCATTTTCAAATTGAATCTCATTATCTTTTATGTTTGTTCTTTTTGCTGTAAAAGAATCTCCAAAAAGATAACCTCGACCTCTATCTACAATGTCAAAACCATTACCGCCAAAAAAGGTATTCATATTGTCAAAATAACCATCTCCACCATAGAAAAAAGTTCTTGAGTATCCTTTTTCTTTAAAAACATCACCAATATTATACAAATTTGTGTTGTCTTTTCTTTTCACAATGCTTCTTCCAGGTGAAGGAGGAACAGATAACATAATTGCTTCCATTCCTCGAACTGTTCTTGTTCCGGTTGCATATAAATTCTCAAAAGAAATACTTTGGTTTATTAAAGAATCTAAATTAGGTGTTATGTTATTTTTATTACCAAAATTGTTTAAAAAATCTGCATTAAAACTTTCCAAACAAATAAAGATAACATTGGGTTTTATTTCTGTTCTATAACTTTTTATTGTTCGTTCAATACTATTTGGCTCGTTTGAAAATAAGGTATCATTTTGTGTTATTAATTTTTGTTTCAAATCTTTAAAAGAGTATTCTAAATCTTGAGTTTTATAAAAATCTGTATAACTCAATTCATTATTTCTAAAAGCAGCGAAAAAGGAATAAATTCCCGCTTTTGAAATTTCGTTTTCGTATCTGTTTTTAGACCACTCAGCATCTGTATTACTTATATAAAAACCAAAAAACAAGGGGATTAACAATCCTATAAATAATAATAGTTGCTGTTTTTTAGTTATTTTTAAAGAAAAAGTATGTGTAAAAGCTTTTTGTTTTTTTAAAATAAAATATTGTAAAAATACCAAAAGAAATATGATAAGTAAAAGCAATGGTATTGGATAAGATTGATTGATGTTTTCTACCACTTCATAGGTGTAAATTAAATAATCTACTGCAATAAAGTTAAATCTATTTTGAAACTCCTCCCAAAAAGTGAATTCTGCGAAAAATGAAAAGGTTAGTATTATTGTTGTTATAAAATAAAACGTATAGGTAAATAATTTATCAAAAATAGTTCCAACCCATTTATTAGGAAAAAGTATTAAATAGGTAAAGTAGATAATCGTAAAAAATGAAATAACGCCAATGTCAAAAAACAGCCCGAAAAACAAAGTTTTAAAAAAAGCTATTATAGAAAAATCTATATTACTAAATGACCAAATATAAAGTACTAACCTTACAATAAATGATATAATTAAGAATTGAATAATAAAGAAATATACAAGCGATAATCGATTGTTTTTAAAGATTTTAAACATATGTTAAGATATAAGGTAAGTATGTTATTATGAAAATTATTAGAAAAGTAAGCATTGCAAATGTTACTGCGCCAGCAGAAATATCTTTGATAAAGCCTATTTTTGGGTGGTGTTCTTTATGTATAAAATCTGCTGTTTTTTCTACGGCTGTATTCATTCCTTCTATACTTAACACTAATCCCATAGCAAAAGTTTGATTTATCCAGTCTTGTTTTGAAATACCTAAAAGAATACCTAAAATTATAATACCTAAAAAAATGATTGATTGTGCAATTATACTATGTTCTGTTTTAATTAGTAAAAAAAATCCTTTTATTGCATATTTGAAACTTTTCAATCTTCCTTTTAAAAAAATATTCATTTTTGTTTAGTGTTAATTTTATTGAATGCAGAATTACCTTCGCGCATTGTTTACAACACACAAATATACGCAATTCCTCTAAATTATATGCATAATTGTTGAAATTTTGTATTTTTATTGATTATCAGGCGTCTATGAGAATATTTCATATGCGTATTTTGCGTAACAATTGTTGCGTATTATATGTATCTTTACCATCTGATATATAAAATGCGTAGTGATGGATTTAGAAAAGTACAGGTTTAAGCAGGGAACTTGCAAAGGTAAAAATGTAATTTGGATTGCTTTTCCATATTCTGTAAAATTGAAAGATGACTTGAAAAGGCGCTTTCCTTCGGCTCGGTGGAGTGTCACAAATAAAATGTGGTATTTAACTGATTTGCCATCAGTAAGAAGTGTGCTAAATATTAAGCAGAGAGAAGAGGTAGGAGAGTTTTACAAATCAAAAATACTTCCCGTTAATCAGCAAGCGTTGAATAGTTTTATTCATCAATTGAAGTTAAAAGCATATAGCCGAAATACCATTCGTATTTATGTCGCTGAATTCACACATTTATTAGAATTATTAAAAAATAAAAATGTAGATGAATTAACGTCTGAACAACTAAAATCATATTTTCTTTATTGTATCAATTCGCTGGGAATGAAAGAAGCGAAAATGAATGGCAAAATAAATGCTGTTAAATTTTATTATGAAAAAGTATTGCATCAGCCACGAATGTTTTTTGATATTCCTCGACCTAAAAAACCACAAGTTTTGCCAAAGATGTTGAGTAAGAGTGAAATTAAAAAGATTTTTAACCAAATTGAAAACCGTAAGCATTTATTAATGTTAAAATTGTGCTATGGAATGGGCTTGCGAGTCAGTGAAGTGGTTAATTTAAAAATTCATCATATCGATAGTTCACGGATGCAAGTTTTAATAGGAGGTGCAAAGGGTAAAAAAGACCGCTATGTAAATTTACCTGAGTCAGTATTGGGATTGCTTCGGGAATATTATTTAGAATATAAACCTAAGGATTGGCTCTTTGAAGGGCAGTATGGAGGACAATATTCTGCACGTAGTGTACAGGCTGTTTTTAAAAAAGCGATGAAAAAAGCCAATATACATAAGCAGATAGGTATCCATGGATTACGACACAGCTATGCTACTCATTTACTGGAAAGTGGTGCAGACTTGCGATTTATACAGGAACTTTTGGGACACAATAGCATTAAAACTACACAAGTTTACACGCATGTAACAAATACCTCAAAATCAAAAGTAAAAAGTCCGTTAGATTCACTCTAAAGAAGTATTTTTTAACAAAATATTATAGATTTGGTTTATATATTTTAATATTTTACAAGATTTTACATTTATTTTGTTGTAATATTAGGTAGTGTCAAATATTAGCGGTACGTTTGCACCATAATATAAAAGACACCTATTTAAGTCCGTTTACAATACAATTAGTTTTATCGAGTTTTACTCATCTTTCCAATTATATTTTCACAACAACTTTACCAATAGCGTTTCTGAAAAGAATGGATGTTTCCATTGTAAGATCGCAAATCATTATGTGTCTTTTTATTATAGAAAATAATAATTAATAAAACATTTAAAATTAAGTAAAATGCAAGAAGGAACAGTAAAATTTTTCGACACAACAAAAGGATTTGGATTTATTACAGCAACTGAAACAGGTGAGGACATCTTCGTTCACAACTCAGGTTTAGTAGATGATATCCGCGAAAATGACAAAGTACAGTACGAAACTGAACAAGGAAGAAAAGGTTTAAACGCAGTTAACGTTCAAGTACTGTAATTAAGTAACCAAAATAAACGCTTTATCTTTACATGATAAAGCATAACTAAAGACCATCTGAAAATGATGGTCTTTTTTTGTGCAATCAAGTGTTTGTTACTGTTTATTTTTTGCTTTGATAAAATCTGAAATAAGGAAACTGAGAAATTCTCCCACTTGAGTTCTCGTTAGTTCATCGGAACTTATAGCAGGTGCACCTTCGCAGATATGCAAATAGCTTGTATTTTTGTTTTGTGCCATATACGAAGTGAAACGCCGTGCTTGCTCGGGAGTGAAACCACTCGGAGTTATGGCACTGCTAGGAAATCCCTGTATAGAGTCCAAGTCTATTTCAATACCATAGGGTTTTTCACTGATAAACATTATTCCTCGCTCTAGTTCCGCATCAAAATCACGTGATTTGTATATGGCGATCTGCTCAAATGTATTGAGTTTGAAATTGTCATTTTTAGCAATCGTGTCAAAAATATACTGTGGCGTTCTTCCAATTTTCTAAGATCTGTATGTGCATCTAGATTGACCACGTTTATCGGCGTTTTTTTGGCTAACGATAATCCTTTCAGGTTGCCATAAGCATTGTTGTGCCCACCACCTACAATAATAGGAGTTTTCTTGCAATCAATGATTTGCTGAACCAAACTGGAAACTTCATTATCAATTTTTTTGACCAATGCATCTCCTTCTTTTTTACTCATATATTCAAAGTCCATTACGTCTTCGAAAAAGTCCAAGTGCCCTAAGATTAGGATATCTTTACCTGTAATAAATTGGTTTTCTTGAATGTTGAGCAATGAAGTAAGTGCAGGAGTGTAAGCGGAGTACGCACCCCCAACTCAACGGTTCATTCGCACACCGATATCTTCCGGAATACCAAAAAGAACATATTTATAAGGAGACCTTTTTAGTTCTTCGAGATAATCTTCTTGATTCTTGATCACAGAAACAACTTCGCCTAATTTTACTTCTCCTTTTCGTGGTTTTATAAATGAATTTAACTCATGTTGGGTAGTTATGTGCAACATGTTATCCTGATTTTTAGAAATTGATTAGAATAATTCGTTTTTCTTATTGGCTTCGTCAAACTTGGCTTTCATAGTCGGATTGCCATGAGTGAGTTTTTTTATGGTAAGGTCATCAGCTTTATTGTTTGCCAGACGCAGGTTGTTCTCAGAAGAGAGCAATGCTTCTTTCGTTTTTTGCAGATGATTGATTGTTTTGTCTATTTCATCAATTGCAGTTTTAAACTTGCGACTCGCTAAGTCGTAATTCCTTGCAAATCCTGTTTTAAAAGCATTTATTTTTTCTTCAAAATTGGTAATGTCGATGTTCTGACTTCTCATCAGATTGAGTTCTGCTTTGTATTTTAAAGAATTCATGGCCGCATTACGAAGCAAGGTGATGATTGGGATAAAAAACTGAGGACGAATCACATACATCTTTGGATATTTGTGCGAAACATCTACAATTCCTTGGTTGTAAAATTCATTATCAGCTTCGAGAACAGAAACCAAAACTGCATATTCGCAATTTTTCTGATTACGATCTTTATCTAATTCTTTAAAAAAATCTTCATTTTTCTTTTTAGTAGCCGTCTCATCACCTTCGTTCTTCATTTCAAACATAATGGAGATGATTTCATTACCCTCATTATCTTCTTCTTTGTAAATGAAATCTCCTTTACTGCCTTGCCTTGCATCATTATCTTTTTCAAAATAAGCATTAGGGAAGGCTGTGGCTCGGATTTTATTAAACTCAATTTCACAATGTTGCTCTAAATTTTCGCCTAACATCTTTGTTGATTGCCTTACTTTAAAATCTTTATAGAATGCAACTTCTTCTTCTTTTGATTTTAATTTAATTTCGTATTTTTCAGTCAATGATTTTTCGAGCAGTTGTTGTTCTATTTCCTTACTTTTTAAATGGCTGGCTAAATCGTCACGTTCTTTTTCTATGGCTTTGGTAGCTTCCGACACTGCTAACTGTTTTTGTACTTCCGCATTCGCTATTTTTGACTGCAAAGTTGCTAGTTCAGACTCTTTTTGTGCTAGTTTTTCTTTAAGCAGTTCCTCTGTTTTTGCTTTGGCATCGGTGAGCTCTTTTTCAATAGCCTTTGTAGCTTCTGATACTGCTAATTGCTTTTGCACTTCGGCATTGGCCATTTTAGATTGCATCTCTGATAGTTCGGACTCTTTATTCGCCAGTTTTTCTTTAAGCAGTTGCTCAGTTTTTGCCTTTTCTTCGGTGAGTTCTTTTTCAGTTCTCGCTAAATGCTGTTGAAATTTCGATCGTTGCTTTTCCTCAGCGAGCTTTATCGCATCATTTTTTTCTTTTTCGGCAAGATGAAGACGCTCCGTTAGTTCTTTGTCAAATTGATTGTCTCTTACTTGTTTTAGAATCGACGCAAATCCTGCTTCGTCTACTTTAAAAACTTTTTTGCAATTTGGACAGATAATTTCGTTCATCTTCTTCTAAATTTATACACTTACATTTTAGCAAATTTACCGAAATTTGAGAGAATTGTCGTTTATTGCTTTAAAAAAAATGATTGACTACGAACTAAAACTGGTAAGAAAAGTATTTTTTAATATCAATCTCAGCTTAAATTTGTCTAATTTTGTTCTTTATAGCTAGATATCTTATGAAAAAAGCATGGTTAATACTTTTTATTGCAGCTTTGATAGGTGTGGGCTTACGCTATGCTTTTCCAAAAGATGCTTTACTGCCTACAGAGGAGAAAAAACATATCGACGAACTTTTAGCTGAAACTTTAAAAGAAGTAGAGAATGTCACTGTGGGTGATACTACGGTCGTTATAGTAGAAAATAAAGCTGTAGAGCAGAAAAAGGACGAACAAAAGTACAAAATACAGCCAGAAGATAAGTCTTTAGTTAAGGAAAACACCTTGGTTGGGTTTTTTGAGAAGTTGAGGGAACTTGAACTGCACAATAAAGGGCAGATTCGGATTGCTTTCTACGGCGATAGCATGCTTGATGCTGACATGTTAGTAATGCAGTTTAGACATTATCTTCAAAAACGATTTGGTGGCAAAGGGGTAGGCTATGTACCCATAACGTCTGTTTCTGCAGCTGGACGGTACAGTGTCAAACATTCTTTTTCCAACACCTGGAATAAACAAACATTTCTAAAAAAGAGAGATACTATATTTCCCTATGGAATTAATGGAGAGAGTTTCTTTGTTGGCGATACAGCTACAATCCAAGAAGCTTATGTTTCCTACAAAAGAGGACCGGCGTATAAGGAATTGAGTTTAGTAAATCCTAAGTTGTTTTATGGTAAACGTAAGGTTTATGATAGCTTAGAACTTGCAACTCCAGAAGTGCATGTTCTCACTGATGAAAATGAAATGGCGGTTTCATTAGACGGAAAGCGTTCTGTAAATATCATCGACTTACCTAATTATCAAAAAAAAATAGTTATTACTGTGAATGATCAAGGTACATTACCTCTATATGGCGTTTCATTTGCATCTTCAACGGGTATTATTGTTGATAACTTAGCAGTGAGAGGCAACTCGGGGCTTCCGCTCACACGACTTCACACAAGTTTGATGAGAGAGTTTAATCAGTATCTTGATTATGATTTAATTATTTTGAGCTATGGTACTAATGTGTTTTCACCAACATATACAAAAGGATTCAGATGGTATAGCAGACGTATGAGCAGAGTAGTAAAACATCTGAAAAATTGTTTTAATGACGCTAATGTGGTGATTATGTCTATGGCAGACAGAGCTTTTAAAGATGGCGAAGAAATGCAAACCCCTGCTGAGCTACCACTGTTTATCCGCGAGCAGAAAAGAATAGCTGATAGTACACAATCCGCATTTTTTAATCTTTATGCAATGATGGGTGGTGCAGGCAGTATGAAAGAATGGGCAGATGCCGAACCTCCGTTGGCAAATAAGGACTATACGCATTTTAATTCCAAAGGAGCGGAGAAAGCCGGACGTATGTTGTTTGACTGGATGATGAATGCATATCAGCGATATAAAGAGGAAAATCCCCTGCAAAACATTTCTGAAGAAAATTTGGATTTAAATAATAATAAAGTATCCCAAGCATCTGAGGTGTTACCAATTATTGAAACACATTCTAAAACTGCACAATAATGAAAATAGGGTTGTTTTTTGGTTCATTTAATCCTATCCACGTAGGACATCTTATTATCGCTAACTACATTAAAGAATATAGTGATTTAGACAGAATTTGGTTTGTCGTAAGTCCGCAAAATCCATTAAAGAAAAAAGCTTCCTTATTAGATGATTATCACCGATTGGAGTTAGTGAATCGTGCTGTGAAAGGATATGATGATTATGAAGAATCATCCATAGAATTCAATCTGCCAAAACCATCTTATACAATAGACACCTTAGTTTATATGAAAGAGCGGTATCCTTCTCATGATTTTCAAATCATTATGGGAAGTGATAACTTGAAGCATTTTCACAAATGGAAAAATTTTGAAATTCTATTGCGCGATTATGAAATTATCGTTTATCCTCGACCGACTTTTGATGTGGCAGATTTTAAATATGAAGGAAATCTAAAAGTGGTAAACGCTCCACTGATGGAGATTTCTTCATCGCTGATACGTAAAATGTATGCAGAAGGTAAGGATCCTTCTTTCTTCTTAGCACCTTCTGTGTATCAATATATTGAGGAAATGCATTTTTATGGAGCCTAGCTAACAAGCTGGGGTTTGTACCTCTTGCGGAAATCCCAAACCAATCCTCCTGCACGTATAAGCATCCATACGAAAAAAGCAGTCCAGATGGCATAAAGCTTCCAATCTAAATAATCAAAGAAAAGCAGAGTAGGAACGAAGCCAATAAAAGTAGCTGTCAAAAGAAGATTTCTTAACAAGGCTGCTTTGCCAAGCCCTTTGTACATCCCATCAAATAGAAAAGCAATAGCATTGATAGGTTGCATAATAATAACGACCCAAAAAACTTCTTCAAATAGTTCAATAATTTCAGTCTGATTTGGAGCAAACCATTCTCCAATAGATCGATAGAATCCAAAATAAAATGCCATTAAAACTAGCGTAACTATAACCATGCTTTTTGAAAGATCGATACTTAATAACCAGAGACTTTTATAGTCTTTAGCACCTAGTAATCTACCAGATATAGCATTGCCAGCATTCGAATAACCATCTAAAATAAATGCTGAGAGCAACCATATTTGCATTAAAATAGACTGCGTATCGATATATGCGGCTCCGTAAGATGTGGCATAGCGACTCGCGAGAAATAAAGCAATATTTAAAGAAGCCGTTCTGGCGATGAGGTTTAGTGTCATTCCTATAGCTTGAGGCATCAGAGGATGCAGTTTCAGCCTAAGTCGTAGTCGGAAAGGAGTTTTTGTAAATAAATAAAATAAAGCAAGCAAGAACATCACGCCTTGAGCTACTAAGCTTGCGTAAGCAATACCTTTAACATGCATGTCTAGTTGCAGAGCAAAGATATAATCTAACACAATGTTTAATAAGCCACCTGTTATGCTAATAGTCATCGCCCAAGAAGTGTTTTGCAATCCTCTAAAGGCACCAAAAATAGTGAATGTTAAAAGCGTAAGAGGATATCCCCAGGCTCTTATTTTATAATATTCTTCACAATAATCGAGGACTAAACCTTTTGCAGCATAGATTTTGAAAATTTCTCGAGCAAAAAAATAGGTGCTACTCAATATAAGGATGCTTATCACAAAATTCATCCAGAATATCTGACTGAATAAGGGACGTATGCCATTTATCTTACTAGCACCGTATGCTTGGGAAACGTAGGCAGAGATTGCAGATTTTGTCTGTGCAAATATCCAAATCAAAGTTGACAAGAAAGCACCAACTAAACCCACACCTGCTAGAGCAGCGACAGTGTCTGTGGGTAAACGGCCTGCAACAGCCGTATCCGTTATCGAAATAAGAGGTTCAACGATACCCGCGAATATGGCTGGAATAGCGAGTCTATTAATTTCTTTAAAGGATACTTTAGCAGTCATAGACCGCAAAGGTAGAAAAAATGAAGTTTTCTGAAAACTAGGTGGTGATTAACACTTATTTAGAACTTATAACAGACTCTTTGTTTGACTTTGGCACAGCACTTGCAATGGTATTATTGAAATTTTAAAATTTAAAAAGACATGAAAAAAGCATTAAAATTATTTGGAATTTTGAGTATTGCATTATTATTCTTAGCATCATGTGATGACGATGATGATCCTAAAGATAATAACGTTTTTGTTGGAACCTATGAAGGTGCGATTGGCTATACCAACGGTGATGAGTCAAAGAGTAATGATAATGGTGAAGTAACTGTTGTGAAAGTTGGAGACAAATACAACTTCCGCTTTTCTGATGGAATACCTTCCATAAAAGATGTCGAAATCGAAAAAGGAGAAAACAAATTTGAAATAGATTGGACAGAAGGTAGTATTATAACTATTGATGAGTCAAATTTAAATATCAAAATGTATAAAGACGGTGAAGCTTGGACAGCCAACTGTAAAAGAAAGTAAGTAAACATTAGTTTTTTAGTTAGTAAAAGAGGGGTAATATTACTCCTCTTTTTTTATGTGAAAAATAATGAGTTTAAGAAAAATTCTTTGTTATTAATTTCTTAGAATTATAGGAATTTATTGACAATGGCTTTGGTTGCTATTGAAATGCCTTATCTTTGAATCTTGAAATAAAAAAATAGCAGGAGTGGATTATTTACAGGATTTAAATGAAGAGCAAAGAAGAGCGGTTGAGCACATAGATGGAGCTGCATTGGTGATAGCCTCTGCAGGGTCTGGGAAAACTCGCGTGCTTACCTATAGAATTGCACATCTTATTGCAAATGGAGTGACACCCCACAATATTTTGGCATTGACATTCACCAACAAAGCGGCTCGCGAAATGAAAGAAAGAATTGCAAAAATCGTTGGTTATGACTATGCTGCAGGTCTATGGATGGGGACTTTTCACTCAGTCTTTGCTAAGATACTCCGCTATGAGGCTGAAGCAATAGGTTTTAACTCTTCGTTTACTATTTACGATGCGACTGATGCAAAAAATGCTGTAAAGCTCATTATTAAATCCCTGCAATTAGATGATTCCGTTTACAAACCTGTAGCTATTTACAATAGAATTTCTGCAGCTAAAAATAATCTTATCACTGCTTCAGCTTATCAAAATAGTCCGCATATACGTGTAAGAGACGAAGCTGCAAAACGTCCAAGAACAGGAGAAATCTATGAAATCTATGCTAATAAATGCCGAAAAGCGAATGCAATGGATTTTGATGACCTTCTATTGTACACTAATATTTTATTTAAAAATAATCCCGAAATACTGGCGAAGTATCAACAACGTTTTACACATATATTAGTAGATGAGTATCAAGATACGAATATGGCGCAATATATGATTATAAAAATGCTTGGACAAGTTCATAGAAACGTTTTTATGGTTGGGGATGATGCTCAAAGTATCTATTCATTTCGTGGAGCTAAAATTGAAAACATTCTGAACTTTAGAAACGATTATAAGGATGCTAAACTTTTTAAGTTAGAAAGAAATTATCGTTCTTCTCAAAATATAGTCAATGCAGCCAATAGTGTTATTGCACGAAACAAAGAGCAATTAAAGAAGGAAGCCTATTCTATGAATGATGAAGGGAGTAAGGTGAAAATAATTAAAGCCCTCACTGATAATGAAGAAGGTTTTCTTGTAGTTAAAGAACTTTTTAATCAATACCATCAAGGTGATAATACATATGAAGATTTCGCAATACTATATCGTACTAATGTTCAGTCACGTATTTTAGAAGAAGCTTTGCGTAAGCATAATATTCCATATAAAATCTATGGAGGCTTATCATTTTATCAGCGAAAAGAGATTAAGGATATGTTGGCTTATTTGAGATTGATAGCTAATCCTAATGACGAAGAAGCACTTCGCAGAGTGATTAATTATCCAAAGCGTGGTATCGGACTCACAACTATTGATAAAGTGGTAAATATTGCGACCTCTGAAGGGAAAAGTATGTGGGAAGTGTTAAGTAATATAAGTGCTTATCGTGATTACTTTAACTCTGGAACGATTAAAAAATTGTACGATTTTGTGCAACTTATCGAAAAATATCGAAAAGATCTAGAAGAAACTTCAGCTTTTGAATTAGCCAAAGATGTTGCCTTACAAACAGGTATTTTACAAGAAATGCGAGTTGATAAAACTCCCGAAGGAATTTCTCGGTATGATAACTTAAACGAATTGCTTAATGGAATTCAAGAGTTTTCCGAAACTGCACAAGAAGAAGATAATGAAGACAATTTAGCCAGTTATTTGGAAAATGTTGCACTCTTAACAGATATGGATAAAGATGAAGGAGACGATAAGAATCATGTTTCTTTGATGACTGTACACGCCTCTAAAGGTTTAGAATTTAAAAATGTATTTATAGTCGGTTTGGAAGAAAAACTTTTTCCTTCTGATATAGGTGGTGATATTACTGAGAAAAGTTTAGAAGAGGAACGCCGGTTGTTTTATGTTGCACTTACTCGTGCTAAGGAACGTGCGTGCTTGTCCTTTGCAGTTACGCGCTACCGCTGGGGAAATGTGCATCAGGAAAATCCTAGTCGTTTTCTCTTTGAACTTGACGAGAAATATTTGGAACAAGATTTAAAAGAATTGACTCATCGTCCAGCTTTTCTTTCGCGGAGCAATACTTTTGGTAAACCCAAATATCAATCATCGAAACCAAGCTATGCCAGTGGTGTTAATACTAACCGTCCAGCACCAAGATTTAAAAAACTATCTAGCACTACAGCCCCATCCAATTTTAAACCTGACGAGGCATCTGCTTTCGAACCCGGTATGCGAGTCATTCACTCCAGATTTGGCGCCGGAGAAATTATGAAAATTGAAGGGGAGGAGCAAAACAGAAAGGCTACGGTAAAATTTATCAGTTTTGGAGAAAAAACCTTGTTGTTGAAATTTGCAAAATTGCAGATTGTAAAGTAATTGAATGTAAGAAAGATTTCTAGTAATCAGATAATTTTACTCTGTGGTGGAATTAGATACAAAAATCAAAATACAGGAAGAAAAAGTATTGATTAGAGTAGATTTAGGTTATTATATTTTATCCGATCTATCATTCCAAAAAGTAATTAACAAAGGGAGGTAAAAAATGAAAAAGCTGTTACCTTTGTAATCCACAAAAAAATAAAAGTACCAATTATCAAGATGGCAAAGCAACAGCAACAAAAGAAAAAGTACGTATCAATAGACCAATTAGCAAGCCAAATCGGCAAAGTGCCACCGCAGGCTATCGAAATAGAAGAAGCAGTTCTAGGGGCTCTGTTATTAGAAAAAGATGCTGTAGTTGCCGTCGGCGATATATTAAATGCAGACAGCTTTTACAAGGAAGCACATCAGCATATTTATAATGCTATTTTTAGTCTCAACAGAAAGGGAGAAAATGCTGATATGCTTACCGTAGTGGAAGAATTGAAACGGATGGAACTTTTAGAAGCAGCAGGAGGTGCGGCTTATGTGGCACAGCTAACAAACAGCGTAGCCTCTGCGGCTCACGTAGAAACACATGCTCGGATTATCCATCAAAAGTTTATCCAAAGAGAATTAATTAGAGTTTCTTCTGAGATTCAGACTGATGCCTATGATGAAAGCGAGGATGTTGCTGAATTACTTGATAAAGCGCAACAAGATGTCTTCGATATTGCTGCCGGAAATATTCGTACAGAGACAAAACCGATAAAACCACTCATTGATGAAGCTTTAGATATTGTGAAAGAGTTGGCAAACCGGGAAGATGGTTTGAGTGGTGTGCCTTCAGGATTTACAGAACTTGACAGGATAACTGCAGGTTGGCAAAACAGTGATTTGGTTATTATTGCTGCCCGTCCCGCTATGGGAAAAACTGCATTTGTGCTGTCTATGGCTCGCAATATGGCTATTATTCACAAAGCTCCTATTGCCATTTTTTCTCTTGAGATGTCTTCTATTCAGTTGGTAAATCGTTTGATTGCAAGTGAAACGGAACTAGGCTCTGAGAAATTGCGTAGCGGTGATTTGAAAGCTTATGAATGGGAGCAATTAAATTCAAAGATTAAGGATTTAGTGGAAGCGCCTATTTATATCGATGATACTCCGGCCTTATCTATTTTTGAGTTAAGAGCAAAGGCGCGGAGACTTAAGCAACAATATAACATCGGCTGTTTGGTGATTGATTATTTGCAATTGATGTCAGCAGGAAATGTAGGCAGAGGTAATCGGGAACAAGAAGTTAGTCTCATTTCTCGTCAGTTAAAGATTATTGCTAAAGAATTAAATATTCCAGTTATCGCATTATCACAGTTGAATCGTGGGGTTGAGCAACGTGCAGATAAGCATAAAAAGCCTATGTTGTCAGACCTTCGTGAGTCTGGAGCCATAGAGCAAGATGCCGATATGGTGCTATTCATTCACCGGCCCGAGGTTTATGGTAAGACTGATGATGATAATGGTAATTCCCTTATAGGAATAGCTAATATTATTATAGCTAAACATAGAAATGGTGCTATTGGTGAAATCTCATTGAATTTCCGTAAAGAATTAGCTAAATTTTCAGATTTAGAAGATAAGGACTACAGTGATATAGCTAGATTTGGTTCTAGAATGAATGATAATGATGATGGTGGAGATACTGTATTTGATACCTCGCCCAATGATCATGCAGATTTTGAAAACTTCAGAAATCAAGAAGATGAGAATACACCTTTCTAAAAGAACTTTATATTCCGAACCTCTTTCTCTGTAAGCATTCGCCAATGACCTCTTTTTAGATTCTTCTTGGTAAGTCCTAAATATAACACTCTATCAACACGTGCTACTTTGTAACCTAAGCTTTGAAAGATTCGTTTTACCACTCTATTCTTATGAGAAAGAATTTCTATGCCCACAACTGATTTATCGACCTGTTTTACCCATCGAATGTTTGGCACTTCTATAAGTTCTCCATTTATTCTTATTCCTTTCTTGATTTTCTCCAGATCTTTTTCTTGCAGAGGCTCATTTAGTTGTACTTGAAAAACTTGTTCCTTTTTGTAAGTGCTAGCCATCAGTTTTTTGGTTAATTCACCATCATTAGTAAACAACAGCAAACCAGTGTCTTCTCTGTCCAATTGTCCTACAGGGTAGATGCGTTCTTTGCAAGCCGTTTTTACGAGTTGCATCACATGACGAGGATCATCTATGTTTTTTACTGTAGCTATAAAACCTTTAGGCTTATTCAGTAAAACGTAAAATCTTCGACGAGCTTGCAATTTTTTATTATCCCACTGTACCGTATCAGTACGACTTACTTTAGTGCCAAGTTGCGTGACTACCTCACCATTTACACGTATTTTCCCTTCTTTAATGAGTTGATCAGCTTCCCTGCGAGTACATACTCCAGCATTGGCAATATATCGGTTCAGACGAATCAGACGATGGGTGTATTTGTGCTCTGGCATAGGATATTTTTTTTGCAAAGGTACAATATCCATCGATATATAGATATGTTCTAAAGTATTTTTTTAGAACAGTGAATTTCTGTTATATTTGTTGAGACATTTTAACACAATAAAATATTTAAAACTCATTTAAAAATACAGATATGAAAATTACAGTCGTTGGTGCAGGAAACGTAGGTGCTACTTGTGCAAATTGCATTGCTCAAAAAGATCTAGCAAATGAACTAGTTTTAGTCGATATCAAGGAAGGTTTAGCAGAAGGTAAAGCTTTGGATATGTGGGAAACTTCTCCAATTAATTATTATGACACCAGAGTAAAAGGTGTAACTAATGACTATGAAGCTACTGCTGGTTCTGAAGTTGTCGTCATTACTTCTGGTATTCCTCGTAAGCCAGGAATGAGTCGCGCTGACTTGATTGCAACGAATGCAGGAATCGTGAAGTCAGTAACTGAAAATGTAGTGAAACATTCTCCAGATGCAATTATTATTATTGTTTCGAATCCATTAGACGTAATGACTTACGCTGCTTATTTGACATCAAAGAAAGCATCGAATAAAGTGTTTGGTATGGCAGGAGTGTTGGATACAGCACGCTACCGTTCTTTCTTAGCTGAGGCTCTTGATGTTTCTCCTAAAGATATTCAAGCACTGCTAATGGGAGGACATGGTGATACTATGGTTCCACTTCCACGTTATACTACAGTGAGCGGTATTCCTTTGAAGGAGTTAATTGATGACGACAAATTAGAAGCTATCATTGAACGTACGAAGACAGGTGGTGGAGAACTAGTAAATCTTATGGGAACTTCTGCTTGGTATGCACCGGGTGCTGCTGCTGCCCAAATGGTTGAAGCTATAGTGCGTGACCAAAAACGTATCTTCCCAGTATGTGCTTACTTGAATGGTGAGTATGGTATGAAAGATATTTATTTGGGAGTTCCTGTAAAATTAGGAAGAAACGGTATCGAGGAAATCATTGAAGTGAAATTGAATGAGGAAGAAAAAGCACTTCTAGATAATTCAGCAGAGGCTGTAAAATCAGTGATGAAAGTGCTTGACGAAATGGATATGTTCTAGAATATCTAATAATAAAATCAATAAAAAGGGGTTGTTTTGTACATCAAAATGCCCTTTTTTATTAAATAATCATATTCGAAATTAAGATTATTACGATGACAAAACTTTTATTAGTACAATATCCCAATTGCAGTACTTGTCGTAAAGCAAGCAAGTGGCTGGCAGATGATAATATAGATATTGAGTCAAGACACATAGTTGAAGACACTCCCACAAAGGATGAACTCGCTGAATGGATTAATCGCAGTGAGCTTCCAGTAAAGAAATTTTTTAACACTTCCGGAAAGGTTTACAGGGAAATGAATTTGAAAGATAAGGTAAAGACCGCCTCAGAAGAAGAACTAATAAAACTCTTGGCTTCAGATGGAATGTTAATAAAGCGTCCTATTGTTGTTGCTGATGATTTTGTGTTGGTAGGATTTAAAGAAGAAGAATGGAAGGAGAAGTTGCTAAAATGATGAAAATCCCTCTGGAAATTCTCACTCTCGAGGATAATAGCTACCACCTTTTAATAGATGTATTAATAAATGATGAAATTCATGGTAAAATGGTGGTAGATACAGGAGCTTCACGAACGGTGATTGATGCTACTTTGGCATTTGCCATTGATGAACTAAAAGAAACACCCTATACCAGTGGAATTGGGGGACAAGTTGATGTAACTTTTACCACATTGAACAGCTTAGCACTTGGAAATTTCCTAATAGAGGGTGTTTCCTTAGCCATGATTGATTTATCAACAGTAAATGAGGCATACAAACAAGTGTCAATAGAACCTATTATTGGACTTCTGGGTAGCGACTTGTTATTAAAATATCAAGCAAAAATAGATTACAAAGAAGCTAGTTTATATTTAGAATAAAGCTTTGGAAGTTATTTTCTAAAAAAATAAATTATCTTTGTGAGTTGAAAAAATACAATAGTATAACTTAAAACTTATATACAGAATGCAAAACAAAGGATTATTCCTCACGCTTATCATAGCGGTATCATTAGCATGCTTGTATGCATTATCTTTTACCATGGTAACCAAAAGTGTGGAAAGAGATGCTAGGAGCTACGCGTCGGGAGACTTACAAAAAGAAAAACATTATTTAGACTCTATGTCTTCAAAGGAGGTTTATCCTCTTTTAGGTTACACTTACAAAGAGAGTAAAGAGCGTGAGATTAATTTGGGACTAGACTTACGTGGAGGTATGAACGTAACTATGGAAGTGGCTGTGCCGGATATCCTTGTTGCACTTTCAGATCATAGTAAAGATGAGAACTTCAATAAAGCTATCGCCTTAGCTAAAGAGGAACAGAAAGAAAGTCAAGCAAACTTTATCGATATTTTCCAAAAGCATTTTGAAGCTATTGCGCCAAATGCAAAATTATCTTCGATTGATATCTTTGGTATGCGTCTCAAGAAACAAGGCGTAAACGAAAATACAAGTAATGATAAGGTGGTTAGTATTTTGAAAAAGGAGGCTGAAGCTGTTATTGACAATACCTTTAACGTTTTGCGTACTCGTATTGATAAGGTAGGTCTTACTCAGCCAAATATTACAAAATCTGATATTGCTGGTCGTATTGTGATAGAGCTTCCGGGGGTTAAAGATCCGGAACGAATTCGTAAATTATTGCAGGGTGCTGCTAATTTGGAATTTTGGGAAATATACTCAGCAAATGAAATATACCCAATCCTTTCCATGGCCAATAATAAATTGATAGAACTGAAAAGCTTAGAAGCTACTGGAGAAGAAGAGCTAAGCGAAGAAGCTGATAAAGTTGAGGAAGTTAATGAAGCAACAAATACAGAAACTTTGCAGTTAGATAGTCTTTCATTAGGTTTGGAAAATGAAAAAGGAGAAAAAATTGATGAGGTAAACAATCCATTATTTTCATTAATGTCATATCAGATGCAAGGTGGAGTCGTTTCTGTTAAGGCTAAAGATATGGATAAGGTTCAAGAATATCTTGACCTGCCACAGATAAAAGAATTGTTTCCAGCTAATATGAAAATATTGTGGAGTGGACAGTCTGTTGAACAAGGAGGAGAAGAGTTCTTCGACTTATATGTTGCAAAAGTGAATACACCAAACGGACAAGCTCCTCTTACAGGAGATGTTATGGTAGATGCTTCACAAAGCTACAGCAATAGAGGAGGAATCAATAGTCCATCTATTAGTATGACAATGGATAGTGAGGGAGCGAATATTTGGTCAAAATTGACACGTAAAGTAGCTACAAACTATGCTGGAGCTCAACAACCGGGACAAATCGCCATTGTTTTGGACAATTTAGTGTATTCAGCTCCTTCTGTAAGAGAAGAGATTAACTCACGTACATCTGAAATTACAGGTACATTTACAATTCAAGAAGCACAAGATTTAGCAACAAAATTAAAGTCGGGTAAATTGCCGGTTCCAGCACAAATTGTTTCGGAAGAAATTATTGGGCCATCATTAGGTAAAGAACAAGTGAAATCAGGAATGTATTCATTTATCATAGCCTTTGTTTTGGTTTTGGTTTATATGTTCTTTTTCTATAGTAAAGGGGCTGGTTTAGTGGCAAACATTGCTTTGGTCGCTAACGTATTCTTTGTGTTTGGAGTTTTAGCTTCGTTTGGTGCAGTGTTAACGCTTCCAGGAATTGCCGGTATCGTCTTGACTATCGGTATGTCTGTAGATGCAAATGTACTTATTTATGAACGGGTACGAGAAGAGTTAGAAGCCGGAAAGCACATCAAAAAAGCTGTTTCAGATGGCTATAAAAATGCTCTTTCAGCAATTATTGATGGTAACGTAACTACTTTCATTACAGGATTAATATTGTTTGTATTCGGTTCAGGACCTATCAAAGGTTTTGCTACCACTTTGATGATTGGTATTGCGACATCATTATTTTCAGCTATTTTCATTACACGTATTATAATAGAGAACAGATTATCTAAAGGAAAGAGTATTACGTTCTTTACAAAAGCAACAGAAAATTGGTTGAAGAATACAAAAATTAATTTCTTAGGAAAACGAAAGATTGCTTATATCATTTCCGGGATTCTTATCACAATAGGGTTGATTTCTTTAATGACGAAAGGTCTAAATAAGGGTGTTGACTTTACTGGAGGGCGTACCTATGTGGTGAAGTTTGATAATCAGGTAAACACGCATGACCTTATAAAATCTTTGCAAGATGTTTATGAAACACAGCCAGAAGTGAAAACATACGGAGGTAATGATCAAGTAAAAATTACTACTAAGTATAGAATTGATGAAGAAGGTTCAGAGATAGATGATGAAGTGGAAGCGTTACTTTATGAAGGATTAAAACCTTATCTTACTGAAGGCACAACTAAGGCAGATTTCTTAGAAAACAATAGAATAATGTCTCAGAAAGTAGGACCAACTATAGCTGATGACATCAAACGTGATGCTCTGATAGCTACTGGCTTTGCCCTGATATTTATTTTCTTGTATATCTTAGTTAGATTCCGTAACTGGAAATATGGATTGGGTGCTGTAGCAGCCTTAGCACATGATATTATTATTGTACTAGGATTATTCTCTGTTGCTTATGGATGGTTACCTTTCTCTCTAGAGATTGATCAAGCCTTTATAGCTGCAATACTTACCGTAGTTGGTTATTCTATTAATGATACTGTAGTCGTATTTGACCGCGTACGTGAATACATTGGGTTACATCCACGTGCTAAAGAGTATGAGGTAGTAAATAGTGCATTAAATAGTACATTGAGACGTACCTTCTCAACCTCACTTTCAACTTTTGTTGTGTTATTAGCAATTTTCTTGTTTGGAGGAACTTCTATCCAAGGATTTATATTTGCATTGCTTATTGGAGTTATTGTGGGTACTTACTCATCATTGTTTATTGCTTCACCAATATCTTATGATGTAGCAAGGAAGAAGAAATAGGAATAAAAACATTAATAAGATGTATGTTTCTAGGGAGTGTTAATTTTTAACACTCCTTTTTTATTCTATGAAAAAAACTTATCTTAGTAAAATGTTAAAAAAGGTTATTTTTTGAATTTTAAGAGTATCGGATTTTGGCATAGTATTTGACTTTATGTTTATTTAATTATTAATACTTAATAAAAAACTTTATGAAAAAGATTAATTTATTACTTACAAGTGTGGCCTTATTTATTGGCTCATTCGCATTTGGACAGAGTTTTGATGAGAAACTACCATCAAACCCTACACCTGGCAAATGCTATGTTAAATGTATTACTCCTAATGTATTCGAAACAAAGGAAGTAACCATCCAGACTGCTCCTGAATATACAGTTTTAAAGATGGTTCCTGCTGAATTTAAGACAGAAGAAGAAACTTTTATGTCTAAGCCAGCTTACAAAGAATATACATTTACTCCTGCAACATTTAAAACGGAATATGTAACTGTAAGAGTTGAGCCAGATTATAATAAAGTGAATATTATTCCTGCTAAATTTAAGCCTAGTTCTGAGGAAATTGAAGTTTTCCCAATGGTAGGGAAATGGGAATATGGTACATTGCCAGGTTGTAAATCAGCTAATCCTGAAGATTGTAGAACTCTTTGCTGGAAAGAAACTCCTGCAAGATATAAAACTGTTCCTACTAAAGTTTTAGATACTGATGCAACGAATACAACTACTTTAGTGCCAGGGAAAGATAAGAAATATCCAATCCTTGTTATGGACGTTCCTGCACAAGTACATGAAAAAACAATTCCTGCTGAGTATAAAACAGTAACTAAGCGCGTGAAAGTTAAAGACGAAACTGTAGTTGAAGAAAAAATTCCTGCTGTTTACAAGACTGAAGAGATTCAAGTATTAAAATCAAAAGGTGGTGTAACTGTTTGGGAAGAAGTTGACTGTGGATTGTTAGATTACAGTTTATTACCAATTTATTATGATTTGAATAGCGCTAGATTAAGAGAAAGTTCTAAAGCGATTATTGATAGCAAAATCTATAACGTAATGAAGCAAAAGCCAAATGTATCTGTAGAGATTGCTTCTCACACTGACTCTAGAGGAAATGCAGCTTTCAATAAAGATCTTTCACAAAGACGTGCACAGTCTGTTGTTGATTATTTAGTTTCTAAAGGAATTCAAAGAAATCGTTTGGTTGCTAGAGGATTTGGTGAAACTCGTTTAGTAAACAAATGTTCTGATGGTGTTGATTGTACTGAAACACAACATCAACAAAATAGAAGAACTGAGTTTAGAATTATTGGTGCAAACTAATAATAAGTTCAATAAAATATTAAGAGCGATGAGACTTCATCGCTCTTTTTTTATAATATGGTTTTATTATTCTCTATTTTATTTTAGCTAAATAAGAAAATGCTATCCAAGCCATAGTACCCATTGAAGTCTTCAGTGCATTTGCGTCCCCTAGAAATTTAGGAGTATGCAGACTAGATGATTCATTTTGATGTGCTGGTTTTATCCCAAACCGATAAAATGTAGCAGGATATTTTAAGGTGTAGAAGCCAAAATCTTCACCAGCCATTCTCATAGGAAGTTCAACAACATTCTCATTGCCTAAATAAGCTTTAGCTTCGCTTTGAGCTAATAATGTAAAATCTTCTCTGTTGGTCACTGCTGGATATCCATGACTAATGTTTACTTCACAACTAGCTCCGTACACTTTAGCTGTGAGCTCAGCAGTATTCCTTATCAGGTTTTTTGCCTCATTTCTCCATTCTTCATTCATACAACGAAGAGTTCCAGCAAGTTTTACCTCATTAGGAATTACATTGGTTGCACCGTCTGCGATGAATTTGCCAAAAGAAATTACGCTAGGAGGTAGTACAGGGTTCTTTCTTCTACTCACAATATGCTGTAAAGACACAATTATTTGTGAAGCAGCCAAAACAGTATCATTGAGTTGGTGGGGGAAACCTGCATGACCACCTTTACCTTTTATGGTAAGATATATTTCGTCAGCAGATGCCATATAAGGACCGGCTCTAAATCCTATTTTTCCTGTTGTTACTTCCGGGTCTGTATGTTGACCCACAATCCAATCAATATTGTAATTCTCCAAAATGCCTGACTCCATAATCATTTTAGCACCTGAGGGCATGTATTCTTCCCCAGGCTGGAAAATAAGAATAACTTTACCTTTGATTTTATCTTTAAGTTCTTGTAAAATTTTAGCAGTGCCAAGCAGGGAAGCTGTGTGCATATCATGACCACATGCATGCATCACACCATTTGTTTTTGAGCGAGGGCTATGGTTCTCATCTTCTTGTATTGGAAGTGCATCCATATCTGCACGTAGCGCTATGGTCTTTCCAGGCTGGTCTCCTTGAATTTCTGCAATTACTCCCGTTTCAATGATTCTTTTACTGTTGATGCCATACTCAGCAAGTTTATTTTCAATATATCGAGCAGTGTTGTATTCCTTAAAGGAGAGTTCAGGGTGCTGATGTAAATAATGGTAAATGTCTATGACTTCAGCTTCATGAGTTAAGGCTAATTGTTTGATAGACTTTATAAAATCTTCGTGGCGAGATGGCATAGTATTTGATTTCTGTACAGAACAAAACTATCAAATATTAATTAAATGAAAAAGCGGATTATCATATTATTAACTTTCTTTTTGCCAGTTCTTGTTTTTGGGCAACAGGAAGTGATGAAATTTAAGAAAACAACTCATGATTTTGGAACGATTAAAGAAGAGGGCGGATCTGTAACTCATGTTTTCGAATTTGAAAATATAGGAGAAATTCCAATCTTGATTAGAACTGTAGAGGCATCGTGTGGTTGTACTACGCCTGCATGGACTAAGGAACCTGTGCTTCCTGGTGAAACAGGTATAGTGAAAGTTACTTACAATCCAATAAATCGTCCGAATAAGTTTACGAAAACAGCAAATATTACCACTAATGTGGGTAGTAAACGATTGATTATTAAAGGATTTGTAACGCCTAGACCTAAGAGCTTGTCCGAATTGTACCCAAAGAAGATGGAACAATTGCGTTTAAAGACGTCATATGTTATGTTTAATGAAATAGGCAACGGTAAAGTGGGGAAACTTATGGTAGAAGCTGTAAATGATAGTAATGATATTATAAAAGTAAAATTTGGAGACACTCCATCGTATATTACAGTATCCATCGATAAAGTAGAATTAAAACCCAAAGAAAAAGCAACTATTGAAGTCATATACAATGCTAAACAAACCAATTTCTGGGGATTCCATAGTGATATAATTCCTGTATATGTTGATGAGGTTGTAAAATCGTCTAATAGTTTGATAGTAACCGCTACGGTTATCGAAGATTTTTCGGATTGGACTGATGAACAAATTAGTAATGGTCCCGTAGTGGGAATTGACAAGCTAGAAGCACAGTTTGTCTCTGCATTGTCAGGTGACTTATTTAAAGCTCAATTTAAAATAACAAATGTAGGAAAACAACCCCTCATATTACGAAAAATCGATACATCTTCTGACTTCTTGGAAGTAAAACCTACTAATACTGTTATTCAACCGAATACTCAGGGATTACTAAATGTTACTTTTAAAACAAAGGGAAAGAAAGGTTACCAAAATCAACAGATAACCATTATAACGAATGCACCTGAATTACCTGTATTTAATCTGAGAGTGAGTGGTTTTGTAGAGTAATGAAACTTAATCATTAAAAGTTAAAAGAAAGGATTGTCTTTTTTTAGGCAATCCTTTTTTATTTGTAGCCTTATTTTGTATCTTCGTACCTTGTAATACATATGACAATGGCACACATAGAAGATAAAGAAGATTACAAAAGTTTGGGAGTGATGAAGGGGGTTGAAACACCACCTGTTGTTAATCCTAAAGCCTTAGAACGTGTTAGGAAAATAAAGAGGGTGAAACTTAACTTAGAAAGCCTTGTTCAAGGAATTCTTGCTGGTAGGTCCGATGTTTTAGCACGTGCTATAACTTTGCTTGAAAGCACAAAGAAAGAGCATAGAGCATTAGCGCAGGAGGTCCTTGAAAAATGCCTCCCTCACACAGGTAAGGCACTTCGCATAGGTATTACAGGTGTGCCTGGTGCAGGGAAAAGTACATTTATTGAAGCTTTTGGTAAAATGCTTACAAAACAAGGCTATCGTATTGCTGTGCTAGCCATTGACCCTAGTAGCCAAAAATCTAAAGGAAGTATTTTGGGTGATAAAACTCGAATGGAGGAACTTGCCGGTGATTCAAAAGCATTTATTCGTCCCTCACCATCAGGAACGTCATTAGGAGGTGTTGCTCGGAAAACTCGAGAAGCGGCTTTGTTTTGCGAGGCTGCCGGGTATGATATCGTACTGATAGAAACTGTTGGTGTCGGGCAGTCGGAAACCGCAGTGCATTCTATGGTGGATTTCTTCTTGTTATTACAAATAGCTGGTGCAGGAGATGAATTGCAGGGCATAAAGCGAGGCATCATGGAGATGGCTGAGTTGATTGTAATAAACAAAGCTGACGGAAATAATAAACAGAAGGCTGCACTAGCCAAAGTTCAGATTGATAACGCATTGCATTTGTTTCCACCACCAGATTCAGGCTGGTATCCAACATCTATGACTTGTTCTTCCATAGATAAAAATGGAATCCCGGAAATATGGGAAAAAATACAAGATTATTTTGAGTTTACGAGAGCTAATGGATACTTGAATGCTCGACGTCGCGAACAGGCAATTTATTGGATGCACGAGTCTATCAATGAATATTTGAAAGATGACTTTTTCAATGATGAAGTGGTGAAAAAGAATTTACCTATTAAGAAACAGCAAGTGCTCAATAATCAATTGAGCTCATTTATTGCAGCCAATCAGTTATTTAAAGAATATAAACGTAGATAAAAATTCAATTATAAACTTAATGTTATGAAATATGATTTAGTCGTAGTAGGAAGTGGCCCAGGAGGTTATGTTGCTGCTATTAGAGCGTCTCAATTGGGAATGAAAACAGCCGTGATAGAACGTGCAGAGTTAGGAGGGATTTGTTTAAATTGGGGATGTATCCCAACAAAATCTCTTATGAAATCTGCACAAGTGTTAGATTATGTTAAACATACAGAAGAATATGGAGTGAAGGTAGAAGGTGCTACTGCTGATTTTGAAGGTATCGTAAAACGCAGTAGAGGTGTTGCTGATAAAATGAGTGGAGGAATTCAATATTTATTCAAAAAGAATAAAATTGACGTAATCAACGGTTTTGGGAAATTAAAATCCAAAGGTGTCGTTACTGTTACTAATGATAAAGATGAGACTCAAGATGTTGAGGCTAAGCATATTATTATTGCTACGGGTGCTCGTTCTAGAGAGTTGCCTAATCTTCCGCAAGATGGCGAAAAAGTCATTGGTTATCGTCAAGCTTTGACACTGAAGAAAATGCCGAAATCTATGTTAGTCGTAGGTTCAGGAGCTATCGGTTCGGAGTTTGCTTATTTTTATGCATCTATGGGAGCAAAAGTGACTCTTGTTGAGTATTTGCCTAATATTGTACCATTAGAAGATGAGGAAGTTTCTAAACAACTAGGACGTTCCTTTAAGAAAATGGGCATAAAAGTAATGACTAATTCTTCTGTTGAGAGTTTAGATACTTCGGGAGACTTGGTGAAAGCGCAAGTAAAAAACAAGAAAGGAGAGATGGAAGAACACGAAGCTGAGATTGTACTTTCTGCTGTAGGTATTGCGCCTAACACTGAAAATATCGGCTTAGATGAATTGGGAATTGAAACGGAGAGAGGAAGAATTAAAGTGAATGACCATTATGAAACTAATGTTGAAGGTATTTATGCTATCGGTGACGTCATTGAAACAGCTGCCTTAGCACATGTTGCTTCTGCTGAGGGTATTCATTGTGTCGAAACTATCGCAGGCGAGAAACCTGAAAAGATTGATTACACTAACATTCCAGGATGTATTTATACAAGTCCCGAAGTGGCTTCTGTTGGAATGACCGAAAAGAAAGCAAAAGAGGAGGGTTACGAGATTAAAGTGGGTAAATTCCCATTCTCTGCCTCAGGTAAGGCAAGTGCTGCCGGTGCTAATGAGGGTTTCGTAAAACTGATTTTCGATGCTAAGTATGGAGAATTGCTAGGTGCACATATGATTGGTGCTAATGTAACTGAAATGATTGCTGAATTAGTACTAGCAAGAAAGCTGGAAACTACAGGGCACGAAATTATCAAAGCAATTCATCCACACCCAACAATGTCTGAAGCAGTGATGGAGGCTGCTGCAGCTGCTTATGATGAGGTGATACATATCTAATAAATAGTATTTTTACATACAATAAATAAAAGAATTACTGGGAACCTTGAGTTTTCGGTAATTCTTTTTTTATAGGTTTCTGTAAATTTTAAATCAACCTCAAAAAGAATTTTCTCAGTATCTTTGCTAAATGGCAAATAATTCTATCTCACTACTCGAATTAAATCAAAAAATTAAGCAAGGAATTGAAGGGCTTTTCCCTTTTCCTGTGTGGGTAGTTGCTGAAATAAGTGAATTAAATGTTAGAAATCATTGCTATTTGGAATTAGTAGAGCGCGATGAGTCAACTGACCGTATTGTAGCTAAAAGTAGAGCAATGATATGGTCATATACTTACAATCTATTAAAGCCTTATTTCGAGACAAGCACAGGTTATGAATTGAGTGCAGGATTGAAAGTGATGGTGCAAGTGGAGGTGCAACATAGTGAACTCTATGGACTAAGTTTGAGCATCAAAGACATAGACCCCAATTATACCTTGGGAGATATGCAACGTCGAAAACAGCAGATTATTCAACAACTAAAGGATGAAGGAATTTTAGAGATGAACAAATCTTTAGAATTTCCACTTGTACCTAAAAATATTGCTGTTGTTTCTTCTGAGAAAGCCGCCGGCTATCAGGATTTTATAGAACAATTAACCAGTAACGATTCGGGTTTTAAGTTTCATATTCAGTTATTTCCAGCTATGATGCAAGGTGAGCAAGCAAGGTTTACAATAATGCAAGCTTTAGAAAATATCTATTGCTATGAAGAAGTGTTTGACGTTGTTGTAATCATTCGTGGTGGAGGTGCAGTTTCTGATTTGTCTTGTTTTGATGATTATGAATTAGCAGCTCACGTAGCTCAGTTTCCTCTTCCCATTCTTACAGGTATTGGGCACGATAAGGATGTGTCAATAGTTGATGAGGTTGCCCATTTAGCATTAAAAACACCGACTGCAGTGGCTGCATATCTTGTTAATAGTTTTGAGTCGAGAGAACTAGAAATATTTTCGATGATAGAATCGTTTGCTGTAGCCATAAATAATCATCTTGACGAACAGCAAGACCTGATTTCGGGATACTATAATTCGCTGAAATATACGTTGCCTTCATTGCTAAAAGAGACTAAACAGGAACTTGCAACTATAGCAAAAGACCTAAATTATATACTGCAGGATAAATTATCCTTTGCAATAAATAGGCAAGAACATTTAAAGCAAAAACTTCAATATGCACTCAAGCATCAAAAAGTCAAAGAATGTGAACAAATAGCTTACTTAGAGCGTAAGTTGGTACACCGAACTCAGCAATATCTAACAAAGAAAGAAGATGATATTAATCATAAAATGCAATTGATGGAATTGGTTTCTCCGCAAAAAATATTAGAAAGAGGCTATAGCATTACTATTTTTGATGGGAAAGTAGTGAAAGACGCTACAAAGCTTACCAAAGATGATGAAATAACAACACAACTTGCTAAGGGGAAAATAAAAGCAACTATTAAATAATATTTTATCTTTGTATAGAAACATCCTGTAGAAATAACGAAGTGTATGGAATCTATAGCATCAGAAAAACTCAAAAAACTTATTAATACTCTTAACTCAAGAACACAATGGAATAGTGCATCCGTGGTGGGAGTCGTTGAAGAAATGAGAATTGATGAAAAGGATATTTATTTGTATCAGCAATATACTCACGACCCTAAATTGAGCTATGGAAGAAAACAAATTTATGCAAATGAACTTTACCAGATTTATCTCATGTCATGGAATCCTGGTGATGCTACTGCTATTCATGACCATGGGAAAACGGGTTGGGGCTGTGTACAATTTCTTGGAGAACTCGAGCACAGAGAATACCTCATAGAAACAAACTGTCTTAAACTAAAAGAGAAAGATACCATATTAAAAGACGTCATTGTGCCCATTGATAAAGATCTTATTCACCTGATGTCTAATGCTGAGGAGGAACGAGTGTGCTCATTGCATATTTATGGAAATAATAATGAATGCGTAGAAGATAAAAAAGCCAGTATCTACCAGCCAGAGTTTAAACGAAAAGTAATAACTTCAGGTACTGCTTATTTGAATATGGATGACAATGAAGTCTTTTCTACTGGAGAAATGCCTGATATGTCTGAAGAAGACTATAATGATTATCTAAAACTGATAACTCCATTTTATGAACGGATAGGAAAGAATATTTAGAAGCGGTAGCTTTTCCGTAATTTGCAACCAAAGTCTCGCTTTCCGTTACTATCTTTTTTGCCTCCACACCAATTACCTAACAAAAAAAGGATTACCACTGCAATCGGGGCTATTTATTGGTAGTTTGTTTGTCTTTATCATAGAAAATCGAACTGACAAAGGCTATATTCCCTCTTGGAGAAGGGAGATTGATTATTTTCCCTTTTATTTTTTCGTTCTTTATGATTATTATACCTTTGCGACGATTCAATAATTAACTAAAACAAATTTTTAATGAAAAATGCAACTAAACCAGTTGCAGTTGCTCATTTTAAAAGATGGAAAAACCAAGCTTGTGCTGTTTTTAACAGCTTAGGCAAAGAGGTTAAAGTAGGCGTATTACTTGTCGCTTATATGACTTCTTGTCCATCTACAGGTGTATTTGCCGAAGAGCCACAAAAGAAACTTCAACCAAAAGAAGATGAGGTTACTTTAGAAGAAGTGGTAGTAAGTGCACAGAGGAGTACTGCAACTTATGCAGACATTGCAAGAGTAGTGTCTGTAATCACAAAAACAGAGATTGAACAAGCAGGGGTACAAAGTATCAACGAGCTGTTAGAGTTCGCACTTAATGTAGATGTGCGACAGAGAGGACAGCACGGCATCCAAGCCGATATTACCATTCGCGGTGGCTCATTTGACCAAGTCTTGGTTTTACTCAACGGAGTCAACGTTTCCGACCCACAAACGGGTCATCTTAGTTTAAACCTTCCCGTATCTTTAGAGGCTATTGAGCGTGTAGAAGTCATCTCAGGTTCTACTTCTCGTATCTATGGACCTAATGCTTTTACAGGAGCAGTAAACTTCATCACAGGTAGTTATGAGGACAACGTCGCTATTGCTAAACTTGAAGGAGGGGAACATGGTTTATGGAATGGTAGTCTCACCACAACTTTACAAGGAAAGAATGCTCGTCATTTATTATCGTTAGGTTATAAAACCAGTGATGGCTATATCACTAATTCAGATTATAAAATGATGAATTCTTTTTATCAAGGACAATATCAAGCGAAAAAAGCAAAATACGATTTACAACTAGGACGTACATCACGAAATTTTGGAGCCAATACATTCTATACACCTAAATATCCTAATCAATATGAGGATGTACAAACCAATTTTATTTCAGCCAAAGCGACATTTGAAGGGAAGGTAAAGTTTACCCCAACGGTATATTACCGCCGACAAACTGACCGTTTTGAGTTGTATCGAGATATGAAAGATGCTCCGTCATGGTACAAAAAACATAATAATCACGTGACTGATGTGTATGGTCTAAATTTAAATGCTTCATTTAGTTGGGCATTAGGAAAAACAGCTATCGGTGGAGAATTTCGCAGTGAAAACGTACTGAGCAATGTACTTGGAAAGCCTCGTGACAAAAAACGCGTACATGGTGAGGCAAATGCGTTTTACGATAAAGAAGACGATAGAAATAACATCAGTTTATTCCTAGAACATACCATTGGACTTTGGAATGATAGATTTACAGCTACAGCAGGAGTAATGGCTAACTATAATGATTCGTTTGAGGATGAATTATCTTGGTTTCCGGGCGTAGATGTTAGTTTAAAGCTTACTGATAACTGGAAGCTATATGGTACAGCAAATAAAGCACTACGCTTACCTACATTTACTGACCTTTACTACAATAGTCCTACCCACAAAGGAAATATTGATTTAGTTCCTGAAGAGGCGACTTCTTATGAAGTAGGAATAAAATATTCCGGAAATGGAATACAAGCCCACGTAGCTTATTTCTTTAGAGCAGGTGAAAACCTGATTGATTGGACTAAAGAAAAAACTACAGATGATAAATGGGTTGCTCGAAACTTTACGGATATAGATATGTCCGGTTATGAAGCATCATTTAAGATGAGACCTTTTTTGTGGAATGAAAAATGGGATTTCTTACGAAGTATAAACTTAAGCTATAGTTTCACAGATGTTGATAATGTGGAATCCCAGCGTATTTCAGCCTATGTTTTAGACCACTTAAAACATAAATTTGATGGAGAAATTACTTTAGGCATTATGAAAAATTTATTTTTTACAACCCATGCTTCATGGCAAGATAGAGCTGGTTCTTTTGGATATTATGCCAATCCAAAAGCTACCTCAATAGAGAAAGAGTACGCTCCTTTTTGGTTGCTCAATAGCCGTTTGACTTGGCAAAAAGAAAACTACGAATTGTACCTGCAAGCTTCCAATCTCTTGGATAATGAATATTACGACATCGGAAATGTAGTACAACCGGGACGTTGGATTACTGCTGGCGCAAAAATCAAATTGTACTTGTAAGTCATATCATGCAAACAATGTCTCTCGCTCACAAAACACGGGTGAGAGCATTGTTTCTAAAATCATTATCTTATGAATGAAATACGTAACAATTGGACTGCCGAGGAGGTTGCTGAAATCTATAACTTGCCTCTACTTGATTTGGTTTTCAAAGCATCACAAGTGCATAGGAAATACCATAATCCACGAAAAATAAATATGAATACCCTGATTTCTGTACGGACAGGAGGTTGTTCTCAGGACTGTAAGTACTGTGCACAGTCGTCTTTTTATGATACAGAAGTGCAACGAGAAAGAATGACGCTAAAACAAGTGTTGCTTAATGCTAAGAGAGCGAAAGAAAATGGTGTGAAGCGTGTTTGTTTGAGTTCTTCAGGACGTGATGCTAATAATGATAAGCAGTTCGATGAAATAGCTGAAATGATTACGGAAGTGAAAAAGATGGGGTTGGAGGTTTGTTGTACCATGGGAATGCTCAATAAGGATAAAGCGAAACGATTGGCAGACTTGGGTATTGTAGCTGTAAATCACAACTTAGATACTTCAGAGTCGTATTATCCAGAGGTCACTACAACTCGAACCTATGCTGAAAGATTGGAGACTTTAGCAAATCTCCAAGAAGCTGGCGTTAACTATTGTTCCGGAGGTATTTTGGGTATGGGAGAGAGCGTAACAGACCGTGCTGAAATGCTCCGTACCTTAGCTAATCAAGATAAGCATCCTTATAATGTGCCAATTAATGCACTCGTACCTGTAGCAGGGACACCGTATGAAAATAATGGAGTCATAGATATATTCGAAATGGTGCGAGCTATAGCTACAGCTCGGATTCTCATGCCAAAAGCTGTGGTGGCATTTGCAGCTGGACGGACCCACTTTAGTAAAGAAGGACAAGCATTATGCTTTTTAGCTGGAGCCAATTCTATATTTTTTGGCAGTAAATTACTAACCGTTGATAATGTAACTATCAACGAAGACAAGTATTTACTCAATCTTCTCGGTTTGGAAACTACAAAATATGAGGAATTAACAACTGTGGACATCTAGCTTCAAAATTTTAGTCTTGAATTATATATAGATTCACTTTCGAATAGAGAATTTTTAAGTTGTGTATTCAGTAAAGAATACGCAACTTTTATTTAAAAAACAGATACTATTTTAGTTGTCTTGATATTCTAGAAATACGGTTGTGTAATTCTCAAAAACTGACGGTGCTATAAAAATTGTTTTGAAACGAGCTTCAAAAATAGTATTGTCTCTTATTACTTTATTCTTTGTTAATACTAATGCTTGTGGATGCAATTTGATGTACTGAATAAGTTCAGTTTCATCATTCATAACATGAAAGTTTCGTTGATAGTTTATATTAAATGCTGGGTCATAGGTTTTGTAGATAATTAAATTATTATTTTCTATTAATGAGCCAGCTTGTACTACTGGAGTAATTTGCGTTAATTTGGGATAAATAACATAGAATATAGATAAACCTATCATTATCCAAAGAATGGCTAAAGAAAATATCCATCTTAGGTTGTTTCTTTTAAGATATTGAAGCCAAATGTAAGCCAAAGCAACAAGTATTATTAAGAAATAAATGATAGATAAGTTGAATTGATAATCCTTTAATAGGGAATGATTAAATAAAACATACAATGCTACTGATACTGCTAAACTCACTAAAGTAATTAGTACTAAAGACAATGAATTGTACCAACTTTTCATATTTTGTTGGTAATTCATCTCATTTAAAAAATAGGCTATTAGAATAGCTAAAAAAGGCATTGCTGGAAGTGTGTAATTGGGTAGTTTGGTTCCAGAGATGCTAAAAAAAAGAATAATCACTGTACTAAGTACAAAACAGTAAGCTATTAAATCATTTTCTTTTCGAAATTTCCAACCCTGCCAAAGACTTTGTGGAATGAAAGTTCCAAAAGGGAAGAGTCCGAGCACAACAAATAACCATGTTATTATAAATAAGCCACCATGACCCTCCATCTCACTACTAAATCGGTTGATGTTATGCTTTATGAAAAAACCTTCAGTGTACGCTCCTTGAGTTTCGTAATGAATCCAAATAAACCAAGGTGTAGCTAATAACAAAACGAATAATCCTCCTAATATAGGTTTATAACTAAAGATAGAAAGTGATTACCCTGAAACATTTCTCTTGCTGCTTCAGCATTTTTTGCTTCATCTAAAATAGTAATAGGATAACCCCATATATTCGCAATGCATAATAATAAACTAACTACAAAACCAAATAAAGAGGTAACTTAAACTTAATAAACACGCGCATAATTTTAAGGTATATTTGAAAAGCTTTTATAGAGTACTAAATTACACTTTATCAAGTGAATTCAAACACTAGTCCATTTATATCTATTGTAATTCCTGTTTATAACGAAGAAGAAAATGTAAAATTGCTTTCAGAACGTATATCTGAAGCTATGAGCGACTTTAATTATGAATTAATCTTGGTAGATGACGGTTCTACTGATAGAACTAGGTCAAATATCAAAGTAATAGATAATCCGCATTTAATTCTAGTCGGACTGAAAAAAAATTACGGGCAAAGTTTAGCTCTAGCCGCTGGAATAGATTTAGCAAAGGGAGATTATATCGTTACGCTTGATGGAGATTTGCAAAATGATCCTAGAGATATCCCAATGATGATAGAAAGGATACAAAAGGGTGATTTTGATGTAGTAACAGGCATTAGACACAAAAGGAAAGATAAATTCTTGAAAACAATCCCTTCTAAAGTTGCAAACTTCATGGTTCGTAAAGCGACCAAAATGAATATTAAAGACAATGGTTGTGCATTAAAAGTGTTTAACAAAGAAACGGCTAAGGAATTAAATCTATACGGAGAAATGCACCGTTTTATTAATTTGTTAGCTTTTTTGAATGGTGCAAGAATTTAACAAGTTCCAGTTCGTCATCATGCTCGTCAATTTGGAAAATCAAAATATGGTTTAGGTAGAACGTTTAAAGTCATAAACGATTTAACTTTGATAATTTTTCTCAGGAAGTATTTGCAACGACCCGTTCATTTGTTCGGAAATGCAGGACTTATTGCATTATCCCTTGGGAGTTTAGTTATGCTATGGCTGCTGGTAGTGAAATATATCTTAGGAGAAGACATCGGTTCACGACCTCTTTTAATCATAGGAGTTATGTTACTTTTAGCAGGAATTCAACTTATTAGTGTAGGTATTGTTGCTGATTTATTAATGAAAACTTATTATGAATCTCAACATAAAAGGCCCTATGCTATCAGAAAAATTACAGAAATAAAAAAAAGAGTAGCCTAAAAATATCTTCATTTTAATTAATAATTTAAAGCTTCAAACCTTTGAGTTAACACAAAAATAGAATCTAAAATAAGGAATTCAATCAAATGAGATTTTAACTAGTAAATGCTAAACAAGTAGAGCAGATATTATTGTTAGTTTAGAATTTATTGAATTAAGACTCTCTATTCATTGAAAAAACTGCTGTAAAGCTAATTTTAAGCTATTCAATATAATCATTTGAAAACTTACATTTGCACTGCAAAATATAAAGAGTATGTCTAGTTATTATTCATACTATATTATAATGATTAGTGCATCCTTTAGCACGTTTAAACAGCCATGCTATGAAAATACCTCGCAAAAAGACTATTAGGCAATCAGATTTTTTATTGAAGAGACGTTATGAAGCTTTTGTTTTTTTAATATTGTTTTTTGGTTTTTTTGCTTACCTCAGTCATCATATGGGAATGAGTAATATGTTAAACACATTGATGAATACCGCTTGGGACTTACTTCTGAATACGGTTTTTTTCATTATGGGAATTACAGTGCTTTCTGGTGCCTTAGGTCGTTTATTTATTGAATTTGGTGTGGTTCGTCTTTTAGAGGTCATTTTAAAACCATTTATGAGACCTATTTTTAATCTTCCTGGTGTTGCTGCTCTTGCAGGATTGATGACGTTTTTCTCAGACAATCCCGCAATTATCAGTCTGGCAAATGATAAAAACTATAAAAGTTATTTTAAAGAATATGAGTTGATTTCACTGACGAATTTTGGGACTGCTTTTGGTATGGGGCTTATAGTGATAACTTTTATGTCTGGATTTGGCTATTTCAATGCCGCAATGGTGGGCTTAGCGGGGACAGTAGTGGGGGCTGCAGTTTCTACTCGGTTGATGCAATATTTAATTAAAGACAGGAAGGAAGTTGATACTGTAGTTGATGAAGAAGAGCAAGATGACGAAGTTGAAATATCATATAAAACAGAGGGTGGTGTATTTTTGCGCTTTCTCAACTCTATTTTAGATGGAGGGAAAGAAGGAGTAAATTTGGGTCTAGCAATTATTCCTGGAGTTTTAATTATTAGTTCTTTGGTAATGATTACCACATTTGGACCTAAAGATCCTACTATTGGGTATCAAGGATTAGCCTATGAAGGAGTGCCTGTATTGCCTGAAATTGCAGGAACTATTTGGTGGTTTTTTGAAGGTTTGTTTGGGTTTGAACAACCCGAATTGATTGCTTTTCCTATAACATCTTTAGGTGCTGTTGGTGCAGCTTTATCTTTAGTGAAAGCTTTCATGGCTGAAGGATATGTGGGAGCTAATGAAATTGCAGTTTTCACCGCGATGGGAATGTGTTGGAGTGGTTATTTGAGTACGCATACGGCTATGCTTGACTCGCTGAATTTTAGAAGTCTAACATCAAGAGCCCTACTTTCACATACAATAGGAGGTATAGCTGCAGGTACTTTTGCACATTGGCTCTATGTGTTACTCCATTATTGGAATTTCGTATAAATGGATAGAATTAAGAAGTCAAACATTCTAATTCACCAAATTCCGTCTAGTTTTTAATATTCAAAAGAGCTACCCCCGAGAAATTCTCGAAGTAGGGAAGTCGGAGGGATTTCATCTGCCAAAATAGGAACAAAAAAGCTGAAAAATTTCAATAGTCGCTGTGCCTCAGAGTATTCTTTACAATTTGAGGAGACTTCACGTAAAATAGGCTCTGCGTATTGTTTTAGAACACCTAACTCGTAGGGGAGAGCAGAATTAAACATAATATTAGCTTCATTCATATATGGGATAACGTGTTTCTTTTCGCCACGTCTCACGCTCTCCCAACGTGATATAGTGTCTTTGGCAGAATATCCACGATAATTATAATCTCTTATAATTCGGCGAATTAGTCTATTTTCAAAACTTGGAATACGGTTATCTCTATCGATATTAATAGATGCTAAAGCAGAAATATAAATTTTGTATTTTAATTTATCGTCAATAGCTTCAGTAAGGCGAGGATTCAATGCATGAATGCCCTCAATGATAATGACATTCTTCTTTGAGATACTTAAGGTTTCACCAGTGTACTGTCGTTTTCCTTCTTGGAAAGAAAAACGAGGAACTTGAATTTCTTTCTGTGCTATTAAATCTGTTAAATCCTGATTAAATTGTTTTAAATCAACGGCCTCTATAGTTTCAAAATCGTATTCGCCGTTCTCATCTTTAGGATTAAATTCCCGATCGACAAAATAATTATCTGTAGAAATATTGACGGGTCGTAAACCATTAGCACGTAGCTGTATGGACAATCTTTTGCTAAATGTTGTTTTTCCGGAAGACGATGGACCAGCTATAAGAATTAGCTTTGTTTTCTTTCTCAAATGATATATTTCATCAGCTATACGGGCAATTTTCTTTTCATGTAGAGCTTCAGATATTTTGATGAAGTCACTGATACTCCGGTTAATTACAGTATCATTAAGAGTACCAACATCAGTTACTCCTAATATTTTGCCCCATCGTTTAAACTCGTTGACTACAGCAAATTTTTGAGGCTGTTCTATAAATTCAGATGTTTCTTTAGGATTACTTGTTTTAGGAAGAAATAATAGCATACCCTTATAATGATGCACCAAATTGAATACTTTTACTGAGCCTGTAGAAGGTGCAAGGGCATTATAATAATAGTTGACTTCTCCGGCTAATGAATAAACAGAATTATAAAGATTGCCTCGTGTTTTCAAGATAGATACTTTGTCTAATAAACCTTGTTTTGCAAATAAGTCAATAGCTTTTTCAGTTTGTATTTCCTCGCGGATAATAGGTAAATCCTGATCAATAATAGCTTGCATTCGCAGTTTTATAGCAGCCACTTTTCCGTTATCTAAAACAAGTTGCTTGTTGGCAAAGCGACAATAGATACCATTATGAACACCATGTTCTACTTTTAACTTTTCTTTAGGATAAAGTTGACGTGCTGCCACATAGAGAATGAATGATAGTGTACGCTCATAAATATCCATCCCAATGGTCGAGCTAGCATCCAAAAACTTTAGTGTTTTAGGTTTGAAAACCTCGAAATCCATATTTTTTAAGGTATTGTTGACTAAGACTCCGATCACATTCATCTCAGGCACAATGTCTCTTGCGATATCAATAAGAGTCGTTCCCAGAGGAAATTCCTTCGTTATTCCGTTGTTTTTACAAAGTATTTTTATTTTTTTCATATATTATTTTTAATCATTAGGAGGTAAAGCATTCATAATCTCTTCCATTAAATTTTCATATCGTCCATGTTTGTAATTACTATAATCAGTTTCTCCTAAGCGAACTATAATTATATTTTTTATAGGGTCAATGTATAATATTTGATGCATAATTCCTAATGTTTGAAAACGTCCTGTCAGTACAGAGAGTTCCCATCTACATTCATTTATATCTGTCCAATTATAATGTTTTTGACAATATTTTATATATTTTTTATTTGTCCAGTCTTTTATACAACTTTTAAAAATATAATAGCTTGTATTATAGCGTTTGTTAGCATAGACATTTTCGTATCGTTTTAGAGCTTGTAAAGAGTCTGTAAAATAAGGAATTCCTTCTTCATCAGTTCCTGCTATAAACCCATTATACCACTGATAGTTGTAATTGTTATTTTTCGGATAATTTGTTAAGGTAGCGTCAATCCAATTTTCGGATACGATTTGTTGGTCTTTAAATTTCCCTTTATTAAGATATAGACGACCAATTTTTGCCAAATCAATTGCTGATAAATTCAATCCGCAATAAGATTTTGCAGAACGATGTCTTTTATCATCTAATGACCATGAACCTTTATTTTCCATTTGTAGAGGTTTCCATACTTTTTCTTCAAAATATTCTCCCAAATTTTTACCTGTAACTTTTTCAACCACTATTCCGAGCAAAGCTGTTTGAGCACTTTGGTATGTGTGATAAGTTCCCGGTTTGTGTGCAAACTTCATACGCTTCAATTTTCCTAATTGGTTTGTTCCGTAGTATAATCGAGCCATATCAGACAATGGACTGCTATAATTTTCATTAAAGTCTAACCCTGCCTGCATATTTAGAAGTTGCTTTATAGTAAGTTCATTAAATTCAGGGGCTTTGTTGCGTAATTCAGGAACATATTTTGTGATAGTATCATTTACACTTTCGATTAATCCTTCATCAATGGCAATGCCGACAAGTAGCGAAGTTACTGATTTTGAAATGGAAAATAAAGTTGTGTAGTCAGAGCGTTTATAGCCGTTGAAGTTGCCTTCATATAAAATGGTATCGTTTTGTATAACAATGAATTGGCTTGTTTTTGTTCCTTTAAGAAGTTCGTCTAATGTTTCTTTCTCACCCTTTGCATTTTTAAAGAGCATTGTATCTAAAAGATTTACCTTTTTAGGACAAAAAGAGTATTTCTTATTATTTTCTTTAAAATCGTAAGTTGGGAATACTTTATAATCGTCAATGTCAGCGTCCCAGTAAATGGCTTCTCTCGTAAGAATAGTACAAGAAGTTAGCACTAAAAGAGTAATTAAATAAGGTAATTTTTTCATAGTTTTCATATTCTTTTTTCTTCTTCAATAGTCCATAAAAATACTAAAAATGTAGTAGTAATGTTTTTTTCATTTTGTAGCGGTAGGTTTTCCCTATTTTGAGTCACATTACCACTTTCTGTTTCTATTATTTAATATTATTGACGGGCATTTCACTAAATACTAACACCTAAAAGCTAAAGCCTATTTAGAACCGTTCATGTATTTCCCCAAATGAAAACCTGTGTAAGAATCTTTTTTCTTTATAATCTCTTCCGGTGTGCCTTCAAAAAGGATTTGACCACCATCTTGACCACCTTCTGGTCCTATATCAATAATATGGTCAGCCATCTTTATGATGTCTAAGTTATGCTCTATAATAATCACTGTATTTCCTCGCTCCATGATTTTATCAATGACTTTTAGCAAGATACAAATATCTTCAAAATGTAAGCCTGTTGTGGGTTCATCAAGGATATAAAGCGTATTGCCGGTATCACGTTTTGCTAATTCTGTAGCTAATTTCACCCGCTGTGCTTCACCACCAGACAAAGTCGTAGAGGATTGCCCTAACGTAATATAACCTAGACCTACTTCTTCAAGTGTCTTTAGCTTATGATGTAGCTTGGGAATATTCTCAAAAAACTCTACCGCTTGTTCTATTGTCATCTCTAAAACATCACCTATAGATTTTCCTTTGTAACGAACTTCTAGGGTCTCTCTATTGTAGCGTTTTCCGTGGCAAACATCGCATGGCACATAAACATCAGGCAGGAAACTCATCTCTATCGTCCTAAGACCGGCACCTTGGCAAACTTCGCAACGACCGCCTTTTACGTTGAACGAAAAACGTCCTGCTTTATAGCCTCTAATTTTAGACTCGGGAAGTTGCTCGAATATTTTTCTAATATCAGTGAATATATTTGTGTAGGTCGCAGGATTGGAACGTGGGGTGCGACCAATGGGCGCTTGATTAACCTGGATTACTTTATTGATATTTTCAATTCCCTCAATTTTTTCATAGGGCATAGGATTGGTAATTGCTCGGTAAAAATGATGAGACAGAATAGGATAGAGTGTTTCATTGATTAATGTAGATTTTCCACTACCTGAAACACCGGTTACGCAAACTAATTTACCTAGCGGGATGCTCACAGATACATTTCTCAAATTATTACCAGTACAATTAATTAGGGTTATATTTTTCCCTGAACCTTCACGCCTTTCTTCTGGAACAGGTATATACCGCTCTCCTTTAAGATATTTAGTCGTTAATGTATCGTATTTTAAAAGCTCTTTATAACTTCCTTTAGCTACAACTTTTCCACCGTGTCTTCCTGCTCGTTCACCCATATCGATAATATAGTCAGCACTTTCCATCATTTCTTGGTCGTGCTCTACTACAATGACCGAATTTCCTTTATCTCTAAGCTGTAAAAGCGAATGTATCAATTTATCGTTATCTCTCTGGTGCAAGCCAATACTTGGTTCGTCTAATATATATAAAACATTTACCAATTGTGAGCCAATCTGCGTTGCTAGTCGAATACGCTGTGCTTCACCACCGGAGAGACTTGCTGAAGGTCTGTCAAGTGCCAAGTAATAAAGTCCAACATCAAGTAAGAAATCTAAACGGGTACTTATTTCTTTCAGAAGTTCTGTGGCAATTAACTTTTGTTTTTTTGTAAGATGTTTAGGTAACTCTTTAAGCCATTCTGCAAAAGCACCTAAATCTAATTGAGCAAGTTCCGAAATGTTTTTGTCATAAACCTTAAAATGTAATGACTCTTTCTTTAATCGCTGACCTTTACATTTAGGACAAACTTTATTTTCTACAAACTGTTCGACCCATTGTTGCGCTTTTTTTGAAGTTTTGTTAGAATTTTGACTTTTAATATAAGATATAATTCCATCAAAAGTTATCATATAGTTGGCTGAACTCCCAAGAGGGGTATTTTTCAATTTCAAAGGCTCTTGAGAGCCATTAAGAAGGACTTCGAGAGCTTCTTCTGATAATGATTCAATAGGGTCATCAATTGTGAAACCATATTTTTTCCCGATAGCTTCAAATTGCCAAAACAATAGTGCATTTTTGTATTTACCAACGGCTACAATTCCACCTTCTCTTATACTTAATTTTTTATTTGGAATAATTTTTTCTACTGCAATATCATCTACTCGACCTAAACCATTGCATCGGCTACAGGCACCTCTAGGCGAGTTGAATGAAAAGGAGTGGGGTGCTGGGTCTGCATAAGCGATTCCTGTCGTTGGGCACATCAGCGAACGACTGTAAAAGCGAGGTTGCTCACCTTCTTTATCTAGTGCCATCATTACACCCTTTCCCTGTTTCAATGCTGTTTTGACAGAGCTTTTTAATCTATCGTGCTTCTCGTTTGTAATCTTCAATTTATCAACTAGCAGCTCGATATCATGAGTCTTGTATCTGTCAAGTTTCATTGCAGGTAAAAGTTCAACAATCTCACCATCTATACGAGCATGCAGAAATCCTTGCTTACGAAACTGTTCAAAAAGTTCACGATAATGTCCTTTTCGACCTTTTACTATAGGACTTAATAAATAAACAGGTTTACCCTCAAAATCCTTAATAATCATATCAATGATTTGCTCTTCAGTTTGCTTTACCATCGGTTCGCCAGTTTTGTAGGAATAGGCGATTCCAGCACGTGCATAGAGCAATCGCAGGAAATCATAAAGCTCAGTTACAGTACCTACTGTAGAGCGCGGATTTTTATTCGTTGTTTTCTGTTCAATAGCTATAACAGGACTTAAACCTGTTATTTTATCGACATCAGGGCGTTCTAGTCCGCCTAGAAACTGTCTTGCGTAAGCGGAAAAGGTTTCGATGTACCGACGTTGTCCTTCTGCATATATTGTATCAAATGCAAGTGAAGACTTTCCACTGCCACTAAGTCCTGTAATTACAGTGAGTGCATTGTGCGGTATTCGCACATCGATATTACGAAGATTATGTTCTCTCGCCCCAAATACTTCAATCCAATCTTGCATTGTCTTTTAATTATTATATGTTGAATAGTCGAAGTCAGCCCATCCATCAGCTGGCACTTCAAAATAATAAGTCTTTTTATTTTTATTCTTTAGGTAACTCTGTCTCAACCAAGGATTGAATTCCTTTAAGATAGGGTAATTAATTCCATTTCGCTTAGCCCAAATAGCCAAATCTTCTATTTCAGAATCTACAACTATTCTTTTGGTTGGTATAGGTTGATACAAATCATTAGGATGGAATTTAAATCCATATTTACCTGGATTCTCCAATATCGTTTTTAATGCTAAAATTCGGTAAATGTATCTTCCCGTTTCTGGGTTTAACCGTAAATCATAATAGTTAGAGGCATTTTGCCGTTTCATCTGTCTGCTTATCCCTGCAAAACCCGCATTGTATGCAGCAGCAGCTAAAGTCCAGCTACCTAAATCAGCTTTCCCTTTTTTTAGGTAATCGCATGCGGCGCGTGTAGCTTTCTCAATATGATAACGTTCATCTACTTCACTGTTAACTTCCAATCCATATTCACGACCAGTTGATTTCATAAATTGCCATAGTCCAGCAGCACCAGCAGGTGAAACAATCGTAGGGATCAATCCGCTTTCAATAATGGCTATATACTTGATATCGTCGGGCATTCCTTCCTCTCTAAGAATTTTTTCTATTAAAGGTATAAAACGGGCAGAACGCTTAATTAGAAGCAATGTTTGTGATTGCCAGTAGGTGTTCACTAATAATTCTCTATCTAAAGCTTCTTTCACATACCAACGATTTAGTGGAGCACTTTCACCAGCAAAATCTACAGGCGATGGTACTTCAAGAGCATAGACATTATAGTTTTGCATATATTCGCTACTGCTTGATGAGGAAACTAGTTGATTGTTGTCATTTACAGCGCTGTTAAAAATAAACAAAACACTGCCTAATAGCAATATAAGTAATGATATGCTAATGATTTTATTATATTTCATAAGGTCATCTTATTAGTCCGAAACAATTTACAAATATAATCAAAAGAAAAATGATTGCCTTCCATATTTATAAGGAAAACAATCATCTTTTATTTGAAGGACTTCAGAAATTATTCCTTGTCTTTTTTGTATAAAAATCGTTTAATTTTTTGCGTAGGAGTCTTTTCAAAAGGATCATGTTGCAATACCATCTTTTGAATTTGTGAAAACTTATTCAGTTCGTTATTGACCTTGACTTTCATTTCTTGCAAAATTTCTTGAGATTTTTCCTCAAGATACTGTTTGGCGTCATCTTTCTTCTGAATAGCATCTGTTTTGAATGTTGACATGTTCGACTGAATACGCTTAACTCGTTTTTCAAGTTCATCCATATTCAAGTGTACCATTGCCACTAACTTACCGCCAATCTGTGTAACTAATGATTCTGAAACTAATTCATCTTTGTTGATGATTGATTCGATTTCTTCTGGATAAATATTTTCTCCGCTAGCACCTACAAGCATTGTTTTTATACGTCCCTTAATGTATAGATTGCCTTTTTTATCAAGGAGTCCGAGGTCTCCAGTACGCAACCATCCATCTTCAGTAAAGACTTCTCTAGTGGCTTCAGGATTTTTATAATATCCTTGCATGACATTGTCGCCTTTCACTTGAATCTCACCAGTTTCTGCATTAGGATTCTCTTTTGCAATTCGAACCTTCAAACCTCTTACAGGTTCGCCTGTAGATCCTAATTTTGTTTTTCCAACTCCTGCTCCAGCAATTAGAGGGGAGGTCTCCGTCATTCCGTAGCCTATAGAGTAAGGAAATTTGCTGTCCAGAAGAAATTGTTCCACTGTGGGGTCTAGTTTAGAGCCACCAATACCAAAGAATTTTAAATTACCGCCAAACGCCTCATAAATTTTCTTCCCAGCGACTTTATTGAGCAAACGTCTCCCGATAGGTAGTTTATATGCCCACCTTGTCAGGAATTTGTTGTTTATCCCCGGCAATACCTTCGACTTATAGATTTTTTCCATTATTAAAGGTACTGTAAGCATGAAATCAGGGCGAATTTTTTTCATAGCTGGAAGTAAAACTGATGGAGTAGGTAGTTTTTCCAAATAATATGTTGAAGCACCTGCAACTGTAGCAAACATCATCCCGACAGTATTCTCATATGTATGTGATAATGGTAAAACAGACAGAAAACAATCATTCTCTGTAATTTCTTGAACATCGCGTCCTTGATAAACGTTGTAAAGAATATTCTTATGTGTCAACATTACGCCTTTGGAAGTACCTGTAGTACCTGAGGTATAAATGATTGTCAATAAATCATCTTCTTCCACATCAGCATATTGATAGCCCTCTGCTGAAACTATGGCATCTGGAATATTAGTAAAGTTTTCAATAGAAGTGTTGTTCGGAATTTGAGCTAAGCCATCCATTCTAAAAGTATATTCCAAACTCTCAATCTTTGCATCCTGCACTTTAGGATAGAGTTTGGAAGAAACAAAAATAGCTTTGATACCAGAATGCTGAAGTATAGATTCAATTTCTTTATCAGTAAAGTCTGGCAATATAGGAACTGAAACAGCACCTAGGGTCGCTATCGCGAAATAGCTGGCTACCCAGCTTGGTGAATTTGCACCAAGAATAGCAATTTTATCACCTTTTTGTATTCCTTTTTCTTGTAGTATATTTCCTATTCTCGCTATTTCTTCTTGTAAATCTCTGTAAGTATTTTGTTTCCCATTTACAAAAGAAAATCCTTTTTGATCTATAAATTTATCAAAAACTTCGTCCAATAAAGACGGTACTGTTTGTTTAGTAAGTTCTATCATAACAACATATTACCTTTCAGAAAGTATGCCAAAAGTACAAAACACAATGGAATAGTCAATATTTAAATCAGAATAATGTTTTCTTAGCGATAAACAATGAGGATTTTTCCAAAAATCATTAGAACTTAATTTAGTTTAGCTTTGTTTTTATAGGAGAAGAAAACTGAAATAACCGCCCCAGTAAGCAGGAGTAAGGCTCCAAAAGCAGAAACTAATGAAAGTTGTTCGCCTTCGATCCATGTGATACTCGTATGATAGATTATAGTCATAATTACTAAAGTGATGATTGGGTTCAAAATAATGATGATGCTCACTTTGTAGGCTTGAGTGTATTTAAATGCTAAAGCTAGGAAACCATAGGCAAATAGTGTGTTTAATCCTAAGAAGACAAGAAGAATCCATTGCCAATTAGCTAAGTCATTAAATTCATTGAAATCAGTAGCAGGCATAAGCATAATCGCAGGAATACCATAGATAAATAAATTAAGAAGTTGGGGGTCATATTTAGCGACTAATTTTTTTTGCAAAATAGCATAAACAGTCCAGCTGACTGCCGCAAACCCTGTCCACAAAAAACCTTTGTTGAACGATTCTACTTCAACAAAATGACTAAGCTGGTTGTTGTAAAATAATAGTAATCCGATAATGGCAATTGCAAAACCAGTTAATTGCCATTTGTTGACTTTTTCTTTGAAAAATAAAATGCCACTAAGGGCTAATAATATTGGTCCTATTTGTATGACTATCTGTGCCGTCGATGGTCCTGTGTAATGGAGTCCGTATATATATCCGATATAGTTAAATCCGAGGCAAACTGCTGCAATAAATAGGATAATAGGAAAAGCTCGAACAATAGATAGTAACTTAGGTTTAACTATGATAAAATAAAACAGCAAAATGCCTGCTGCAAGTGTGAAGCGAAACCATGCTACCTCTACGGGGCCAACATATGCTAAGGCAACCTTCATTAGCACAGCTAAGAATCCCCAAAGAATGGCTGTGACACAGGCTGATAATATTCCTTTTAAGTTATCACTCATGATCGCTTACAACAGCATAATGAATTAGAGCAAAGTAGTTCCGATTAATCGAATAAACTCCTCACGAGTCTTTAATTGGGTCTTGAAAGCCCCAGTAAAATCAGACGTAGTTGTTATAGCATTTTGATTCCGTACACCTCGCATACACATACATAAGTGTTTTGCTTCTATAACCACGGCTACACCCAAAGGGTCCAATGTGTCTTGAATACAATCTTTGATTTGCATAGTCAATCGCTCTTGTACTTGCAATCGTCGGGAAAAAGCTTCCACAACACGTGCAATTTTACTCAAGCCGGTAATAGTTCCATTGGGAATATAAGCAACATGTGCTTTCCCTATGAAGGGAAGCATATGGTGCTCACAAAGAGAGTACATTTCAATATCTTTGACTAGAACCATTTGTTTATAATCCTCTTTAAAAAGTGCTGCCCGCAATATTTCTCGCGGATCTTCAGCATAGCCTTTGGTAAGATATTGCATGGCTTTAGCTACACGTTCAGGCGTTTTTAGTAAACCTTCTCTTTCGCTATCTTCTCCGAGTAATTCTAAAATGGCTTTATAATGTTCAGTCATTTTTTGAATGCGTTTCTCGTCGTATTCTAACTTTATTTCAAAATCTGGACTATTCATATGATGAATTAAATAAAAAAATAGTACGCGAAAGTAGCAAAAGTAGTTTGGCTTACCAAACTCGAGCAATAATGGCAAGTTGATTTTTATAAACTATTGCTTATATTTGTATAATAATTCATACGAGAAATTACGCTCAAAATATAGTAAATATGGGAAGTCTATTAAAAGGAAAAAAAGGAATCATTTTTGGGGCATTAAATGATATGTCCATCGCCTGGAAAGTTGCTGAACGTGCCTATGAAGAAGGTGCTGAAATAGTTTTGACCAATTCGCCAATGGCATTGAGAATGGGTACAATCAATGAGTTAGCTGAAAAATGCAATGCTGAAGTAGTACCTTGTGATGTTACCAAAATGGAGGACATCGAAAAATTGGTTGATAGAGCTATGGAAGTATTTGGCGGGAAATTTGATTTTGTACTTCATTCAATAGGTATGTCACCTAACGTTCGTAAAGATATTGACTATGCAGAACTCAATTATTCTTTCTTAGATAAAACATTGGATATATCTGCTATTTCATTTCATAAAGTACTCAATGCTTGCTATGCGAAAGATGCTATTAATGAATGGGGATCAGTAGTTGCCTTAACCTACATGGCTGCACAGCGCACAGTGTTCGGATATAATGATATGGCTGATGCTAAAGCATTATTAGAATCAATCGCTAGAAGCTTTGGTTATAAATACGGAGTCAGAAACAAAGTGCGTATTAATACTGTTTCGCAGTCGCCAACAGTAACTACTGCAGGTAGCGGGGTAGGTGGATTGAAAGATTTACTCGATTTTGCGGAGAAAATGTCACCACTGGGAAATGCAGATGCATTAGATTGCGCCAACTATTGCATTAGTTTATTTTCAGATCTTACCAAGAAAGTTACCATGCAAAATCTTCTAAATGATGGAGGTTTTTCAAGCATGAGTATGAGTGAAGAAGTAATGAAACAATACAAAAAAGGAGACAAATAATTGTTTCTAAAAACCAATAAAGAGATGTGGGAGTTTTAGCGATAAATTTCCACATTTTTTTGTGCATTTAGAATATCTAAATTATGTGGGTTGCATTATAATAAAAACATATTTTTTTGTATTTTTGTGAACCTATTAAATTGAAAGAAAATACATGAGTTTGGAAGAGAAGATTATTAAAATCAATATAGAAGACGAAATGAAGTCTGCGTATATTGATTACTCGATGTCAGTGATTGTTTCCAGAGCCTTACCAGATGTACGTGACGGGTTGAAACCTGTACACCGTCGTGTCCTTTACGGAATGAATGAGCTGGGCTTAACGGCAAACAAATCACACAAGAAATCAGCGAGAATTGTCGGAGAAGTTTTAGGTAAGTATCACCCACACGGTGACAGCTCTGTTTATTATACTATGGTGCGTATGGCTCAAGACTGGTCATTGCGTTATCCTTTGGTTGATGGACAAGGTAACTACGGTTCTGTAGATGGCGATAGCCCTGCAGCTATGCGTTATACAGAAGCTAGAATGGAGCGTATTGCAGAAGAAATTTTAAAAGATTTAGATAAAGAAACCGTTGATCTCTTACCTAATTTTGATGAATCACTTACTGAGCCTTCAGTTTTACCGACACGTTTACCTAATTTGCTTTTGAATGGAGCATCAGGAATTGCCGTAGGTATGGCAACGAATATGCCTCCGCATAATTTAACCGATACTGTTAATGCTATCTGTACTTACATAGATGATAATGAAGTAAGTATAGATACGCTTATTGATATTATAAAAGCTCCGGATTTCCCAACAGGCGGTACTATCTATGGTTACGCTGGTGTTCGTGAAGCTTTTGAAACAGGACGTGGTCGGGTAGTAGTAAGAGCTACTACAGAAGTTGAAACTACTTCTTCTGGTCGTGAGAAGCTGATTGTTACAGAGATTCCTTATTTAGTAAATAAGGCAGACTTAATCAAAAAAATTGCCGAACTTGTAAATGATAAGAAGATAGAGGGAATTTCTAATATAAACGATGAGTCAGACCGTAATGGTATGCGTATTGTGATTGACCTAAAAAGAGATGCCGTTGCTAATATTGTACTTAATAAATTGTATAAGTACACTGCAATGCAATCGACTTTCAGTGTGAATAATATTGCTTTGGTAAATGGACGTCCTTCAATGTTGAATCTGAAAGATTTAATCAAACACTTTGTTGACCATCGTCATGATGTTGTGACTCGCCGTACACAGTACGAATTGCGTCAGGCTGAAGAAAAAGCACATATTTTAGAAGGATTAATAATCGCTAGTGATAATATTGATGAAGTAATTCAAATTATCCGTTCTTCGAAGAGTAGAGATGAAGCTCGCCAACGGCTGATAGAACGTTTTGAATTATCGGAAATTCAAGCCAAAGCCATTGTAGAGATGCGCCTGGGACAGTTAACAGGACTGGAACAAGATAAGTTAAGAGCTGAATATGCTGATCTTCAGAAACTGATTGCTCATTTAAAAGATATTCTTTCAGATATTACGCTTCGTATGCAAATCATCAAGGATGAGTTGATAGAAATCAGAGACAAATATGGAGATGAGAGACGTACCAAAATAGAGTACGCTGCTGAGGAATTTAACCCAGAAGATTTCTATGCTGATGATGAAATGGTGATTACTATTTCACATGAAGGATATATTAAAAGGACACCGCTTACAGAATATAAAAGCCAACACAGAGGTGGTGTAGGAGCTAAAGGTGCTGCTACAAAAGATGAAGATTTTGTAGAACACATGATAATGGCTACGATGCACAATACTCTTCTGTTATTTACAGAAAAAGGGCAGTGTTTTTGGCTGAAAGTTTATGAAATACCAGAAGGTTCTAAAAACTCTAAAGGACGTGCAATCCAAAATCTTCTAAATCTAAGTAGTGACAATAAAGTAAAAGCATACATAAATGTAAAAACGTTGAATGATGAAGAATACATCAACAACAATTACATTATGCTTTGTACTAAGAAAGGAATTGTAAAGAAAACAGCACTTGAAGCCTACTCGAGACCACGAGTAAATGGTGTGAATGCTGTAACCATTCGCGAAGGTGATCAGTTATTAGAGGCACGACTTACCAATGGGCAAAATGATATATTGATGGCAGTACGCTCTGGTAAAGCCATTCGTTTCCACGAAGAGAAAGTTCGCCCGATGGGGCGAACAGCTACTGGAGTTCGTGGTATTACCTTGGCTAGCGAAAAGGATGAAGTAGTAGGTATGGTGTGTATCAAAGACAATGAAAACATACTCGTTGTGTCTGAAAATGGTTACGGTAAACGTTCTGATGTTGATGATTATAGATTGACCAACAGAGGTGGTAAGGGAGTTAAAACAATTAATATTACTGAGAAGACCGGTGAATTGATTGCAATGCTTTCTGTAACTGATGAGCATGATTTAATGATAATCACTCGCTCTGGAATTACTATTCGCATGGCGGTTGCTGACCTTAGAGTAATGGGACGTGCAACACAAGGGGTGAAATTAATTAACCTATCAGAAAAAAGTGGTACGATTGCTGCAGTAGCTAAGGTAACAACTGAAGATGTAGAAGATCAAGATAGTAGTTTGGAGGACAAATCTTCAGATGCAGAAACAGATAATATAGAATAATAAAAAGTAAAAAGTTATGAAAAGAGTAAGTATTTTATTGGCAGTTTTAATGATTGCTGTAGGAGCGATAGCTCAAAAATCAAAATGGAGAGAAGCAAATAGCTACTTATCCAAAGGTAAATTAGATCAAGCTAAAGAAAGCATTGATACAGCTTTGAAAGATGCATCTTTGCAAAATGAAGCTAAAGCATATTATACTAAAGGAGAGATTTATCAAGCAATAGCTCAAGACCCAACAGGCTTGTTTCAAAAATTAGATGAAAACGCAGCTAGCATGGCTTATGAAGCATACATGAAGGCATTGGAGTTAGATTCTAAAGGAAAATTGAAGAAAAAAGTTAAGATTAATGTGATTAATTTAACAAATGCTTTAGCGAATGAAGGTGCTAATGCTTTTGAGAAAGAAAACTATAAAGGTGCGGTTGATCGTTTTGAAAAGGTATTGGAAATTCAAAATTCTGATTTAGTAAAGATGGAGGGTATTGACACTGCAATGATGTTCAATGTTGCTTTAGCTGCTGAGAAGGCAGAGGATTATGATAAAGCAATTAAATATTATAATGAAGTAAAGGAATATGGATACCAAGAAGCTAAGACTTATGCACGCCTTTCTGCAGCTCTAAAAGGCGCTGGTAAAGAAGATGAAGCAACTAAAGTATTAGAAGAAGGTGCAGAAAAATATCCTAATGACTTAAATATCATTTTTGAATTAATTAATAAGAACCTACTTGGCGGAACTCCTGAAAAAGCTGCAGAGTATGTAGATAAAGCAATAGAGTTAGAGCCAAATAATGCATCTCTTTATAGAGCTAAAGGTTCTATTTATGAAAAAACAGGTGATATTGAGCAAGCTAAAGTATGGTATGAAAAAGCCGTAGAAATGAATCCAGATGATTTCGCATCGCAATACAACGTTGCTGTGATGTTACTCAAAGCTGTTGAAAAACGTAGAGAAGAGGTAAACGATATTATGGATCAAGCAGAATATGACGCTGCTGTTGAAGATTTATATGATCGATATGCGGAAACATTACCATATTTTGAAAAAGCACATAGTATTAATCCTGAGGATGTAGGTACTATCCAAATCTTAAAAGAGATTTATTTCAAGTTAAGAGAACGCTCTCCAGAGATGATGGAAAAATATGAAAAATATAATGCGATGTTACAATAAGATTAACCTTGCATGATATAAGGAAATGGAGCAATAACTTGCTCCATTTTTTTGTCACTTTATGCATAAAAAGGTATAGTTATAATCAAATAAAACCAATTAAAAAAATAGATATTATGAAATTAAAATTTGTTAGTTTATTTGCGTTTTTTTATAGCGCTGTTTTTTGTGTCATGTGATGATGACAACGATGGAGTAAAAGCACCTATAGACATTCCCACACCTGTAAAAGATGTGGAGTTTCCATTTGCATCATTCGATGGATCTAAAATTCCAGTAATAGGTCCTATAGATTTGAATTTTGATGCAGATCAATATCTAAAGGACAATGTACCTTTGGCTACCATTGATAATGTGAAGTCTGCAAAATTGAAAGACTTTATTGTGGAGTTGGAAGATAGTAGTTTTAAAGGTGATCTTACGGCAATCAGAGATGCTGAAGTGTATCTAAAAGCAACAAATCCAGATCATGAAGAAATAAAAGTAGCATGGGTTATAGGAAATACAAATGGTGAGAAAATTGAGTTTGAAGTTGATGACAGTATAGAATTGTTACCTTATTTTAAGGCAGAAGACCAATATTTATATCTTAGAAACATAGTAGGAGGTGATGGTTCATTAACTACTTTCACAGTTAAGTTAACTCCGAAGTGGGAAATGAGTTTTGGTGTTTAAACCTTTAATTTAAACAAATTAAAAGAGCTATTTCATTCGAAATAGCTCTTTTTGCTTTTACCTAAGTTCTTTTATTAGAATCTTTTAATTAGCAAAATATCTCCAAAATCATTTAATTTCTCTTTGTCAGTAAAGATTACCTCACCATCCTTAGACCAAACTTCCCAAGCGATTTTACTGACGATATCATCAGTGGTGTTTTGTTGATCTGAGACATTCTCTGCAATCTCGAAATTTCTTTCATCTTTAAAAACTACAGATTGTTTGTAGTCCTGACTTACAATGAGTATTTGTCCCAATCCATCAATAGATGCTTTATATATTTCCTGAAGATCTGTGAGTACTCTTCCTTGTGAAACAACTTCTTCCGCAGATGCTATAGCTGCTTCAGCTTTTCTATTCTTTTTATCAATAATCAACTTATAAGCTTGTTCTGTTATATGATCTTTGTCAGTATTATTATAGTCAATGGAAGCAAAACCAAGGTAAGCTTCAGGTCGATTAGCGACTTCAAGAAGTTTGTTGTAATTATCCGCAGTGCAAATTACAACACATGGCTTCTTCGCTTCGTTATAAATGTCTACAAATGCTTTGTCTACATTGTTTAGATACTCCCTAATCAAACTATCCATATATTTGGGATCGCTTTTCTTTTTAGCATTTGGTGCATAATATCCACTTTCTGGATAAGGAAAATCCTCGTTTTTTATTTCATTCACTATAGCTTCATCACTCGCTTCATATAAATCCACGCCACCTTGAGAGAGCACCATAATATAATAATCTCTTTCTTTCGTGTAATTTTTGATTAACGGACGAATAACGAAGCTTTCAGAAACGACATATCTTTCTATTTCTGTTTTACGCTCCAAGCGGATAATCTCCTTCTCATCATTTGAGATGAATATGTGTATGCTTTCAAGATTATAATTAGAGTCAATATCTTTTTCTAAGCTTCCGAGTTTATCTAACAATTTTGATATCTCCCTCTTATCATATTTATCTAATAACTCTTTTTCAGCTTTTGAAATATAATTTTTTAATTTGATGTCATCTTTCTCATTATCCGGATGGCTCCTGTGAGTATTAAATGATATGGTGAGACAGGGTGTATTACTTACTTTTGCTAATTTTTCTAACTGTTTGTGTAGTGACATAATAAATTAGTTTTAAATTAATAAATAGTGTGAAAAATGAACTTCTAAAAATAAAATTATTAGTTTAATAGAAGCTTCTACTATATGAGGCTCAAATACCATGCAATAGTTCATGAAAAATAAAAACCTTCTTAGATTTTAGGCTAAGAAGGTTTTTACATTTATAACTTAGTCTCTATTTTTCAATCGTCATATACTGAAACATTCCATTTTCGTTACAGAGTAAATATCCGTTTTTTCTCCATGATTTAATACCCCCAGACAGAATGAAAACATTTTTATAACCAAGTTCCTTTAAAGTTGTAGCTGATAATAAGGAACGCCCACCGCTCTTGCAATAAACGACAATATCTGCATCAGCATCTTTTAAAACTTCTTGTACTTTAAATTCTAACATGCCCCTAGGTATCCATTTGGAATTATTAATATGCCCTATCATTCTTTCCTTTTCTGTTCGAACATCGAGAATAGTTATGTTTTCCCCAGATTCAATCATTTCATGAAGTTGCTCGGCACTTATTTGAGTAACTTTATCTTTATTTTCTTGGACAATTTGTTTGCCTGTTTTGATGTTTTCATCTACATCTTGTGAAAAAAGAAGAACAGGAAGTAATGTAATGATGAGTGTTAAGACTTTTTTAAGCATGACTTTAAATTTTAGTTAGTGTAATTATTAAATTAAATGCTTTTACAAACTTCTTTTAACCAATTTTTATGTTCTTCATCTAGTTCAGAACTCAGATTTTGATATACCCACTGGTTGTATTCGTTTAACCATTTTAATTCCTCATCATTAAGAAGTTCTTTAATTATAGGTTCAGTAAAAAATGGACAGATGGTTAAGGTCTCGTGTGCATAGAAGTTTCCGAACTCAGAAGTTTCATCTTCTTTACATAGGATAAGATTTTCGTGACGAATACCATATTCTCCTTCTCGATATAGACCTGGTTCGTTGGAGGTAATCATTCCGGGTAAAATTTCTTGATCTTTTAATTCTTGACGGATGCTTTGTGGACCTTCGTGTACGTTTAAAAAACAGCCCACTCCATGCCCAGTTCCGTGACCATAGTTTCTTAAGTTTTGCCAAAGTGGTTGTCGGGCAATAGCATCAATGTTGCATCCCTTAGAACCCTTTGGGAATCTTGCTAAAGTCAGTGCAATCATTCCTTTTAGCACTAGAGTGTAGTCCTTATTAAAAATTTCTGAGGTGTTTCCTAAAGGTATAGTTCGAGTAATGTCAGTAGTTCCCTCAAGATACTGGCCACCAGAATCCAGTAAAAGAGAGCCACTGTCAGTTAGAGACTTTGCATTTTCAGCTTTTGCTGAATAATGAACAATCGCACCATTTTCATTGTATCCGGCAATAGTTCCAAAACTTGCACCTTGAAATCCTTCCTGTTCGGCGCGGAAAGAAAGTAGTTTTTTGCCTACTTCATATTCACTTAGAGGTTCAGAACCTACAGCTTTTTTCAGCCAATAAAGAAAATGAACTAAAGCTACCCCGTCTTTTTGCATAGCTTTCCGCATCCCTTCGATTTCAGTAGCATTTTTTACGGCTTTCAGAAGTTGGGAAGGGGGAGTGGCGTAATAAAAATCGTTATCGTCTTGCAATCGTTCAAATATTGTTTGATTGCTATGTGCAGCTATTAATATCCGTTGATTTTTTACATTGGTTAAATATTGGAAAAAATCTTCATATTCAGCTAATCTCACATTAGCTTCGTCCAATTGTTTCTTGACAGTTGGACTACATTTTTCCATATTCACAAACAAAGTTGCATCTTCGTTAGTAATTAAGAGATAACTTAAAAATACAGGATTATAAGCTACATCAAATCCTCGAAGGTTTAGAATCCATGCAATATCATCCAAACTGCTCACTAAATGCATTGTTGTATTTGATTCCTGCATTTTTTCTCGAATAATCGCTAACTTATCTTTGGCTGATTGTCCTGCATACTCTAGAGGTTGAGTGATTATGGGTTGCATTTCACCTGCAATACGAGTATCCCAAAGTTTAGCCAATAGCGGTAAATCTTTGACCTTGATATCTTTTACAGCCAACTTTTGCTCCAGCAATTGCCAATCATCATGAGCACAGCATAGTCCATTTATTGCTACAGTTCCGTCACGCTCAACCTCGCTTTTTATCCATTCCATATAATGAGGAAAACCTTCTATTCCCTGTTTGAATAATTCAATGCCACTGTTTTTTAATTCCTCGGTAGCTTGTACAAAATATCGTGAATCTGTCCAAAGCCCTGCTTTGTCAAGAGTTACTACAACTAAGCCAGCCGAACCTGTAAAGCCAGACAGCCATTCACGTTCTTTCCATTCTTCGGGTAAATACTCACTCATGTGCGGATCAGCACTGTAAACGATAAATGCATTAACCTGATGTTTTTGCATTAACTTTCTGAGTGTCTTTAATTTTGTAGGCGTATCCATATCTTAATAATTTAGATTTGACAATAATTCTTCAATGCCAGTAGTCAATGAAGTCTTAGTTTTTATAATTTTCTGTGTTGTTTCGTCTGATTCGATGATATTGTCTTGAAGTCGTAAGTGATGACTTGTAAAAGTGGCTTCTAAATTTGGATAAAAACTTTTCAATGATTCGTAGATACCCATTCCGTCCCAATGTTCACTATTCGCAAGATATATAGATTGTTCTGGAGTTGTTAAGCTAAGATAGCAGATGAGTTGGGCTAAATCATTTACATGAACTGCACTTTGCTTATGTAGACCATCTGCATCTAACTGCAAGAGAGCATTGTATTTTGCATCGAAGATGCGCTTGTTTAATCCATAACTAAAATCCATGGCAGGATTGTAACCATATATGTCAGGTATCCTTACGATAGCAACTTCGCATTTATTTTCGAGCGTTTTTACATACTTTTCAGCACGGAACATGCTATGAGCATAAGGTGTTTCGGGCATTATTTCATTGGATAAATTGATTTCTTTGTTACTTTGTCCATAAACCTCTGTAGAGCTTAGGAAAATAAACCGTTTTACAGAATGCTCTTCCATTAAGTTTATCAGGTTAGCTGTACCCCAGTGATTGACCTGCTCCATATAATGATGAAAGCGTTCTGGCTGTTTAACAGTTGCTAAATGAACTGCAGTATCTATATCTTGCAGTGATTTGCTTAACTTATAATTGTCTAAAATGTCCCCTTCAATAAACTGAATTTTAGAGCTTTTGACAACTTGTTGTAATAATACATGCTTCCCTTTGCTAAGGTTATCGAAAATTCTTATTTCTTCAACGTCTTTATTACTGATGAGTTGTTGTACCAAGGCGTTGCCTGCGTAGCCAGCACCTCCTGTTATGAGTACTTTCATTTCTTTATTTTACTAGATCTGTATTTAATCCACATTCTGTTTTATTCATTCCAAACCAGCGAGAAGCTCGTTCGTCTCCCAATATCATTTTTCGCGTACAAGGTTCACAACCGATGCTCGAATAACCTTCTTTATCTAAAGGATGATGAGGGATATTATGCTCTTTTAAATATTTAAAAATATCTTGTTTACTCCAATCTAACATCGGATGAAAACGCAAAGTGTTGTGTGGTGCTTTTTGTTCTGGTTTCATTTGTTTCCTTACAGCACTTTGGTCGGCACGTACACCATTTATCCAGACATCATACTTCGTCAATACACTGTCTAAAGGTACAACTTTATTAACATGGCAACAGCGTGTAGGATTTTCTGTAAATAGAAACTTCTCTACACTGTTTTTTTGTGAAGATTTTGGTGTTTCAGGATTTATATTGATAATGTTCAAATCGAACAACTCACCTATTTCATCACGAAATTGTATTGTCTCAGGAAAAAGAAATCCAGTATTGATAAAATAAATTGGAATTTCTTTATCAATTCTACTGATGATATGTAATAAAACTAAACTGTGTGTTTGGAATGAAGATGAAGAAAACAAACGCAAATCATGCGCTTGGTATTCTTCAATCTGTGTTTTTATCTCTTCAAATTTCATTATCAACAAAGATAATAAAAAGTATGCCGAGTTTTGTATGATTTCGTATGTTAGGAGATAGGGTTTATCACTTTCTTATCGATATATTTGGAATTGATAATTCTCAAAATACCCATATAGTTAAGTTTGAATTCAAGCAAATCGCCAACTTTATAATTTTTAGGATTGTTTTTCAAGTCTATCACTAACATATCTGAACTTGCCCCCACAAATTCAATATTTTCATCAGTAGGGAAGATATGTTTTTGCTCTACATCTAACAAACCCACATCAATAATTGCTCTGTATGATTTCTCACCAAGTTTTGATTCATCAAATTCAAAAGAGTCTCCTTCTAAGTTGGTGCCAAATTCGCCAGTAGGAACTACGGGCTTTTCAATCAATTCAATAATTTGTGAATGCAATGTGAAAATATCACTTTCCATAGATTTGATAAGTGTTTCGTGATAAACATCTGTGCCTAAAAACAAAGTTTCACCCACTCGGAAGTGATTAATTCCTTTAGGTAAGATCTTTTGAAAGATTAGTGGTATTGTTACAGATGAGCCTCCAGAAACAAAGGGGATTTTTTTGTTGAATTTAGCCTCTATGAGTTGCGAATACAGGCTTAGTTGAATGAGTTTATCTTGATTTGGCAGAACTCCGTATAGACAGGAAAGATTTGTGCCTATTCCAATAACTTCAATATTAGGCAACTCGAATACTGATTGAAAAAAATGAATGAAGTCATCACGCATCACGCCCTCTCGTAACTCTCCCAAATCTATCATAATGATGATTTTGTGCGTTTTGTCTTGTTTTTGTGCTTCTTCAGAAAGAAGCTTTATTGTATCAATTCCAGTATTTAGACTTATGTCTGCATAGCGAACAACATTGGGGACAGCACGCTTTGCCGGTGGTTTTATATATATTGTTTCAATATCAGGATTGATTGATTTTATCGACTTCAAATTTGTAACTCGTGAATCACATATTTGCTTGATATCTAATTTCAAAAGTTCTAAAAGAAAAGTTTTGTTTCCACTGAGAATTTTTGAAACTACCGACCATTTTATGTTTTTCTTTGCAAATAACTTATCTAAATACTTAAAGTTTTTTTGAAGTTTTTTTCCGTCTAAAGTTATAAAAGCCATATCTTATTTTTTTAGACGCATTTCAAGGTACGGATTGGTAAAACCAACCTTTTCATACAGGAATATTGCTGGATTGTTTTTCTCTACATGCAAAGCAATATCACCTTCCGTTTTTTCAATAACTTCAGTAATTAGCTTTTTGCCAATCCCTTTTCCGCGAATATTTTTATGTGTTGCGATATAAACAAGAATATTCTCAGGAATATAACCTTTCATTCCTGTTTTGTTTATGACTACTGTTCCACAAATTTGCTCATCTTCATAACCTACTAAAACGAATCCTCCGAATGACTCAGTTTCTTTAAGTGCATATTTCACGCATTGTTGAATTTGTTCCTTAGGGTCTCCATATTCTTCCAATTGCTCATATAGAAAAGAGATGAATTCTTCTCTTTGTTCATTATTTGGTTTACTATCTGGTGTGAAAAGTTTTGTTTTAAACATATAAATCTATAAATATTTAGGTTGAATGTTAAAATTACAAGACAATTTGCACAAATTTCTTGCCTAACTTCTGAAATTTCAAAATACTTTACCATTGTTTAAAGCTATAAATAATTAGATATTGAATTATATTGGAGGTAGCTACATACCGAATTCAAGTCTAAAGATTTTAAATGATGATGGGGTAAGGTTGATGTGTACTCCCTCATTCATTAGTTGTGTCTTTGGTATTTTAAAATACTCTTTCTTTTCTCCACAAATTTCCATTCCAAATATCTTAGCACTATTTGAAATTTCCATTACTTCGAAAGTATGTTCAGGAATTTTAAGTTTAAACTGAAGATTGTCTGTTTTGTTAAAATTCAGCACAAAAAGGAGTCGCTCTGTATTGATGTGTCTGATGTACGCATAAATATAATTTTGGTCTAAACCTTCGCTATCGTTATTGGCATACATTAGGTCATAAAAAGCACCTTCAGCAACAGCCTCATGTTGGCTTATTTCCATGATTTTAGCGTATTGCTTCCTTAATGCTTTTTGCCAGTCGGATAACTTAACTTCATTGAATTTACCTTTATTTGTCCATTTTTGAAATTCTGGCATCGTCCAATAATCAAAAATAGTGGTGCGACCATCATCTCCGCTGTATCCGGAGGCACCATCAGCGGGTTCTCCGATTTCTTGACCCGAGTAAATCATTACAGGCCCAGTATGCATTGTGGCAGTAGCAAGCATTCCTGGAAGTGCTGAAAGAGCATTTCCTAAGAAATGTTTTGAGGCAAGACGTTGCTCGTCATGATTTTCTAAAAAACGCAGCATTTTAGGAAGTTGTGAGTCTAACTTTCGCCATACTTGTGTGAGTGATGATGCACTATGTCCATGTTGCATGATGTTTCTCAAAGTGTCATACAATCCGTCTTTGTCATAAAGATAATCAAAACGTCCTCGCTCAATGTAATCTTTGTATTTGTCAGGATTATAAACTTCAGCAATAAAATGAAGTTCTGGAAATTGTTCTTTTACTTGAGGGATAAGCCATTCCCAGAAAGCTACTGGTGTCATCTCTACCATATCGCAACGGAAGCCATCGACACCTTTTTTCGCCCAGTAGATTATGATGTCTTTCATCTTTTCCCATACGGAAGGTATGGGGTCGAAGTGTTCAGAGTTTCCATCTGAGTAGTTGATACCGTAGTTTAGTTTTACCGTTTCGTACCAATCGTTTTTATCAATATGAGCAGAGAATTTGTCGTTGCCTGTGACCTTAGCTGGTTCTTCATGATACGGAGGACGAGGATTATCCATCGTAGTTCCACACTCTTCGGGCACTTGCAAAGGTTCATCGAGATAGTAAAAGTCATTTTGTGTAGAGAAATGTATCGTGGTATCGTCATCTGTCCCAAAATCGGAAACACCTTTAGGTTTCATATCCGATTTGTAAATTCTAGCTACATGATTAGGAACAAAGTCTATAATAACTTTAAGGTTCTCACGGTGAGTACGTAAAATAAGCTCATTAAATTCTTGCATGCGTCGATTAGGCTTTTCAGCTAAATCAGGATCAATATCATAATAATCTTTGATGGCATACGGGGAACCAGCTTTCCCTTTAATAACACGAGGATTACCATCTTCTATTCCATATTTAGGATAACCTTCTACACAGGCGTGTTCTATTAGACCAGTATACCAGATATGCGTTGCACCAAGTTCTTTTATTCCTTGCAGAGCTTGCGTCGTTATATCATTGAGTTTTCCGCAACCATTTTGTTTGCGTGTACCATTTATTTTAGGCGATCTGGTGTAATTAGAAAATAATCTTGGAAGTAATTGATAGATGATAGGTTTTTGCATATCTGAACTTTTTGACTTGAATCACAAATATACTAAATCTACACGTCTTTAATAAAAGTATAATAATACATTTTGGTTAAATATATTGGCGCTGTTAAAGCAAGGGAACTAGGTGGATTACTACTATTTCTGCATTAGTTCCAAGTCGCATCGGAGGTCCTGCAGTGCCAATACCTTGAGAAACAAAAATTGATGTGCTTTTATAGTGGCTCAATCCTATATTGTATGGGAAGAAGTAATCTGAAATCTTTGTTACAGGCCACATTTGCCCACCATGAGTATGACCTGCAAGATATAAATCAACCGCGTGTTTGTTCGCATATTTAATACCATCAGGACTGTGGTGTAATAATATAGATGGTTTGGTTTTTATTGGAGCTAATTCATCTAAGACTTGCTTTATCGTTGATTTTGTAGATGTTGTATGTCTGCTATGGGTATTTTCATCTTTAACCATATGATTAAGACCAATAACCTGTATCCCATTCCATTCTATCATTTCGTTTGCAAGCACCTTAGCACCGTACTTCTTCGCTTTTTTCAATACGACGGGGGCGTTCACTACAACATCATGATTACCTTCTACAAAATACAAAGGGGCTTTAAGTTTCGAAAGTGGGGCAAAATGTTTGTCTTTTAAAGTTATGGTAGCATCTAAGTAATCTCCTGTGAAGAATATTATATCAGGATTTAGTGCATTTGTTTTATCAATTATCTCCTGTAGATACTCTGCATTAGATCGAAAACGACCTATATGTATATCAGAAAGATGTACTGCTTTGAACTTCTTTTTTAAACCTCTTATTTCAACCGTATGTTCAGTAATTTGATTTTTTTTGCTGTGGTTAGTACCCATAAGTACACAGAATAGCCGTAGAACCTATGGTAAAAAAATTAAAATATTTTGGAGGGAACTTGATTAATAGATATAGAAAATCAAAAAAATAGATGAGATTAAGAAATATAGTACAAATCCCATGGTAAAGACCCCACAGAGATAGATAAAATGGCTTAGTTTATCTGTTTTACTAATAAATGCAAACACTGCTAGATAAGCGAAAATTGCTAAAAAGAAAAAGCCTAAAAAATAGAAAATCCAACCACTACCACCAATTGACCACATAAATCTCTGTGAAACATACAAAGAACCCAAGACGAGTAGGATAAAAACGGAGATGAGAGTGATATATGGTGACAATTTCGACATAAAAAGAAGCAAATTTTATTAAAAAGCACTAAATGATATTAAAGCAATTTTTATGCCTATACATAGATATGAATTAGATTAAAATAGCCTAGTTAGATGGCGTTAAGTGCAAAATTACAATCTCAGATTTTGTTCCAATTCTTATAGGAGGACCAAAAGTTCCAATTCCTTGAGATACATATATCTTAGTGTTTTTAAAATGATCTAGTCCTTTGTTGTAAGCAAACATATAATTCGCTAAAATGGTGATGGGAAATAGTTGTCCCCCATGTGTATGACCAGTTAGGTACAAGTCTATGCCGTGTTTGTTAGCGTACTCAATACCATCTGGACTGTGGTGGAGTAAAATGGTTGGTTTTTCTTTATTAGGAGCTAATTGATTCAAAACTTTTTTAATTGTTGACTTTTCAGCTGAAGTGTGTGGACTGAAACTATTTTCATCTGCAACCATATGATTTAAACCAATGATTTGTATGCCGTTCCAGTCTGTCATTTGATTCATTAGGACTTTCGCACCGAATCGCTTTGCTTTTCGCAATATTGCCGGAGCATTTGTACTCACATCATGATTTCCTTCAACAAAAAATAAAGGGGCATTAAGCCTTGTAAGTGGTGAAAAGAATTTATCATCCAAAGCGATAACTGCATCTAAATAATCGCCAGTAAAAAATATAATGTCGGGATTTTGGGCATTCGTTTTCTCAATAATCTCATTTAAGTATTCAGGATTGGAACGAAAATGTCCTATATGAATATCTGTAAGATGTACTGCTTTTATAGGCTTAGGCAAACCAATTATTTGAATTGTTTGTTCTGTGATATGTATTTTCTTGCTGTATAAATAGCCACCAAAAAATAAAATAAATGAAAGGCTTATCGTAAGGTAGTTAAAATATTTCGGAGGAAATTTAATGAGCAAATGGATAAAATCGGCTAAAAGCGTTGAGCATAAGAAGTATAAAGCCAAACCCATTGAGAATGCTGAGATTATGTATACTACATGGCTTAAAGTATCTGTTTTGTTCAAACATAGAAACAAGCCAACAAAAGAAAGAATGGTAAAAGCAAAAAAACCAATAAAAAAGAATATCGTTTTGCCACTGCCGAGCGACCAAACAAAACGCTTAGAGACATATAGAGAACCAAGTATAAGTGCAGTGAGTAAAAGAGTTGGGACTAAATAAGGTGTTAATTTTAGCATAAGTAATTTATCTTATTTTTTGAATTGTTGCATTTTATAAACCTGCTTTAATACGAATCTCTTTGGGGAAAAAGGAATAAGTTTCATTAGCATTTTAAGTGTCCCGTTTACTCCAGTTACACATTTAAGTTTGCCTTTGAGCATTGCATCATAGCCATCTTTTGCAACTTTTTCGGGTGTAGCCGTATTGTCAAATAATACTGTTTTATCCATATCTGAAATTTTACCAAATTCAGTATCAGTAGGTCCTGGCAGGAGTGTTGTTACGGTCACATTTGTTTTGGTGTGGCGAACTTCTTCATTGATAGCATAGCTGAATGAAGTGACAAATGCCTTAGTCGCATAGTAAATTGACTGAAGAGGACCCGGCATCCAGCTTGCAGTTGAAGATACATTTAGAATTTTTCCATGGTTTCGGTTTACAAAGTCTGGAAGAAATAAAGCCGTGAGTTCTGTTAGTGCTAAGATATTTAGTTTAATCATATCGAGATTTCTATTGATATCTTGCTTATGAAATTCCCCAATGCCACCAAATCCGGTATTATTGATGAGGTAATCAACTTGTATATTTTGTGATTTTATTTCATTATATAGCTTTTTAACGGAATTCTCTAGAGTGAGATCTTTGGTAATTACCAATACTTTAACCTTGTATTGTGCTTCCAATTCTTTTTTAAGTTGTAGTAATTTATCTTTACGTCTAGCTACTACAATAAGATTTCCACCTTTAGATGCATGAATTTTAGCAAATTCTTTGCCCAATCCACTACTTGCTCCTGTGATAAGTGCTGTTTTATTCTTCATCTCTGTGTTGTTATCTTAGAACAAATATACATATTATCGAGAACAAGAAAAGACTATTATTTCAGAAAGAAGTATCTTTGCAAAAAGAAAAATATAGTAGCTATGATTACACACGAGCAATTAAAGGACAGTATAAGACGCTCCGAAGCGTTGGGGAGGTATCTTTGACATCGAAGATAAACGAATAAAATTACACGAAGAAGAATTGCGTACGCAAGCACCTGACTTTTGGGATAATCCTAAAGAGGCAGAGATGCAACTCAAAAAAGTACGAACTCTCAAAAATTGGGTTGATGAGTATGAGAAAGTAACGGCTTCGGTAGCTGATTTATCCATATTATATGATTTTTTTAAAGAAGGAGAGGGTACAGAGGAAGATGTCGACAAGCAATATCAGAAAGCAATTCAATTGATTGAAAAATTAGAATTGAAAAATATGCTCTCTGAAGAAGAAGATGCTTTGAATGCGGTTTTACAGATAACAGCAGGTGCAGGCGGTACAGAGAGTTGCGACTGGGCAGAAATGCTCATGAGAATGTATGTGATGTGGGCAGAGAAAAACGGCTATAAACTCAAAGAGCTCAATTATCAAGCAGGGGATGTCGCAGGCATTAAAACCGTAACCATAGAGATAGAAGGTGATTTTGCTTTTGGCTACTTAAAAGGCGAGAACGGTGTTCATCGCTTGGTACGTATCTCACCATTTGATAGTAATGCAAAGCGACATACTTCGTTTGCTTCCGTTTACGTTTACCCATTAGTTGATGATACTATTGAAATAGAAATAAAACCTTCGGAATATACTTTCGAGACAATGCGCTCAAGTGGTGCGGGCGGTCAGAATGTGAATAAAGTTGAGACGGCAGTTCGTCTACGTCACATTCCAACAGGTATCGTGATTGAGAATTCAGAAACTCGTTCACAGTTAGACAACAAGGAAAAGGCAATGCAGTTGTTGCGTTCTCAGTTATACGAAATAGAGATGCAAAAGAAACAGGCGGAGCGAAACAAAATAGAATCAGAGAAGAAGAAAATAGAATGGGGTTCGCAAATCCGTAACTATGTGATGCATCCCTATAAATTGGTGAAAGATGTACGTACAGGACATGAAACAGGTAACGTAGATGCCGTTATGGATGGACACATTGACGACTTTCTTAAAGCTTACTTGATGCAAGAAGGCGGAAGTGGGGAATAAAGATTTAAGAGATTTTCTTCTTTCGTGACAAATACTTTATAAAAAACAGGAGTGCACATAATGTACTTAGAAACATTACAACTACCCGGATGATAGCTATGCTACTATTTCTGTCTATGGCTCCTAGAAGGGGTTTTATGAGTCCTATGAGAACAATCACTGTTAGAATAAGTGATACATTTATTGCAATTTTCTTGTGAGCTTTAATTCCACTATTAAGTAATAACAATGCCAAACCTATAAAGGTAGGAATGAGCGCTGTTAATGATGGCGTTTCAGAAGATAAATACCCCCAAAGAGATATAACAATAAGGATTAATGCGTTTTGCAGACTAGCTAGATGTAATTTCATGCAGTAAAAGTAATTAAATTTAGTTGATTGCATAGAATTTGCAGTCATATCTTGATATAAATAGGCGCAGAAAGTTTAGTAGCCACATACTCTTAGTATTTTATTATGCTTGTTGTTCCGTTTTGTCTGTAGTTTAATTATCAAATTGAGTAGTATTTGATTAAAATAAGTGAAGCTGAAATGATTATCTGATCACTATTTTGGGAAACAGATTTTTAAATTCTCTAAAAACTACTTACTTTTATATAGATAACCAGTTTTTAATTTAATTGAGTCATGAAAATAAAACAGTTTGAGTTTACGCCTTTAGCACATTATTCTTACGCCATAATTAGTGGAGATAAGATGGCAATAGTTGATCCATCGAGAAATCCTCTGCCTTATTATAATTATGCTGAGGAGAATGATGCAAAAATCGTTGCTGTATTTGAAACTCATTTGCATGCGGATTTTATTAGTAGCCATTTACAAATTCATAATGAGACTGGAGCAACTGTATATGTAAATAAGCATGCAGAGGCAAAATACCCACATAAAGCTTTCAATCATAATGACACTTTTAAGATGAATGACATTGAGTTTCGTTGCATTTACACACCCGGTCATTCTAGAGATAGCATTTGTATTCTTGCAGAAAGTGAAAATAAAAAATATGCTCTCTTCACCGGTGACACTCTATTCATAAGTGATATAGGAAGACCTGACTTGAGAGAAGCTGGTGGTGAAACCGATGATGAACGAGAAAAATTAGCGAGGATGATGTTTGAAACAATTCAGACAAAATTTTCTGATTTAAGGGATGATGTCATCATTTATCCTACGCACGGCGCAGGCTCGCTCTGTGGGAAAGGTTTAAGTGAAGAATTAATTAGCACATTAGGTAAGGAAAGAAGAACCAGTTGGGCTTTTCAGATTAATAATGAAGAAGAATTTGTAAAAGAATTAACTAGCGGACAGCCTTTTATTCCAAATTATTTCAGCTTTAATGTGGAGCAAAATCGACAAGGTGTTGGAAAAACAGCGATTAATTTTGCTAATGTAGAATTCATAATGGGAAGAACATCAGGGGGTAAAGAAATTATTACCATAGATATGCGTGGCGAAGAAAGCTACAAAGATAACCACCTAGAGAATAGCATAAACATTATGTGTACAGATGAGAATGATGCTATGGAAACTTGGCTTGGTTCTATTGTAAAACCAAACGAACAGTTTGAAGTTATCATAAATTCTGCAGATGATGTTAAAAGAACGTTTGATAGAATTAGCAGTATAGGTTATGACAAAAATCTTAAGAGTATCTCGACTTTAGGCAGTGGTGGATTTTGTAAAATGCACCAGTTTTGTTATGAACATTTTAAAAACAATATGGAACTATACACTATAGTAGATGTTCGCAATAAAGATGAATATGAAGAAAGCAAGGTTTTTGAAAACGCACTAAACTTTCCTTTAGACAAGTTGATGGAAGAAGCTGAAAATATCCCAACAGATAAACCAATTGTGGTGCATTGTGGTTCAGGATATAGAAGTTCTATAGGAAGTAGTATTATTCATAGGCATTCTCCTGATGCTAAAGTGTTAGATATGGGCGAATATATTAAAAAGTTTAACTAGCTTATGAGTTTAAACGATTCTAATAAATTTTATGCAACAATTGCTCAGTATTATGAGTATATTTTCCCTTTAAAGGAAATGAAACTTCGTTTTGCAAAAGAACATATAACCTCAAATTCTAATGTGCTGGATGTAGGTTGTGCTACAGGAGCTTTTAGTATTGCTCTTTCAGAGCATTGTCAAGATATCAAAGCTTTTGATTTGAGTGAAGATATGATAGAGATAGCTAAAAGCAAATTGAATTCTAAAGTTGGTTTTGCTATTGGTAATATGCTGGAGATAGAGAGAGATTATTCAGAGAAGAAGTTCGACGTCATTACGTGCTTTGGAAATACTTTAGTACATCTTTTATCCGAGAAGAAGATTCAATCCTTTCTAAAACAAACACATCAACTCTTATCTAAAGATGGTGTTTTGTTATTACAAATACTTAATTATGATTATATATTGGATAATAATGTAAATGCATTACCCAAAATAGACAATGAACAAATTTGTTTTAAAAGAGTTTATGAATTTAAGGAAGACAATCGTCTTATAGATTTCAATACCGAATTAATTGTAAAAGATGAAAATAAGATAGTGAAAAATAGTTCGTTATTATATGCTATTCGTCCTTTTGAACTGAAAAACCTTTTAGTTGAAGCTGGATTTTTAAGAGTGGAGATGTACAGTTCATTCAAAAAGGATAGGTTGGATAATAAGAAATTACCGTTGGTAATCCAAGCATTTCGAAATAATTGAAAAACCCCCAATTTGGATTTATAGACTTGTAGAAAAAGTGTAAATTAGCAGCAAATAAAAATACTATGGCAAACATAATTTTACCCGTAAATTTTTCAAGAGAAATAAGACGTGCATTGATTTCTTTTATGAAACAAATGGTTCAACATGATAGTTCCTCACATTTTACGTTGTTACATGCTTATGATATTTCTGGCTATGGCACAGCTATGCTACGCGACATGACAGAAGTGTTAGAAAAAAATGCCTATCAGGATTTAGAGCATGAAAAGGAAGAAATGCTAAAAGAGGTGCCTAATGCATCTATAGCTACCTATGTTGGACGTGGACTGTTACCCAATGTGGTAAATAGCTATGAAGAGGATAATAGGGTAGATTTCATGGTAGTGGCTTTAAAAGGCAGTAATATGTTACAAAGTTTACTATCATCAAACAAACCCAGCCAACTTGCACAGAGTTCAAATGTGCCAATGCTTTTCTTGCCAGACGCAGATAACGTAAAACTACCAACGGCAATTGCATTTGGAACTGACTTAAAACCTTTCCAAAATGTTGAGGACTTTAAAAGCTTACTCAACATGGCTAAAATATTAGACGCAAAACTTCATTTTGTATATGTTAACGAAACAGGTGAGAGCAAAAAGTCAGCTTTTGAATCTCATTACGTAGAGCATTTGCAGGATGTAGGATATGATTTTGTTGAAATTGAAAATAAAAATGCTGCTAAAGGTATGATGGATTTCATTAAAGAGAATAATCTTGATGGTATTGGTTTAATAGAACGGAAAAGCGGTTTTCTGCAACGACTTTTTAGTGAGAGCATGCTGAATCAAATGTTAGGTCTGGCAAAATTGCCTATTATGGTTATTAACGAATTAAGAGAGGCAGAATAAATTCTATGCAAGATCAACTTATATTTTTGGGAACAGGCACTTCTCAAGGTGTGCCTATCATAGGTTGTAACTGTGAGGTCTGTTCATCGAAAGACCCACATGACCATCGCTTACGAACTTCAGCACTATTACAATACAAAGATAAAAATATCCTATTTGATACCAGTGCAGATTTTCGCGGACAGCTATTGTCTGAAGGTATTACTAATATTGATTACGTACTTTTCACCCATGAACATCGTGATCATACAGCGGGCTTAGATGAATTGCGACCTATAACTTGGAAACGAGAAGATTCCTTGCCGATTTATGCTGAACAGAGAGTACTGACTTACCTACACGCTGCATTTCCACATATTATGGGCGGGAAACCAAAATATCCAGGAGGAGCAAAGCTACGTGAAGTTGCAGTTGATAAAACGCCATTTGCTTTAAATGATGAAATTCAGGTTATTCCTATTCGTATGACTCACTTTCAAGGGTTACCAATCTTAGGCTTCAGAATTGACAAAGTCGCTTACCTTACAGACTGCAAAACGATAGATAATGAAAATTTAAACAAGTTGAAGGACTTAGATGTTTTGGTAATTAATGCTTTAGGTAAAAAAGAGCATCCTTCTCATCTTAGCCTTTCAGACGCATTGGAAATTATTGACTATTTAAAGCCTAAGCAGGCCTATCTCACCCATATTGGTCATGCCATGGGTTATCATAAGGATGTTCAAAAAGAATTACCTGAAAATGTTTATTTGGCTTATGATGGCTTGAAGGTTTCATTAGTAGCAGTCAAATAGTGTATTTGTAGCAAAGTAGTCACGTTTTAACAGTTTATAGCACTACTTGGTTTTTATTATGAATGATAAACCGTATTTTTGCTTTCTAGAAACCCTCTTATGAAACTACAGCATTTCCTCAAATTAATATTCTTTACATTCTTGTTATCTTTAGGATGTGCTCAGCAATTGCAGGCTCAGCTGAATACAAAAAATATTTTATTAGTTGGCAGGAATGCACTGTATTATGATGATTATACCGAGGCGATCAAACATTTTAACAATATTATTATTGTAAAACCTCATCTGCCTGAGCCTTATTTTTTTCGTGCAGTCGCAAAATTAAATTTAGAAGATTATACAGGAGCAAAGGCTGATTGTGATAAAGCTATTGAACTCAATCCAAACTATGCTTATGCCTATATCTACAGAGGAATCGCAAAGCATCATCTAAAAGATTATGAAGGAGCTATGCAAGATTACGAAACAGCTTCACACTTAGCTCCCGATAATGCTATTAATTATGCTAACCGTGGTATCACTAAAGCAGCTCAGAAAGATTATGAGGGAGCCATAAAAGATTATACTATTTCCTTGAAGTTTGACAATACACTTATCGGAGTTTATCTGAACCGGGCTATTGCAAAGCAAAAAATGGGCAATACCGATGGAGCTATGGCTGATGTCAATAAGGTGCTGGAGTTGAATATGTTTTATGTTGATGGCTATAACACAAGAGGTTACTTAAAGTATAAACAAAAAAACTATCGTTCGGCTATTCTCGATTATAATAAATCAATAGATCTAGAGCCAAATAATGCACGCACCTATATGATACGTGGTATAGCAAGATATGAATTGAATGATTTGCAGGGAACTCTAGACGATTATAACAAAGCCATAGCCATAGAACCTTACAATGCAGCCGCTTTATTTAATAGAGCTATGCTAAATGCTGAAGTCGGTGATGCAAATGCGGCATTGGAAGATTTAGAAAAGACCTTAGATTTACAACCCACCAACATTTTATTTTGGTATAATCGTGGCGTTGTGAACTTAGAAATGAAACAATACCAACAAGCTATTAGCGACTTTGATGAAGCGATACGGATTTATCCAGATTTTGCAAAAGCTTATATTGCTAGAAGTGATGCTAAACGCAGATTGAGAAACTTCATAGCAGCAGAAGAGGATCTAAAAAAAGGTTTGAAGATAGTTGATGATAATAGTGATATTAAAACAGTTGAGGAATTAAAAAATTATCGTGATACTACTGCTAACTTCCAAGCATTGATTGATATTAATTCCAAAGAATTTACCGATGGCGAGGTTACTGATGGGCGCATTCAGAATAAAAATGTATTCGTAAGCTTGTTGTCAGATTATCGAGTGATTCTAAATGCAACAGAGCAAAAAGATAGGTTGTTGAATTATGAAAAACATATTGCTGCTTACAATGCACAAAGTAATTTTGAACATAATATTGCGTTGTCTAATCACGAATCAAATAAATCAAATCAAAAACAACAGGGTGCAACGACATTTCTCCAAGGAATAAATGCACTCAAACAGAAAGAATATCAGCAAAGCATCGATTTATTTACACAAGCACTAAAAGAGAATGAAGTCGGATTGTTAGGATATTTGAACAGAGCTTATGCTTACACTAAAATGGTGGAATATATAGCTTCATTTGAAGAAAGTAAAACGAGATTTGAAAACAAATTAATTAAAAAGGAAACAATAATCGACTATTCACAAGCAATAGCCGATTATGATACACTTCTGAAGGAAGATGATCAATTTACATATGCTTATTATAATAGAGCAAATTTATATGCCAAGTCTAAGCAGATTGAAAATGCTCTTGCAGATTATGGTAAAGCTATTGAATTAGATCCCTATTTTGCAGAAGCTTACTTTAATAGAGGAATTGTTAAGATTTATATGGGTAATACCGAATCTGCATCAGTTGATTTAAGTAAAGCTGGAGAATTGGGCTTGCAAAGTGCATATCACATTATAAAGCGTTATTGTAATTAGAACCATGGCTACAACTCATCACATACCCTTAGCAGAAAGAATGAGACCTACTAATCTTGATGATTACGTGGGACAAAAGCATTTGGTGGGGAAAGAGGGTGTTTTGCGTAAAATGATAGAAAGTGGCAAACTGAGTTCTTTCATCTTGTGGGGACCACCCGGTGTTGGAAAGACCACGTTGGCAAAAATCATTTCGTCGTCTTTAGATAGACCTTTTCATGCTCTCAGTGCAATTAATTCTGGCGTAAAAGAAGTCAGAGAAGTGATTCAAAGAGCCAAAAGCCAAACTTTTTTCTCTTCTCCACGTCCAATTCTATTTATTGATGAAATTCATCGATTCAGTAAAGCACAACAAGATTCACTGTTAGGAGCCGTAGAACAGGGAGTGGTGACATTGATAGGAGCTACAACTGAAAATCCTTCATTTGAAGTTATCTCGGCATTGCTTTCACGCTGTCAGGTATATGTGTTAAAGCCTATGAGTGAAGAAGATGGGAAAGAGCTGATCCATAAGGCACTTACGCAAGATTGTGTTCTTAAGGAAAAACATTTTGAAATACAAGAATACGATGCTATTTTACGATTCTCGGCAGGTGATGGTCGTAAACTATACAATATTTTGGAACTATTGGCGAATACTGATGAGGAAAGAATAATAGTAACGAATGCAAAAGTAGAGAAAGAATTACAAACTCAGACGACTTTATTTGATAAAGGTGGGGAGATGCACTATGATATAGCCTCTGCTTTTATAAAATCTATACGAGGTAGTGATGTTGATGCCGCAGTTTACTGGTTGGCTAGAATGCTGGAAGGTGGTGAAGATCCAAAGTTTATTGCTAGACGTCTAGTCATTTCCGCTGCTGAAGATATCGGTTTGTCTAATCCTAATGCACTATTATTGGCAAATGCTTGTTTCGAAGCTGTTAACAAAGTGGGAATGCCTGAGTCTAGAATTATTTTATCTGAGGCAACTATATATTTAGCGACATCTTTAAAAAGCAACGCAGCTTATGAGGCTATTAATAAAGCTCAAGCACTAGTCAGAAAAACGGGTAATCTTTCTGTGCCTTTGCACTTGAGAAATGCTCCAACTAAATTGATGAAAGAATTGGACTACGGCAAAGACTATAAGTATGCACATGCTTACGAAGGTAATCACGTTCAACAGCAATATCTACCAGATGAAGTAAAAGATGAGAAGCTCTATACGCCACAAAACAATCCTCAAGAACAACAAATTGCCGAACGTATTCGTAAATTGAAAAAGAAATGATGAAATTGTATTTGATTCCTTGCAATCTCAGCGATAATAAACTTGATGAAGTGCTACCAAGATATGTACTCGAGGATATTATTCCAAATATTACTGTTTATATGGTGGAAAATTTGAGAACAGCACGGCGTTTCTTAAAAAAAGTAGACCGTTCAATCAATATTGATGAATTAATTTTCTGTGAGATTGGTAAAAATTCAGATAGGAACGAAGTAAGCCATTTTTTTGAAAAACATTACGACAGATATGATATCGGTGTGCTTTCTGAAGCGGGTTGTCCTGGTGTAGCTGACCCTGGAAGTGAAATGGTAGCCTTGGCGCATCAAAAAGGAATGCAAGTAGTACCTTTAGTTGGACCTTCCTCTATTCTTTTAGCATTGATGGGTTCAGGTTTTAATGGACAACAATTTACGTTTCACGGCTATTTGCCTGTACAAAAAGGAGAGAGGGCTAAAATATTGAAGCGCTTAGAAGCACAAGTCAGAAAACTACAACAAACACAGATTTTTATAGAAACTCCGTTTAGGAATATGCAATTATTAGATGCAATCGTAGAACATTGTCATCCAAAATCGAAGTTGTGCATCGCCTGTAACCTTACTGCTACGGATGAATTTATCCAAACAAAAACTGTGGGAGAGTGGAAGAGCAATCTCCCGAAAATACATAAAAAACCTTCTTTATTTATTTTGGGATAATGCTGGTTTATTTTATAAAAGAATTGGTAGTCTTATTTTTTGTATATTTGTAGTCAATATTGTTAATAACAATTTATGAAAAAGCTATTCTTATATTTTATATTCGCCCTGTTTCTATTTACTTCATGTGATGATAGCGACCATCCGGATGTTCCAGAAATTGAAAACAGAACCGTTATCTTTTATATGATTGGTGATAACAGTCTTTCACGATTTATTGATGTAAACTTGTCAGAACTCCAAGAAGGGCTTACAGAGAGTGGTCTTAATGATGGTCACCTTGTGCTTTACATTGATGATAAAGGTGGTAAACCTAAGGTGTTAGAATTGAAAGTAGTAGATGGTACAGTTACTAAGGAAGTAGTGATGACGTATGATGAACATGATTCTACTGATCCTGCTGTAATGAAGGGAGTGATTAATGACATTAAAACAGAATTTGCAGCTACTAAATATGGGCTTGTTTTATGGAGTCATGCCACGGCTTGGATGCCTAAGAATGCAGATAACATGATTTCAACTCGCTCTTTTGGAGATGATTATGGACAGGAAATGGATATAAACGTTTTAGCAGATGCTTTAAGTAGTTTTCATTTTGATTTCATACTTTTTGATGCTTGCTATATGGCGAGTATAGAGGTGGCTTATGAATTGCGTGATGTTGCTGATTATTTAATCGCTTCTCCAATGGAAGTGATGGCTAAAGGATTTCCTTATGAACTTATTGTAAATAAGTTTTTCACCATTCCTAATGCCGATTTACAGGGTATTGCACGAGATTTTTATAATCACTATAATAGTCAAGAAGGTGATTATAGAACAGCATCAGTGGTTCTAGCAGATATGAGTAAAATCGAGAAGATAGCTAGTTCTATGCAGACAATAATGGATAAATATAAACCACAACTTTCACAGGTAAATCTTGACGAAGTACAGGCTACAGAGCACCTATATTTTGGAGAGGAACTAAGCATTTTATACGATTTAGATGATTATGTAAGAGTTTTGACGATTGATGATGCATCTACCGCTGATTATATGGCTTTTCAAGATGCACTGAATGACGCAATCTTATATGAGGCTCATACTCCATTTTCATATTTTGCAGAATCTGGATATTCATTCGAAATAAAAAAATGCAGCGGTTTTTCTATTTATCCTTTAGGATTTCACCCGGAATTAGACAGCTGGTATGAAAAGTTAGAGTGGTATCAAGCGGTGTATCAATAAAAATAGATTAGTGTTTGATTTGTCTGTCAAAATAAGAAAACAGACCACTTCCTACGTAAAGCAATATAATAAAGAATAATCCACCCCAAAGGAAAAAAACTATTAACAAGATAGAGATGATTAGAAAAAGCCAAAGCGTTTTATTTCTATAACTCTTGTCGTCTTTGGAAAATTTTAATCCAAATAAAGGCAATTTACTCACTAATAGTAGAGAGAAAACTATTACATAAGTTAATAGTAGGTATGGATTATAAAAGTGATGTATCCATTCAAAATCTATATTTTTCAAAAAGACTAAGCCAACCCATAACATAGCATGTGCAGGAACAGGCAAACCTATAAATGACGTGGTTTGGTTTGTTGAATTGTTGAATATTGCTAAACGTAGCGCTGAAAAAGGGACGATAATAAATGCTATATATGATAAAATCATTAGATGTTCAGGAAGCATTATTTCTAAAAGCTTAAATGCAATACTTGCGGGTGCAACTCCAAAACTTACAATGTCTCCTAATGAATCCAAATCGGCACCCAAAGCAGATTTAGCGTTTAATGCACGTGCCAATAATCCATCTACCCAATCACAAAATGCAGCAAGCAGTATGCAATATCCAGCTAAATGGAGCTGATCTTGAAATGCAAAAGAAACAGCTAGCATCCCAAAAAGAGAAGCAAGCAGGGTGACTGTATTTGGAATATATTTAGTCATTTCGTACTATTTTACATGAGCTAATACTGTATGTAATCCACTTACTTTCTGTCCAAGGTTAACTTGAATTTCTGCATCTAAAGGAACAAACACGTCAACGCGTGAACCGAATTTAATAAAACCAAGTTGCTCACCTTGGATAACCTCATCATTTGTTTTTGCATAGGTCACGATACGCCTAGCCATTGCACCTGCAATTTGGCGAGTGAGTATTTTTACTCCATCTGCTCTTTCAGTAACTACTGTTGCGCGTTCATTATCAGTAGATGATTTAGGGAGCCAAGCTTTGTAGAATTTCCCGGAATGATGCTTTGAGTAAAGAACTTTTCCTGATATTGGGTGCCAATTGATATGTACGTTTAGAGGAGACATGAAAATGGATATCTGAATACATTTTTCTTTCAGATATTCTGTCTCAAATACTTCTTCAATTACGACGACCTTTCCATCACAAGGGCAGAGTATAGCGTCATTAATGGTATTAAATATTCGCTTGGGCTCTCTGAAGAAATAAACTACTAAGAAAAACAGAGCAATACTAATGATTGAAATTATCCATGCCCAAATTGGGGGTAAATAGCAGTAAACGCCTAAATTGATAACAAGCATCAGAAAAAGCGCAACGCTAATAATGATTATACCTTCCTTATGAAGTCTCATAACTTAAAAAGTTTCGTAACCAATAATTCCTAAATATACAAAAACTGCAGGAAAAGCAAATAGCATAGAATCAATTCTATCTAAAATTCCGCCATGACCTGGTAAGATTTTGCCAGAATCTTTAATATTAACACTTCGTTTTAGCTTTGACTGGAATAAATCTCCTAAAGTGCTAAATACTATAATAACAATAACAAGAATTAACCTTTCATAAATTGGGAAATTTAAAAGCTTCTCTGGTAAAAAATATCCTAATGTTAGACTTGACAGAGCACCACCAATAGCGCCTTCCCAAGTTTTATTTGGAGAAATTTTAGGTGCTAATTTATGTTTTCCAAAGAGTGAACCGATTATATAGGCTCCAGAATCATTTGCCCAAATAATGAAGAAAATACTTAAAATAAGATAAGGGTTGTATTCTATGTAAAATAAATATTGAATAATTGTAAGAGGTAATGCTATATAAAGAATACCCGAAAATAAAGAGCCTATATTAAGGACAGTTGTTTTAGTTTCTCTGAAAATTTCGCATATTAAAACTAAAGAGAGTTCTAAAATAATAAAATACATCCAATAAGCATCTTTAAAAGAGCTATGCATATATCCACTAGAAAAAACGGTAGCACCAGTGATGATTCCTAGCCAGGAAAGTGGCATAGCTCCAGCTAATTTAGCAATCAAATAAAACTCTCGCATTGCAAGAAGTAATATAAGGAAGAAAACGGCAAAGAATGTTTCCTTATAAAACAATACGCTTAGTATAATAGTAATGCTAAATAGTAGCCCGAAGACTATTCTTTTTAGCAATGCTTTATTCATTATACTTCTTTAAAATATCGCGTGCATTTTGTTCGTCCTCTTTAAGTACTTTTAGCTGTGCTTCGAAAAGCTCACCTACTGTACCGGCAAATGAAGAATCAGTTTGGTCAATAATGATAGACTCAATACCTGCAGTGTCTAAATGATTTTTCATTAATTCAACTTGATATCTTTTGTTTGCTTCGTAAACTGTAATCCAATCTTTATCCATGGCGTTTGCTATTAAATTAGTATCCTTTTTATCTTTAAGTGTTTCTTTGTTGAATTCTCTTTTACCAAAGATTTGCTCTAAATCCTCACTGAAAACTACTTCTTTTTCAAGCAATAATTTAGCCAATTTTTCATGACCTTCGGCGTTATCTGCTAGAATTTTTTTAGCTCTTTCATAACTTTTCTCAATCATCTTTTTAGCTTCTGCATCTATCTTTTGTGCAGTCTCTTCGCTATAGGGTTTTGAGAAGCTGTAGTCTGACTGCCCTGTAGAATCATAGTAACTGAAGTTTCCAACTACTGGACTCATGCCATAAATCGAAATCATTGCATAAGCCTGTTTTGTAACTTTCTCCAAATCATTTTGTGCGCCTGTTGATATATTACCAAAAACATTCTCTTCAGCAGCACGTCCACCTAGTACAGCACACATTTCATCGAGAAGTTGCTCTTTTGTTGTGATTTGTCTTTCTTCTGGCAAGTACCAAGCAGCACCTAGAGCCTTACCTCGAGGTACTATTGTTACTTTTACAAGAGGATGAGCGTGTTCTAACAACCAACTTATCGTTGCATGACCAGCCTCATGGTAAGCGATGCGTCGTTTTTCTGATTCAGTGATAACATGGCTTTTTCGTTCCAGACCTCCAATAATTCTATCTACAGCATCTAAAAAGTCTTGTTTTGTTACCTCGTTCTTTTTTCCTCTGGCTGCAATCAATGCTGCTTCATTACACACATTTGCAATATCAGCACCAGAAAAACCAGGTGTTTGTTTTGCAAGAAATTTGACATCTACATCCGCTCCTAATTTTAATGGGCGTAAATGCACCTTAAATATTTCTTCACGCTCTTTAAGGTTAGGCAAGTCTATGTGGATTTGTCTGTCAAATCGTCCTGCTCTCATCAATGCACTATCAAGCATATCAGCGCGGTTTGTTGCAGCGAGAATGATCACTCCAGAATTTGTGTCAAATCCGTCCATTTCTGTGAGCAACTGATTCAAGGTATTTTCACGTTCATCGTTTGATCCCATGTTAGGATTTTTACCTCTAGCACGTCCTATCGCATCAATTTCATCAATAAAAATGATACAAGGTGCCTTCGCTTTTGCCTGACGGAAAAGGTCACGAACACGTGATGCACCTACACCTACAAACATTTCTACGAAATCCGAACCAGACATTGAAAAGAAAGGCACATCAGCCTCGCCGGCAACTGCTTTGGCAAGTAATGTCTTTCCGGTTCCTGGAGGTCCTACTAATAGTGCTCCTTTAGGGATTTTACCACCTAATTTGGTGTAGCGATCAGGGTGTTTTAGGAAAGCCACAATTTCTTCAATTTCTTGTTTCGCTTCTGCCAATCCTGCCACATCTTTGAACGAAACATTGATTTTGGATTCTTTATCAAATAACTTAGCCTTAGACTTTCCGACACTGAAAATGCCACCACCGCCACCTGCACCACCACCGGCACCGCCACTCATTCTGCGCATCATGTATATCCAAAATATAATGATAATAGCTATCGGCAAAACACCGATTAAGAAACCGCTGAACCAATCACTTTCTTCCTCGTAGGAGGGTTCTATTATTTTGTCTTCAGGGAGTGATTCTTTTAACTCATCAAATTTTTCCTCAAAATGTTTGAGAGTCCCAAACTTCTTGATAAATTCAGGTTGACTTTGAGTGCTAAATCTTGATCCTTTGGTTGCATTTGGATAATCTTCTCTACTTTCTTTTGTTAGATAAATCTTTGCAATTCCTCGATTCTTAATGACTGTAATTTTCTCAGCATCACCTTTTTGAATAATCTCGGAAAGTTTTTGCCAACTCACTTCCTCTGTTTGTGAATCTCCACCCATTAAAAATGATGCTATGATAAGTAGCATCAATAATCCATAGATCCAGTAAAAGTTGAATCTTGGTGTTTTCTTGCCATCATTGCCTCCTTGAGGGAAGAGATTTTTAAATGGTTTATTCTGTTCTGGTTTTTTATTTTCTGCCATAATTAATTTCTATACTTGTAGCTTGGAAGTTCTTTTTATTTAACTTCATCAATCGTTACCTGAGGAGCATCTGCCCAAAGTGCCTCCAGTCCATAAAATTCTCTGTATTCTTTTTGGAAAATATGAACAACAACATCAACATAGTCTAAAATAACCCATTGAGAATTGTCTAAACCTTCTTTTCGCCATACCTTTTGTCCTAAATTTTCTTGGACATACTTCTCTACAGATCGAGCGAGTGAATCAACATGTGTGTTTGATGTTCCTGTGCAAAGAACGAAGTATTTGCATACAGCGTATTCTATGTTTGATAAATCTATTTGAGTAATATCAACACCTTTGTTCTCCAAAAGTCCTTCAATTACACCATTCTTTAAGTCTTTAGCTTCTGTTTTTATCTTCATATTTTATTTTTCGAATAAAATGCAAATATACGCTTTTTATAGCTTTGTTTCTATATTTTAAGACCTATTTGTCTGCTTTTGAACTATAAATTTAATGATTTTTAGTAATTATGTGAGGCTCTACAATTATAGAAATAATAAATTATTTGAATTTTAATAAAAAATAAGAATGAAAGTGCTGTTTTGATGAGAATTTTTGAGAGAAAAATCGTACTTTTAACCTAAAATAATTTAAAAAATTCAAGAAATGAGAAAAATCATTTTATTGTTAATAGCTTTTGTGACAGCAGTAGCAAGCGTTTTTGCACAAGAAGAAACACCAAATATACAAGTTCTTGGCACATCCTCTGTTAAAACATCGCCTGAAAACGTCATTATAAATATACCTGTATCTGTTAAACATGTAAGCTATGAAGAGTGTTATTCTCTATTAGTCGACAAACTGAGTAGATTACAAGAAGCTTTTAAAGCAATTGGTGTAGATAATAAGCAATTGAAAATTTCAGGATTCTCAATTAGTGAAAACTACAGGTACATTGAAGAAAAAGAAGAAAACAAATTGATAGGTTATTCTGGAGAAGCTTTTTTCAACATTGAAGACACCTATGAAAAACAACTATTACAACAAATCATTGAAATCATTAGTGAAAATGAGACGTCTTATAATGTGAAGTTTAAACTTTCAGAGGAACAAAAAGAAAAGCTCAGAAAAGAAGCTATAGAAAATGCAGTTAAAGATGCTAAAAATAAAGCGGTAGTTTTGGCTAAATCCTCGGGAATTGTCCTTGGAGATATTATTAAGATTAAATATGGAGTTGTTAAAAGTGCATCGTATTTTGGAGATATGTTAGATGAGGTTGTAGTAACAGGCTATTCAAACCACAGAAGGAGATTGAATTCTTTAGACCTTTCTCCTCAAGAAATTACTATCAGCAAAGAAGTTGTTGTCGTTTGGGCTATTGATATGTAGTGCATATTGCTTTACTTTGCAAAATGTTTGAATTGATAAAGAAAGAAGCTCTAGCATCTACGAATAGCTATGCTTTAGAGTTAATAAATAAAGAAGAGATTTCTGAGCCAACGGTGGTAGTTGCCAAAAATCAATTAAGCGGTAGAGGACAAGCTCAAAATCAATGGTTTAGCGAAAAAGATAAAAGCCTTACCTTTTCCATCGTTTTGTTTCCAAAGAACATAAAAGCTGAAAGACAATTTATTTTATCGCAATGTGTATGCTTAGCATTATATGATACTCTATCAAAATATGTAGAGGGTGTAAGCATTAAATGGCCAAATGATATTTACATAAACGGGAAAAAGTGCTGTGGGATTTTAATAGAGAATACCGTTATGGGTAATGGACTTGCTTATAGTATCTGCGGAGTTGGTTTAAATGTCAACAATAGTTCTTTTTCCGTAGGTTATGTTGCAACTTCTTTGGCTTTGGAAGCTGGAAAAACTTTCGATTTGGACGTCATCTTTCAACAACTTTTGATGAGATTTGAATATTACTATCAAAAAGCAGAAGTTGGAAAGAATACTTTCATCAATACGGAGTATCACAATCATCTTTTTAGATTGGGAGTTCAGTCTTCTTTTGAGGACAAAGATGGACAGTTTCAAGCTAAAGTGATTGGTGTAGATCAATATGGACAGCTACTTCTCGAAGATAGTGAAAATCAGTTACGAACCTACGGCTTCAAAGAAGTCATGTGGTTGCCGTAATTTGTTTTAACTTTGCACCAAAATTAAAAGTATATGCGAATTGTAGTCGGTTTATCAGGAGGTGTTGATTCTAGCGTTGTAGCATTATTGCTAAAGCAACAAGGACATGATGTTGTGGGGCTTTTTATGATTAATTGGAAAGATACTACGGGCTTAAAATCTGAAGAGTGTGATTATGATAATGATTTACTCTTCGCAAAGATGGTTGCCAAAAAGATTGATATACCTTTAAAAGTAGTTGATTTGAGCGATTACTATCGTGAACGTGTTGTTGATTATATGTTTTCGGAATATGAACAAGGTCGAACACCTAATCCTGATGTATTGTGTAATCGTGAGATTAAGTTTGATGTTTTCATGAAAGAAGCATTAAAGCTTGGTGCGGATTATGTAGCAACGGGTCATTATTGCCGTAAGAGTGAAGAGATTGTTGATGGTAAAACCTATTATAATTTATTAGCTGGTATTGATAAAAACAAAGATCAGAGTTATTTTCTTTGTCAGCTCTCACAAAATCAGTTAGCAAAAGCAATGTTTCCTATTGGTGATATAGATAAACCTAAAGTCAGGCGTTTAGCTAAAGAATATGGTTTAGCATCAGCTGAGAAAAAGGATTCTCAGGGTATATGTTTTGTTGGGAAAGTTGATTTACCTGTGTTTTTGCAACAAAAACTGGAAGCTAAAAAGGGCGACACTATTGAAATACTAGCAGATACTAAAATAAAAGCTAAAGACAAATATAGTCCTTACGATTTTCAATCATCAGATGGAGAAAAAGTAGGAGAGCATAACGGTGCACATTTTTTCACAGTAGGACAACGTAAGGGAATAAATGTTGGGGGTAAGCCTCAACCGCTTTTTGTTTTAGGTACTGATGTAGATAAAAATATCGTATACGTTGGGCAAGGTCATGAACATCCATTATTATTACGTCAAGGATTATTTATTAGCAACGAAGAAATACATTGGATACGACCAGATTTAGCCTTAAAAGTTGGAGAGGAGCGTATGTATGATGTCCGTATTCGCTACCGTCAGCCATTGCAAAAGGCAAAGTTGCGTCAAGAGCAAGACGGCTTATACATAGATTTTGAAAAACCGCAACGTGCTATTGTAGCGGGGCAATTTGCTGCTTGGTATGACGGTGATGTTTTGTTAGGTTCAGGACCTATCTCGTAAATTATTTTAAAACAATACACACTGGTTGGTGGTCAGAAATAATCTGGTCATAATTCTTATCACAACTCATAAATGGATAAGTGTAGGTATCTGCTTTATTATCAAACAGTTCGTTGGTAATGATAATATGGTCAATGTGACTTGGCCAACTTGGATAAGACCATTGTGAAGTCTCACTGCTTTCAGCGATTGTAGCATCAGCGAAAGCATAGTTCACTGAATCATTTAGGAATACTTGAAATACATTTTTTGCAGGGAGTTCTGTTATTTCATCATTTAAATCACCTAAAATCACAACGTTGTCATCAGGATGTTCTGAGTCAATCCATTGTTTTAATAATTTTGATGCTTTTCTTCGACGAGCTTCATTTTTTGCACCACTCTTAGCTTTTAGATGATTGTTTACAATAATCACGTCTAAACCTGTACTTTTAGAATGTATAGGTAGCACAAATGGTCTTCTTGGGAAGGGGGAGTGATACTCGTCTTCAGGATAAATGCCATAAGGATTACCATTGATACTTATTTCAGACGTTTTATAAATAAAAGCGAGATCTAAGCCGGTACGTGCCATAATGACGCCCTCATAACCTGGTAATAGTGCAATGAATTGTTCAAATGTACTTTTACTAGTAACTTCTTGTAAAGCCAAAACATCAACATCCATGGCTTTTATTACTTTGGCAACTTCCTTAGCAGTTGAAGTTCCCTTTGGAAAGTTCTCGATATTCCACGTAACAATTTCTAATTTCTCATCAGATGTACTAACAATACACTTATCTAAGTTTAATAAAACTTCTTGAGGAGGTGCTGGTGTCGGTTCTTCTGTGTTGTTTGAATTACTTGATGAGCATGCTCCTAAAATAGAAAAGAAATAAAGAATTGTAAGGTAAGTGAGATGTTTCATCATGTTTTTATAATTATATTTTACTGCAAAGATATATTGAAAAAGTGGAAGGCAATAGTTTGTGATAAAATTACTAAAAATAATATTACCAAGAATATTTTCTAGATTCTATATCACATACGTTTTTGTGCATCACCTGAATATATTCACAAAAGGCAGCCAATTCAAACTCTACTTCATAATCTTCCATATAAGGATAAACATCTGTAGTTGGGAAGTCATTGTAAACTTCGTTTAGAAACTCTTCGACACTAAATCTATGTGGTTTGTATTTTGTTAATGGCTCTTTATTAAGAGGTTGCCACCAAATAGTTTTAGCATCAATACCATACAAAAGTTTTGTTTCTGAAGTTTGAAATACTGTAAATCGTTGGTCTGTAAGTTTACGGAGGATGCTTAAATCAATGAAATCCCATAAATAAATAAGAGAGATATCCCTAATATCTTGCCAATTTATATTATTTATTATAAACTCACAAGCATTAAAAGTTAGTCCTTTGTACCATTCGTTTCCTGTGTTTTTATGAACAAGACAAAGGTTAAGTATGCATTTGTAAAAGATTATATTGTTCAGATTGGTAGAATTGAACGATGTCGATTCTATCTTAGAATCTAAAAAAAAGAGTGCCTTTGAAATCACAATCTAAAATAAAGCCGTTTTTATTTAAGAATTCCTAAATGATTATTCCTTGTAATTGCAATCAGATGCATGTATAGACTCTATTATTGTATTTTTAATCTTTAATCGTCTCGTATCACAATTGTTGACATAGAGACTGATTTCAGAATTATTGAATTTGTTGTTAATCATTGAACAATCTATAAAAGAAATAGATTTTATTTGTGCACCTGTTCAGTCGACATTATTTATATTTTCAGATACAACACTAAGATTTTTGAGATTGATACCGTGTGCTATGGCTTCAATAAGAACAGAGCGATAGTTTTGGAATAAATCACTTTTTGGAAGTTCATATAGAATCTCTTCTTCTATTGTTTTTAATTGAATCATCATAAGTGATATATATTGTTAAGTTATTTTTCGTGATTAAAATTACCAGAAATATATTGATTTATACTCTATAAATAAAAGCATTGTCGAAAACTTTCGTTCTGTAACAATCTCTTTTTCTCTTATCTTTGTAGAAAATAAATGATAAAATAAATTATGGAAGTAACGGGAAAAGTAAAAACGGTGCTTGAGCAACAGACATTTGGCAGTGGTTTTACAAAAAGAGAAGTGGTAGTGACTACAGATGAGCAATACCCTCAACATTTGTTGATAGAATTTGTACAAGATAAAGTGGCTTTACTTTCTGATCTTTCAGTTGATGATAAAGTGAAAATCAGTATCAATTTGAGAGGTAGAGAGTGGCAAGCACCTGATGGAACAATAAAATATTTTAATTCCATTCAAGGATGGAGGTTAGAGAAATTAGGAGATAGTCCATCGGGAATTCAAGATACACCTCCTCCTTATGAACAATTTGGCGGAAAAGACCTTGCTCCCCCTAATGAAGAAATGGACGATTTGCCATTCTAAATGTACCAATTAACGAACGAGCTCGTTTTTCCACATCCTATGCTTGCCGATGAGCATGGCATTTTAGCTTACGGAGGTGATTTATCAGCGGAACGTCTCATGTTAGCTTATACCTACGGTGTTTTTCCTTGGTATAATGAAGGCGATCCCATAATGTGGTGGTCACCTGAACAGCGTTTTGTTTTGTTCCCAGAAGATCTGAGAGTTTCGAAGAGCATGAAAAAAGTCTTGAGAAACAAAGAGTTTGTAATTACTCAAAATGAAGACTTTTCAGGAGTCGTTCGTTCGTGTAAAGAGGTGCAGAGACCAGGACAAGACGGCACGTGGATAACTGATGAAATGGAAAAAGCTTATACAAAACTCCATGCAAAAGGAATCGCCCAAAGCATTGAAGTGTGGAAAGAGGATAAACTCGTCGGAGGTCTTTATGGTGTGGTTGTTAGAGATGTTTTTTGTGGTGAAAGTATGTTTGCAAAAGTCAGTAATGCTTCGAAAGCTGGTTTCATAACTTTAGTGCAGAGTAAACAATTTAAATTGTTTGATTGTCAAGTGCATACAGATCATCTAGAACGCTTAGGAGCTAAGCATATTCCACGTGAAGACTTTCTTCGCTTTCTGGGTATTGTAGTGTAGTTTTTGGAATATTGAAATTTAATGTAATTTAGTCAGCATAAAATCTTAAAATAAAATAATGAGAAAATATACATTTTTTTTGCTAATCATAAGTAGTTTCATGCTTTTTTCTTGCGGCAAGAAAACAATAATTGAGGGAGTCGTTTCTAATGCGGATAGTAGCAAGTTGGTGTTGGAAAATTTCAATGCCGGTACACCTATAGCTCTAGGTGAAAAGAGTTTAGATGAAGACGGTAAATTTCGATTTAATGTACCTGCTCTTGATACCACAGAAATTTATAACTTAGTTTTAGATAGTAGTCGTATTATTCGTTTGGTTGTAAAGCCTGAAGAAAAAATTTCGATAAAAACTGATAAAAAAACGTTTGGAAAAAACTACGCAGTTTCAGGCTCAGAAGAGAGTGAGTTGTTGCAAGAAGCAGAGATGAGGCTTGCAACTACTCGTGCTGAACTTAAAAAACTTCGCAAACAATATACTGAAGCGAAGAATGACGATGAAAGAGAACAAATTTCAAAATCTTTTGATACGAAGCTTAGTGAGCATTACGAGTATCTACGCCATTTTGTCTTTGATAATGCCCCCTCGCTTGTTTCCTATTTGGCATTGTTTCAAAAGATAGATGCAGAGACTTTTGTGTTCAATGATTTGAATGATGATAAATATGTGAGAGCAGTAGCTCAAAGGATGAAAACGGAGTATCCCAATTCTCCATATTTGCCTCTATTGATTAAGGAACTAGACCGTAGAACTGTTCAAAAACAAAACGCACGGATCGCACAAATGGTGGAAGTTGCGAAAAACTCGTTTCCTGATCTTAACTTAAAAAATGCAGAGGGTAAAGAACGTAGTTTAAAAAATGTGAATGCTAAATATGTATTACTTTGGTTTGGGGTGCTGAATGAAGCTTCAAAAAATCACTTGTTACCTATATATACTAAGTATCACAATCGTGGTTTAGAAATCTATTTTGTTGATGAAAATCCAAATGAACAAGTATGGAGACAAGCCGTTGAAGACTTGAATACTCCATGGATCAATGTGCGTGATAACGGATTGGCTTCTAAAATTTATAATGTAAATAAGCTCCCGGCTAATTATATTCTTGAAGTTGAAGGAACTATAGAAGGCAAGGATTTGTTCAATGCTTATCTTCCAGAAAAATTAGAAAAGTTATTATAAAGGAAATGTCAAAAACTCCTGTTAAAATATATTTTGCATCTGATTTGCACTTAGGAGCGAGGGCTGTCAAGAATAATAGGGTTAATGAGTTACGTTTTGTTCGGTGGCTTGAGGAGGTGCGCAAAGATGCGACAGCCATTTATCTACTAGGTGATATTTTTGACTTTTGGTTTGAGTACAAGCGTGCTGTTCCCAAAGGAGGAGTTAGACTTTTAGGCAAGATTGCAGAAATTGTTGACAGTGGTATTCCTGTTCATTTTTTTGCAGGTAATCATGATGCTTGGTTGTTTGGTTATTTCGAGGAGGAACTTGGAGTTACTGTACATCATAAACCTATTGATATTACTCTCTCCGATAAAAAATTCCAAATAGGACATGGCGACGGATTAGGGCCAGGTGATAAGTTCTATAAATTCATGAAAGTGATTATGGATAATAAACTCTGTCGTTTTCTTTTCCGTTGGCTTCATCCTGACATTGGACTTTGGATAGCACATCAATGGTCTAAAAAAAGTCGTGAGAAAAGTGATGGAGAAGATGTTTATTTAGGAAATGATAAAGAGTGGTTATACCAATATTGCCAGGAAGAGTTGAAGCGTGAGCATTATGATTTTATGGTGTTTGGACACAGGCATTTAGATATTGATGTAAAACTGAATGATGCAGGAAGTCGTTACATCAATATTGGCGAATGGTTCTCTAAATATACCTACGGCGTGTTTAATGGAGAAGGTTTTACATTGAAAAAATATACCAATTGACATCTTTGGAATTAAATATTTTCATAGCTATTGTGATTACAGCATTAGTTGTTTTTCTCATTATGTATCTTTGGTTTCAGCGACAAAGACATAAATTGAAAGATGAACTTCTTGTAAAAGAAAATCAATGGCAAATTGAAAATAGTAAGCTTCAGCAGAAAATTGATTCTAAAGAAATTGAGATTGCAAAAGCTTACAAAGAATTAGAGCATCAAGAGATTTTGCATGCAAACCTTCAGGATCGTATAGAAGAATTATTGCAAGAATCAACTCGGTTAGGAGCCGAAAAGCAAGCACTCACAGAGAATCTTGAGAATCAAAAGAATAATTTAGCAGAAATGGAAGAACGCTTTCGGGTGCAGTTTGAAAATTTAGCAAGCAAAATACTTAAGCAAAATACAATTGACTTTTCTGAAACTCAACAAAAAAATATTTCTGAGATTCTTAATCCCCTGAAAGAAAAAATTCAAACTTTTGAGAAGAAAGTTGAAGATACCTATGAGAAAGGACTAAAAGACCAAACGGACTTAAAAGCTGAATTGAAAAAACTTTATGAATTAAATTCTCAAATAAGCACAGAAGCTAATAATCTTACAAAAGCATTAAAAGGAGATGTGAAGCAACAAGGGAATTGGGGCGAATTGGTTCTGGAGCGGGTATTAGAACGCTCAGGATTGAGCGAAGGTGCAGAATACCAACGGGAGAAAGTCGTCAATAATGATTTAGGAGAGCGAGTTCGGTTGGATGTGCTAATTAAGTTGCCTGATAACAAACATTTAATTGTTGACTCTAAAGTGTCTTTAATCGCTTATGAGAAAGCTGTAAATGAAGAGAATGAAATAGATCGACTGCGATATCTTAAAGAACACGTGAATTCCATAAAGAAGCATATTAAGGTCTTGTCAGAAAAACACTATTCATCGGTTTCAGGTTTACAGTCGCCAGATTTTGTATTGCTGTTTATTCCTGTAGAATCATCCTTCGCTTTGGCAGTACAACAAGATAACGAGTTGTTTAATATCGCTTGGGATAATAAAATCGTGATTGTAAGTCCTTCTACATTATTAGCAACACTTCGTACGGTTTCCTCTATATGGAAGCAAGAACACCAAACACAGAATGTGCAGGAAATCGCACGACAAGGAGCTTTATTGTATGATAAGTTTGTCAATTTCTATAATGATTTAGAAAAAGTAGGTGTTAAAATGGATGAAGCGCAACGAGCGTACAGTGATTCCATGAAAAAACTGTATGACGGGAAAGATAATCTGGTGCGAAAGGCAGAACGACTTCGCGAGTTAGGAGCTCGTCCCAAAAAAGAATTGCCAGAAGAGCTAAGAGAAAGAGCAGGGGCGTAAGTTGAAGAGTATTAATCAAAAAAACATAAAGTCAATTTTGTTAATAACTTTTGTACTGATTATCAGCATTAATTTATAGGTCTTATTTCAGCTACTTACAATACAAAACTTTTTTGAAGAGATTTGATAAAATTGTACCTTTACAAACCTTTTTTACAATTAAAAATCAATTTTAAATATGCAAAATTTTGTTCATTTACACGTGCATTCGCAGTACTCCATACTTGATGGGGCTTCAAGTGTAGAGGGTTTAGTAGGTAAAGCCAAAGCTTGTGGAATGCCAGCTATTGCACTGACTGACCACGGAACAATGTTTGGCATAAAACACTTTCATCAGGCAGCGAAGAAAGAAGGAATAAAACCAATTGTTGGCATGGAAGCCTATGTTGCTAGGGGGAGTCGCCATGATAAAGAAACGCCTTTTAATCGTTCAGGTTATCATTTAATATTATTAGCAAAAAATGAACAAGGTTATAATAACTTAGTGAAGTTGTGTTCCTATGGCTATACGGAAGGTTTTTATTACAAACCGCGTATCGATAGAGAGTTGTTGGAGAAGTATCATGAAGGTATAATCATTAGTTCTGCCTGTTTAGGAGGGGAAGTGCCACAGCATATCATGAATAATGATATTTCGGCAGCCGAAGAAACTATAAAATGGTATAAAAGCATCTTCGGAGAAGATTATTATTTGGAATTGCAACTGCAACAGAATGGAGACCCCAAGATTGACGAAAATGTCTATGAAAACCAATTGCTCTGCAACAAAGTTATCTTGGAATTGGGTAAGAAGCATGATGTTAAAGTAATAGCTACTAATGATGCTCATTTTCTCAACGCAGAAGACGCTGATGCTCACGATGTTTTAATATGTTTGAATACAGGCAGGGACAGAGATGATGAAACACGAATGCGTTATACTCGACAAGAATATATCAAAACTCAAGAGGAAATGTTTGCCTTGTTTGGAGATCATCCTGAAGTGTTGGCAAATACGTTAGAGATTGCTGATAAAGTAGAAGAGTATGAGCTGAATAAAAAGCCTATAATGCCAGACTTTGAAATTCCTGAGGGATTTACAGATGCAAATGATTATTTACGTCATATTACTTATGAAGGAGCTAAAGAGCGATGGGGCGAGGATTTGTCTGAAGAAATCACCGAGCGCTTAGATTTTGAACTGCAAACCATCAAGGATATGGGATTCCCAGATTATTTCCTTATCGTTTGGGATTTTATAAAAGCAGCTAGAGAAATGGGCGTTCTTGTAGGACCAGGACGAGGATCAGCCGCGGGTTCCGCAGTAGCGTATTGTATTAAGATTACGAATATTGACCCACTCGCATACAGTTTGCTTTTCGAGCGCTTCTTGAATCCTGATCGGATTTCTATGCCTGATATTGATATCGATTTTGATGATGATGGACGTCAACTGGTGCTGGACTGGGTAGCTAAAAAATATGGGAAGGAAAAGGTGGCACACATTGTTACATTTGGAACTATGGCAGCAAAGATGGCGATACGTGATGTTGCACGGGTCTTAAAATTGCCTTTGGCAGAAGCAAATAGGCTTGCTAAACTAATTCCAGATGGAGTTGGTGTAACATTAAAAAAAGCAGAAGAACAATCTCCAGAATTTAAACAGGAGCTGAATAGTCAAAACCCTTTAGTTGTAGAGACCTTAGAGTTAGCCTCTAAGTTAGAAGGTTCAGTACGTCAAACAGGAATTCATGCCTGTGGAGTTATCATTGGGAAAGATAAATTAGAGAATTATATACCCATAATGCCTGCAAAAGATTCGGACTTGATGGCGACTCAATATGATGGTCGTTTTGTAGAATCTATAGGTATGCTAAAAATGGACTTTTTAGGCTTAAAAACCTTATCCATTTTAAAAGAAGCCGTTGCAAATATAAAATTATCAAAAGGAATTGATGTCGATATTGATACTATTCCATTAGACGACGAAGAAACCTTTAAATTATTCTCTCGTGGTGATACCACAGGAATCTTCCAATTTGAATCACCAGGTATGAAAAAGCATTTGCGAAGTCTGCAACCGAACCGCATTGAGGATTTGGTCGCAATGAATGCTCTCTATCGCCCGGGACCTATGGAGTACATACCTTCATATATTCGCCGCAAACATGGAAAGGAAGACATCTCCTATGATCATCCTTTGATGGAAACGTATTTGAAAACAACTTATGGGATTACGGTTTTTCAGGAGCAGGTGATGCTACTTTCTCGCAGTTTAGGTGGATTTACTCGCGGACAATCTGATTCTTTGCGTAAAGCAATGGGTAAGAAGAAGATAGAAGAAATGAATAAACTCAAGAAGAAGTTTATTTCAGGCTGTCTTGCTAATGAAGATTTCGTAAAAGATGCAGGTAAAGAACCTAAGAAACTCATCGATAAAATATGGAAGGATTGGGAAGCCTTTGCGAAATATGCTTTTAACAAGTCTCACTCTGTTTGCTATGCCGATGTTGCTTATAAAACGGGATATTTGAAAGCACACTATCCTGCGGAATTTATGGCTGCAGTATTGAGTCGAAATTTTAGTGATATCAAAAAAGTAAGCATTTTTATGGACGAATGTCAGCATATGGACTTAGATATTTTAGGTCCTGATGTGAATGAATCTCATGCACGATTTATGGTAAACAAAGACGGGGCGATTCGTTTTGGGATGGCAGCCATAAAAGGAGTAGGAGCGAATGCTGTCAATGATATTATTCGAGAGCGTGAAAAAGGAACATATAGTTCTATTTATGATTTTTTTGAACGAGTAAATTTAAGTTCCAACAATAGACGTACTTTGGAGAATTTAACCTTAGCGGGAGGGTTTGACAGTTTTGGTTTTAAAAGAAGTCAGTTTTTTCAAGATGTTGATGGCAAAACAGTTTTGGAAAATCTCATTAGTTATGGACAAAAGATACAATCAGAAAGCAATATGGGAATGACGCTTTTTGGAGAGATGCAAGCTGAAACTGTCGTGAAACCTGAAATTCCTTATTGTGAACCATGGAGCAAGATGCGATTACTTTCGGAAGAAAAAGAGTTAGTGGGAATTTATCTCTCTGCGCATCCATTAGATGAATATAAATTCGAAATACAGAATTTTGCAAACACGACTTGGGCTGAGGTTAACGGCGATTTGTCAAAATTGCAGGGAAAAACACTTAACCTTGTAGGACTTGTAACTTCTCATAGAACCGGTTACACCAAAAAGAAAAATGACCCTTATGGAGTGATAGACATTGAGGATGCCAGTGGAAGCTATCAATTGTTTTTATTTTCAAAGAACTTTTTCGATTATCGTAATTATATGGTAGAAAACTGTGCATTGTTTATAAAAGCGACTGTAGAACCTCGAAGGTGGGGAAAGCAAGAGGGTGATTTGCAATTTCAAATCAAAAAAATTCAATTATTATCCGAAGTTCGCGATCAGTATTTAAAATCACTGACACTACATCTATTTGCTGACGATATGACAGAAAAATCTGTAGAAGAGATTGTGGCATTAGCGGAGAAGTATAAGGGAAATAAAAAGCTGAAAATACATATTCAGAATGTTGAAGGCTTAAAAGTTAAGATGTATTCTACTAATTTTCAGGTGAATGGGTCAAATAGTTTTTTTAAAGAACTCGACTTGCTTGAAGATGTATACTATACTATAAATTAGTTTTGCATCATTTTTGATAGTATATTTACTGCTTATAAAATAGAGAACAATATTAAATTTTAAAATAATTAGATTATGGCAATTAATGTAACAGATGCAAATTTTGAAGAGGTGGTTTTGAAGTCAGACAAACCTGTTTTGGTTGATTTTTGGGCTGAGTGGTGCGGCCCCTGTCGTATGGTTGGACCTATCGTTGAAGAATTAGCATCAGAATATGACGGTAAAGCAGTAGTAACCAAGATTAACGTTGATGAAAACCCTGAGGTTACTGCTAAGTATGGCATTCGCAACATACCTACAATTCTTTTCTTTAAAGATGGAGAAGTTGTTGATAAGACAGTAGGTGCATTGCCTAAGGGTAAACTTGCAGAAAAATTAGATGGAATAGCTTAATAACTATTCAATATATGATGAAAGAGGCCTCCGAGTGAGGCTTTTTTTGTGCTCTTATATTATCGCTTCTGAAAAATGTGTAACTTTGATACGTATCTTTTTAATGCTTTGAACGTTATGATTGATTTCCTGAATAATATAAATCCTTTATTGGTGAATTTCATACTCGTAGTATTGTTTTCCTTAAGCCTAGGCATGGAACGCAGACAGCAGTATGAAACTAAAAGTACCAAGCAAACCTTCGGAACCGATCGTACATTTACATTTATTGGCGTTTTAGGTTTTTTACTACTTATAGCAGATCCTAGCAGTAAAATCCCTTATCTTTTTGGTATGGGTGTTTTAGCAGTGTTTATGTTGGTTTTCTATATTTTTAAAGCTAAAAAAGAAGAACATTATGGAATGACCTCTGTATTGTTGGCATTCATTACCTATGGTTTTCCGCTGTTTTTATCTACTGCATCCATTTGGCTTTCATTACTTTTATTTGTTGTAGTGCTGATAATGGCAGGTGCTAAAAAACCACTACGCAATGTGAGTAAGGAAATCGCTGACGATGAATTTCTGACATTAGCGAAGTTCTTGATTATTACGGGGATAATATTACCCATTTTGCCAAAAGAAGACATTCATGCGTACATTCCTGTATCTCCATACAAAATATGGTTGGCTGTAGTAGTTGTTTCAGCAATTTCTTATCTCAGTTACCTGTTGCAAAAGTATGTTTTCCCTAAAGCAGGTTTGTTGCTCACCGCCTTTTTAGGAGGATTGTATAGTAGTACTGCCAGTACAATTATTCTAGCGCGAAAAAGCAAGAATCATGACGAACACCCCAAAGCGTACACCGGGGCTATTATGATTACTATAGCCATGATGTATTTGCGGGTGTATATTTTACTGATGATATTTATGCCTTCTATTATTCGGCTTACCTTGCCATATTTCTTAGCGCTTTTTATCATCAGTTTGCTTGTAGGTATTTTCTATTATCGCGCAAATCATAATAATGATAAACTTGAAACAATCAATACTGCACTGGAAGATGAAAATCCCTTAGAGTTTAAAGTTTCCATAATATTTGCGGGATTATATGTGCTCTTTTCTGTAATAACCAATCTTGTTCTTACGAATTTTGGTGAAAGTGGATTATCCTTGTTGTCTATCGTTGTTGGTGTTACTGATATTACCCCTTTCTTGCTGAACCTTTTCCAGGGACATTATCAGGTAGAACATATTATGATTGCAATTGCTACGTTTCAAGTGATGGCAAGCAACAATGTGTTGAAAGCTGTATATGCACATATTTTCTCAGGAGAAAAGACAAAAAGATATATCTGGAAAGCATTCTCAATAATAATTGTTGCAAACATTATTGCAGTAATTGTGTTGTATTTTCTCTAAGACGTTAATGGTTTTTTTCGTTTAAGGACTTTTTTCAAAGTTCTACGGAAGAAACTGCCTTTAAACTGTGATAAGAACAATCCACCTACGGTGAGTGCTATTCCTGCCACCATATAGACATTCAGTGTGTCTAAACCTTTATGAATAGCAAACGTAGCCGTAAATACAGGAATTAAATTGATAAAATAATTGGCTTTGCTCACTCCAATATGGCGTATGCCATCAACAAAAAGGATGTAAGCTATGGAGGAGCAAAAGAAGGCAAGCAAAAACAATTTCTGCCAGCTTTCAGCTGTTACAGCCGTAAAACTAAAAGACTGATAATCATTTATAAAGAAAATAGGAGCAAAGAATATAGCACCAAAAGCATTCTGATAAGTTATTAAAGAAAATGGAGTATACTGCGTAGATATCTTATTGAGAATAAGAGTATAACCTACCACAGAAGATACAGCTAAAAACATCAAAAGTATTCCTAAGGCTTGCCCTTTAAGATTATCTCCATTACTTATAATCATGAGCAATACCCCTGAGAAAGAGATCAATGCCCCAATAAAACTTAAAAATGGCAAACGTTCTTTAAAAAAAAGAAATGAGGATAGGGCTACAAATAATGGTGTTGTTGCAATAATGATAGAACCTGTTGTTGGAGACACCATGGAGATGCCATAGCTTTCACCGATGTAATACAACAAAGGCTCGAAAAAGGCAAGTAGCATTAAGTTCTTTACAGTGCCTTTTTTTATGGGGTTTAAACGCTTTAGAAGTTTTCCTATGACCAGTAATAAAATGGTGGAAAGAAGAAGCCTAAAAAAAACTAAAGTAATAGGAGTAAAGCTATCATAAGCCTCTTTAACCCAGACGTAGGAAACTGCCCAAAATAGCATAGCTGTAACTAAGCCCGCATATGGTAATAATTCTTTTCTTTCATTCATGCCACAAAGTTAGTAAATTGAAAGTGTATGTTCTCATATTTTTATTATTTTGCAGTAAAATTTTTGATGCTGAATAATATGTTAAAAAAGCTTTTGTCTTTACCGTTTATATTCGTAGTCCTATTATCGGTTGCCTGCAATACTACTCAGGTTGATAATAAAACGATTGACTATCAGAATTATCCTATTACAGAAGAAATTCAAGTTGATAGTTTGAGTGATTTCGTAAATACCATCAATACTTATCGAAAAGAATTAATAGATGAGATGAGTGTTGTAGTTGGATATTCCTCGATGTACATGCCCATTGAACGACCTGAGAGTTTACTGAGTAATATGGTGGCTGATTTTACGTGGAAATTAGGCAAGGAATATTGTAAAGAGAATCATTTACCTTACACGGTTGATGCTTCTATTATAAATATTGGTGGTCTGCGGAAACCATTGCCTGAAGGAGAGATAATTTTGAGTGATATTTATGAGATATCTCCCTTTGAAAATAAACTCTACATCGTTGCAATGTATGGAAAAGACTTGAGAAAGTTATTTGACCATATAACGAGGAGTGGTGGCGAAGGTGTTGGTAATATTCGATTGATTGCTGATAAAGAGACCCATAAACTAAAAGAAGCTTATATTAACAATGAGCCATTAAACGATGAAAAAATATATCACATCATATCTATAGATTACTTAATTTCCGGCGGGGATGGTATGGTTTCATTTAGTAAGAAAATTGATGAAATAGATATGAACTTGAAGTCCAGAGATGCATTATTGGAATATGTGAAACAAGAACATGCAGCAAACCGACCTCTAACCTCCAGATTAGATAAACGAATCAGTTATGAGTAGAAGAACTTTTTTAAAGCAACTCACTTTAGGTACAGCAGGACTTGCTTTAGCTCCAACATTAGCCACTGCAAAACCAAAGCAAAATAATGTAAAATTGACCATACTTCATACGAATGATATGCACAGTCGTATAGAACCATTTCCGGTGTCTGATAAGAAGTACGGAGGTAGAGGAGGCTTTGCTCGTATCCATTCTTTAGTTAATAGAATTCGCCAGCAGGAATCTAATGTATTATTGCTCGATAGCGGTGATGTTTTTCAAGGAACGCCTTACTTTAATATGTTTGGTGGTGAATTAGAGTATAAATTAATGAGCAAGATGGGTTACGATGCAGGAACTATTGGTAATCATGAGTTTGATAATGGAATGGATAATATCTTAAAGCAGATGAAGCATCTAAATTTCCCGTTAGTTAGTGCGAATTATGATTTTTCAAAGACCGTTTTGGCAAATAAAATTCCTGAATATACTATTGTTAAAAGAGCAGGTAAACGAATAGGTGTATTTGGACTTGGTGTGGCACTGAAGGGCTTGGTTGATAAGGGAAGTTATGGTAAGACGGTTTATAATGACCCGGTAATAGTGACTAATAGAGTAGCCAAGCATTTGAAAGAAGTCGAAAAATGCGATTTGGTTATATGTTTATCTCATATAGGATATTCTTATGACAATAGCCGAATTTCTGATGTTACTTTGGTGAAGCAGATACAAAATGTAGATATTATATTAGGAGGGCATACGCATACGTTCTTAGAACAAGCCGAAAAACATACTGATGCTTCAGGCAGAGAGGTTTTGATCAACCAAGTGGGTTGGGCAGGTATTGCCCTCGGTCGTATAGATTATTATATTTAGTTTGAAATTTAGATGATGAATTGGAAGCAATTATTGACAACAAAACGCCTAGGGCAAGAAGATTATATTTCTCATAGGATTGATGCCCGGACACAATTCCAAATGGATTATGATCGGTTGATATTTTCATCTCCTTTTCGTCGTTTGCAACATAAAACACAGGTATTTCCACTCCCTTCGGGAATATTTGTGCACAATCGGCTCACACACAGTCTTGAAGTGGCGAGTGTAGGACGCTCTCTGGGGAATATGGTGGCTTCAGGCTTAAAAAACAAAGGAAATGAAGAACCTTTGCTTCAAGAAATTGGAAGTATTGTATCTGCAGCATGTTTGGCTCATGATTTAGGAAATCCTCCTTTTGGTCATTCTGGTGAGGATGCTATTTCAAATTATTTTCGTTCGCAAGAGCGAGAAATACTAAAAACCCAAGTAAAAACAGAAGAGTGGGAGGACTTGAAGTGGTTTGAGGGCAATGCTAATGCATTACGCTTACTTACACATTCATTCAACGGATATAGAAAAGGAGGTTATGCGATGACTTATAGCACCTTAGCCTCTATTGTAAAATATCCTTATGATTCGTCTCAACGGGGAGATAAAAAGAAATATGGTTTTTTTCAAAGTGAAAAAACTATTTATGAAAAGATTGCTAATGAGTTAGGATTGATAAAAAGTGATGGAACTTTTATGCGTCATCCATTGGTGTATTTAGTAGAAGCCGCCGATGATATCTGTTATCAAGTGATGGACGTTGAGGATGCTTATCGGTTAAAATTATTCTCTGCATCTGAGACAATAACTTTATTCCGTAAATATTTTGAAGGTAATGAAAAGGCACAGCAAAGCATTTGTAAAGTCTTTAATATGGTAACTGATGAAAGTGAGCGAATCGCATATCTACGTTCTAAAGTTATCGGAAAATTAGTTGAGGAATGCAAGACGGTTTTCATTGAAAATCAAGATAAAATTATGACTGGTAATTTTCATTCTTCTTTAATAAAAAGCACACCAACTAATACAGCACAGACTTATAATGAAATTGCTAAGATTAGTTTTGAACAAATTTATAAACACCCTATGGTTGTGGAGATAGAAGTCTCTGCTTATAAAATTATTGAAACACTTTTAGATAAATTAGTCAAAGCTATATTGAATCCTTCTAATTCTTATGCTAAAAGTATATTACGCTTAATTCCTTCAGAGTATCGAGTAGCTGAAGAATCGAGCAATTATGATAAAATACGTTCTGTTTTGGATTTTGTTGCTGGAATGACCGATGATTATGCTTTGAATATGTACCGAACATTCGAAGGAGTGCAGTTACCCTACGCAAAGCGAGTTTATTGATTCAAAAATGAAATTCATTATTTTTCTGTAGTATAGATTTTGGAATAATTCTTGTTTTACATATTCTGAGATATAAAAACTAAAAAAAACATTATTATGAGAAATGTAAAGAAGTATTTGTTTTTATTATTAGCTACCTATATTGCCAAAAAGATTTTTGGGAAGTAATATAGGTACTATACATTCAAGCTGGTTGCATGTTTTTTTTGATTAAGGCTGTTATTTGCAGTTTGGTCATTTAACAATACGACTGTCAGTATTAATAAAACCAAAGGGAAGATGCTACGCATCTTCCCTTTGGTTTTGAAAACATATATTTTATTGGTTAGATTCCTTTACGAACCTCTTCGACCTCTATTTCAAAAACAAGCGTGGTATATCCAGGAATGTTTCCATTGCCATAATATCCATAGCCCATGTTCGATGGAACTACTATACGAGCTTTTGTGCCTTCGTGCATCTCTAGTAATGCTGGAGGCCATCCTCTTATTACACTTCCTGCAGCAACTCCTTGTCTTATGATTTGTGCATTATAGTTATCTTGTATATGGACAGTCATAGGCTCGAATTTACCGTACAATACATTTGAATCGAATACTAGTCCATCCAAAAAGTATCCTGTATAATAAACGACAACATGATCACCGGCTTCAACTTTCTTCGATTCTGTAGTGTCTGTAGGTACATACAGTTCTTGGTAATAAATTCCTTCGTCCAAGAGGTGTTCCTTAGTTATACCATGCTCATTTAGATATCGTTTCCGATCATTTCGCTCATCTTCTATACGTGTTTGGTATGTTTCATTATCATCGCAAGAAGCAGAGAAGAATACAATACTACTAAAAGCAAATAGGTACAAAATATATTTACGAATCATGGTTTTAAATTATGTTTTTACTATATAAATCAGTAGCTTCTTGAAGTGTTCCATAAAAACGTCCTCCGGAAGCATTTTGATGACCACCACCATTAAAATGGTTGCGCGCCAGCAAATTTACATCAAATTCTACTCTTGAGCGAAGAGATATCTTAATATAATCATCTTTTTCAATAAAAATAGCAGAAATATATACATCTTTAATTGTCAAAGGGTAGTTTACAAAATCTTCAGTGTCGTTGTATTTAGCATTCAATGAAGAGATTTCTTGTTCAGTAAGTGTGATATAAGCTGCATGATTACCAACTCTTTTCATTTTTTCATTTAATACAAATCCTAGAAGTCGTAACCGGTTTTCTGTATTGCTATAATATATTTGCTGAGTAACCTGTTCCTTATCAATTCCCAATATGATGAGTTCAGAAGTGATGCGAAATAACTGAGCCATACCTTTCCCATAGCGAAAATTGCCAGTATCAGTTATGATTCCGGTATATAAACATGTGCCCATTGTTTTAGATATGTGAGCATTTAATGCTACAAATATTTCATACAAGACACAGCAAGTTGCTGCGCTTTCTACTTCAGATATAGCTATTGCTACCTCTAAGTTAGGCGAAGGATGATGATCAATAAACACTCGTTTTTCTGTAGGCGCTGTTAGGTAATCTGACACAGAGCCATTTCTTCCGTCACTGCTATGGTCTACGAATACAACGGTATCAAACTCTTGAAGTTGTTTTTGGTGTGATTGTAAAGTCTCGTCAAAAATAAAAATATGTTCGCTATGTGGCATCCATAACAGATTCTCGTTGATAGGAGTAGGGCTAATGACTGTAGCTGAAGTTCCCGAATCATTAGCATACTCATAAAGAGCTAAAGCCGAACCCATAGCATCTCCATCAGGATTTTGGTGCATGACTACAGCTAGACGAGTAGACTCTTCAATCAGTTTTTTTAATCTTTTTATCATAGCTGTCATTATTTTCAGTCAAAGATAAGAAAACCTTATATATTCCACATTTTTTCCTATTTTTATGCTGAAATAATCAAAAGATACTATATATAATATGAGAACAAACAGAACTTTTACAATGATTAAGCCTGATGCAGTAAAAAATGGCTACACAGGAGAGATTTTAGACAAAATTATTAAAGCTGGCTACAAAGTTATTGCATTGAAATATACAAAGCTGACTAAACAAGAAGCTGAAGGTTTCTATGCAGTCCATTCTGATAAGCCTTTCTTTGAAGAACTAACCAATTTTATGAGTTCAGGACCTATTTATGCTGCTATTTTAGAAAAAGAAGATGCTATCAAGAGTTTTCGAGCATTCATAGGTGCTACCAATCCTGTGGATGCAGCTGAAGGCAGTATTCGTAAGTTGTACGCTACTTCCTTAGGGGAAAATGCTATTCACGGGTCTGATAGTGATGAAAATGCACTTATTGAGGGTAGTTATTTCTTTTCAAAATTAGAAGAAGTAGAATAGCTTGGTAGTTATTATATTAATGATGGTGTCCTAATGCATCATGTGTTCCGCTGAGAAAAAAGATGACAATAAGGACACCTAATGCAATTGATACAATTCCACTCCATTTGCAGATTTTCTGGTATAATTGCTCTTTGCTAGTGATTCTTGTTGGGATAAAGCAAAGCAGATAGGTAAATAGTACAACTGAGGCAATACTTCCGAAAGCAAAACCACCAAAATAACTAAAGAAGTCGGTATCATTCATTGAAATAGTGGGGGCTAAAGAATAAATGTGTGAAAAGCCTGCAAAACCATGTACAACTCCGGTTCCGATACTAATGCGTGAGAGATGTTTGTGGGTTTTGGGTGATGGTTTTAGTTTTATTCGTCCGCTTTTTACGACTACCCATATTCCAATAAGAATGAGTAGAATCCCTATATACAATAATGAGTAATGTGAAAAAGCATCAATGTTTATCAGCGATTTGAAGTAGTAAAGAAGAATTCCAAGTAGCAATAAGCCAATTAAATGACCAAATCCCCAAAGTAATCCTACTCGCCAACTTTTTTTGCTGTCCATTAGACTCAAAGGAATGAGAGCAGCTAAATGATCTGGTGAAGTAAATATATGGATAGAACCGATATAAAGTCCTGTGAATAGTAATTCTAACATGATGCAAAAATAGCTAAAAAGAATGAATGTTTTTTTTCGTAACGCAATATATTGAATATTTATAGCGACATATTTATTCTTTTAATTTTAGTGTCGAAAAGCAAAAACTGCTTATATTGTAGATGAAAATTATCAAAAAGGTGATTATTAGAAAGATTATATGCGAAAGATTGAGATAGAAGGCAGTAAAATTTATGTAGGTGAATCCTATCAGAATATAACCAAATATCTGCCAGATGCACAAATAATTATGATTTCGGATATGAATGTTTATACTCATTATAAGCATTTTATAGACAAATACGATAATATTATTATCCCCACAGGAGAGAAATCCAAAAACTGGAGCACTGTGGCCTTAATTGTAGAAGAACTACTTAAACTAAAGGCAGATCGAAATACTTTTCTTGTGGGAATGGGGGGTGGAGTTGTAACCGACATTACAGGTTTTGTTGCTTCTGTATTTATGAGAGGTGTACGCTTTGGATTTATTGCAAGTTCTTTATTAGCTCAAGTTGATGCGAGTTTGGGAGGTAAAAATGGAATCAATTTCCATACATTTAAGAATATGATAGGTGTTTTCAATACTCCTGAATTTGTTATATGTGATGCTGAATTACTTAAAACTTTGCCAAAACGAGAGGTGCAGAGCGGTTTTGGTGAGATAATAAAGCATGCACTTATCAAGGATCATGAATTGTTTGTTTACTTAAAAGAAAATTATAAACTTCTCTTAGAATTAGAAAATAGGACTTTAGAATTTGTAATTTGGAAGGCTATTGGTATAAAAGCACTTGTCGTTTCAAATGATTGGCTGGAAAAAGGAGAACGTAAGCAACTCAATTTTGGTCATACATTAGGACATGCCATTGAGAACAATAGCGACTACACACATGGTGAAGCTGTTGCAGTTGGAATGTATTGGGCAAGTAAATGGTCTGTAGAAAAAGGCATTCTTTCAGAAACGGATTTTGCAGAAGTACAACACATTTTGAAACTTTATCGATTGCCAATAAATTTCTCTTTAGATAAATATATTTTAACATCTTATCTTTTGAAGGATAAGAAAAAGCATGGAAGTGCTATAGATTTTGTATTTTTGAAAGAAATAGGAGCAGCTCAAGTAATGAGCGTACCTATGGAGGAATTAGTCAGAGCGATAGAACGTTTATAGATTATGAATCATTGGGGACGAATATTTTCAGTAAGTATTTTTGGCGAATCGCACGGTGCTGGGGTTGGTGTAACCATTTCGGGTTGCCCAGCGGGTATCTCTTTGAAATTAAAAGATTTCGAAGCAGACTTGTCACGTAGAAAATCAGGTGCTAAAGGTACTACACCAAGAATTGAAAGTGACAAGCCTCAGTTACTATCTGGTGTTTTTGAAGATAAGACGACTGGAGCCCCACTGACTGTCTGGTTTGAAAATAGGGATTCAAAATCCAAGGATTATGCTACAGTAATTAAGCAACCTAGACCGGGACATGCAGACTTTGTTGCGAAACAAAAATTTGCAGGATTTAACGATTACCGTGGTGGCGGACACTTTTCAGGCAGACTCACTTTAGCTTTAGTTGTCGCAGGCGTGATTGCCAAAAAAATTGTGAGTGAAGTTGAAATAGATGCATTTATTGAATCAATTAAGGGAAGGACTGATTTTGATGAAATTATAGAGGAAGCTTTGGCTAAACAAGACTCGGTAGGTGGGCTGGTGCGCTGCGAGGCAAAGAATATACCTGTAGGTTGGGGTGAACCATTTTATGATAGTATAGAATCTGTGATCTCACATTTAGCATTTGCAATACCTGCCATAAAAGGCATTGAATTTGGCAATGGTTTTAGTTGTACAGAACTATGGGGAAGTGAACATAATGATTTGATAATAAATGAGAAAGGGGAGACGGAAACCAATAATTCAGGAGGTGTTTCAGGAGGAATCACGAATGCGAATACGCTAACTTTCAAAGTCGCGGTAAAACCGACTTCAAGTATCGGTAAGGAGCAAAATACGATGAATTTTGAAGAAGGCAGAATTAAACCACTGATAATAAAGGGGCGCCATGATGCTTGTATTGCATTGCGAGTGCCTGTAGTTTTAGAAGCAATTACAGCTATGGCATTAGCAGATTTTAAATTGATACGAAAAACACAAACACAACCTAATAAATGAAACTAATGAAAAAAAAATTATATAGAAATGCAATTATTCTTTTTGTTGTAGTCTGGTTTATATTGGCTTCTGTATTGGTATATATTGTAGGTATTCCTTTCTCCTTTGCACTTGCCTTTAAGATAATGATTGGTTGTGCTATGATTGCGATGTCATACTACTATGTAGTGAGCCGGAACCATGATTTAGATTAAAAAACTACCCTTTTATAAAAGTTGTTTTTGTTAATTCTTCTCGCAGATAGTGGAGTAATACTTCGGGATTTGAGTATTGCCTTTTCCCTACGCTTGGCAGACATGCAATAGCATGAAAAATGCCTACTTTCTGCAAAAAATGAGTGTGCGTAAAGTTCAGATACTTTATGATTTGAAAAATAGAAAAACTTTCAAAAAACTTTTTTGAAAACATCGCTTTTGATGCACAATTTGCATTTATCTGTTCTAGTTCTTTAAAGAAATCATTGGCAACAAGCCAACTTTTTATTAAGCCCCCTAAGTCATTATAAATAATGTCTTCATAGGCTTCTTTTGTTATTTTGTAAAATGATGTGTGTTTATTAAAAAATACTTTAAGTTCTTCGAAGGCTTTGAAACTATGGGTTTGAAGTTCCATATTATTACTAATTAATTCTTGTATTGCTTTACCAGTACCAAAAGGAACACGATTAGATATTCGTGAAGAAGGATAAACACATGTAGAATTTAACTCAGAACATCTTCCTAATTGTAACATCTTTTGAATGAAATAAAAATCTTCACCAGCTTGTCGTCGGTTCATGCCATTTTGTTTACAATAGGCTGTTGCTTTTACTGCAAAAGCAGAACCAATAGTGTGAAATGCATTTGGGTGACCTACATATCTGTATGCTAGCGTCATATACCGTAAATACAATTCGTACTGAATGATTGCTAGTTGTTGCTCTTCAGACAGATTTTCTAGTTGATGCTGGTAGTTTATGATTAGGGTGTTTGTTTTAGTAAAGGTTTTAAAATGGCGATAAATTTCCGACAAATAATTGTTTTCACAAAGAGTATCAGCATCTAAACTTACAATGATGCCGTCTTTTTGATGATGAGCATATTGATTAATTGCTTCGTCCATGCCTAATTTTCTTGCTTCACCTACACCTGATGTGTTTTTTGGAAATTCAACCACAATAATTTCCAAAGTGCGCAAGCTGGTTTCGTACTTCTTTTTCCAGTTAACGAGTTCATGTAGAGTTTTTTTATTTTGAACTTTCACTGTATCAGGACTGTTGCTACTTTGATTTATAACAACAATAGTGAGCAAATATTCATCATAAGATGTGTTGTTCCAAAGTGACGAAAGTGTATCTAAAATATGAGGTTCATCATAACAAGGAATCACTACGATTATAGGAGCATAGTTAGAAATTGTGAGTCTTGGCTTAAAGTGTTGCCTGTTTAAATAGTCATTAAAAACTCTCATGATTTTGTGAAAATAAAAAACTCTCTACAATTAGGATTGTAAAGAGTTTTAGAATTTATGAGTAGTAGAAACTCTTAAATTTATTTTTCGGTATTTCCCTCTATTGTTTCTTCTGTGCTAACTTTCATATCATTAGAATCATCGTCAGAAACATCCCCTTTATACCCTTTATTTAATTGATTTACGAATTCTTCAGTGATGTCTAATTCAGGTTTTCCATACAAAACATTACCACCCTTAGTTGTACGTAGGATAAGGTCGTAGCCTGCCTTCTCATTGAACAATTCAAGCTCTTTCGAAATAGTGTCTTGCAATCTTGTGATTATAGCTTGGTATTCTTCAGAAAGTTCATTTTTCAAGGTCTGGTCTAGTTCCATTAACTCTTGGCGTTTTTTCTCAATCTGCTTTTGCTCGTTTTCGGCACGAGTTCTGCTGGCAAAACCGTTATTCTGAAGACGATATTGGAAAGATTTTACCATATCTTCAAATTTCCTGGCTTTCACATTCAAATCAGCAGTCATATTTTCCTGCTTTTTTGTGAATTCCTCGTTAAGATCTTTAGCAAACTGGTACTTCTCCATAAGTGTATCTACATTCACATAGGCGATATTTCCTGTGCTTGAATCTGCATTTTTAGTAGAGTTAGATTGTGGTTGATTACACGCTACTAAACTTAAAACTAAGATAACCCAAAGAGTTAAATATTTACTTTTCATATCCAGTATTTCTTTTGAAATTATTAGTGGGACAAATATAAACTTATTATTCGAAATTAGAAAATGGAATCATTTTACATTATTGTATTTTTATAATGAATGCCAAAATATGTTAAACAACTATTGAATATTGATACTGAATTGATATTCAGTATGAAATAAAAAGCTATTTTTGCTATACTCTAAAGATGGTGAATGACATCGTCATTATGCCTTGGATTTAGTCTTATTGTTAAAATTCTAAAACCGTAATGTTATGTTAACAAAATTAATATTGGCAATAATGCCAAAACTTCCCCAAAGTTTTATATGGAAATTTTCAAAGAAATATATTGTAGGCAAAACTCTTGATAAAGCCTTGGAAGTGTCAAAGTCGATGAATGATGATGGTTATATTATTACCATTGATTTGTTGGGAGAGTTTATAAAAGACCGCAGTGAAGCGGAACAAACGAAGGAGGACTATTTGGAGATTGTAGAAGCACTTCACAAACATAATATCAAAGGAGGAATTTCTGTAAAACCTACATTTTTCGGCTTGTTGATTGATGAAGAACTATGCTTTACGAATATTAGGGAAGTCGTTAGAAAAGCCAATGAGTACAATATATTTGTTCGTATCGATATGGAAGATTCTTCATGTACCGATAGGGAATTAGAGATATACGAAAAACTTCATGTTGAATTTCCCGGCATCGTTGGTATAGTACTTCAGGCATACCTGCACCGCACGTATGATGACATAGAAAGACTCCAGAAGATTCATACCACTGAGAATCCTATTAATATCAGATTGTGTAAAGGTATTTATATAGAGGATAAAAGCATAGCTTACCAGTCGTATGAGGATATCAATAATAATTTTATCAAGTTGTTGGACAAGCTCTTTGAGATAAGAGCATATGTGGGTATTGCTACACATGACAAAAACTTAGTCAAAGCTGCTTATGAATTGTTAGAAAAACATGAGGTGAGCAAGTCTCTTTATGAATTTCAAATGCTTTATGGCGTAGAAACGAGATTACGCAAACGGATTCACAATCAAGGACATTTGATGAAAGTCTATCTGCCTTTTGGGAAAGACTGGTTTGGCTATTGTGTGCGCCGATTGCAAGAAAACCCCAATATGGTTAGCGATATCATTAAATCAATATTCAAGTAGCATTTCGTCATTATTTTATATTTCAATATTAAATACTTACTTTTGATACGTATTTAAAAATTATAATAATATGAAGATTGCAAAAGATGCTATGGTAGCATTACAATATGAATTGTATGGTAATGAAAAAGGTGACCTTATTGAGAAAACAAAAAAGGAAGAACCTTTAGTTTTTTTATTTGGTCAAGGCACTATGTTACCGTCATTTGAAAATCATGTGGAGGGGTTGAGAGAAGGAGATACTTTTGATTTTAAATTGAAACCGGAAGAGGCATACGGAGAGTTCAATGAAGAAGCTGTTCAGGATTTAGATATCAATATTTTTAAGGGAGAAGATGGAAATGTAGATACGAATATTATCAAAGAAGGTAATGTAGTTCCATTGATGACTCAAGATGGACAACGTCTACAGGCCGTAGTCATAGGTGTAACAGAAGATAAAGTAAAAATGGATTTCAATCATCCATTGGCAGGTGAGACATTGCATTTTAAAGGAACTGTTGCTGAAGTTCGTGAAGCTACTGAGGCTGAATTGTCTGCAGTTCAAAGTTGTGGCTGTGGAGAAGGAGGCAATTGCTGTGAAGATGAAAAAGGTCATGGTGAATGTAATGATGGTAATTGTTGTCACTAAAAAAATAAAAACTTATGGGAAGCATTAGAAGATTAAAGAAGGATATTAATTATCTCACTGATGAGATTGTTCAGCATAGTTTGTTAATAAATTTGCTTTATAAAGACAATGATGATGAAATAAAGAAAGTGATAGAAACGGCTATGGAGAATAGAAATGATCTCATAAAGCGTGTGAATATTCGAAATCAATCAAAATCTGAATATAAGCAGATAAGAGAAGACCTTATTGCTAAAACTGATAAGGCTTTCGAAGAATTATCTAAACTCACTGAAAAGTAGGTTTTTGGCTGATGTAAAAATACACATAAAGGGAATTTCACAAGATATTACCCTAAGAAGAAACACCCGAATCAAACGATTATCGATAAAGATAAGTTCACATTCGGGTGTTGTTGTATGCATTCCTTACTTAATTAGTGACAAAAAAGCCTTGCAATTTATCCACTCACAAAAAGAGTGGATAAACGAACATCTTAAGAGTGACAAATATAAGTCCCAAGAAATTCCTTCAAAAATACTTCTTGTCAATGATAAGAAAATTATCTTCCAAGAAACTGAACATAATGTATTCGATATCTCTGAGATAAATACTGTTACTGTTGTAACTTTTCCAAAGGCTCTAAATTTCAAAGAGAAAGAGCAGTTGAAAAAAAAAGGTTTAGAAAAGATTTTAAGAAAAGAAGCAAAGATATTTTTAACACAGAGAGTGGAGCAACTTGCTTCTATACATGGATTTACATACAGCAAACTCAGCTTTAGAAATCAAAAAACAAGATGGGGAAGTTGTTCCTATCATAATAATATTAGTCTAAATATTCAATTAATGAGACTTCCTATCCATTTATTGGACTATGTTATTATTCATGAATTGTGTCATACAGTTCATAAAGATCATTCTGCCAAATTCTGGCAATTAGTTTACAATAAAATAGGCAATAGTCTTTACAAAAGTAAAGAAGAAATAAAGACAGTAAGGATAGAATTGTAAATACAGAAATCTACAATTATTGATTTACATATATATATACACTTCTGTTTATAGTTTGTATAATAATGTATATCTAAACATTTAATTACAAAAACAAGATATTATATCAGATTAATCATCATAATATCAACAACTTATAATGTTTATATATATTGTTTTATAGGTTTGACTCATTATAGAGTTATTCAGAGTCTATAAAGTAAGCTAGTAACTTACTTTGAGTGTTTTTAGTCAGTTACTTATAAATATTAATTCATCTTTATTATAGCGTTGTGGGCTGATAATTACATATTAATTTTAGCTCAATTTACAAGATGTATATAATTGTAAATCGTTAATGGTTTACAATTGTATTTATATGTTTGTAAATAAAATTATATATTTGTAATTGCTATGGAACAGGAAGATAAAGATGTATTAGATAGTATTACAGAGCGGATATTTCAATTTATAGATGCTGAAGGCTTAAGCAATGCTGATTTTGCAGCCTCTATTGATATTGGAGCTGCTGTAGTGTCGCATATGAAAAACGGACGAAATAAGGTTAGTTTAAATGTTTATGCAAAAATTTTAGATAGTTTTCCTAATTTGAATCCAGATTGGTTGCTTTTTGGAGAAGGAATAATGTATAGAAGCGTAAATAAGCTAAAATCAGGGAATCCAATTACTGACGAGCCCAATTTATTTAATACTATTCGTAAGCAAGAAAGCAATGAAGTGGAAACCGATAGAGAAAAAACATCATCAGCACCGCCTGTTACTTCGAAGCGAGTACAGAAAATTGTTGTCTTTTATGATGATAATACTTTTCAAGAGTTTAGCTCTTAAATAGCAGAGAGCTGTCTCCATAGCTCAGAAATCGGAAGTTGTTTTTTAAAGCATAGTCGTAAATCTCCTTCCATTTATCTCCTACTAAGGCAGAAACTAAAAGAAGTAATGTACTTTGAGGTTGATGAAAATTAGTTAGCATTCCTGAAATAATGTGGAAATCATAGCCTGGTGCAATCAATATATCTGTTTTTGCTGTGAGTTCATTCACTCCTAAGCTCTTCATATGATTTTTTATGGCATTAATTGCTTTATCTTTATTATATTTTGGCAACTCATAGCTTTCCCACTGGGATATATGCAAAGGACTTGCACTTTCCTGTATTAATTTAGCTCCGATTTGGTAAATACTTTCTAAGCTACGTACAGCAGTAGTGCCTACAGCAACTATATGTTCGTATTCTAAAATTTTGTCTAATAATTCAATTGAAAAACTAAACACTTCAGTGTGCATATGATGTTCTCCAATAGTTTCTGTTTTCACGGGTTTGAAAGTTCCTGCACCTACATGTAGCGTAAGTTGTGTAATATCTATTTGGTTTTGAGGTAATTTTTCTAAAAGCTCTGGAGTGAAATGTAGTCCAGCGGTAGGAGCAGCAACAGAGCCTTCATATTTAGAAAAAACAGTTTGATATCTTAATGTATCTATCTCTTCCGATGCTCTGTTTAAATATGGCGGAATCGGTATAGCTCCGGTTTTTTCTAATATCTGACTAAATGTAAATGTTTCGTTCCAATCAAACTGGATAATAAATGCGTCTTCCTTTCGTTCGATGATGCGGGCTTTGAGTGTGCAAGTATTATCAATCTTTAAGGCTATTTCAGATTCTTTCCAGCGTTTTAAATTACCTATTAAGCATTTCCATTGGCAAGTGTTTTTAGCCTGCAAGGCAAGAGCATAGTCTGAGGGCTGAAATGGTTCCAAGCAAAATATCTCAATAACGGCTCCTGTAGATTTTTTGAACTGCAATCTTGCACGTATCACTTTTGTTGTATTAAAAACAAGCAGACTATTTTCAGGCAATTGGGCAGGCAATTCTCTAAAAATATGTTCCTGAATCGTTTCATGATTATAGACAAGCAGTTTTGATTCATCACGAACTGGTAACGGATATTTGGCAATTCGATTTTCTGGTAAAGGGTAATTATAATCTTTAATACGGATATTTTTAGCTTGCATTGCTGAAATGTTTATGATTGATTGCAAAAATAGTAACTTTGCAGGACTTCTATCACTTTGATCAGACCAATCTGGTAGAATAATAAATCGAATGGATAAATTGACTGTTAAAATAAGAGAATAATATGGCATTGCAAATAGGTGATAAGGTAAAGTTTTTAAATGAAGAGGGAGGAGGTAAAATCACACAATTAATTGATAAAGATACCGTTATGGTACTCTCAGAAATAGATGATTTTGAAATCCCTGTATTAATAAGGGAATTGATTCCTCTACAGTCTAATGAAAGCGTTGACAACCAAGAAGTTAAAAATCTTGAAAGTCATAAGCGAATATCTAAGGTGGAGCCATCTTCAGTGCTATTCGCAGAAGAAAAAGACTACTATAATTGCTACCTTTACAATGGAAAGAGTACAACTTTGGTTTGTGCAGTTTTTGAGGAGATAGGTGAAAAAATTGAAGGTATTTTTTCGGGTATGATAGCTCCAGATTCTATACAAAAGATAGGGAGTTACTCTCTTAAGGATTTTGATAGAATATCACAATGGAGATTACATGGTTTTTACTTTGAAAAGCATCCCGACACTCTGCAAGCGCCTATAAACTGTGTAGTTAAATTGCATAGTAAGAAATTGTTTAATGAAGGAAGTAAAATATTTATTGAAAAGCTTAATCAAAAAGCGATTTCTGTGCCAATTGAAGGAAAGGCGAAAGAAGTGAAATTAACTGCGAACGACTTGTTTGAGAGTGTACCAGAGCTTGCTAAGCCGAAAGAGGAAAAGGTAGTACGCAAGGATACTAGGGAGTTGTTAGAGGTTGATTTGCATATCCACCAATTGCTTGATACAACCCAAGGTATGACAAACGCAGAGATGCTAGAATACCAATTGGATACTTTTCGAAAAGTTTTAGATGAGAATAAAAAGTACAAAGGGAAGAAGATTGTCTTTATTCATGGAGTGGGCAACGGTGTCTTAAAACAGCGCATACGTCATGAATTACAGAAACAACCAAGATATATGGTGCAAGATGCTTCATTCCAAGAATATGGCTGGGGAGCTACTATGGTTATCATCCGATAGATTACAATTCTTCCGAAAATGTATCGTGCTGTCTTAAGTCGCCCGTTTGAAATCCTTTCATAAACCATTTCATGCGTTGCTTAGAGGAACCGTGTGTGAATGAATCTGGCACGATGTGTCCTTGCATACGTTTTTGTATGGCATCATCACCAACAGCACGCGCTGCATCCATAGCTTCTTCAATATCACCTCTGTTGACTTCTAGGTAGTCCTTAGAGTAATGCGCCCAAAGTCCGGAATAAAAGTCTGCTTGCAACTCTAATGCCACAGAATATCTATTGGCTTCAGCTTCTGACCTGCTATTTTGTTGTGCTTTGTGTACCTTTTGTGATGTACCCAGCAATGTTTGCACATGATGTCCTACTTCGTGTGCTATAACGTAAGCCACAGCGAAGTCGCCTCCTTTTGCGCCAAAGTCAGTACGCAACTTTTTAAAAAAATCCATATCTATGTACAGTTTGCGATCGGCAGGACAGTAGAATGGTCCAGTAGCAGCACTCGCACCACCGCAAGCAGATTGCGTAGATTGGCTAAAAAGGACCAACGTAGGTTTTTGGTAAACACCTAACTCGTATTTTCTAAAAATTTTTGTCCAAACTTCATCAGTGCTTGTGAGGATAACATCAACAAATTGACCTATTTCTTTTTCTTCTTGGGTAAGTTTTCTGCTTTCTGCAGTTTGCTGTACTTGAGTTTGTTGGTTAAGTTGTTCTAATACCGGGGCAAGTTGTCTACCAGTATCACCTCCAAATATTTGAAACAATAATATTATAATACCAATTGCACCCCCGCCAATAGCAACTCTGCCTTTGTTGCTCATGCCTCTACGATCCTCAATATTTCCACTTTGTCTTTTTCCTCGCCATTTCATAAGATTTAATTTTAATGATATTTATTCAAAAATATATCTTTTTGTTTAAACTATAACATTTGAATTCAAATACATTTTCTTTTTAGTAAAAAGGATAGGATAGATGCCTGGAAGGGAAACTATCAAGCTTACAATAGTAAAAATGACTCCTACAGACACAGAGATCTGTGGTTCAAAATTAAAAAAAGGTGAAAATTTTAAAAAGATAAATTCTCTAATTCCTATTCCAGAGAATGAAAATATGCTTAACAGGGATGAGACAAAAAACAGGATAAAATATGCCATGAATTGTTCATGCTGATGCAGTGACAGCAGTATAAAGTAAACAGCTCCCAATTGTAATCCTTGTATGATAAAGGAATAAAGTAATAAATACGTATACTTCGGTGTGAAAGATGGAAATATTTTTGAAAACAAAACTTTCCCAATAATTACTCCGATGATAAGGAGGAGAGGTAGCCAGAGCAGACTATAAACAGTATGCAATTCTTTGATACTCATTGATAAGAGAACAATCCAACAGCAGATGGCTATTAATCCACTAGCTCTATCAGCAAGTACTACTGCGCTTAATTTTTTTATTGACCACCTAAATTGCTTATTGAGTAGGTAAACTTTATATGCGTCGCCACCTATACCTCCGGGTACAAAAAAATTATAAAACATTCCAACTAAATAAAGTAATCGGTTACTCTTGGGTGAAATGTAAAAATCCATTTGATAAAAACACAGTAATAAACGTTTCGCTGATAACAATTGGGATAGTGCATAAAAAACTAGTGCTATTATAAAAAAAATAGCCTTCGTCTCCTTAATGGTTTCAAGTACCAAAACAAAAGAAATTTTTGAATAAACGAGCCATAGGAGTACCAGACTTATACTAATTTTCAATGAAGTTGAAAATGTTTTTTTGAGTATCTTATTCACTTTATGTTTTATAATGTTACATATGATTAGCTGCGAATGTACTAATTTTAAAAGTATCTACCGATTTGTAAGTTTTCAGAGAGGTTTATTGCATAATTTTTGAGGAATTCTCTAACTAAAATATTTGTATAGTTTTCAATAGAATGTTACTTTTAACAAAATAAAAAGCGAATACTATGAAAAGGAAAGATTTTTTAGTAAAAACAGGAATAGCATGTGTAGGTGTTAGTTTACTGCCTACGGTTTCTTGTACAAATTCAAAACAAAAAGATACGAAACAGATCGGATCATTTGAACTGCCTGAGTTGGGTTATCCTTATGATGCATTAGAACCAGCTATAGATGCGCGTACTATGGAAATACACCATTCCAAACACCATGCTGGTTATGTGAAAAAACTAAATAAAGCACTTGAGAATCATCAGTTAAAAGGTCAAAATATAGAATCTATTTGTAAAAATGTCACTGCTAAAGATAAAGATACTGCTGTATTGAACAATGCAGGCGGTCATTATAATCATTCTCTTTTCTGGGAAGTAATAAAGCCCGGGGGGAGTAAAAACCCTGAAGGCGATTTGATGAAACGCATTAAACAAGATTTTGGTAGCTACAGTACTTTTGAAGATGAGTTTTCTAAAGCTGCGTCTTCAGTATTTGGTTCAGGATGGGCATGGTTAATTACTGATAATAAAGGTAAACTATCCATAACAGCAACTGAAAATCAAGAAAATCCATTGATGGAGAACGTAGTAGATCAACTTGGTACTCCGATTTTAGGCATAGATGTATGGGAGCACGCATATTACTTGCATTATAAAAATAAGCGTACTGACTATATCTCTAACTTTATGTCCATCATTAATTGGGATATGGTAGCAGATAAATATCAAAGTTCTTTATCTTAAAATTCTAAATACTTTTTAATAAAAGTGCAATACTTATTGTACTTTTGCAGGGAATTAATAAACTAGCTATGACATTACTTCTATTATATCTATTTTTAGCATTATTCGTTTCAGGACTCTGTTCTATTATGGAATCTGTTTTGCTTTCCACGCCAAAGGCTTTTTTAATGGTCAAAGAAGAGAAAGGCAATGCATGGGCAACGAGTTTTTTAAATCTTAAAACCAATGTAGATAAGCCTTTATCTGCGATATTGTCTCTGAATACAATTGCTCATACAATAGGTGCTGCCGGAGTTGGTGCACAGGCAGTTAAGGTATTTGGAGAAGAGTATTTTGGTCTCGTTTCCGCTATTTTAACGATATTAATCTTAATAGTTACTGAGATTATTCCGAAAACGATAGGTGCTAGGTATTGGAGAAAACTAGCTAAAGCTACTTCAAAAATAATAGGAGTGATGATTATCATTACCTACCCATTGGTTTGGCTTTCCGCTTTCATTACTAAATTATTTTCAAAGAATGCTCATTCCAGTTCTACCAGTCGTGAGGAGATTTCAGCTTTAGCTAGCTTAGGAGCTGACGAGGGAGTTTTTAATGAAAAGGAGCATAAAATCATTCAAAATCTACTTCGACTAAAAAATGTTTTCGTTACAGAAATCATGACACCGCGTATTGTAGTTGAAAAGGCTGATGATACAATGACATTACAAGACTTTTTTGAGAATAAAGATTTGTTGAGATTTTCACGTATTCCTGTCTATCATGAAAGTGAAGAAAACATTACCGGATATGTTTTCAGACAAGAGGTTTTTGAAAAAATAGCTGAAGGCGAATCTGAGCTTCAGTTGAAAAGTATAAGCAGACCAATTGTAACTGTCTCAAATAACAAAACTCTTTTTAGAGTTTGGGAGACTCTTTTAGAAAAAAGAGAACACATAGCACTCATCAGAGATGAGTTTGGTGGAATGGAAGGTATTGTAACTCTAGAAGATGTTATCGAAACCTTGCTCGGTTTGGAAATTGTCGATGAAAAAGATACAGTTGATGACATGCAAGAGTACGCCCGTAAACGTTGGAAGCAACGTCAAGCTAAGTATAATCAAATAAAAAATCTCAAGAAAAAGAATGACGAAAGTTCTCCGGCTAATTAGCCAGATTATTGTAATAATCTATTACTTTACTTAAATCTTTTGGGTCTTTTGTAGAAATTTTATTCTTCTTGATAAATTTTGACAACTCTTCCTGATGTGAAGGGAAGAGTTTAGCTAAATCACGTCTTCGTTTTATTAATTGTGCAGGTTTATCTCCAAATTTTACATAAAGTGTACTGCTTACTACTTCAAATCTAGGATGTTTTGCTACTATATATCCTTTAGATTTTTCAGCTTGTTTAAAAAACACCTTTTCTTTTTCTAGCAGTTGTACTTCACCATCCTTGTTAAGGATAAAATACGTAGTGTGAACCTTATTATTATGTATGTAAGCGGTATGCGTATAAACTTTGTCACCTATCTTTATAGTGGCTATTTTAGAAGGATTAACAATGTAGTAAGGTGTATTATCTTTTTCAAACTCCATCTACTCTTTATAAATGTTATAACGAAGAGGTATATTTGAGAAGACGTAGCTATCTTTCATCTTGACTTGACCTTTGATAAATTTTTCATTACTATAAGGTGACCCTTCGTAATTGACGTATCTTTCAGTGCCTGTTGCTTTTTCTACATTTTTAGATGAGCGAAACTGGTTGAAAAAGTCATAGGGTACAGTACTACTCTTTTGAGAAAAGAGAAAAATACAAGACATGAGTAAAAGGACAATAAAAAAAAGTAGTCTTTTCATGTAACTTTTCTAATTTCTAGCGCTAATCGAATTGAAATACTGAATTGCCTCAATTAAATCATCTGTATCTTTTGTAGAAATTTTCTTCTGCTTTACAAATTTCTCTATTTCTTCTTGATGAGAAGGGAATAATTTTAGAAAACCTTTTTTATTTTTTATTTCACGTGCAGAGTTTTCACCTACTTTTAAGTAAAGATCACTATTCTTTTTTGCAAATCTAGCCGGTTTTGCCTCTTTAAAGACATCTGGTTTTTCAGCTTCCTTAAATTCAACTTGCTCTTTCTCCAAGAGTTGAGCTTCTCCAGCATTATGGAGTAAGAAGAACGTATTTTTAAGTTCATTCTTATATTCATATGGAGCATATACGTAAGTTTTCCCATTAAAGTTAACTCTTGATATATTTTCAGGGTTTGGAACTTGGTAAACTTTTTTGTCTTTCACAAATTCTATAGCATCATCAAAGATGTTATATCTTAATGGTATTGCATCATAGGTATCACCGTTTTTCATCGTGATACTACCCAATACAAAATATTCATCATTATATGGTGAGCCTTTAATATCCCCATATCTATCTTTCATAAACTCTCCATTAATGTATCTCTCATTTTCGACATTTTCCACCAAATCTCTAAGATTAAAGCCTGTTTGTGCCCAGATGGTAGTTGTTATGCAAATGGTAACTAAAATCAATAATATACGTTTCATTAGATACTTTTTTTTATTGTTGATTCTCAAAGATAATGAAATATAAAAAACGAGACTAATAAATTGCCCCAAAAGTGATACTTAAAAAATTACTTTTAATCAATGAAATCTTGTATTTTTGTAGGAATTTAAAATTTGTATAGAATTTAATGCCTTATGAAGATAGCGTACAGTTGGTTAAAAGATTACATTAAGACAGATATTGCACCTGAAAAGATTGCAAACATACTTACTCAAACAGGCTTAGAAGTTGGAAGTATTGAAAAAATAGAGGCAATAAAGGGTGGATTAAATGGTGTTGTCGTTGGTGAAGTAAAGGAGTGCATGCCTCACCCCAACTCTGATCATCTAAATTTAACGAAAGTTGATGTAGGAAGTGGTGACTTATTACCAATTGTTTGTGGGGCACCTAATGTTGCTACCGGACAAAAAGTTATGGTTGCTACTGTTGGTACGATTTTCTATGATGAGGATAAAGAGTTTGTCATAAAAAAAGCGAAGCTCAGAGGAGAACCATCGGAAGGGATGATTTGCTCTGAAGCAGAATTGGGTGTAGGTAACGATGCCTCAGGAATCATGGTTTTACCACAAGAGGCAGTTATAGGCACACCAGCAAAGGAGTATTTTAATTTAAAAGACGACTATGCTATTGAAATAGATTTAACACCTAATCGCATAGATGGTGCATCGCACATTGGTGTAGCTCGGGATTTAGCAGCTTTTCTGAAAGTACATAATGAACCTACAGAATACACGAAACCTTCAGTAGCTGATTTCCATGAAGCTACAGCTATGAATCCTGTGAAAATTGTGGTAGATAGTTCTGAAAGCTGCCCTAGATATGCAGGAATAAGCTTGGATAATATCACAGTGAAACCATCACCCGATTGGTTGCAGAACCGCTTAAGAACAATCGGACTTACACCGATAAATAATGTAGTAGATATTACAAATTATGTGCTTTTTGAGACAGGACAACCGTTGCATGCGTTTGACAGAGTTCAAGTAGGTGATACTATACAAGTGAAAACACTTCCTGAAGGAACTAAATTTATAACACTTGATGGTGTTGAGCGTGAACTAAATGGCGAGGATTTGATGATTTGCAATTCTGAAAAACCGATGTGTATTGCAGGAGTTTTTGGAGGTATTGAGTCTGGCGTTACTGATGAGACGACATCCATCTTCCTAGAATCTGCATATTTTAATCCTGTGCAAGTGAGAAAGACTGCACGAAGACATGCTTTAAATACTGACGCTTCTTTTCGTTTTGAAAGAGGAGTTGATCCGGATATAACGATATACGCTCTTAAAAGAGCAACTTTGCTATTGCAAGAGATAACAGGTGCTACTATCAGCTCTGAGATTGCTGATTATTATCCCAAAAAGATTAAAGGAGCCACAGTTACACTTGCTTTATCGCAGGTAGAGCGACTAACGGGTGTGAAAATTCCTAAGCAGAAAATTATAGAGATATTAAAGGCTTTAGAAATCACTGTTACTGAAAATAGAGACGATGCCCTATTACTGGAAATACCGGCGTACAGAGTTGATGTGACTCGTGAAGCTGATGTTATAGAGGAAATATTACGTATCTATGGTTATGATAATATTCCTGTAAAATCTCAAGTAAATTCAGTATTGAGTTATGCTAAAAAGCCAGATACTTACCAGTTGAAAAATACAATAGGTGATTATCTTTCGGCAAATGGCTTCAATGAAATAATGAATAATTCATTAACAAAATCATTATATTACCAAGGCATAGAGGAAGTTGTGGAAGGGACAGAAGTGCTTTTAAAAAATCCATTAAGTCAAGATTTAGATTCGATGAGACGATCATTAGTTTTTGGTGGTTTGGAAAGCATCGCATATAATTCAAATAGAAAACGCAGTGATCTCAAATTTTATGAATTTGGTAAAACCTATCATTATTTTCACGATGAAGATGCCAGTCATCCTGTGAAAAACTATTCAGAATTTGACAAACTTGCGATTTTTATCACAGGAAAGACTACTGAGCAGTCTTGGAATGTAACTGCTACAGTTTCTGACTTTTATTATTTAAAAGCTTATACTTTTAATATCCTTGAAAAATTAGGCATAAATAAGGAGAGTATAGTAGAGGAAGATTTTTCAAACGAGTTATACGTAGAAGGTTTAAAGCTAACTATAGGCAAAAACATCATTGGGTATTTAGGACAATTGAAAAAACAAATAGTAAAGGTAGCCGATGTGTCGCAAGATGTATTTTATGCGGAAATAAACTGGGAAGTAGTGCTGGATTTGATAAAGACTCACAATATTGTTTTTAAGCCTTTAGCAAAGTACCCTGAAGTTCGTAGAGATTTTGCTTTATTGCTTGATGAAAAAATAACTTTCAAAGAGGTGAAGAAATTGATCAAACAAACAGAGCGAAAATTATTGAAAAACATCCAGTTGTTTGATGTGTACACTGGAGATAAGTTGCCTGAAGGGAAAAAATCATATGCTGTTGCAGTAATATTGCAAGATGAGAACGCAACCCTTACCGATAAGCAAATTGATAAAGTAAGTCAAAAACTCCAAAGGGCTTTTGAAAAACAATTAGGAGCGAGTTTGAGGTAAGCAATATAATCATTTTACAAAAAAAGGACGACACTAATACAGTGTCGTCCTTTTTTTACTAATCTGATCAACTTATCCTTTGTAGATCAAATCAGCTCCAATAGTTCCAACTAATTTTTGCAAATATTCGTCAGATTTAAAGTAAGCTAGTTTTTGCTCTGCTAGACTCAAGCGTTTTTTCAATTTCAATTTATTAACTACTTCTTCATTATTAGGCTTCGACATATACTCTTTGATATAAGTAATGAAGTTAATAGTTGTCGAAATATCAATCTGCTGTTTGCGTTTTAGGCGTTCTTGATACCAATCAGAATTGATAACATACTCCCTATCAAACAATCCTCTTAACTCTGGGTCAGAGATATCTTTGTTTTCGTAATGCCCATGAGCCATGATGTGTAATAAAACCTTTAATGGCGGAATGGTTGCTTCTACACTTCCATCTTTAAAGTAGTTTAATGCTACTCGTTGTTGTGTTTCAGTAATATTGTTGATTCCATCAACAAATTCCTCCATGCTTTGTAGCTCTGGTTTTAACATTTCCTCAGTGAAAACTGCTTGTGGCTCATTGAACACACGATTCATGTACTTGAAGCAGAAAGTCGAATTAATTCTATATCCTAATCTGCTTGCTAATACTTTCTTGCCGTTGTATTCAAAATCCTCTAGTTTTTCGAGAGCATTTTCTGCAATGAAGCTTTTCGCATTACGCTCCTCAGGTTTGATGCGCGACCATATCTCAGGCATCAATAATGAAATATCATGATCAAATCTATAGTTTCGTCCAATATATCCTGCAGCTGAAGTAAAGCCCTCGTAACCTGTCAGAATATATGACAAAAGTGCATTGTTAAGGTCTGCAGTTGCATTCAGCATATTGAATGGCGCTTTAGTCAAGGCACCTTCAGAACCAGCACCCGTTGTGGATGGTGATTTCCCGGTTAAACTAGTAATAAAGTCCATAAATAACTCTGGCAATTCCTGATAATGAATAGGATTATAAACTGCTAGAGGTCTGATTCCTTTTTCTGGTTCTGCAGGATTATTTCTTCTTCCTGCAAGCACTGCGTCAACACCTATTTTTACAGGTGTGCCACATGGAATTTTCTTAGAGAACCTTACGCTAGTATCCGTCATATATTCTTCCAGAGGATCTACCAAATCAGGTCTAACTTGTAGATACCTTGGGTTTGTAGAACGTGAGCCATCTTCCAATACACGAGTATGAGAAGGACTAATAAAGTATAAATCTTTATTTTTTGCTCCTTTCTTAATCAATTTTTTGATTGGATCGGTATATTTATCAAAATTGATAGCATCTGCAATGATTTCCTCAGCATCAGAGGCTGATAAAGGCTCGTAATTTGAGGTGAAATTCCCCTCTAACGAAAGGTCACGTTCGGCATCTTTATCATAACCTCTATGAATAGCTTCATCAGGTCTCTGGAAGAATTTCTCTTCACAGTTTTCCGTTAGTTTTAAACTAGGATAATTAGCTCCGTAGTTACCAATGTGCTGTAATTGATCTCTTGGTATCACGATAGATGCAGTGATATCATCTTCTGTCTGAATCTTTGATGCTGCCACGAAGTCCGTACGAAGTTTGTGTAGCAACCAAGAACCATCTTTGCTAAATCCTACACGAAGGTAGCTACCTAATATCTTACGACCATTGAAAATAAGCTCTTTACCATTGCGTCCGTTGACTTTATCAACAGTGAAAAACTCTTTCCAATCCGCATTGTGACGTTCTGGTCTGTAAAAACGTTTCACAAATAAAACTAAAGACTTGATATGTTCTGGAATGGAAGATATAAAATCATTGTACTCGTCTGTATATTGTATAGAAGGGGTAAGTAATTTTATCGCCGAGCCCAAAGTACGGGTACTGTCCAAAATCGAAAGATTATCACCTTTGTCAAATTCTGGTTTACTGCGCTTAGAATAGTCGTAGTTGATGATTTCATCAGCTCTCTTAAAATCATTTTCGAAATCATCAATAGCAAAAGGACTATAGATGATAGCATTTTGCAATGATTTAGAAATCTCGGACTTACCACCACCGGATACCGTACAAGGTTTGTGACAAAACGTACCGTCAGCAAATGTACTTACAAGTCGCCATGATGCAGTACCAGAAGGTGTTTTCTCTAAAGTTAAGCGATGTCCACTAGGATAAATATAATATTTCTCAGGTGAAAGTTTGAAGCTATGAGTCTTGCCGCCATATTCCCACCAAATATCTCCCTTGTAGATGTCAATCTTACTGTTTTCTGGGATATAAACAATCTCACTATTCTTTTTATCAACACCATAATTCTCTGGCATGATATTCATTATCTCACCATAGTGTTGCTTTATTTCTTCAAAATTATAAAAGTCCTTTTTAAGTTTCTTTTGGAATAATTCACCATCAAACTGAGTACCTAAGTTCTTGCGTGGGAAAGCAATGGCACCACCAGCATGTTCTTCTTCTGCTAAACCGAATAGATTTGCAGAATATGTTATCATTGTTTTGATTTCTTTCTTAGAATAACCAAAGTAGTTATCTGCAATTAGTGTGACTGCCACACCACTTGCATCACGACAAGTAAGTTTGAAAGCAGAACCATTATTATATAATTCATTTTCATCTTTCCAGCACATACCTTCTGCACGCTGACGTTCTGTAGCATCATCATAATGAGGTAAGCCTACATCCTTTTTCTTCATTTTTGTAAGGTGGGGAGCAAGGATAACACAGCCAGAATGCCCAGTCCAATGTTCGACATCAAGCCCAGCATCGTTTTCCGGATGGTTTGGATTTCCTGCATTACCAAAAATAGATTCCACAAAATCTAAATTGCTCACGAAATTACCTGGCACGAAAAAGCGTACCTCTAATGATTTTTCTTCAATAACTCCCTCAACCTTTGGAGAAACGATAGGACGTGCCAAAAAGGACACAAATGTAGCTGCTTCAGATCCATTCGTAGAAGTAAACGGAAGCTTCATCATTTCCTTTGGTGGATTAAGTGCTGCTTTTAATAGGTGAGCATACGTAATCTTAGGCACAAGAAATTTTTCAGGTGGCACAGGAAGTCCTTCATCTGCAATATGAAAAGAACCTTTTGTAGTACGTCTATCATGCTCAGGGTTGTGCAAAACCCCTTGTTGTATTCTGTATGAATGAATGTTCTGTGTATGAAATTCATTTGCATCAGGTGGTAAACTAAGTTCCCGTGCAATGCCTCTTTGGTCAAGAATGAAGGACTTAGAAGGCACTTTTAATTCCTCAACAAAATCAATATCATTAAAATACCTGCTTAGAAAGTTATTGATACGTTTGTCTGCAGGGCAATAGTAATCTACAAGATTTCGAGATTTACTACGGTAATTCTCAATAAGATTATTCGCTATCTTTAAAAACTTTTTATCTGAGATAGCCTTTATATCTGAATCCTTCTTTATTACAGGATCAAATCCAAGAGCTACCAACTTCATGTTGATATATTGAATAATGTCCTCTCGTTGTTGTTCTTTTTTACTCATTATTTTATATTTTATTGAAAATAAAAAAATCTTTTCAAAGTTAGTATAATACTTTATAAAAATAAACTTTTTTTACAACACTTTACGGGTAGTTGCAATCTAAAACGATTGCGTATTTTTAACAATATTTTCACTGATTTTTTTCATCGATTTAATTCAAATTACATACATTTGCACCGTGAAATATTGATAGTGCAACTATGTTAAGTGAAGACGTAAAAAAATATAAGGACAAGAGTATTTCATATCAGATTAATCAACTGCGGTTAATGATGTCGAAATCGTTTAACCGTTGCCTAAAGAAATGTTCTGTGGATTTAACACAAGAGCAAATGCAATTGCTGGGTTTATTGCTTGAGAAAGATGCTTTTTTTATGCATGAAATTTCAAATGAGCTTATGGTTGATAATTCAGCGATAACTCGTTTGGTAGATGCATTAGAAAAAAAAGGATTTGTGAGCCGAAAAGTTTCAAAACAAGACAGAAGACTTCGAGTAATTGCGATTACTGAATCTGGAAAGAAAGAAATTTGCAAGGCAAAAGAACTTACAGAAATCCACAAAGAGGTTTTGATAAAGGGGATTGAGAGTAGCGAACAAGAGCAATTCATGAATACGCTAAGAAAGATGAAATCTAATATGGAGCAAAGTTATAAGTGATAATAGTTTTGTTTTAGTTTGAGTAAATATTAAAAATAAATAAATGAAAAAGATATTTATAACAATTTTTATAGCATTACTGGGGACTGTATTCGTGGTAGCTCAGGAGAATTCTGAGACTACTGTTAAGAATAGTTTTACGATTGAGGAGGCCACAGAATTTGCCAAAAAACATGCTTATGAAGTGATTAGTACAGGTTATGAGATGCAACAAGCCAAAAAGAAAATTTGGGAAACCATAGCCACTGGATTGCCCCAGGTTAGTGCAGAAGCAAATTATAATGACAATTTGGAGTTACAAACCTCTCTGCTTCCAGCAAAAATTTTCGACCCCGAAGCAGGAGATGATGCATTTGTGCCTGTGAAGTTTGGGCAACAATATACATCTGATGCTTCAATCACAGCTACACAGCTTATATTTGATGGTACATATATAGTAGGATTGAAAGCTTCTAAAGTTTACTATCAACTGTCTGCTGACAAGATGGATAAGGTGAAGGAAGGTATTCAAGAAGGAGTTATGCTAGCTTATTATTACGTATTGGCTGCCGAAGACAATTATGAAACATTGAAAGAAACTTTAGCAAGCAGTAAGAAAATTTATGAAGAAGCTAAAGCATATTACGAGGAAGGACTTCGCGAGGATACAGATGCAGACCAAGCAGCTCTATCTGTTGCAAATATTACAGCAAAAGTCAATGAGGCACAACGAAGTATTGTTACTGCACGAATGGCACTAAAATACTTAATGGGGTTAGATGTGAATAGCCGAATAGAGCTGGAAAGTACACTTGATCAATTAATTAATTATGTGCTAATTACTGAACAGCAACAAGCATTAGATTTTTCTACTCACATTGATTATAGAATTTTGGAAACACAACTGCAAGCACAGCAATTGATGGTGAAAAAAGAACAAGCCACATATTTGCCTACGTTGTCAGCATTTTATCGATATGGTAAAAATGCCTCAACAAACGAGTGGAATGTTTTTGATAAGGATACAGAATGGTTCACGTCATCTATTCTAGGTTTCAAAATAAGTCTGCCGGTTTTTTCTTCAGGGATTCGTTATTCTAAAGTGATGCAACAAAAATTGGCTTTGTATGAAGTGGAAAATCAAATCGATCAAAAGTTGCAAGAGATGAAGCAAAATAAGTTGGTGGCAGAAAATGATTTAGCAACAGCCAAAGCAAACTATTTTACGAGCGAAAAAAGCAAACAGTTAGCCAAGAAAATATTCGATAAAACTAAACTGAAATACACAGAAGGCGTAAGTAATAGTTTTGAGTTAAGCCAAAACGAGCAACAATACTTGGAAGCGCACTCTACTCATGTAGAAGCAACTTTAGAATTGCTAAAAGCGAATATTGCCTACGAAAAGGCTATCGGGATATTATTAAACGAATAATTAGAATAAAAAATTAAATAAAATATTTTATGAAACGGTTAGTTTATGCAATCACCATCGTTGTCTTGATGGCAAGTTGTGGTAAAGAGCGCAAGAGAAATTCTGTTGAACATCTTATTGCAAAGCAAGATATTGAAGGCTTAAAAGAAAAGCAAACAGAATTGCAAGAAGAGTATAATGAAGTTACTGCAAAGTTGACGGAAATTCGGGATGCTTTAGATGAATTGGAAGGAGAAAATCAGAATCCTATCGTTACAACATTTGCTGTTGTAGATACTTTATTTGAACATAAAATTCAAGTGCAAGGAAACGTTGATACAAAAAACAATACGATGCTTTTCCCTGAATTTTCAGGAGTATTAACAAACCTATACGTTAAAAAAGGGCAACGAGTTGGGAAAGGACAAATTATTGCGAAGGTAGATGATGGAGGTTTGTCACAACAACTTGGACAGGCTGAAGTGCAGTATGATTTAGCCAAGACAACCTTTGAAAGACAAGAGCGTCTATGGGATAAAAAAATAGGATCTGAGATACAATATCTTCAATCTAAAGCCAATATGGAAGCAGCAGAGCGTGCAGTAAACCAACTTAAATCACAGTTGTCTAAAGCAACAATTCGTGCACCATTTGCAGGTGTCGTGGATGACGTACCCGTTAAGCAAGGTTCAGTGGTGTTGCCGGGCCAAACACCAATTGCACGTTTGGTCAATCTGAACGATATGTATGTACGAGCCGACTTAGCAGAGACCTATTTGGGCAAGATAAAGGTAGGAACTCCCGTTTTGGTGAAATTCCCTGCTATAGGTGAAGAAATAAGTAGCAAGGTAAGACAAGTCGGAAACTTTATTAATCCACAAAATAGAACTTTTTATATTGAAATAGATATTCCAAACAAGGGTGGAGTTATAAAACCAAACCTAATGGCAATATTAGAAATTGCTGATTATAGTAATGAGAATGCATTAATCGTTCCTGTGAATGTTGTACATGAAGATAGTGAAGGACGATCTTATGTTTATACTATCAAGAATGAAGATGGTAAGAAAATCGCATCAAAAGTGCATGTTACAAAAGGCTTCACTCAGAATGATTACGTGGAGATCACAGAAGGTTTGGAAAAAGACATGATTGTGATCAACAAAGGAAGTCAAGGAATGCAAGAAGGAATAGAAATTGAAGTTAAAAACACAGAAGATGAAGGTAGATAAGGAATTTTCAATATCATCCTGGGCGATAAACAATAGAAATACTGTATTTATTATTGTAGCCATCCTGTTTATTGGAGGATTGGTATCATATAATGCAATGCCTCGTGAATCACTTCCTGAGGTGAATATTTCTACAATATTTGTAAGCACTGTTTATCCGGGAAACTCTGCAGAGGATGTAGAGAAGTTTGTCTCTGAACCTTTAGAGGAAGAGATTAAAAATATCACAGGAATTCGAGAAATCAAGTCAACCTCTAAACAAGATTATTCACTGATAGAAATTGAGTTTGAAGAGGACATTACTTCCCAAGACGCCAAGCAGAAAGTAAAAGATAAGGTTGATATTGTGACTGGACAAAGTGACTGGCCTACGCTAGATGGAGGCTCAAAACTTGATCCATACATTATGGATATCAACATCAGTGAGCTTGTTCCAATAATGAATATTAACTTGAGCGGAAACTATACTCCTCAGCAATTGAAAGAATATGGAGAGCTCTTGCAAGAGGATATTGAGATGCTTTCTGAAATCAAAGAGGTCAATATTCGCGGGGTGGAAGAAATGGAGGTAGAAGTAGCTGTAGATATTTATAAAATGACAGCAGCTACTGTCACTATGGGTGATATAATAGGAGCCATACAGCGCGAAAATGTTACTATCTCTGGCGGTAATATTGTGATGAACGACCAACGAAGGAATATTCGCGTTATTGGTCAGATAACAGAGCCTAAAGAATTAAATGATATTATTGTAAAAAATGAAGGCGGGTCTGTTTATTTAAGAGATGTAGCGGATATCAACTTCAGACATAAAGACAAAACAACCTATGCTAGAGAATATGGCAATGCGGTAGTTATGCTAGATGTCATGAAAAAAGCAGGTAGAAACCAGCTTGATGCTGCTGATAAAATTTATGAACTTGTAGATGATTTTAAAGATAAAGAACTGCCGCAAAATGTTCATGTTTCTATTACAAGTGATATGTCCACACGTACAAAAGCACAAGTTTCTGAGATGGAAAACAACATTCTCTTTGGTGTCTTCTTAGTGGTTGGAGTATTAATGTTCTTTTTAGGCGTTCGCAATTCGTTATTTGTGGGTATCGCTATTCCACTTTCTATGCTGATGTCTATTATGATATTGTCAGCGATGGGGCTTACGCTTAATACCATGACATTGTTTGCATTGGTGATGGGACTTGGTATGCTGGTAGATAATGGTATTGTTGTCGTCGAGAATGTTTATAGGCTCATGGACGAAGGCATGCCACGTAAACAAGCAGCAAAACAGGGTGTTGGAGAAATTGCATGGCCTATTATCGCCTCTACAGCTACTACATTAGCTGCTTTTGCTCCTTTAGGTTTTTGGCCAGGTGTAGTAGGGCAATTTATGATGTATTTCCCAATTACGCTTTCTATTGTTTTAGGTTCCTCATTATTTGTGGCATTAATCATCAATTCGATGATTACCTCAAGATTTATGATTGTAGATGAAAAAAATATGTCCAATAAGAAATTATTTATTTCTGTGGGGATTATGGCAGGGATTGGAATTATTTTATTGATTATAGGCTTTTCAATCGTTAACAAACTCATGATTGGTTTTGGTAATGTGATGATACTATTAGCAATCATGTTTATCTTACAGCGTTATGTCTTTTCTCATGTGGTTGATTATTTCCAAAGAAGATTTTTGCCACGATTAGAAAATGCCTATGAAAAGTTTTTAACTTTTGCATTAAGCGGAAAGAGAGCATACTTTTTCTTCTTCGGAACTATTATTTCACTAATATTAACTATCATATTGTTGGTACTCTTACAACCAAGAGTTTTATTTTTCCCAGAGTCTGACCCAAATAAGGCGATTGCTTATATTGAATTTCCTGAAGGTACAGATATTGAAAAGACGAATAGGTTTACTAAGCAAATTGAAGAAAACGTCTTCAATGTTCTAAAAGAGTATGAGGAAAAAAGAGATGACGGATCGGTATACAACTACATGGCAGAGAGTATTATTGCACAAGTAGGTGAAGGTGCTGGAAATCCTCAGGTTGATGGAGCATCACAAGCTGAAATGCTCAACAAAGGTAAGGTAACAGTGCTTTTCCGAGAATATAAATATCGAAGAGGCAAAAGTAGTGCTGATGTATTGACGGATATTAGAGAAGCTGTAAAGGGATACGCAGGCGTGAATATTGTTGTTGATAAAGACCAAAATGGTCCTCCGACAGGTTATCCTATAAACTTAGAATTGAAAGGTGATGATTATAATGTATTGATGAAAACGGCTCAAAACATCAGAGAGCAAATCAATGCATCTGGAATTCCGGGAATCGAAGAGTTAAATATAGACGTGAATCAGAATAAGATGGAGCGACAGGTTATTGTAGATCGTCAAAAGGCCGGACAGTTAGGCTTGTCAACCGGTCAGGTAGGTTCTGCACTGCGTGAAGCTATTTATGGTTTCGACGCTTCAACTTTCAAGGATGGGGAAGATGAATACGATATTATGGTGCGCTTTAATGCCGACAACAGGTATGATATGTCTGCTTTGATGCATCAAGAGCTCATGTTTAGAAATAGCCAAGGTCTATTGTATAAAGTGCCTATTGCTTCAGTGGCTTCTGTTAAAGATGTTGCAACATTTAGTTCTATTAAACGGAAAGATCTAAAACGTGTGATAACTATTTATTCGAATGTTTTAGAGGGATATAATGCTAACGAGATTGTACAAAAAATGAATACGAACCTTGAAGGCTATGATTTCCCAGAAGGTATAACTTATGAGTTTACGGGTGAGCAGGAAAAAATGAAGGACAATATGGACTTTCTCTCTAGGGCGCTGTTAGTCGCATTAGCACTGATTATGCTGATTATTGTAACACAGTTTAACTCTATTAGTAAACCAATATTAATCATGCTTTCAGTACTCTTTAGTTTTATTGGAGTATTCTTAGGAATGTTGATTTTTGGTAATGATTTTGTGATTATGATGACTATGATGGGAGTCATCGCATTGGCTGGTATTGTGGTAAATAACGCGATTGTATTGATTGACTATACTCAATTACTAATTGATCGAAAGAAACGAGAATTGGGTATAGATGAAGAAATGCTGTTGCCAAAAGAAGAGTACTATAAAGCCATCGTTCAAGGAGGAAAATCAAGGCTGCGTCCTGTATTATTAACAGCTATTACAACGATTTTCGGATTGATTCCTTTGGCTATTGGGTTCAACTTTGACTTTTTCTCCTTCTTTACTACCTATAATCCTGATATACATTTCGGAGGTGACAATACAAAGTTTTGGGGACCACTGTCTTGGACAATCGTCTATGGATTGACCTTTGCCACGTTCTTAACTTTGATTATTGTTCCTGTGATGTTTTATCTTTTAAATAGAGGGAAAATACGCGTAAAAGGTGAAAAAGCAGTTGGTGAAGTTAAGTAAAAATGTAGCGGGTAGCGTAAAGCTACCTGCTTCTAAAAGTATCTCTAATCGTGTGTTATTAATACGAGCATTGAGTTATAGTTTCTTACCAATTCATAATCTCTCTGAAGCAGAAGATACCCTTTTATTAGACAAAGCACTTAACTCGAACACGAACCGCTTTTATACAGGTGATGGTGGCACCACATTTCGGTTTATAACGGCATTTTTGTCTAAAATAGTTGGGGAGTGGTACATTGACTGCTCTGAACGAATGAAAGAGAGACCTGTGAAGGTATTGGTAGATGCTCTCAATGAACTAGGAGCACAAATTACATATACCGAGAAAGAAGGCTATCCGCCTCTGCATATTCTAGGTTCTAATTTAAATAAGAGCAAACTTTCTATTGATGGGAGTATTAGTTCGCAATATATTACAGCACTTTTGCTTATTGCACCAAGTTTAGTGAATGGCTTAGAACTCAAAATTAAAGGAAATATTGCTTCACGCCCCTATATGGAGATGACTCTAAAACTCATGGAGGAGTTTGGGGTGAAAACATCATTTGTAGATAATAAAATTTCTATAGCTCCACAAGATTATCAATTTAAGCCGTTTACAGTAGAAGCTGACTGGTCAGGAGCTTCATATTTTTACGAACTGCTTTCTTTATCGGAAAAAGGAGAATTGTTTCTTGTCGGCCTTACAAGAAATAGTTTGCAAGGAGATGCGCAACAAGTAGAATTGTGGAAACAGTTAGGAATTCAAACTAGCTACGAAGAAACAGGAGTGAGGCTAACTAAAGTTCCACGAACTATTGAAAAGTTGCATTTTGATTTTTCAGATATGCCAGATTTGGTACAAACTTTTGCTGTCGTTTGTTGTTTCAAAAATATTCCATTTCAATTTACGGGTGTAGAAACGTTGAAGATTAAAGAAACCAACCGAATAAAGGCTTTGATTCAGGAACTGAAAAAGTTTGGCTATTTACTAACTGAGCAGAAAGAAGGAACTTTGTCGTGGTATGGTAAAAGAAAAGGTATTGATGAGAAAATGGTGAGCATTAAAACTTACGGTGATCATCGTATGGCGATGGCATTTGCTCCAGTAGCAATTATCCATAGCATTGAAATTAAAAATCCTGAGGTTGTGAAAAAATCGTTTCCTGATTTTTGGCAAGAATTAAGAAAATTCGATTGCAACCAATGATAGAATGATATCGTTAGAAAAGACGCTCTTATTTTTCTTCTGTCAATTTATCTTTTGCAATGTCAAGACGTTCTTCCTCTTCTTTAGAGATTTCAGGGTATTCAAGATTCATATCTTCAAGTGCCTCAATTATAATTTGGCAGGCAGTCATTCGCGTAAACCATTTTTTATCAGCAGGCAAGATATACCAAGGCGCATAATCTTTTGAGGTTTCGTTTATAGCATCTTCATAAGCTTTTTGATAATCGTCCCACAATGCACGTTCGTTCATATCTGCAGAAGAAAATTTCCAATTCTTATCGTCTTCATTTATCCTGTCAAGAAAACGCTCTTTTTGTTCTTCTGGTGAAACGTGCAAAAACAGTTTAATGATTTTAGTGCCATTATTGGCTAAGTGTTTTTCGAAGTTGCGAATGCTCTGATAGCGATTATTCCAAAATTCTTGATCAAAATCACTTACGTCATCCCAAACCTTTTCATTCAAATTGTATTCCGGATGCACTTTGCATACTAAAACACTTTCGTAATGGGAGCGATTAAAAATACCAATTTTACCTTTTCGAGGCAATTCCAAATAATGTCTCCACAGAAAATCGTGAGCATAATCATTAGACGTAGGCGTTTTAAAGCTAGAAACTCTGCATCCTTGAGGATTTACTCCACTCATTACATGCTCTATAAGGCTGTCTTTCCCAGCAGCATCCATAGCTTGCAATACTATTAATAGAGATTGACTGCCATCGGCATAGAGTTTTTCCTGCAAATCATACAGGCGTTCTTTTTCAACCACTAGAAGTTTTTTGCCTTCACTCTTAGTGAGTTCGCCTTTATAAGTGGTTGGAAAATCTTTAAGTTTTATATCCTTTTTTACAAGAAAATCTTTTGAAAAATTAATTTTCATGATGTCTGTTTTTATGCTCTTTTTTCAAGCTGTGAGGATGAATACCAGCTGATTGTTTTGCATAGTCACCAAACATTTTTGAGAGTACTTCTCTGCTTCTTTTTTCGGTTTTAAAAACGTCTTTAATGTGGGAAATGCTCATTCTAGCTATACGGTTTACAATATTTGATGCAATCAAATCAACTTTTTCGAACTCTTCGTCTGTTAAGTTTGTCCGATGGTAAGCCAGCTCTTGTTCTTTCATTTTGTTTAGCCCCATTTGTACACCTTTAAAAATAGGAGAGAGGTGTTGCATTTCAATCCATTCGTGGAGCTCTTCGCTATTCTGTTTGATGATGTCCTCTGCTAAGGGCACATTTTTAATTCGCAATTCAAGTACCTCGTTATTAACCTGAGACAATTCGTCGATATCAACTAATTTTATGTTAGGTAATTTAGAGACATTTGTTGCAACATTTCGTGGTACAGAAAGATCTAAAATAAGTTTTCGTTCCGTATTTCCTTTGAAAAACTCTTTGGCAACTGTCGGATTTTGAGCACCAGTAGCAACTATGATTACATCTGCTTTCGCGATCTCTTGTGGCAATTCTTTTTCAGATTTGTAAGAAATACTGTATTTTTCGGCTAAGCTTGCTGCTTTGTCCTCACTGCGATTGACTAAAGTGAGCGTTTTTTTATTCATGTGTCTAACTAAGTTATCACATGTTGTTTTGCCAATTTCTCCAGTACCATACAGCAGGAAATTCACTTGGTCTAAATCAACTACATTCTCTTTAATATATTGCACAGCAGCATGCGATACAGAAGCTGCTCCATGACTTAATTCTGTTTGATTTTTAATCTTTTTACTTGCTTGGAATACATGTGCGAAAATGCGATTGAGCATAGTGTTCACCATTTTCATCTTCTCAGACAGGCGGTAAGCATTCTTTAGTTGCCCGATAATTTGGAAATCTCCTAAGATTTGTGAATCCAAACCTGCACCAACTCTATATAAATGATTTACAGCTTCGTCTCCAACAATATGATAACCGAATTCTTCAAACAGTTTCATAGGACCATTGGAATATTTAACCAACAGTCTCTTTACTAAGTCAATATTATCTGTTTGTGTATATACTTCGGTACGATTGCAAGTAGATAGAATAACTACGTTTTCTAACCCGAGAGATTGAGCATCTTTTAAAAAAGCTATTTGCTCATCATTACTTACTGAAAAAAGTTCTCTGATGTCAACGGGCGTTTGTAAATAACTAACGCCAATAATGTGAAAATTTTTCAATATATCTTGTGTCTTAAATTCCATAACAACTTTTTCAATATCAAACAACCCGTTTTTCAAACTAGGTTTTTACAAAAATAACTAAAATCACATCAGAAGCAATGTGTAATGCCATTGATTGAGATATTTAGAACTATTAAAAATAAAGGGATGTACGATATTTTTATTTTTAATTTACTTTTTGTTTTCATGAGCAAAATACCCCATTAACCCTGCTAAATAATTTCCTTAAAAAAACGACATTTTTTACTCTAAAATATGCTCTGTAGCCATTCTGCTTAAGAATATTGTCAATTATAGGCTTTTTTTGTACTTTTGTTGCTGGTAACATTAGATATTAAATATAAACAATATGACCTTAGGAAAAGATTTTTTTAAAGAGTTTCCACCCATTTCTACAGAGCAATGGATGGATAAAATCAATGCAGACCTGAAAGGTGCAGATTTTAATAGGAAATTAGTATGGCGCACACAGGAGGGGTTCAATGTAAATCCTTTCTATCGTTCAGAAGATTTAGAAGAAATAAATCATCTAGGCACACTTCCTGGTGAATTTCCATTTGTGAGAGGAAATAAGAAAGGAAAGAATGATTGGTTTATTCGCCAAGACATTAAAGTAAACGATCTTAAAGAAGCCAACAAAAAAGCATTGAATGTGCTGATGCGTGGTGCTGACAGTATTGGATTTATTCTGGATTGCAAAAAGGAATACACTAAAGAGGATATCAAGACATTGATTAATGAATTTCATCTTGAAGTTATTGAGGTGAATTTCATGAATGCTTCTGGAAAAGTATTACCTCACTTTGTAGAAATCGTTGATGAGCTTGGCGTTGATAAAACCAAAGTTCGAGGTGGTGTTTGCTTTGCACCGTTCAAGAGATTGAACTGTAAAGGATCATTCAAAAGCACTGCTAAAGAGCAATTCGAAAAGGCTAAAATGCTTATCGAAGTTAGCAAAGACCTGCCTAACTTTAAGGTCATAAACTTGCAAGCCAAGGTTTTCAATAATGCTGGTTCTTCTATTATTCAAGAGGTAGGATATTCTCTTGCAATGGGAGTAGAGCTACTAGAAGGTCTATTAGCTGAAGGCTTAAAAATTGAAGAAATTACTCCGAAGATTCGTTTCCACTATGCAGTTGGGACAACTTATTTTATGGAGATTGCTAAATTCCGAGCTTTACGTTTATTGTGGGCTAAGATTGTAGAAGCTTATAAACCAAAAAATACAGATTATTGTAAAATGCACATCCATGCTGAAACATCAGACTGGAACAAAACAGTTTACGATCCATACGTAAATATGTTGCGCACACAAACTGAAGGAATGTCTGCCGTATTAGGTGGTGTTGATTCTTTTGTATTGAAACCTTTTGATACAGTATTTGAAGAATCTGCAGAATTCTCAGAGCGTATTGCAAGAAATCAACAATTATTGCTTAAAGAAGAAGTAAATCTGGATAAAGTTGTTGACCCTGCCGGAGGAGCCTATTATATTGAATATCTAACACAAGCTATTGCTGAACATGGTTGGGATATCTTCCTACAGGTGCAAGATCTTGGTGGTTATATCAAAGCTTTTAACGAAGGTTTTGTTAAAAAACACATTACAGAAACGGCTAGAAAGCGTGATATGAATATCGCAACCCGTCGCGAAAATTTACTAGGAACCAACCAGTTTCCTAATTTCGAAGAAATGATTACTAACAAAGACAAAATTGCAGATAAGAATACTTGTTGTTGTTCAAGTAAATCTAATGACAATGGGTTGGAAATCTATCGTGGTGCCGAGGCTTTCGAAGAGTTGCGTCTGAAAACTGATGCTTATTCTGAAAAGAATGGACGTCCTAAGGTGCAGATGTTAACTATCGGGCATTTAAATATGCGTAAAGCGAGAGCACAATTTGCGTGTAACTTTTTTGCTTGCGCAGGATTTGAAGTGCATGATCATAATGGATTTAACAGCATTGAAGAGGGAGTGAAATATTGCGAAGAGCAAAAAGCAAAAATTGTAGTGCTGTGTAGTTCTGACGATGAATATGCTACGTTAGCTCCAGAAGCCTATGAGAAATTGGATAAAGATGTCATTTTTGTTGTAGCGGGTGCACCTGCTTGTATGGATGAATTAAAAGAAAAAGGAATTACTAATTTCGTCCACGTAAAATGCAATCTATTAGAGACTTTACAACAGTATCAATCAAAACTTGGAATATAATCCAATAAAAAAGATTGTAGCAAAATTAGTAAGTAGTTAATCAAAAACAACAAAAAAATGAAACCCAATTTTAAAGATATAGATATAAAAACAAAGAACTCAGGATCTGCTCCATCTCCAAAAGCAGAGAGCACATGGATGACTGCAGAACAAATTCCTGTAAAACCGACATATACGAAAGAAGATTTAGAAGGGTTAGAGCATTTAGAATATGCAGCCGGTCTTCCACCATATTTAAGGGGACCTTATTCTGCTATGTATGCGATGCGCCCATGGACAATCCGTCAGTATGCTGGTTTCTCGACAGCTGAAGAGTCTAATGCATTCTATAGAAGAAACTTAGCTGCAGGTCAAAAAGGACTTTCAATTGCCTTTGACTTGGCCACTCACCGTGGATATGATTCGGATCATGAACGTGTAGTGGGTGATGTGGGTAAAGCTGGTGTAGCTGTGGACTCTATCCTAGATATGGAAATCTTATTTGACCAAATTCCTTTGGATAAGATGTCTGTTTCCATGACAATGAATGGTGCTGTTCTTCCTATTATGGCTTTCTACATCGTTGCAGGTTTGGAGCAAGGCTGTAAGCTTGAGCAACTTTCAGGAACTATTCAAAATGATATCTTAAAGGAATTTATGGTGCGTAATACATACATTTATCCACCAGAATTTTCAATGAAAATTATTGCAGATATTTTTGAATACACATCTAAACATATGCCTAAATTCAACTCAATCTCTATCTCTGGTTACCATATGCAAGAGGCAGGTGCAACCGCTGATATAGAGTTAGCATATACTTTAGCTGATGGTTTAGAGTATTTGAAAACTGGTACTAAAGCAGGATTGGATGTTGACGCCTTTGCGCCACGTTTATCTTTCTTCTGGGCGATTGGAATGAATCACTTTATGGAAATTGCTAAGATGCGTGCTGGACGTTTACTTTGGGCGAAGATTGTAAAAGAATTCAATCCTAAAAATCCAAAGTCTTTAGCATTACGTACGCACTCTCAAACTTCAGGTTGGTCATTGACAGAGCAAGACCCTTTCAACAATGTGGGACGCACATGTATAGAAGCGATGGCGGCAGCATTAGGTCACACTCAATCATTGCACACCAATGCGTTAGATGAGGCGATTGCATTGCCAACGGACTTCTCAGCACGTATTGCACGTAACACACAGCTGTACATTCAAATGGAAACAGAAACTTCACGTTCTCTTGACCCATGGGCTGGTTCCTATTATGTAGAAGCATTGACTAATGAGTTAGTAGAAAAAGCATGGGCACACATCGAAGAGGTTGAAAGTCTTGGAGGTATGGCGAAAGCTATTGAATCTGGTGTGCCAAAACTTAGAATTGAAGAAGCAGCAGCCCGTACACAAGCTAAGATTGATGCAGGACATCAGACTATCGTGGGTACTAACAAATACCGATTGGCAAAAGAAGATCCATTGGATATTTTAGAGGTAGACAATACGACAGTTCGTTTAGCACAGATTGAAAGATTGAAAAAATTGCGTGCTAACCGTAACGAAAAGGAAGTTCAGAAGGCATTACAAGCGATAACTGAGTGTGCAAGAACAGGTAAAGGCAACTTGCTAGAGTTAGCTGTTGATGCAGCTAAGAAGCGTGCATCATTAGGGGAGATTTCAGATGCCTGTGAAGAGGTATGTGGTAGATATAAAGCAAAAATTCAAACAGTGTCAGGAGTATATTCATCAGAAGCAAGAGAAGATAAAGATTTCAAAGAAGCGCAAAGATTAGCAGACGAATTTGCAGATATGACAGGACGTCGTCCTCGTATCATGATTGCTAAAATGGGACAGGATGGTCACGATAGAGGTGGTAAAGTTGTCGCTACAGGTTTTGCTGATATAGGTTTTGACGTGGATATGGGACCATTGTTCCAAACGCCAGCTGAGACTGCAAAACAAGCAGTTGAGAATGATGCACATATTGTAGGTGTATCTTCATTGGCAGCTGGTCACAAAACATTAGTTCCAAATCTTATCGAAGAGCTTACAAAGTTGGGAAGAGAGGATATTATGGTATATGTTGGTGGAGTAATTCCTCATCAAGACTATGATTTTTTATACGAAGCAGGAGCTATTGGAGTATTTGGACCTGGAACCAAAATCCCAGCATGTGCAGTTGAAATTCTGAAGATTCTTATTGAATCATATAAAGAAGAGTAATACATAGTTCACATAATTATCTTGGAAGGGCGTAGCATTTTTTTGTCTACGCCCTTTTTTAGGCTCTAACTCGTTGTAGATTTAGGAAGTCTTAACAACTTACAAATGGCAAAAACAAATATTTTAGCTATCTTTGTATTCTCATATATAGTTAAATAAATTTTATGGAAAAGACTAAGGTTTTATATATCTCACAAGAAATAACACCATTTTTACCAGAGTCTGTAATTTCAAACATCAGCCGACATTTACCACAAGGAGTTCAAGAATCCGATATGGAGATTCGTACTTTTATGCCTCGTTATGGGGTCATCAATGAGAGACGAAATCAATTGCATGAAGTGATTCGCCTTTCTGGAATGAATATTATCATTGATGATTATGACCATCCGTTGATTATAAAAGTTGCCTCAATACAAGCAGCTAGAATGCAAGTATATTTTATTGATAATGAAGACTTTTTTCATCGAAAGCATGTTTTAAAAGATAAAAAGACAGGAAAATTTTTTGATGACAACGATGAAAGAGCCTTGTTTTTTGCACGTGGTGTACTGGAAACAGTGAATAAGCTACAGTGGAGACCGGATATTATTCATTGTCATGGATGGTTTACCTTTGCTGTACCTTTATTATTAAAGAAAATGTACAGTTACAACACCTTGTTTTCTGATGCTAAAATCGTATATTCATTATACGAAGATAAGTTTGATGGAAAACTCTCTGAAAATTTAAAAAATAAAATTGAGGATGAAAATATCAAAGAGAGCGATCTGAAATGGCTTGAAGATCCTGATTTTAATGCTGTTTCAAAATTTGCTATTGATAGTAGTGATGCTTTCGTAATAGCTGAAGAAGGAGTGAATGAGGAACTAAAAGATTATGTAAAGCAAACAGAGAAGCCAGTCCTAGACACACCTGGACTCGAGGATTACACAGGGAAGTATGTCGACTTCTACAATTCATTAATTAATAAATAATTCAAACTATTTTTATGAAACATTTATATTTAGCTGTTCTGCTATTATTAGGTAGCCTTTGTTTTTTTTCAGCTTGTTCTGATGATGAGGGGTCTGTAGGAGAGGAGTTGTTAGGCACCAGTAAAGTAAATGTCTCCTACGTGGAAGAAGATAATATCACGATTACTACTAATGAAGATAGACTTTCTGATTTATCAAGTATTTCCACAATTTTAGTTGGTACACTCAATGATGAAGTCTTTGGGAAAACGAGAAGTGGTGCCGCTTTTCAAGTAAGACTTCCAGGTTCGGTTCGTTTAGACAGGGCAACTATAGATTCTGTTAAGCTTTTTTTAGCGTATAGTGATTATTACGGTCGAGACTCATTAATAAACCAAACCGCAAGGGTTTATTTGCTGAAAGATGATATTCAGTATGCTAAAATTTATAATGCTTCAAGCGAAATAGCTTCAATAATAGGAGAAGACGTAGGCAGTGTTTCATTCAATAAAAAGATGGCGAGTGATACTATTTATTTAAAATCCGAAATTGATAATACACAAGATTCTTTGATAGATTCCGTAAAGCAAATAGATACTGTGCTACAACACCTTACTGTGAAACTAGATAAGGATAAGGTAGGACAATTTATTTTAGATGCCCCTGAGGAAGTATTTGAAAGCAGTGCTAATTTTATAGAATATTTCAAAGGTTTTTATGTTAATTCTGATGATATTTCTCAATCTTTAGGAGGTATTTATAGTTTTAATGTTTATTATTCTTACTTACAATTATATTATAAAAACCACGCTACATCTTCAAGTACTGGGAATGATACAGTTTACGAAGCTAAGTTTGCTCTACCAATAACCGATAACTCTGCAAGATTTAATATGCCAGAGTTCAACACACCTGATGATGTTTTGACATCTTCAGAATATATTTATCTGCAAGGAATACATGGAACAAAGGCAAAAATTCAAATGCCTGAGCTTAGAACATGGAAAGACTCCACTCAAGTGAGTATAAATAAAGCTCAGCTTAACTTTAATATTGCCATAGATAGTCTTGAGCGTACAAAGTACCCGTTGCCTTATCGCTTAGAGTTGTTAGCTGTTGATAAGAATGGTGATAAAATACCATTACGATACAATTCTTCTTTTGGAAATATTCCTACAGGTTTATTGGATTTGAGCACAAACACCTACACATTTGAAATCCCTGAATTGTTGCAAATGATTATTGATAATGAATTTGATTTTGATTACTTTGAGTTGTCAACAGGAACTATTGAACAAAGGTTGTCAGGATCGAATGAAAGAACAAGTTATCCCGGTGATGCAAAGAACTCCGTTTCGAGAGCAATTTTGCATAATTCAGGAGAAAAGAAACCCACATTAAAAGTTACTTATACACATTATTAATTTTCTCCAACAAAGAGAATCGTTACAGAATAAAAAAGAGGGTGTTTCAAAAAGTTTTGAGCACCCTCTTTTCTTGTGCACTTCCATAGATTACTTACCCCATACAATATTTTTTGTGGCTATAAATTCTCCTGTAATTTTATTGATATCACCATTCTTAAGATTAAATGCATGAACAGAAACAATGTAAACTTCACCATTTTGTGCCGCTGAAAACCATTTTAATGTCGATTTTTTGATGGTGGTAGTCAATTGCGTATTCTCTTCAATCTCTTCAGTGTCTGGAATTAAATTAAAACTTTGAAATATAGGTGATTCAGTAAGGTTTGTGGAAATTTGGACGATAAACATATCGGCATTCGTATTTTCCCATGAAACTATCAACTCAGATCTTTCTGAGATATAATTAGTCTCGGTAATTTTAAAAGGTTCAGGAACAGTTGACAAAGAAATTGATGCATTTTTTTCAATATTCTGTTCTGTATCTTCAAATATCGCTGTGAATTTGAAAGTGTTTTCCTCCAGAGGTGCTTTTGAATAATCAGTCTCTATAGGTATCCAGCGATAGGAATAGTCTCCTGCCCAATAAGATTCAAGCACATACTTATCTTCATTTTTATCAATAGCTGTCAAACTGACAGGTTTAGGATTGAATTCTGCAATTAATACAGGTGCATAAACTGCTGTATCATTTAGATAGATTCCTTGAAAATAGGCACCCACTTCTAAATTGTAATTAACTACATCATCGTCATTACACCCTATAAAAGCCATGACTATAAGCACTATTAATGAAAATCTACAATAATTCATTATCTTTAAATTACTAGTTTAACGTGCTCCAAAGGTAATAAAAATAAGAAAAGCAACGTTTTCTTGGCAGATTTTTTGATAATTGTAAGGTATAATGGTAATTTTACCAATAATAAGCAAAGTAAGAGGAATAGTAAATGAAGAATTTTTCACAGAGAATAAAAAATATCATCTCATACAGTAGAGAAGAGGCAGAACGCCTAGGCAATGATGCTGTTGGGGTTTCACATCTATATTTAGGGATTTTAAGAGAAGGTGCTGGCGAAGCATTTGATTATCTTAAAGAACTAGATGTTGATATACCAAAAACCAAAAAACTTATAGAAAGTAATATTAAACAAAACGAAATATCTCGTTTAAATGAGCATATGATCCCATTTGATACTGATGCACAACGAGTGTTGAAGTTTATTACACTGGAAGCCCGAAGCCTTAAGGACGAAACGATTGACACTGAACATCTTCTATTAGCAATACTAAAAGATGACACTTCAGAAGTTGCAAAAGTACTCAATGAGTATGACGTAAATTATCATTCCATGAAAAAAGACATGAGTTTATCGACCCGAATGCAAAGTGAGGAAACAAGTGGTGATTTACATGAAGGAGAAGGGAAATCAAAAGGTGTGCATACTGAAGGTAGTCGGACGAAGTCAACTACGCCTGCATTGGATAGTTTTGGTTTTGATATCACCAATGCGGCCAAAGAAGGCGCATTAGATCCTATTGTGGGGCGTCAAAAAGAAATAGAGCGTCTCGTACAGATATTAAGCAGACGCAAAAAGAATAATCCTATTTTGATTGGTGAGCCCGGAGTGGGTAAATCAGCTATAGCTGAAGGACTTGCTCTGCGAATTATTGACAAGAAGGTTTCACGTGTATTGTATGATAAACGTGTGTTGTCATTGGATTTAGCCTCGATAGTTGCAGGTACAAAATATCGGGGACAATTCGAAGAGCGCATGAAAGCCATCATCACAGAATTGCAGAAAAATAAAGATATTATTCTGTTTATAGACGAAATTCACACCTTGGTTGGAGCTGGTGGTTCTACGGGTTCTTTAGACGCGGCAAATATGTTAAAACCTGCCTTGGCAAGGGGTGAGATACAATGTATAGGTGCAACAACTTTAGATGAGTATCGACAGCATATAGAGAAGGACGGAGCGCTTGATCGCAGGTTTCAAAGAGTAATGGTCTCACCAACTACTGTCGAAGAGACTCTTGAAATACTTGAGAACATTAAAGAGAAATATGAAGAGCATCATAATGTAACTTATACTAAAGAAGCTTTAGAAGCTTGTGTAAAACTTACCGAACGTTACGTTTCTGATAGAAATTTACCGGATAAAGCTATTGATGCATTAGATGAAGCAGGTTCTAGAGTTCATATTGCTAACTTAGTTGTATCTCCGAAAATTGAGAAAATAGAAGAATCATTAGAAGAAGTTAAAAAGAAAAAAATAGAAGCCGTAAAAGTACAGGACTTTGAATTAGCAGCAAGATTTAGAGATAAAGAAAAAGCTCTAACAGAACAACTCCAAGCTGAAAAGAAGATTTGGGAAGTTGAACTAAAAGCACACAAGCAGACAGTAGATGAGGAACATATCGCCGAGGTTGTAGCTATGATGACAGGCGTTCCTGCAAAACGTATTGCACAAGCTGAAGGCATTCGTTTGAGAAGCATGAATGATATCCTAAAAAGTAAAGTGATTGGTCAAGATAAAGCAATTGAAAAGATTGTTCGCTCTATAAAGAGAAACAGAGCCGGTTTAAAAGATCCTGATAGACCAATTGGTTCATTCATCTTTTTAGGACCTACAGGAGTGGGTAAAACACAATTAGCAAAAATTCTTTCAGAGTATTTATTCGATACTAAAGATGCACTGATACGCATAGATATGAGTGAATATATGGAGAAATTTGCAGTCTCTCGCTTAGTTGGAGCACCTCCGGGATATGTGGGTTATGAAGAAGGCGGACAACTTACTGAAAAGGTTCGAAGAAAGCCATATTCTATCGTTTTATTAGATGAAATAGAAAAAGCGCACCCTGATATATATAATATTCTATTGCAAGTGCTTGATGAAGGACAATTGACAGATAGCTTAGGAAGAAAAGTAGATTTTCGAAATACGATTATCATTATGACTTCGAATATTGGCTCACGTCAGTTGAAAGATTTTGGTCGTGGAATCGGTTTTGAAAGTTCACAAAGTGAAAGTCATTCATCGTATGCGAAGGGGGTGATTGAGAAAGCTCTAAAGCGTACTTTTGCCCCTGAATTTTTAAATAGGGTTGATGATGTAGTCTTATTTGATTCTTTAGATAAAGAGTCTATTCGCAAGATCATTGATATTGAACTAGAGGATGTGTATAGTCGAGTTTCAGAAATAGGATATACTCTTCAAATCACTGATGAAGTAAAAGATTTTATTGCCGATAAAGGGTTTGATAAGGAATTTGGAGCACGTCCGCTAAAACGCGCCATCCAAAAATATATTGAAGAGGAATTGGCTGAAGTGATTATTGAAACAGATTTGGAAACAGGAGATACAATTATAGCTGATTTAGATAAAAAAGAATCAACGATTGTTATTCATAAAAAGGAATTGCATGTCTAAATCTCGTAAGTGCCTGCTTTTGTTGAATGTAGGCACTCCTGATAGTCCTGAAAAATCAGATGTACGCAGATATCTTACGCAGTTTTTGAATGATAAACGCGTGATAGATTTGCCATGGCTTGGACGTAAAATTTTAGTAAATGGTATTATCATCCCTTTTCGAGTAAATACTTCAGTCAAGATTTATTCAGAGTTGTGGGCAAAGCACGGAAGAATTTTAGACACGCTCACTCAACGATTAACGATGAAATTACAAAAACATTTTGAGGGAGACTTGGCGGTGAAATATGCCATGCGTTATGGAAATCCTTCTATGGACAAGGCATTTGATGAAATAAAAGAGGAAGGGTATGATGAGCTAATACTCTTTCCTTTATTTCCACAATATGCAATGTCAACCACTCAAACATGTTTAGAAGAAGCTCATAGACTGATAAAGAAAAAAGGGGTGAAGCTTAGGACTGAGATTGTACCAAGTTTTTTTAATGATGAACTATTTGTTGAAGGAATAGCAAAACAGGCAAAAACTCAATTTGATATTGAAGCATATGATCATATCCTATTTTCCTATCACGGTTTGCCAAATAGACATTTGAGAAAGGCTCATAAAAATATAGGCTATTCTTCTAATACCATTGAAGGCTGTAGTTGTGAGAAACGGTTAGAGGGCTTCAAAATAGGTTGCTATAAAGCGGAATGTTACGAAACCTCAAGGTTGTTAGCAAAAGAGTTAAATATTTCAGAAAAGAATTATACTGTTGCCTTTCAATCACGGTTGAGTAAGGATTGGCTGAAACCTTTTTCCGATGTCACTGTCACAGAATTGGCAAAACAAGGAGCAAAAAAAGCACTTGTTTTCACACCTTCTTTTACGATTGATTGCCTCGAAACACTTAATGAGATAGGCGAGGAGTATGCCGAGGAATTTTACAAGGCGGGAGGGAAGCAACTCGATTTAGTTCCTTGCCTAAATGATAGTGATGAAATGGTGAAATTGGCAGATTCGTTGCTTAAAAACGTTGTTTCTGAATAAAAAAAGGTGAATAGATTATCTCCTACGAATAATCTTTCACCTTTTACTAATTTTAGATAATCTAAATTTTAATCAAACTTCATTCTGGCTAAGCTTTCTATAGTTGCGTTGATGATATGGTCCAACTGTTCATAAGACAAAGAATTCGCTAAGAAATAAGATTCATAAGGAGAAGGTGGCAAATAAACACCTCTGTTCAGCATCGCATGGAAAAACTTGCCAAAGAGTTCACTGTTGTTTTGTGAAGCGGTATCGAAATCAACCACATCTACATCTACAAAAAATACATTTATCATTGAACCAATATGGTTGATTCTATAGTCGTAAATGCTTTCAGAGAATACTCGTTCTAATCCTTCTGCTAAATATGTTGTCTTTTCTGCTAATCCCTCATATATTTGAGGATTTTGATACAATTCTTTGAGCATAGTATAACCGGCTATCATTGCAATAGGATTTCCGGATAGTGTTCCCGCTTGGTACACTGGACCATCAGGAGAGAGGTAATTCATAATTTCCTCACGACCTCCGAATGCGCCGACAGGCATGCCTCCGCCAATAACTTTACCGTAGGTAACTAAGTCTGCATTTATTCCAAAATATTCCTGAGCACCACCTTGTGCTAATCGGAACCCTGTCATTACTTCATCAAAAATGAGCAATAATTCATACTTATCACATAGCTCGCGAATACCTTCCAGAAACCCTTCTTTCGGCAATACACATCCCATATTTCCACAAACAGGCTCTAAGATAATGGCAGCTACTTCGCCTTTATTCTCTTCCAGTAGTCTTGCAACATCTTCTAAGTCATTATAGCGAGCTGTTAATGTGTCATTTGCAGTTCCTTTAGTAACTCCTGGACTGTTCGGCACACCAAAAGTGGAAGCTCCACTACCAGCTTTTATGAGAAAACTGTCGCTGTGCCCATGATAGCAACCGTCAAATTTGATAAATTTATCTCGCCCAGTGTAGCCTCTTGCTAACCTTATAGCACTCATACAAGCCTCTGTACCAGAATTCACCATACGAATTTTGTCAATATTCGGAGCCATTTTAGTGATAAGCTCAGCTATCGCAATTTCAATCTCAGTGGGAGCGCCAAAGGAGGTAGAATATTCCACTTTATTGTTAATAGCTTCCGCAATTTTAGGATTCGCATGACCAAGAATCATCGGACCCCAAGAAGCGATTAGGTCGATATATTCATTGTCATCTTCGTCAGTTAATATGCTACCTGATGCTTTTTTAATGAATAGGGGAGTCCCTCCAACTGATTTAAATGCTCTAACTGGAGAATTCACACCGCTAGGAATCACGTTTCTTGCTCTATTGTATAAATAGGTACTTCGGCTAATGTTCATTGTTTTAATTTTTATAATGTTCTTCTAAATAATTAAGCATACTATCTATTGTTGCTTTCTTGGCAACATGTATTCTGTTTTTGTGACTATTTAATACTTTTGCTGTCGTATTGCCTATGCAGAGAATATCCTGATGTGGCAATAGTTCATATTTCGTTAAAAAACTTTCTATTGACGATGGACTGCAAAAGCATAGCCATTGGTAGTTTTTTGTATCTAAATTTGAAGGAGGAGAGAGGATCGTGTCATAAACCTCAATCACTTGATGCTTTTTTTGATTTGTTTTAAAATAATCTTCTAATTTTGGGAGTCGTTTCTTCCCACAGAAATAACGAAAATTATTACTGTTATTTTGTTCAAATAATTCAATTAATCCTTCGGCATTATATTGATTATAGGGAACTTGTATGTTTTTAAAAGCTGCGTATTCTAACAGTTTGGCTTTGGTAGACTTTCCAACTGCGTAAATTGATTGCGTTGTATTGATTTCATATTGGGAAAGAACAGCATCTACAGCATTCTTGCTAGTAAATACGAAATGAGAAGCAGGAGTAGTGGTGGGGAAATGAAAATCCAACATTTCAATAGAAATAAAATCATAGCAATCCAGAGCAATATTAATACTATTTTTCTGATTATTAGTAATTTTCTTCGTAAACAATACCCTTGATTGTGTCATAATTATCTATAAAATTATAAATAAATTTCATGATTCCATAAATAATGTACGGGCAATCGGTAAGAAGAAAACCAAAGTGTGATAGATTGTTTGTTTTTAGGACTTTCAGAAGGGGCTACTTTCTGGATTAACATAGGTTTATAACCTATCATTCCACCTCTTTGGACATCACAACTACTTGGAAAAGTATTGTTTGTTATCAATTTAACTTCTAGTGGACTCAATTCTCGCTGATGAGAGCCGGGGATCACTTGCAATGCACCAGTTTGACAGTTTACATCCTTTAGGAATAATTGGATAATGAATGTTTCTTCAAACAATTTAGGCATATCAGGGGTCTCATGTTTTTCTTCTGCAGGATATCCCCAGAGAGTTAAATTCTGAGGAATCCTTCGCTGCCGCATGGGTAAACTTAACTCTTGCTTGAAGTCAAAAGCTTCTTGATAATCATTATAAACAGCATCAACTAAGAAAGCTCTAGGATTAATTTTTTTTATGAGGTTTTTCAATTTTGTATTCAGCACAGAGTACAGTAAAGTTTCGTCTTCTATAAAACTTTGTTTATGAGTAAGTTTATGATATCGAACAAGGTTATTTATCTTTTTGAATTCAGAAGCATTTATGAACGACTGACTTGTAAAGAAACCTTCATTGGAAAGTTGCTGCACGCAAAACTTAACATAATCTAATGACTTAGATTTGTCTTTACGGGGTCTAATAGAATGTAATGTGTCTTTATAATGCTTGTATTTTGGGAAATCACTTATTTCTTTTACAAAGTCGATGCATTCAATGAACTGATCCTCTAGCTTTTGTGGAATCTTATTTTTTAATATACTATAATTCGGATCTTTGTACGTGTAATATTTTCTATCATTGACGATTACAGGCGCACCGTTATCTCTTAAAAATTGAATATCTGATTGAATTGACCTTTTACTAATATTTTCATCTAAAATTCTTGAGCAATGTACAATGAGCATCTCTAATGTCCATTTCTTTTTACTACGAAAACATTTATCAAGTGTTTTATAACGTAAGAGTATTTTATGACCGGGAAGCATAACTGTGCCAATTTTTCCTCTAAATTACGAAATTTATTCCTACTGCGCACTATGAATACATAGAAACTAAATTAAGAGCTTACTAATTAGAATATCCCACATTGTGTTTTCAACATAATTTATATTATGTTCAATTGTGTAGGTGTTGAGAAAAGAGGCATCTTACCTCTTTCCTTAACTTGATCTCTTACTTAGAATTTGCTTTACTTGTGTAGAACAACGTCCGCAACCCATAGCAACAGCTGTTAATTTTTGAATATCTTCCAAACGAATAGCTCCAGCATTGATTGCTTCGTGCATTTCACCAAGCGTAACTTGAGAGCAATTACAGATTATAGAAACCTTTTGCATCAATTTACTTATCTTTGGGAAGATGTACTAGCATATCTAGTAGATGTTTCCAAAATTTCTGAGTGGATTCTATGTGTAATCGTTCATCGGGTGAATGTGCACCTTTAATATCGGGACCTATGGAAATCATATCCCAGTGCGGATATTTCTCTAAAAATAGACCGCATTCTAGCCCTGCATGAATTGAACGAACTACTAAATCCTTCCCAAACAATCTTTTATAGCTCTCAACAGCTACCTCCATTATTGGAGAATCCGGGTTGGGCGTCCAGCCAGGATATCCATCAGAATGTTTTACATCAGCACCTGCTAGATGAAATACGCTTGAGACCATTTGTGCCATATTAAATTTCTGAGAATCAACTTCACTGCGTTGAGAAGTCGTAATGATGATTTCATTATCCTCTTGTTTTATAGCTGCTAAATTTGTTGAAGTCTCTACCATTCCTTCAATGGATTGACTCATTGAGAAAACACCATAAGGACAGGCATATATTGTATGCAACAAGGTGTTTTTTAGCTCCTTGTCCCAAACAGTTGTGTTCATTTTAGTACTTCCTAATTCAAAATGAATTTTTGGTTCTGTTTTTTTCCAAAGCTTTTCTTGCTCCACTGAATACACATTGAAAGCTGCACGAATATCTTCTTTAAATTCATTATTACATAAAACTATTGCTTCTGCTTCACGGGCTATGGCATTTCGTAAATTCCCTCCTTTGAAAGAAACTATTTCAATGTCATATTTCTGATTGATTTCCCATAGAAAACGGCCTAGTAATTTAATGGCATTACCCCTGCCCTTGTCAATATCATCCCCTGAGTGCCCACCAAGCAAACCGGTTACTTCTATTTTGATAGGAAAATATTTTGTTTCATCTACAGTAGTGGTTTTAAGTGGAAAACGAGCAACAGTGTCTATTCCTCCCGCACAACCAATAAAGGCTTCTCCATCATCTTCAGAATCTAAATTCAATAGTATTTCCCCTTTTAATATGTTGGGTTCTAAGTGAAAGGCTCCTGTAAGTCCTGTTTCTTCATCAACAGTAAATAAACACTCTATAGGGCCATGTGCTATATCTTCACTTGCTAAAACAGCCAACTGAGCTGCCACTCCTATCCCATTATCTGCACCCAAAGTAGTTCCTTTGGCTTTTACCCACTCACCATCTACATAGGTAGAAATTGGGTCTTTATCAAAGTCGTGTTCAGTACCTTCATTTTTCTCACAAACCATATCTACATGAGATTGTAAAACCACCGGTGTTAAATCTTCATATCCTTTCGTGGCAGGCTTACGCATTATCACATTACCGATACTATCTTTTTGTGTCTCTATATTATGCTTTTTACCAAACTCAATTAAGTATTGAATAATCTTCTCTTCCTTCTTTGAAGGTCTTGGAATTTGGCATATTTGATGGAAATAATCAAATAGAATCTTAGGCTCTAAGTTTAACATTATTTATGAGTTTTATTAAAATATGGTTAAGTATTGCAAAAGTAACAATATATTCTTAGGTATAAAATAGTCTAATCAATCAAGTTTTCTTATCTTTAAGGACTAATAATATTATTGAAACATTTACAATATGCCTTATTTAAAATTTGACAAATTAGAATTAGTAAATTTACAATATTCTACTTCGAAAGAGCTATTACGAACTAACCGTTCTGGATCTTATTCCAATACTACAGTTAGTGGTTGTAATACTCGAAAATACCATGGGTTGTTGGTAAGTCCTATCGAGGCATTTAACAACTCTATGCACGTGCTTCTCTCCTCTTTAGATATTTCTGTGATTCAACATGAACAAGAGTTTAATTTGGGATTGCATAAGTATGCTGGAAATCATTATAAGCCTAAGGGACATAAGTATTTGAAAGATTTCAGTGTTGATACTATCCCATTATTTACCTTTCGCGTTGGTGGTGTTGTCCTCAGATTAAGTAAAATATTGGTAGAAAAAAATGAACAAGTTTTAGTACGCATAAGTTTAGATAAAGCACATTCGAAAACCAAGATACGTCTAAAACCAATGCTTACATTTAGAAACATACACGAGCTTACTAAAGAGAATATGCATGCGAATACGCGAGTGCAACCGACCAACAATGGTGTTATTGCTAAGCTATATGAGAACTATCCGGAGCTTTATATGCAGACCTCCAAGAAAGGTGAATTTGTCTCTATCCCTTTGTGGTATAAAGATGTTGAATACATAGAAGAACAAAAACGTGGCTACGCTTACAAAGAAGATTTGTTTTCACCGGGATATTTTGAATTGCCGATTGAGCCAGGAGAAACAATTTATTTTTCTGCTTCACTGAAAAAGAAAGTGCCTTCAAAATTTGAGTCATCCTTTGATGAATCTAAAAATAAGAGAGTTGACAGAGGCAGTTTCTTGAAGTGTTTGCATAATGCAGCACAACAATTTATTCGTAAAAAAGGCAAAAGTATTGAACTCGTTGCAGGATTTCCTTGGTATGATGTAATCCCTCGTGATACTTTGATAGCAGCACCTACACTTTTATTTGAAAACAATGACAAAAACAACTACAAAAGTTTAATTAGCAACTTAGTTGATAATCTAGAGCTCGAGACTGGAGAGATATGGGGCAGTAAGCAAGTAAGTGTAGATGCTCCATTATGGTTGTTCTATTCGCTCTATCAATATGAACAATATAAATCTAAATCTAATATTTGGAAAGATTATCGGAAAGTAATAAAACAAATACTAACAGCTTACCGAGAAAATCAATTAAAACATATAGAATATCGTGATAATGGACTTTTGTATATAACTAATGAGCAACTGCCTCTTACTTGGATGAATAGTAATATTAATGGCAGGGCTGTCGTAAAACGACATGGCTATGTGGTGGAAGTTTGCGCACTATGGTACAATGCTATTTTCACAGCAATGCAATGGGCAAAGAAAGCAAAGGATGCTAGCTTTATCAGGGAGTGGGCACCAATTGCTCAATTGATTGAAGAGAATTTCAAAAAAACGTTTTCTGACGAATCACATAGCTACTTAGCAGATTACGTCACGAATGATTATCAAAACTTTGACTTCAGACCCAACCAACTGATAGCTATCGGCCTCCCCTATACTCCCTTAGAGAGAGAGGATATTCTTATCATAAAAAGATTGGTAAAACAAGAACTACTTACACCTAAGGGAGTTCGTACTTTGTCACCACAAAATAATATGTATTCTAAAAGCTATGAGGGGAACCATCTCGAGCGTGAGCAAAAAGCTCATCAAGGTACGGTTTATCCATGGCTATTGTTGTTTTATTGTGAGGCGTATTTAAAATTGCATTATAGAAGCATTCCCGGTGTCTTGCAAGAGATTATTGATAATTTCGAAGAGGATGTAACTGTTTACGGAATTGGAACGATAAATGAAATGTACGATGCAGATCCGCCACAGACACCAAGAGGAGCTATTTCTATGGCAACTTCTGTAGCTGCAATCTTGAGAATTTATCGATTGCGCGAACAGTGGATGGCTACACACACGATTGAAGAATAAAAATAAATAAAAATATCATATGAAAGTACTAATGTTTGGGTGGGAATTTCCCCCACATATTTCAGGAGGCTTAGGAACCGCTTGCTATGGTCTTACTAGAGGGCTATCCACTTTTGAAGATATGGATATACTGTTTGTCGTGCCCAAAACGCACGGAGATGAAGAACCTAAAAGAATGGAACTTCTAGGTGCTGAGAATGTTGCTATTGATTTTTCAAAATTAAATACCAATCGCTTTAAGAAGTTGCAGGTCTATTCTCATCTTGTTCCCTATACTTCCCCTGATGAATATTATGCCTTTCAAGAACAAAGTGAAGAGAGTCAAATCAAACACATAAAATCCAGGGGGAAGACATTCTTTAATTTCACAGGGAAATATGGGAAAAATTTGATGGAAGAAATTTCAGACTATAGCATTGTAGCTTATAACATCGCGCAAGAGCACGACTTTGATATCATCCATTCGCATGACTGGCTCACCTACCCCGCGGGCATAGTGGCTAAGGAGGCTACTGGAAAACCATTAGTAATTCATGTGCATGCTACAGACTTTGATCGTAGTGGCGGGAATGTGAATCCTGATGTATTTAAAATCGAGAAAGACGGCATGGAGGCCGCAGACAGTATTATTACAGTAAGTAACCTAACTAGAGATACCGTTATTCATAAATATGGAATATCACCGGAGAAGGTAACTACGGTTTATAATGCTGTAGAACCTTTGAAATTGTCTGATAATATTAAAAAAGAATCTAAGTTAGACGAAAAGATCGTCACATTTTTGGGTAGAATAACGCATCAAAAAGGACCTACATACTTTATAGAAGCAGCAAAAAAGGTTTTAGACAAAACAGATAATGTCCGTTTTGTAATGGCAGGAAGTGGTGATATGATGGAGAAAATGATTCGGCATGCGGCTAGTTTAGGCATAACCGACAAATTCTACTTTACCGGATTTCTAAAAGGTGACGATGTCTTTAAGATGTTTTATCAAAGTGATGTATATGTGATGCCCTCAGTTTCAGAACCTTTTGGGATTTCTCCCTTAGAAGCTATGCAAACTGATGTTCCTACTATTATTTCATATCAATCAGGAGTGGCAGAGGTGGTAAAACATGCTTTAAAAGTGAACTATTGGGATACCGATGCGTTGGCAAACGCTATTTACGGATTGATTACTTATCCTTCTATGGCAAAGACATTTAAGGAGTTTGGTCGTAAAGAGGTGGAAAGCCTAAAATGGGAAAATTCTGCGGCAAATGTGAGAGATGTTTATTTTAAAACATTAGAAAAAACCAATAACTAAATAAAGTAACAGACTACATACTTTTGAGAAATGAAGTTAGACTAGTCATAAATTTGTAATTCCATGAAAAACATATGTTTATATTTTCAAGTTCATCAACCGTTTCGTTTCAAGAAATATTCTTTCTTCGATATGGGAAAAGAACATTATTACTACGATGATTTTTTGAATGAGAGTGTGATGAGAAAAGTAGCTGAGAAATGCTATTTGCCTGCAAATAATCTTTTACTAAAGCTTATTGAACAAAATAAAGGCGAGTTTAAAGTCACATTCTCTATATCAGGAACAGCTCTTGATCAATTTGAATTGTATGCCCCTGAAGTACTAGAGAGTTTTCAGAAACTGGCAGAGACTGGTTGTGTTGAGTTTTTAGCGGAGACCTATTCACACTCGCTAGTATCATTACACAATAAAGATCTTTTCAAAGAGGAAGTTAAAAAGCATACTAAAGCCCTTAAAAACCTGCTGGGAATAAAAAAACCTAAAGTTTTTAGAAACACAGAGTTGATTTATTCTGATATGCTGGGTAAGGATATTTTTGAAATGGGATTCAAAGGAGTTCTTGCAGAAGGTGCAAAACATATTCTTGGATGGAAAAGCCCTAACTATATATATTGTAATCCTTTAGAGCCAAAGTTGAAACTCTTGTTGCGAAATTATAATTATAGTGATGATATTGCATTCCGATTCTCAGACACCTCGTGGACAGAATACCCACTTACGGCAAAGAAATTTGCATCATGGATTGCTTCAGATGAAAATGAAGAGAGCCAAATCGTAAATCTATTTATGGATTATGAGACCTTTGGGGAACATCATAATGCAGCTACAGGAATTTTTGATTTTTTAGAACACCTGCCGACAGCAGTTCTTGAAGAAGAGCTGAAATTCATCACACCTTCTGAAGCTGTCAGTAGTTTAGACACCGTCTCTCCTATGTCTATGCCCTATCCTACCTCATGGGCTGATGAAGAGCGTGATGTTTCAGCGTGGTTAGGAAACGAGATGCAGAAAGAAGCTTTTGATAAATTGTATCAGCTAGCTCCATTGATAAAGAAGATAGACAATAAGAAGTTGAAAAGAGATTGGGAATATTTACAGACTAGTGATGCATTTTATTATATGTCAACAAAATGGTTTACTGATGGTGATGTTCACACATACTTTAATCCTTACCCATCCGCCTACGATGCGTTTCTGAATTATATGAATATCTTGAGTGATTTCTCACAAGAGGTACATAAGTTGATTTCTCCAAGCAACAAAAAAGATGATATCATTGCTGAGTTGAAAGAAGAGTTGAAACATAAAGAGAAGCAACTGAAAGAATATCAAGAAATCATAAAATCATTATAGGTTTTATGGAAATGTTTGCATGCACTTTTTATGAGAAGTTTTAATAAAAATAGGGTAGCCTATACTAAAGGGTTATTTTTGTAAAAGTTGATAACGATATGAAACAATACGAAGAAATAGATTTTATTTTTGAAACAAGCTGGGAAGTTTGTAATAAAGTGGGTGGTATCCATACTGTCATTAAAAGTAAACTCCCACACCTTCAAAAAATAATTGGAGATAATCTCGTCTATATAGGTCCTGATATTTGGAAAAAAGACAACACTTCCCCTGAGTTTATAGAAGATACTAATCTTTATAGCGCATGGAAACACAAAGCAACCAGTGAAGGACTGCGTGTACGAACAGGCTATTGGAATATCGAGGGAAAACCAAAGGTCATTTTAGTTGATTTTACCACTTTCATTCATGAGAAAGATAATCTTTTAGCGAAATTGTGGGAAGATTACTCCTTAGACTCACTTACGGGTGGCTGGAATTACGTAGAATCTGTACTGTTCGGATACGCTGCGAGTAAGGTGATAGAGAGTTTTGTTGATTTTGAAACTTCATACACGGATAAAATTCTTGCCCATTTTCATGAATGGATGACGGCTTCAGGTGTTTTATACTTAAAAAAATATTTACCTCATATAGCCACAGTATTTACAACACATGCTACAAGTTTAGGACGCTCTATTTGCAGCAACAATCAAAAACTTTATAATTATTTAGAGGCAGACAAACAACATCCGAAAAATAAAGCTCGAGAATTAAATATTTTCTCTCAACATTCTATCGAAAAGAAAGCTGCCGAGCATTCCGATGCTTTTACAACTGTAAGCGACATTACCGGGAAAGAATGTAAAGTTTTACTTGGCAAAAAGCCAGACGTCATTACACCTAATGGATTTTGGAGTGAGGACAATCAACAATTAGCAGGGAAACGAGATAGCGCTAGGATAAAACTGAAGGATGTTGCTAGAGCTTTAACGGGTTCAGTATCTGACGATGCACTTCTTATTGCAACCAGCGGACGTTATGAGTTCAGAAACAAAGGTCTCGACTTATTTATTGATGCACTAACTAATCTTCGCGAGCAAAATATTGAAAAAGAAGTTGTAGCATTTATTCTGGTACCGGCTTGGCAAAAGAATGTTAATTTAGAATTACAAAGGAAGCTGGCTGGAGAAGATGTGGAAATTTATAATAAAATGCTGACACATCACCTGATGGATGAGGCTAATGATAAAATTCTAAACTCATTAGCTTATCATCAATTTTATAATGCCGAGGAAGATAAAGTGAAAATCATTTTCGCCCCAGTCTATTTGGACGGTAACGATGGTATCTTCAATCAAGAGTATTATGATTTGTTAGCAGGATTTGATCTTACGCTCTTCCCCTCCTACTATGAACCATGGGGCTATACTCCATTAGAGAGTGTGGCTTATGGTGTTCCTACGCTTACCTCATCTCTTGCCGGATTTGGAGTTTGGTCAAAAGAGAATACTGCGAATCAGTTGATAGATGGTATAAAAGTAATCGAGCGTAATGATGAGAATTATAAACAAGCAGAACAACAACTAGCTGATGAAATAGCTAGTTATGCATCATATTCTAACGAAACTTATGAGCAAGCAAGAAATAGCGCTTTTAAAGTTGCAGAAAAAGCACTTTGGGAGAATTTCTTTGACAACTATAAACAGGCATACAGCATTGCTATAAGTAAAGTTGAAGATAGAATTTCAACAATTATAGATACAAAAAAGAAAAAAGAAAGTCGAATTATAAAAGAAATGGAAATAGAGAACACACCTAACTGGAAGAAATTAATTGTACAGTCTGATTTACCAGACAATTTAGATAAACTAGAGGAATTATCCATGAACCTATGGTGGGTATGGAATGATGAAGCTCAAGAACTTTTTGAAGAAATAGACCCTGACGGATGGGTAGATTGCAAGAAAAACCCCCTGGCGATCCTTAGAATGGCTGATACTGAGCGTTTGGCAGAAATAGGCAGAAATGAAGAGTACATTAATAAACTTGACCGAGTTTATAATGATTTTAAGGAATATATGTCCTCAAAACCTGCACCTGATGCTAACCATATTGGTTACTTTAGTATGGAATATGGTTTGACTAATTTACTTAAAATCTATTCTGGGGGTTTAGGTATTTTAGCTGGTGATTATTTGAAAGCAGCAAGTGATACCAATCAGCCTTTGGTTGCTGTAGGATTTATGTATCGCTATGGTTACTTTACACAACGCCTCTCTGCAGAAGGATATCAAATTTCAGAATATGAATCGCAGGTTTTTAGCGAACTGCCCGCAAAGATGCTAAGAGATAATACAGGTGAACCTTTACGTCTATCAGTGAGTTTCCCCGGTCGTGATGTGTATTTTAGAATATGGCAAGTGCAGGTTGGTCGTGTTGATTTATATCTTTTGGATACCGATACACATTTTAATACCGTTGAAGACCGATCAATTTCTTATAAACTCTATGGTGGAGACTGGGAAAACCGCATCAAACAAGAGTTAGTCTTAGGTATGGGTGGAATGAAATTGCTGCGTGAGCTAAATGTAAAGACAAACATTTACCACCTGAACGAAGGACATGCGGCATTTGCAAACTTAGAGCGTTTGACGTACAATATGGAGCAATATAATCTTTCATTTGATGAAGCACTCGAAGTTGTGAGAGCAGCGTCTCTATTTACCACACATACTCCAGTACCTGCAGGGCATGATTCATTTTCTGAAGACTTTATTCGCACGTATCTGCGTCACATGCCAGAGCGCCTTAATATTTCTTGGGAAGCATTTCTTGGCTTAGGTCGATTCAATCCGTCTGATAGTGGAGAAAAGTTTAGCATGAGTGTCTTTGCTGCAAAAACCTCCTCAGAAATCAATGGAGTAAGTAAGTTGCATGGAAAAGTGAGTCGCGAGATGTTTGCACATCTATGGCCAGGTTTCGCTTCCAATGAGTTAGCATTAGGGCACGTAACCAATGGTGTCCATTATTCTACTTGGACAGCTAAAGAATGGAAAGATATTCATAAAAGAATCTTAGGAGAAGAATACATTCATGATTTATCCAATAAAGAAATATGGAGTAGAATATATAATTTAGATGATGCAGAAATTTGGGAGGTTCGTAATTCGCTACGTAAAAATCTGATTGATTTTATTAAGAGAAAAATAGTGAAGAACTGGATTAGACGCCATGAAGACCCAAGTACATTAGTCGATATTCAGGAAAATCTAAGTGACAAGACGCTTACCTTAGGTTTTGCTCGTAGATTTGCTACTTACAAAAGAGCACACTTATTGTTCACAGATTTAGATCGGCTTAATCGACTATTAAATGCGCCTGACCGCCCTGTTCAGATTCTTTTTGCCGGGAAAGCACACCCTGCTGATAAAGCGGGACAGGATTTAATCAAAAATATTGTAGAAATATCTAGAAAGCCTGAATTCGTTGGTAAGATTCTATTCTTAGAAAACTATGATATGGATTTGGCAAAGCATCTCATCAGTGGCGTAGATGTTTGGCTCAATAACCCTACCCGACCATTAGAAGCGAGTGGTACCAGCGGGCAAAAGGCTGAGATGAATGGTGCGCTTAACTTTAGTGTGCTTGATGGCTGGTGGGTAGAAGGTTATAAAGAAGGTGCAGGCTGGGCACTTCCGGAGGAACGAACTTACGAGGAGCAGTTTATGCAAGATAAATTGGATGCCGCCACTATTTATCACAAACTCGAGAATGAGGTGATACCATTGTTTTATGATAGAGATGAAAATCATATCCCTCATGGCTGGATTCAATACATTAAGAAATCATTTGCAGAAATAGCTCCGGAGTTTACGACCAAACGAATGATAGATGATTATAACAACAAATTCTATAAAAAGTTGCACATACGTGCTTCAGAAATGCGTGCTGACAACTTTAAGCAAGCTGAAGATTTAGCGGCTTGGAAAAAGAAGATTCAAAACGGTTGGGATAAAATTGAGGTGGTGAAATATGAGTTTCCAGATACTGTCTTAAATCCTTACATTTCAGGAGAACAATTTGCAGGAACTATAGTTTTAGACCTTAAGGAACTGCAAGAGCAGAATATTGGTGTTGAGATGGTCTTTACCAATTCAAAACGTGCAGATAATATGGAAATAGAGGATGTTCAAGAACTTAAGCTTGATAGAATGGAAGGCAGTTTGGCATACTATACTACTCAATTCAATTTAAGCAGACCGGGAGTGTATGATTATGGATTACGCATCTTCCCCAAGAATGAAAAACTCGCTCACAGACAAGATTTCCCTATCCTAAAATGGATATAGAAATTCATTGAAGATGTTAATAAAAAAGAGCAGTATGGATTATTTTCCTACTGCTCTTTTTCTCTTTGTGAAAGATTAATTAACTACTATTTTTTTGTTGTTATTAAGATGACGCCATTTTTAGCTTTTTCTCCGTAAAGAGTTATAGCTGCTTTATCCTTCAATATTGTGATATTTCGTATGGAATCCGGAGAAATTTCCTTTAGCACCGTTGCGTCTGCAAACACACCGTCTATAATATAAAGAGGTGCACCACTCTTGCCTTTAAGAAATAGATTCTTTTTTTTTGTGTCTTTTTCCATCACTATAAGTGTTTCTTCGTTTTCTGATGGAGAATGTAACTCCATTTTTAAGAAATCATTATCCAATGAGTCGTCCACCCTGTCATCTATTGGTATTTCTTTATCACCAATAATTAGACTTGCACTTTTCCTGTAAGGCATTTTACCGATGATTTTTATACGATTACTATTCAATTTTATTCTCGCTCCTTTTATTTCTGTATTATCTGTAACCGGGATTTTCTTATCGTCTATTTCGACAAAAACCTTTTTTCCTGCAATATCTTTAGATTTATAGAGCATCTTCGAGATGGTGAACTTTATCCCATTTGGAGTGCCTTTTGTTAAATAATCTACATGTAGGTTTTTGCCAACACTAATTACGTAAAAGTATTCACCATCAGCTAATTTATCATACTCAGCTTGGGACATAAAATCCTTAAAATTAAGTTTGGTGTCAGGTAATTTAACATCTTGCTTTTCAAAAACCTTAGTATTAGTCTCATCAAAAAGCATTATTTTATTAGATTTTGCAATGTCAAACATTGTGTTTAACTGAACGTTTATGAGGTTCTTACCATCACATACTTTTTCGACAGAAGGTACTCCTACCATTGAAAAAACGAGCGTATCTCCTTTCTTTGGAACTTCTATGCTATAATTTCCTTCTATGTCTGTCACTGTTCCCACTGTTGTGTTTTTAACTGTAACACTGGCACCAAAAATTCCTTTGTTTGCTTTGTCTATTACTTTTCCTGTTACTTTGATTTTTGCATTTGCTGATAGCGTTATTAATAAAAAAGTCAATAGACTTACTATTATTCTTTTCATTATTTTTAAATTTTAATTGGTAAAATATTTAATTATTGAGCTCATTTCTTTTGATTATTCTTGCATATAGATGATAAAATCATCATCCTCGTAAAGAATTTCTGTCTGTGCTATTTGTTTTTTATGATGTATATTTTGTACTGCCCACAGAGAAAGTCCCAAGGCAATAAGTACCGTTGCTGCAATAGGTATTGCCAACTTTCTTAAAGTAAAATTCCTTTTTTGTATGGTTTGTGATGCTATTCTAGCTTTTAGTTTATCACTATCTGAACTTCTTTTTTCCTTTTCGAAATAGTCCGAAAGTTGTTTTTCTGTATTTTTTTTTGATTTCATTATTTCAGTCCTTTAGGTAGTATTTCTTGCAATGTTTTTTTAGCTCTTGATAATAATACTCTCACATGTGCTTCTTTCAATTCCAGCAGTTCGCTAATCTCATAAAATTCTAAGCCATCAATTTCCCGCATATTTATTACCTTTTGCTGTAATTCGAGGAGTGTCCTAATGCACTTCGTAATCCAATCTCTGGTATCAAAATCATCAGTAGTGGAGGTTGCTATATCTCTATATTCTTTATTGATTTCAAAATTCAGTTTGTTATTCTGTTTTAATGTATCCAAACATTTATTTCTCACGCTTTGGTATAGGAAAGCTTTGTAGCTTGTTTTTATATGCACTTCTTTCCGCCTTTCCCACAGTGAAAGCATAACTTCTTGTACAACATCTTCTGCCTTAGATGTACAGCCTAACATCCGACATGCCATTGGAAGCACATTATCAACTGCAGGCAACAAGTATTTTGCGTACTCTTTTCTGGTCATATATCTTTAAGACGATTTTGAAAGCTATTTTGCAACAAGGTACACGAGATTTTATTCAAATAAAAAAGCGGTGCTACAATAGCACCGCTTTTCATCAACGTTTATTGATCTATTTCTCTTAGAACATATAACCAACAGAAAATTGGATAACACTGTTTTTAGCGTCAACGTCACCTTCATCAAACACCTCAGTTAAACCAAGGTTGTAACGAGCATCAACGAAAATATTATTGTAAAATTTATAGCCTAATCCAAAATTCAAGCCGAAATCAACCGTTTTAAATACATCGTCAGTATCTGGACTTACAGAAACATCACCTAAACTAGCTTCGTAGTCGTCATTTACTAAAAATCCTACTTGTGGTCCAGCCTGTAATGAAAAACCTGGAGCTACATAGTATTTAAACATAACTGGAACAGTTATATAATCTAAAGTTAATTCTGTATTGTCTTCATCAGCTCCTTGTGCAGAATACAACACCTCTGGCTGGATTGAGAACTGTTCGTTAACCATGAATTCAGCTAACACACCAAGATTGAATTTTGTTTTCATATCGGCATCTACGTCATCACCAGTCAAATTCGTAAAGTTAACTCCACCTTTAACACCAAAATTAAAGTCTTGAGCAATTCCTTGAGTTGCAAAAAATGCAACAGCAACTACTACTAAAAAAATCTTTTTCATAATCTTAATTTTTTAAATTTAAATTGTTTTCAAACTTTACTGTTATTATGAATAACATACGGAATGATGCAAAGTGTGTGCCAAAGGCATAGTATTTTTCTCCAAATACTTTACTAGCTTTTCGTTATGCCATCAGGTTGCACCCACGAATATCAGAGGTGTCAAACCGACCTAATACAGAAAAACTTCCATCGTCATAGCGACGCCCCAGATCCTTTGTTTCAATAAATGAGCAACTAAAGAGATTCGCTAAGTCAATAATATTGATTCCTCCCGTTATTTCTTCTTCCACATAGCTAAAAGGATCATTCGCTTCTCTAATATACACTTGCATCCATGGCTGGCAGTGATAAATACCTTCTTTTTGAGAATAGGCTTGGGAAAGTAATTCTGTCATGCCATACTCTGAGTGGATTTGTTGAGTTCCGAAAGCTTGACAAAGTTCTGAGTGTAATTCTTCGCGGGTGATTTCCTTCCTTCTCCCCTTCATTCCGCCAGTTTCAACAACCTTCGTATGTTTTAGATTGAGATGATATTTCTCCGTGAAATCCAGTAAAGCAAAACTTACCCCAAACAACAAAGTCGGCTGTCCTTGTGCTTCCAATTCTTGCAGTTTTTCAAACAATTCTTCGTGATTATACAAATAGAAGCCATTATTGGGATGTTTACTCTCCTCCATCAAGCGATTGACCATATATACCAATGAGGAATTTTGGCGCTCCAAATAATTAGGTAATAATGCTAAGAAACAATAGTTGGACGCCTTACCGAAAGCTTGTTCAAAACTTTTTAAAAGACTTTCCTCATACATTGAGATCTTCGTAATATAATGCTTACTATTGATAGAGCCTGTCGTTCCGCTACTCTCAAAAGTCTGTTGAACAGGAGCTTCAGGAGCAAGAATGCGTTGCGATTTAAAAAACTCAATAGGAAGAAAAGGAATTTCTGAAAGATGCTGAACATCTTCCGATTTTACTCCCAAACTATCCACGTATTCACGATAAACAGAGCCGTGCTGATATTGAAAACGAAATACTTCTAAAGCTAAACGCTCGAAATTTGTTGCATTAACTTCAAATATTTGTTTCTCTAAATTCATTATTCCCAAAGAATTATCGTTGCCAATCAGATTTTTTAATTAAATCGACTAAGAATTTTGCATTTTCAGCAGGGATTTCAGGAATCATGCCATGTCCTAAGTTAATAATCCATTTCTTCTCCTTGCGACCAAATTTTAAATAAGGTTGAAATTCTTTTTCAATCGTTTTTTTATCCGTCAAAAGTAACCGAGGGTCTATATTTCCTTGCAACACAACCTCCTCTCCCACAAATTTCCTCACATCAAACAATGATGTTTGCCAGTCAATACTAATACAATCAGCAACATCATAATTCATCAAAGAAAGACCGGTTCCTATTCCCATGGGGAAATAGATTACAGCTGTGTTAGTACTTCGCACGGCATTGGTTATTCTTTTTACAGCTGGAAGAAATAACTCTTTATAAAGCTCTAAAGGAATTATACCAGCATGAGTATCGAACAATTCAAAGGCTTGTATACCTGCTCGTACTTGCTCTTTTGCATAGTGGATAGCCATTTCTGTTATCTCTTCGATAACGTTCTTTAGTTCTTTTTTATTTTGATACAATGCAGGAACTAGTGCTGGGAAATTTTGTTTTTTACTAAAGCCTTGATACATATAACAAAGCGTAGTTAATGGAGCGCCGCAAAATCCAATTAAATCAACATTATCCGGTTTGTCTTTTTTTATAATCTTTATGGCTTCGTAAATATGCTCTAATTTTTCTGGTTGTCTTTCCAGCAAATCCATAGGATTTTCTACATCCTTCAGAGCAGGATGAAATGAGGGCTTCGGGTCAAAAGTTAAATTCATGCCTAACGCCTCAGGTACAACCAATATATCTGAAAATAAGATAGCGGCATCTACACCTAAATCGTAAATAGGCAACAACGTAACTTCTGCAGCTAATTCAGGGGTATCCATCATATGCTTAAAACCATACTGATCTCGCAACTTCATATAAGAAGGCAAAATCCGTCCTGCCTGTCTTTTAAACCATACAGGTGGTCTATCTGTTACTTTTCCTTGTAGTGTTTCTGTAAATATATTTGCCATTGCTATGCTTCTTTTTGAACTAATTCTGAGGTGAAATTAAATGTAATTTTTGGATAATTGCTTTGTGCCATTTGCAGTAAATATTGTGACTCTGCTAAAAAAACATCATTACCATGTTTATCTTTTGCAATATACTGATACTTATGCTTTTTGAAATTCTCTAATTGTTCTTGGTCATCTGAACTTATCCAACAAGCTTTGTACATATTCATAGGTGTCCAACGGCATGATGCTCCGTATTCATGCAAAAGTCGGTACTCTATCACCTCAAATTGTAACGCCCCCACAGTTCCAATCAACTTACGACCATTAAAATCCAAAGTAAAGAGCTGTGCCACACCTTCATCCATTAATTGGTCTATCCCTTTAGCTAACTGCTTGTATTTCATCGGGTCAGCATTGTCTATATATTTAAACATTTCAGGTGAAAAACTTGGTAACCCTTTAAAATGCAATTCTTCTCCACCGGTTATGGTATCGCCTATCTTAAAGTTGCCATTGTCTGGCAGACCGACAATATCCCCTGGATATGCTTCATCAATGATGGATTTTTTCTCAGCCATAAATGCTGTTGGGCTAGAGAACTTCATTTTCTTGCCCATTCTCACATGATAATAATTGGTATTTCGTTCGAATTTACCGGAACATACTTTTACAAAAGCTAAACGATTACGATGATTTGGGTCCATATTAGCATGGATTTTAAAGATATACCCGGTAAACTCTTCTTCCATCGGCTTGACTACGCGTTCTATGGCCTTAGTTGGCAGTGGTGAAGGTGCTATTTCTACAAAACAATCTAATAACTCTTTCACTCCAAAATTGTGTAGCGCAGAACCAAAAAACACTGGTGCTATTTCAGCATCAAAATACTCCTCATTATTAAAAGGGGGATAAACCCCATCAACTAACTCGAGATGCTCACGCAACGTATCTGCATCACTCCCAATCTGTTCATCAAGTTCAGGAGTATTTATATCTTCAAAGTCAATAGCTTCGGTAATACTCTGGATATCTGCCCGGTATAAAGACAGATTTTTGCGATAGATATTATAAACCCCTTTAAAGTCAGGACCAGAATTAATAGGCCAAGTCAATGGACATACTTGTATTTGCAATTCCTTTTCAATTTCATCCATTAAATCAAAAGGATCACGACCAATACGGTCTAATTTATTTACTAAAACGATTACAGGTGTTTTTCTCATCCGACAAACTTGCATCAATTTACGAGTTTGTGCTTCCACTCCTTTCGCTGAGTCGACTACGATAATTACACTATCGCAGGCGGTAAGCGTACGGAACGTATCTTCCGCAAAATCTTGGTGACCTGGGGTATCTAAGATGTTGATTTTGTACCCTTCGTACTCAAAACCCATTACTGAAGTGGCAACAGAAATTCCTCTTTGTCGCTCTATCTCCATGAAGTCTGAAGTGGCTGTTTTCTTAATTTTATTGCTTTTTACGGCTCCTGCCACATTAATAGCACCACCAAATAGCAGTAATTTTTCAGTTAATGTTGTTTTTCCTGCATCTGGATGACTAATAATACCAAAGGTTCTACGTCTTTTTATTTCTTCTTCTCTCGTCATTTAATAATTTCTCTTTTTAGGATTGCAAAGGTAAGGATAATTGAAATGATGAGAAAGTATAAAAAATAAGAATCTAGTGCATAAAAAAAGACAACACCTTGTTTTTAATGTTGTCTTCCTTAGTTTATCTTCTGCTAGGCTTCTTGAAGCTCTGATAACATTTTTTTAGCTTCTTCAAAAATTGTGTCATCATCCATACGTACAACACCACCGCCACCTTGTTCAAAATGTACTCCTGCACTTTCTCCAGAATTAAAATCTTGTCCTCCAAAGTAGTTGCGTACTGTTTGAACATTAATTCCTAATCTATCTGCAAGTTTTTGAGTACTTCCTTTTGGTAAACTATCTTTTACTTTTCTAAACTCTATGAATGATATTGTTCTCTGCGCCATAATTTTTTATTTTTTTGAAGTTTATAACACCATAAAATTAACAAAAAAATATTATTAGGCAAGGATTTTTATTTTTTTATCTCAAAAAAAATGTTAAGAATCTGAAAAACAAAATTACTGATTTACTTCTCCAATTCTTTTTTCGATAGAAGCTATTTTTTGTTGCATACCATCTACTCTATCTTTTCGGATATCGATAGTAATCGAAGAATAGATTCGATCAGCATCAGGCTCTAAAATATCATAAGCTTTTTGTACCATAGCTAACGCTTCTTGCATCGTAGCTGTCTCGATAGTCGTTCCCATAGGATTCAGTTTATACGACACACCGCTCTCGTCTATCATATTAATGACTTTACTCACATATTTACTGATGCCTTTTCCGCCTTTATCGGTTGGAAACATGGCAAAATTTAATAATACTGACATAATTCTATTGTTTACAAATGATATAGTTAAAGATACAAAATATTTCTAATTTTCTAGAGAAACATAAGTTGTTATGTTGAAAAACTAAAGAGTTATTTTAATGCTTATTTCGTTGCTACTCCTCTTCTTCAGTCAATTGAGAATAATCTTGATACAAGTAATCGTTGTAAGGAAAACGAGTGGCATGAATCTCTTTCACCATATCATAGAGTTTCTCTCTGAGTTCGTCAATATTTTGCTTTTCCTTAGCAGAAATAAAAATAGTTTCGTATTCATCCTTTGCCATCCATGTTTTTTTCCATTCGTCGAGACTGAAATTCTCTTTTAGTTTTGGAGTCAAATCATCTTCATCTTTTTTTATGTATGAAAAGGCATCCACTTTATTAAACACTAAGAGCATTGGCTTAGAATACTTGTCAATCTCTGCTAATGTTTCGTTTACAATCTGTACTTGCTCTTCGAAATTCGGGTGAGAAATATCTACAACGTGCATCAAAATATCAGCTTCCCTAACCTCATCTAAGGTGGATTTGAATGACTCTACCAAGTGGTGGGGCAACTTACGAATAAAACCTACGGTGTCGGCTAATAAAAAAGGAATATTGTGTACGACAACTTTACGAACGGTAGTATCTAAGGTTGCAAACAGCTTATTTTCAGCAAACACTTCAGATTTACTCAATAGATTCATCAAGGTGGATTTCCCAACGTTCGTATAACCTACTAGAGCAACGCGAACTAACTTTCCTCGGTTTTTCCGTTGGGTAGCCATTTGCTTATCAATCTTCTCTAGTTGCTTTTTCAATCGAGCTATTTTATCGCGGATAATACGGCGGTCGGTCTCAATCTCAGTTTCCCCAGGTCCTCTCATACCAATACCACCTCGTTGACGCTCCAAGTGTGTCCACATACGAGTAAGTCTAGGCAATAAATACTGATATTGAGCTAATTCTACTTGCACTTTTGAGTGAGCAGTTTGAGCTCTGCTGGCAAATATGTCCAATATTAAATTTGTACGATCAAGAATACGGACTTTAAACGCACGTTCTAGGTTTCTTAATTGTGAGGGTGTTAATTCATCATCAAAAATCAAAAGACTTATTTCTTCGTGGTCTGAAAGACATTCTTTAATTTCTTCAATTTTACCTGGTCCTACAAAAGTGACAGGATGTGCTGTGTCTAGTTTTTGTATAAAACGTTTTTGAATATCTACACCTGCTGTATCAGCTAAAAATTCTAACTCATCTAAATATTCTTTTAGTAACTGTTCTGTTACTCCTGCTGATCTATCAACTAATCCAATTATTACTGCTTTCTCTCTCTTCGGTGTTCTATCAATCATAGAGTGATTCCTATCTTTTTACATATTTCATAATTTCTGCAGCAACTTGCTCAGCTGTGAATCCAAATTTTTCATCTAAAACCTTAGCTGGTGCAGAGTATCCGAAATGATTTAGTCCAAAAACCGCGCCATTATCACCAACTAAGCCTTCAAGAGTTACGGGCAAGCCAGCAGTAAGCCCAAATCGGAATTTATCTTTTGGTAAAATTCTTTCTTGATATTCTTTATCTTGGTTGCGGAAGATGCCTTCTGACGGAACAGAAACTAAGCTTACATTTACACCTTTTTCATTGAGTATTTGTTTTGCATCCCAAAGCGTTGAAACTTCTGAACCACTTGCTAATAATACCATCTCTGCATTTTCATCTTCATCAATAATATAGGCACCTTTCTGTGCTCCTAATGCTTGATTGTATCGATCATCTACAGGAATAGATGGAATATTTTGGCGGGAAAGAATCAAACAAGTTGGAGTTTTTTTGTTTTCCATTGCCATTTTCCATGCTACGGTAGTTTCGTCAGCATCACAAGGTCGAACAACCATCACAGAAGGTTCTCCAGAGTGATTTTTTAATTTCTCCAATAAACGAATTTGTGCTTCGTGCTCAATGGGTTGGTGCGTCGGTCCGTCTTCTCCCACACGGAAAGCATCATGAGTCCAAATATATTTTACAGGCAACTCCATAAGTGCTGAAAGTCTAACGGCAGGCTTCATATAATCAGAAAATACGAAGAAGGTTCCACACGCAGCAATGACACCACCATGAAGCGCCATTCCATTACAAATAGCTGCTAAAGTAAATTCTGAAACACCGGGCTGTAAGAATGAACCTGAAAAATCATGATGATTAAATGCGGTGGTTTGCTTAAGAAAACCGTCCGTTTTGTCTGAGTTTGATAAATCGGCAGAGCCCACAATCATATTCTCTACCTTGCCAGCTAATTCACCTAAAACTGTTGAGGATGCTCCACGAGTAGCAATATCCATCTTTTGCTCTATTTCATCAAAAGCAATAGACTTTATGTCAGAAGAAAAGAATCTGCGTAGCTTAGCTGCTAGTGCAGGATTATCTTTTTCCCATTTATCTTGTTCTTCCTTTTTCTTAGCTGCTTTAGCTTTTTTAGTTTGCATCAAACCAGCATAATATTTTGCTACATCAGGGAATATTGTTAATTCATCAATATCTTCTACACCAAAACCTTTTAAAGTCTTTTCTAAGTCACCTCCAGCTGCAGTTAGCGGTTGCCCGTGGGTAGCTACAGCTCCTTCTAAACTGCTTCCGTCAGCAGTAACGCCACCTTTAGCCATCACTGTGTTTCCAATGATTAGCGTAGGACGATTTTGTTCTTCATTCGCTTCTTTTAGAGCTCTACGTATTTCATTAGGATCATTCCCATCTATCTCAATGACATTCCAATGCCATGCTTCATATTTTTTAGCAACATCTTCTTTAGAGACTCTATCCACTTTTGTGGATAGTTGAACATTGTTGGCATCATAGAACATAATTAAGTTCTTTAGTCCTAAAGTTCCGGCTATGCGACCAGCACCTTGTGCAATTTCTTCTTGGATACCTCCATCAGAAATATAAGTGTATATCTTATGAGACATCCATTCTCCAAATCGAGTCACTAGAAACTGCTCTGCAATAGCTGCCCCTACTGCCATAGTATGTCCCTGACCTAACGGTCCGGAGGTGTTTTCAATTCCTCTGGAAAAGTCAACCTCTGGATGCCCTGGTGTTGGACTTCCCCATTGACGAAAACGAGCCAATTCATTCATACTAAAATGCCCAACCAAAGCCAATTGCGCATACAGCATTGGAGACATATGCCCTGGGTCTAAGAAGAAACGATCTCTGTTTATCCAAGTTGGATCAGAAGGGTCAAAAGACAAGAATTCAGAATATAAAATATTGATGAAATCTGCACCTCCCATAGCACCACCCGGATGACCTGACTTTGCACGTTCAACCATTTGTACAGCTAAGGCTCTTATATTGTCTGCAGCTCTGTTTGTCAATGTATTATCCATTATAATAATTCGTTTGTTTTAAAATCACCACAAATATACACTTTATTTCATTGAATTTTATTGCCATACAACAGCCTTAAGTGCTATGACAGATTAACTTGCTTACATTGAAAGTATTACGAAATGCCTTTATTTATTAACAGTTAAATATGAAAACTGTTGATGAGAATAGAATTAAAGTTGTATTTTTGCACTCGCAAATGTGAAAAGCTTTATTTTCACCTTTTTGAATATAATAAAGATTAGAATTTATGGGATTGCAGTGTGGTATTGTTGGTCTTCCTAATGTAGGAAAATCAACACTTTTTAATTGTTTGTCTAATGCGAAAGCACAAGCAGCAAACTTTCCTTTTTGTACTAAAGAACCAAATGTTGGCGTGATAACGGTGCCAGATGACAGACTGATTAAGCTAGCGGAACTAGCTAAACCACAGCGAGTAGTCCCTGCCACTATGGAAATAGTTGACATAGCTGGACTTATACGTGGGGCGAGTAAAGGAGAAGGGTTGGGGAATCAATTTCTTGCAAATATTCGGGAGACAGATGCCATAATACATGTATTACGCTGTTTTGATAATGATAATATTACGCACGTAGATGGTAAAATAGATCCCGTAAGTGATAAGGAGACTATAGACATAGAACTGCAATTGAAAGATTTAGAAACGGTTGAAAACCGGTTGCAAAAATCTGCTAAAGTGGCAAAAACAGGAGGAGATCCTGAAGCAAAGAAATTAGTTGCTATACTGGAAAGATATAAAGAGGCTTTGGAACAAGGAAAATCTGCGAGAACAGTAGAGTTAGATGAATCTGAAGAACCTATTGCAAAAAACCTATTCCTTTTAACTAACAAGCCGATTCTCTATGTCTGCAATGTAGATGAAGCTTCGGTAAAAACAGGAAACAAATATGTAGATGCAGTAAAAGAAGCGGTAAAAGATGAAGATGCAGGATTATTGGTTATCGGTGCAGCTATAGAGTCTGATATTGCAGAATTGGAAGATTATGAAGAGAAACAATTATTCTTAGACGAACTTGGTCTTGAAGAAGCAGGAGTAAATGCACTGATACGTGAAGCTTACAAATTGTTGGATTTGGAAACCTTTTTTACTGTAGGAGAAAAAGAAGTTCGAGCGTGGACTTTCCATAAAAATGCTACGGCGCCACAGGCGGCAGGTGTTATTCATTCAGATTTTGAAAAAGGATTTATCCGTGCCGAAGTTATAAAATATGAGAACTTCATAGAGTATGGCTCAGAAAATGCTTGTAAAGAAGCAGGAAAAATGGCTATAGAGGGCAAGACTTATGTTGTAAAGGATGGCGATATTATGCATTTCAGATTTAATGTATAAAACCTAGGATAAATGTTGAAGAATATTCTTATTGTTGGGTTTGGAGGCTTTATAGGCAGTATATTACGCTATATGGTCTCTTGGCTATTTATGAATAATTCAGCAAATAAAACACTTTTTCCTTGGGGAACTTTTACGGTAAATATCATAGGTTGTTTGTTGATTGGCTTACTTTGGGGAATGATGGATACCTATGATTGGTTTTCAGAAGAATTAAGACTATTTCTTATGGTAGGGTTTTGTGGTGGATTCACAACTTTCTCTTCTTATGCATTCGAAGGACTAATCATTGGAAAAAGCAACTTAACATTGAGTTTCGTTTATATGGGAATTAGTTTATTGACAGGCTTGTTATTTGTTTATTTAGGGCATGCTCTTATTAAAGTAATAAGTTAATTACTTTTTCAGTGTCGCTAGTCCAAACAACTACATAATCATGTGATAATCTCTCGTAGAAAAAGGTGTAAGGAATCATAATGTTGTCTTCCCGGACTTCGGCTACAAATTTATTCTTTCTGGGATTTATCGGGTGTACATACATATCCTCTAGGACTCTTAAATCTTTTCTATTAGCTATTTTTACCAAACATTCTTTTGCACACCAAATTAAATGTAACTGAAAACTTCGCTCACCTCTAACCAAACTATTCAGTTCTTCTGGGCGCAGAAAATAATCATAGACTTTATCTAAACGGGTTGACAACAACTCAATATCAACTGCAACTCGTCGATTCTTACCTAAAACTACACCTATAAATTCATTTTTATGAGTAATGCTTATTTCCCATTCCGAATTCAGGATATATGGTTTACCAGTGGGTTCATAGCTGATACTGACATCCTCCTCTAGCATCATTTGAGTAAGTAGTCGTGAGGCTAACCACTCTTTACAGCGCTTCTCGCTATGAAACGTTGCAAACATTTCCTCATCTTTTTTTGATAAATAAACTTGCCGACGAAGTTCATCTACGCCTTCTTCAATTCGCCAAACTGCAAGAACACTATGATCATTTATATGTCGGGTTGAATATAAAGGCATTAGTTAGTCTCCCATTCTAAGGTTTGCATTAAGCGAGCTACGTCCTCTCGAAGAAAATCAATAACTACATTAAGTGAGTCTTTGTTTGGTTTTTCATTCAAGTAAAGAGACCCTCGTAAAAAATGATGAGTGCTATCCGTTAAATAAAACTGTATTGAAGAGGCTGTATTCCCCTCAATATCATATAAGGCACCATACACTTTTCGCTCTGGAGCACGATATTCTTTCATATTTATTCCATCAGCTTTTATGGTATGTTTGTAGACAAACTTGTGTGTATCTTCCACGTACTCAGCGAGATTTTCTTTCAAAGGGAAATAAGTCAGATGCAATTGTCCATTTTGTTTCGGAAAATAGATGTTCTGCCAACTGTATTGTGCGGTATCATCATCTTTTAAAGTTGCATATATTGGCAATTGAAAAGTATATAATCCTCTCTCTTCTACTAAGTGGTATTTTTTTTCTGGGAAACTAATCCGGAAATATCCTTTTGCTTTGGGTGTAGGTTTATCTCCACAACTTAGGAATAAAAATAGTATAAAAGCTAATCTTATTAGTTTCATAACACAAATATAACTGCTAAGGCTTAAATAAAATTGTTTTTGCGACAAAAATATTATTATAATTCTAAAAGTCTTTTCTTTGTATTTTAAGTATTAAATAAAATTACTACTAATGAAATTCAACTATTTGCTCATTCTGTTGTCGTTCTTGTTTCTATATTCATGCAACAACTCACCTCATAATACTACAAACAATAGAAATAATGAATATATCATAAACGGATACGTCATTAATAAAGATAATGAAATTGTTTTACTTTCTGATAGTGTCGGGAATGAATTGAATAGGGCAACTGTAAGAGAGAATAGGTTTTCTCTTATAGGCAAACCTAATGTTAACATTGCTTTTCTGCATTTTAAAAATGATGAAAAACACCCCATTTTTTTAGATGCACTTACGTATGAAATTCGAGTTTGGGATAATAATCCAAATCGGTTTTTCATTAATAGCTCTCATCCTGGCCAGCTTGCATATAATGAGTATCAAAAAGAATTAGCAAATATTGACAGAAAGCTTTTTCTTTCAAGTTTGTCTGCAACAAGATCGAATACTTCGAATGGTAATCAGTTAAAAAAACCGTACACATCATTGATCAACAAACGCAAGAAACTTTCTGCTAATTACATAAAAAAGAATACAGCTAACTATATCAGCTTGTTTGAATTAAACCGATCTGTGGAATACCTGGAACGAGAAAAAGTTGAATTATTATATTCTGCTTTGGACACTGTGCTACTGAATACCCCAACTGGTACTGAATTAACTAAAAAACTAAAGCAACTAGTAAAACCTCTAGAAGTCACAGAATTAAAATCGGAGAAAATCACGGTTGATAAGACACCTGTAATAAAACCTACACCAAAGCCTAATAAGCCCGAAAGGCTTCCTGCATCACAGTTCAGTGGTTTGAGTCCTGAAGGGTATTTAGTTGATCTGCAGGATATTGTCAGCAAGAACAAAGTCGTTATGCTTGATTTCTGGGGGTCGTGGTGTCAGCCTTGTCGCATGCAAAATCCGTTTTGGAATCGACAGTACAAGAAATACCATGATAAAGGTTTTGAAATTATTAGTATTGCAGAAGAAACAGAAGAATCACGTCCCTATTTGGAAGGTGCTATTTCGGAAGATAATATGATTTGGCAACACATCGTAGATGAAAATCATGCAATTGCAGAGCTTTACAGAGCATTTTCATTGCCACATGCCGTTCTCATTGATAATGAAGGCAGGGTCATTTACTATAAAGCAACTGCACGCGATGTGCAAGAATTTTTAGAAGCGAATTTTGCTGAGTAAATTCAAAAAGGGTAAAAGTTAACTAACTCCTACCCTTTTCTAATGAATAAAATTTGTTTTTAATCTATGCTTCAGTTAAATCTTTAACCTCTCCACTTGCGTTTTTTTGTACAGAAGCGATACCGTTTTTCATACCACTTTCTGATTTATACATTTGACTAGAACCAATAATCTGTCCGTTAGTTGCTTTCAAATTAAAGAACATGCGTCCATCTTTAGCTTCTTTTATTTCAAAAAGATCTACATTTTGTGAGTTTCTTTTAACGGACTCAACTCCATTTAAACAAGATGCTTTTGATTTGTAACCTTGACTGGTTAAAATCGCTTCTCCGTTTTTTGCTTTTAATCTGAAATAGAACTCTTGGTTCTTTTCACTCTTATATACTTCGAACATAACAAATAAAGTTTTAGTTGATTATGGTAACAAATATAAAGATAATTACATTAAAACAGAAATTTATAGTGTTAATTTAATTTAGAGGCTATCGATTGTGTAGTAAACATTGCACTTTACTAACTTTATTAAAATTTATAGCGAATTTGGAGCTTTATTTCTTGCTGTTGATTGCCGTCAATGAGGTTTAAACCTGAGCTAATGGTTTCCCTGTCAGAGTACCTAGTTATTGCATATTTTGCCCACAATGTAAAATGTTTGTTTATGTCCCATTTAGCATTTAGATAAAAACGAATTCCTTTGTTTTGTAATGCTGGCGTAGAAAACGCATAGAGTACATCATTTTCATAAGTATAAATTCGTGCATTGTAATCTTCAACATCAAACAGTGCATAACGCATTGAAAAGCTTAATGGATATTGTGCATTTTTATAGATTACGTCATGGAACAGAACAATTCCTTTCATATCCTTATCTTCCTTTTTGTAGAAAGACATTTCACCTCTGTCTCTAAAATAAAGATTTGGCATTACTTGATAATTGAGTTGCAAACGCACTTTAGTCCTCTTCTCATCTGTAAGATACCGAAGGTTGCTTGACGGATTGGCTGTATTTCTTTGATTTGTTTCATGATAAAATTGCCCGTAGATATCAAGTTGTCGAGAATGATGATAAGCTAAACGAAGCTTATAATCATGCCCGCGTGCCGGTGCGTCTATGCCCAAGCGTAGCCACGGAAATTCATAGGTGTCAAAATAGGCACTTAGTTTCCATTTTGCAAAGGGGAGCATTTCCATGCCAATGTACCATCCTCTTTCGTTCTTAGTCCCCGATTTGTCTCCAAATCCTGAAGAATAGAGTCCTTGATAGGATTCTCCGTAATCTCGATAAACCATTGAAAAATTGAGCTGATCTGTGGCATTAAAAACAGCACCGCCTAAGAATGCTTTAGAATCATCTAAATCTAAAGCTGCTTCACCAAAAAAATACAGCCTTTTAATTCTATAATTTGCATATATACTATAGTTTCTCCCATGATCGCCTGAAAAATCAAAGAAATCACTGATACTACTGCCGCCAGAAAACGGCTTAGAGAATTTATAATCTATAAAATTCAATCCAATTCTTAGATTTTTATAGAAATAATTCGTGTTGAATCCCCAGATTTCTTCTCCTATTACTTTTCTTTTTCCCAATTCGTTATGATTCCTATGGTATCCGGAAGTCAGAAATGAAGTAAATCGTTCTTCGTCATTATCATACGCTGAACTATCCTTTATATTCCCATCAATTTTTTTGCTTGAAAAATAGGCAGTAACTAATAAACGTTTTATCGGCTCAACCGTTATAGCTACGCCTCTCATATATTGATTTTCGTTGGTGGAAGCATATTTTTTGATACCTTCGTTGCGTTTATTAACGTTTAAAAAGTAACCGGATTTCCCCATGCTATAGCCTCCCCAGGTCGCTAGTCCTTGTCCAAACCTAGGTGTATAATCTCCAACTATTGCTGTTTTTAAAAAGCCGATATTGCTAAATTGTATGAATCCGGCATAATGGTCAAATCCTCTTTTTTGTGTGCCGGAAAAGAACTCTTCACCAGGGTCTTTTTCAGCAACTAATCCCATCTTGAACTCGTCTTTATAGCGGGTTTCATATCTCAAGTAATAACGCCATGGAGAGCCTAAATACCGTTTGTTTTGCCAATTTTCATAAGTATCGGCATCATCAAAGTCTGAAATAGCTAAATCGCTATAGCCGTATGCTTTCTCCAGTACCCGCTGCCCTCTTAACATAATACTATTTGAGGTATATCGAATTTTCTCTTTTAAACTTCTTTTATATTTTGGTCTTTGTGGAGCTTCAAAAACAACAAAATGCTGTAAATCTTTCAAAAGTGTAGGTGTAAATCCTTCTATGGCATTCAATTCATAGATTGTATAAATCTGCTCAACCCTATTGCGATAATTGATTAGATTGATAATGTCTATTTGAGAAAGCATGGGAAGCATTTCTAACTGGTCAGCTGTGATTTCATTTATATTCAAAGGATTATCGTAGAGCTCATAAAGCTCTTGGATAAGCGTAGTATAATCGGCTTCTTCATCAATATCCATATCTTCCAATAACCGCTCAATAACTTCATCTTTTAAGTCTTGAGCCTTACAGGTAAAGTTCAGCAGCAGAAAACAAACAAGACAGAAAAGGATAAGTTGAAATTTTCTCATGAGTTAACTGTTAGAAAGCGTAAGATAATGATATTGATGGCGTATAACCTAAATATTGGTGCTTGTAGAAAGCTAAATCTGCTTTGAAGTTTTGGAGCTCAACACCAATGCCTCCACTAAATTCTGTTGGGTTGGTTGTAATCCCTCCCCTTAAGAATAGTTTGTCCCACGCTCTATATTCAATACCCGCTTTCACTCTTGTATCATAATCAATATCTTTTTCCACCTCGGCAAGAAAGAAAACATCCTCTGTAAAATGATATAATGCTCCTATGCTAAGTATGGTGGGTATTGGTTCTTCATATTCATAATCACTAATAGACACTCCAAAGGGATTGTAAGCATGTGCTGAAAGCCAAAGATTTTCTATGGGTTCACCCATAATGCCCAACTCGCCGGTAACTGTTCCTGTATGACCACTTTCAGACGAACCCGAAACACTCATCCCGAGATAATCAAAAGCTAACCCCATAGCAAAATGTTCTCCTAGAGGCATGGCATAGCCAACATTAATTCTAAACTCATTGAACTCACTGTCACCGAAATGTGTGTAAGAAAAACCAAAATTGCCGACTCTATTTGTTGGTAGAATGAAAGCAACTGTTTTTAAGCTCATCTCTTTCATCATAAATCGCTCTTCGTAGCTAACTCCTAAAGTTGGTCGATCAATAAATGCCATCCCAGCTTGATTATTCACTATAGACCATAAATCTTTGAAGCTTATACTACTATGTCCTAAAGCAGTAGCACGTGCTCCGATGGCATGATGATCATTAGCTCCTTTTATAACTGAGCTCGTTATCATCAAGAAAAAGAATGACAAAAGTAGATTTTTCATAATAAGGTTTAGTTAGAAAACAAACTCATAATGTTTGTTTGATTTTTGATAATCATCAAATATACACATAATTAATGGTTTGTTAACTTACGCTCCTTTAGAAATTCCATAAACTTTTTGTAAAGGTGCAATCGTGTTTTACCTCCATAAATACTGTGATTTTTGTCTGTGTAAATGTGCATATCGAATGGAATGTCTTTAGCAACCATTTTATGCGTAAGTGCATAAGTATTTTGCACATGCACATTATCATCAGCAGTACCGTGCACCAAAAGTAAATTCTTATTCGTTTTTAATTTATCCACATTTTCTAAAGGAGAATTATTGTCATATCCATCTGGGTTTTCTTGTGGCGTACGCATGTATCTTTCAGTATATACACTATCATAAAATTTCCAATGTATTACGGGAGCCACAGCAATTGCGCTAGTAAACACATCTCCTCCTTTCATAAGACAAAGTGTAGACATAAATCCACCGTAACTCCATCCCCAAATTGTTATATCATTAGCTTTTACATAAGGCAAAGATTGTAAATGGCGCCCAACTGCTATCATGTCTTCACTTTCTAACTTGCCTAATTGCATATAAGTTTGCTTTCGAAAATATTCTCCACGAGCTGCAGTACCTCTGGAATCTACGCAATAAACAATAAATCCCTCCTGTGCTAAATAATCATACCAACTAACACCAAATGTATTTTTTACTTGTTGTGAGTTTGGACCGCTATACTGGGTGATAAATGCAGGATATTTTTTTGATTGATCAAAATCCTTGGGCAAAATCCGCCAAGCAGATAGTTTCACAGTATCCTCTGCTGATGGTAATTCTATAAATTCCTTTTCCGGTAAATCCATAGAGTCCCATTTTCTTTGCAATTCGTTATTGTTCTCAAGGATATAGCTTATATTATTTTGAGTAGATTTCACCTCATAAATAGGCGCTTTTTTTGTCGAGCTATAGCTATGTATCCAGAACTTAAAATCCTTGTCAAAACGAGCATTGTGGTAGGCTTCATCTTCAGTCAAGAATAAAAGCTTCCCATGTTTATCGACTTTGCAAATAGCTCTATTATAAGGTTTCTGATTAGCCACTTGAAGATAGGCGTTTCCTTTCTTATCTACACCGTAAAAAGCTGTAATATCCCAGTCTTTTTTGAGCCATGGAGTCAAGGTTCTTGTTTTGTAATTGTATTTATACAAATTATTATAGCCACTCAACTCTGTTAAAAATGCAAATTCATCTTTATTTAAGAAAGTTAGTGCGTCAAAGTTCGTCGCATCGACATAATACTTATTCTTTTCAATAAAAACAGTTTTAACGATATTGTTTTGTGTATTTACAATAAGATACTCAAGGTTATTTTGATGACGATTGAGCCTTAAAATCATCAATTCATGCTCTCCTTTCGTCCATTTTATCCTTGGAATGTATTGTTCACTGCCTTTATTAACATTCAATTCTGTATTTTTTGCAGTATTTAAGTCATATACCCAAACGCTTACGGTAGCATTCTTCTCTCCTGCTTTTGGATATTTATATGTGTATAAATCAGGATAAGATTTCCCATTACCGTAAAACTGTAATGAGTATGTTGGGACCTCTGTTTCATCAAATTTCATATAGGCTATCTGCTCGCCATCGGGTGACCAAGCATAAGCTCTGCTGAAACCAAATTCTTCTTCGTAAACCCAGTCCGGCAGTCCATTAATAATTTTTGTGAATTCACCATCACTAGTCAGCTGAGTTTCCTTTTTTGTTTCCAAATTGAATACAAATAGATTGTTTTCCCTCACATAGGCAAGTTTATCTCCTTTGGGTGAAAATGTTATTTCTTGCACTTTTCCTTTATCTGTGAGATAATAGTTTTCATTTGTTTTTATATCAACAAGATAATAATCAGCTTTATAGGAATGACGATAAATAAGCTCTACATTTGCGCTTAGCAGTATCTTGTCTCTTTCACCGCTAAATTGATAATTGCTAAACTTTATTTTTTTGCCATCATAAACTAAGCTGTCCAATAAAATCTTTTTATAATCTTCATCTGCATATTTTCTCAATGTTATACCCTCTTTGGTATAGGTGGCATAATAACCATCGCCCACAGACCTCATTTGTTGAATACCCTTAGCACTAAAGGTGTTTTTCTCATAAAGATCTTCAAGTGTAATATCTTGACCATACAATGGAAGTGCGACAAACAACAGGAGTACAATTTTTAGTATTTTCAGTATTTTCATTATTCAGTTTAATTATTGGGTTAACTTATAGAAATTCAATATCTTAAAAACGTTTTTACAAGTTTCAGTATCATTATTGAACATTAAAAATACAAATAATAGATAATAGTTATGCATTATTTATTATTTCTAGTATAAAATAATTGGAAAGATGCGATAGTTTTATGAAATTTACATTTTATATACAGTAAACTAAGTAAATCATAAGAATGAGCAAGAAGATTGAATTAGGAAATATGGATATTGAAGCAATTGATGCTTTGTTTCAACAATATAAAAAAGATCCTGAGAGTGTAGATGATAGCTTTCAGCATTTCTTTGAAGGCTTTGAATTAGCAACTAAGGATTATGCCAAAACAGTAAAAGACACTGGTTCTACTCCTACATCAACTACTTCTGAAACGGAAGTTTCCAAAGAGATGAATGTAAGAAATCTAATTGATGGATACAGACGCAGAGGACATTTATTTACCAAAACTAATCCTGTGCGAACAAGGCGCAAGTATTTTCCTACTTTAGATATTGAAAATTTCAACCTTTCCAAATCTGATCTCGATACGAAGTTTGAAGCGGGGAAAGAGATTGGAATTGGCGTGGCTACCCTGCAAGACATTATTGACCATCTTCAAGAAACCTATTGTAAATCTGTAGGTGTCGAATATCGCTATATGACGCACCCACATATCATCACATGGTTGCAAGAGAAGATGGAATCCTCAAAAAACAGAGAAGAGTTTAAGGTAGAAAGCCAAAAACGCATTTTGCAAAGATTAGTTCAAGCTGCCGGGTTTGAGAATTTTATTCACAGAAAATTCGTTGGGCAAAAACGCTTTTCCTTGGAAGGATCAGAAACGATTATCCCAGCATTAGAAGCTATTATAAGAAATGGTGCATACGGTGAAGTGAAGGACATTGTTATCGGTATGGCACATCGCGGTCGTTTGAATGTTTTATCAAATATTCTACAAAAGCCTTATGAAGATATTTTCAGAGAATTTAATGCAGAAAGTTATGAAGAAGATATTCAATATGGCGATGTGAAATATCACTTAGGTTATAATAATATTGCTACATTTGATGGTCATGATGTTACGGTAAACTTGGCTCCTAATCCTTCACATCTAGAGGCTGTAGGTCCTGTAATGGAAGGGATTGCAAAGGCACAATTGCAAAATGACTATACAGGTAATGAGAATGAAGTTTTGCCTATCCTCATCCATGGTGATGCTGCTATCGCAGGTCAGGGAGTGGTTTATGAAACTATTCAAATGTCAAAAATTATAGGTTATAAGACTGGTGGTACCATACATATGGTTATAAATAACCAAGTCGGCTTTACAACCAGTTATTTAGAGGCGCGTTCAAGCACCTATTGTACTGATATTGCTAAAGTAACACAATCGCCAGTATTTCATGTGAATGGTGATGATGCAGAAGCTATGGTGTATGTCGCAAAATTAGCTTTAGAATTTCGACAAAAATTCCATATTGATGTATTTATAGATATTTTATCCTATAGAAAGTATGGACATAATGAAGGTGATGAGCCTAGATTCACACAACCTAAACTTTATGACATCATATCAAAGCATAAAAATCCGAGAGATATATACGCTGAGATATTGGTTGGAAGGAAAACCATATCACAAGAAGAGCATGAAAGGAATGTAGATGATTTTGAAAAATTGCTAGACCGTGCTTATGAGAAATCAATAGAAAGTAATGAATTAGAAATACAACCTTTCTTAGAAGAAAAATATGAGAATATCGAGTTGCCTGAGCCTGAAGATTTCGAGGAGGTAGCAGAAACAAAGGTGACTAAGGATACTTTTCTTCAATTAGCAGATATCATCACAAGCTTGCCTGAAGAATTGGATTTCTTCAAAAAGACTAAAAAATTGTTCGAGCAAAGGACAAAAATGATAGAAAATAATAAATATGACTGGGCAATGGGTGAGCTGATGGCTTATGCTACACTTGCAAAGGAGAATCACAGTGTGCGTTTAAGTGGTCAAGACTCTGAACGAGGCACATTCTCGCATCGCCACGCTGAATTAATGACCCAAGATGGAGAAACGAAATATTATCCTCTGCGCCATTTATTTGAGGGACAACCGTCTGTAAGAGTTTACAATTCTCCTCTTAACGAATATGCAGCTTTAGGATTTGAATATGGGTATTCGATCGCTCACCCAGAAGGTTTAACGATTTGGGAAGCACAGTTTGGTGATTTTCATAACGTTGGTCAAGTTATTGTGGATCAATTTATTTCATCAGCTCAAGAAAAGTGGGGACTCAAATCAGGCTTAGTTATGTATTTGCCCCATGGTTATGAAGGACAAGGTGCAGAGCATTCAAGTGGACGTATTGAACGATTTTTAACATTATGTGCAAATTATAATATGCAGGTTATTAACCCTACAACACCTGCCAATATGTTCCACGCAATACGTCGTCAACTACATAGAAACATACGTGTACCTTTGATTGTTTTTACGCCTAAAAGCTTGTTGCGTCACCCTAAATGCACCTCTACAATTGAAGATTTTACAGAAGGGCATTTTAATGAAGTCATTCCAGATAGAGAAGTAAATAACGCTAAAGAGGTAACTAAAATACTATTTTGTACCGGAAAGATATATTACGATTTGCTACAAGCTCGTGATGAAAAGGAAGCAAATCATATAGCGATTGTTCGAATTGAACAGCTTTATCCTTTCCCTGAAAAACAAATAAGAGAAGCAATAAAAACGTATCCACCCAAGGCTAAAAAAGTTTGGGTACAAGAAGAACCTTTGAACATGGGGGCATCTTGCTTCTTAAGAAGACAAGAAGTTTTCAATGGCATAGATGCTATTGGCAGAGAACCAAGTGGCGTTACTGCTGAAGGTTTGAAAGCCACTCACAAAATTAATCAACAAGAAATAATTGACGAAGCTTTAAAATAAGATATTATATGGCAACAATAGAAGTAAAAATTCCTAGTCCGGGAGAATCAATCTCAGAAGTAGAACTATCGTCTTGGTTAGTGGAAGACGGAGCAGTTGTTAGTAAAAATGCTGAAATTGCTGAAATAGAATCTGATAAAGCTACACTTACACTGGTGGCTGACGAAGGGGGTAAAATCAAGCAAATGGCTTCTGAAGGCGATACTTTAGAAGTAGGTGCTGTTGCATGTACTATTGACACCTCTGTAGCTCCCAAAGCTAACGAGGACATAAAAAAGGACGAAACACCCCAAGATGATAAAAAGGAAGATAGCTCTTCTGAGGAACACCAGGAAGAGAAAAAAGAACCTAAAAAAGAAACTTCGGAAGAGTTTTCTAAAGTAAAAGTTTCCCCACTTGCTAGAAAAATGATGGATGAGGAGAACTTAAGTATTGATGATATAATCAATGGCTTACGACGTCTCAAAAGTTCAGATGTTGAAGTGGCTAAACGAGCAGGGACACAAGCACCTACTGCTACCGGAGCTTCCCTTAAGAAAGAAGCAAACAGAGATGATAATAGGAAGCGTATGAGTACACTACGTCGCAAATTAAGCCAACGTTTGGTCTCTGTGAAAAACGAAACAGCAATGCTTACCACTTTCAATGAAGTGGATATGTCGCCTATTATGAAACTCAGGAAGAAATATCAAGAGAAATTCATTGAAACACATGGCATCAAGCTAGGTTTTATGTCATTTTTCATCAAAGCTTGTTCAAAAGCTCTTCAAGATTTTCCGGCTGTTAACGGAATGATTGACGGTGAAGATATTGTAACACACGACTATACAGACATTTCTGTTGCAGTGAGTACACCTAAAGGATTGATGGTTCCAGTTATTCGGAACGTCGAGTCATTAGGATTAGCAGAAATAGAAAATGAATTGAAAAAATTAGCCACAAAAGCTCGTGATGGAAAGCTATCTATTGATGAGATGACAGGTGGAACTTTTACGATTACAAATGGCGGAGTATTTGGGTCAATGATGTCCACTCCTATCATTAATCCACCACAATCTGCAATTTTGGGTATGCACAATATTATAGAGCGACCTGTAGCTATCGAAGGAAAAGTAGAAATCCGCCCGATGATGTATGTCGCAGTTTCTTACGACCATAGGATTATTGACGGAAAAGAGTCTGTAAGTTTCTTGGTGCGGGTAAAAGAGTTGCTAGAGAATCCAGAGAACCTTCTTTGGGATGGTAAGAACAGTACAGAAATGTTACTTGAAATTTAATAGAATGAAAGACATTTTTGTAAAATATAAATTGGCAATTATAGGCACTATTGTAGGAGCCATTGCTGGTTTTTTGTACTGGAAGTATATAGGATGTGTATCAGGTACATGCCCGATTCAGACCTCCCCATTTAGGAGCACATTTATTTGTGCCTTGATTGGGGGTCTAGTTTTCGACCTGTTTAGGAAACCCGATAAAATGATATAAAAAGATTAATAAACATGAAAGAGCTTGCTTCGGCAGGCTCTTTTCATAAATAGAGCATTATCAGTATTTACGCAATTTTATTATTTTTACTCTCGATATAAAAACCATTATTAGAATATAAAATGGAGGCATTGAAAACATACGAAAAAGTACATACGAAAAAAGAATGTAACACCTCGTTACGATCAGATTTCGATAAGAGAAGTAGCAGAAGAATACAAATTCTATCAAGTACTTTCTCCTAATAAAGACGACCAAGGAGTTTGGATTCATCAAGATGCATGGTTCCACTTAGGAAAATTTGAAAAAGGAAAATCAGATACTTATACAATTAAAAAAGAAGGAAATGGAGTTTATGCTTTTATTTTGGAAGGAGAAGTAGAGATTGAAGGAGAAAAATTCTCTAAAAGAGATGGAGTCGGATTTTGGGAAACAGACAAAATCACTGTAGAGGCAACTGACAATGCACGTGTACTCCTTATAGATGTACCTATGTCATTCTAATACAATGACATTTTAAAAATCATAAAGTTTTTTTAGGGAACAGGGTTGAAGCAATTCAGCCCTGTTTTTTTTTACAAAAAAAGCTTTTCAGCTTCCTCAATTTGTTCATATTTCCCTAAATCCATCCATTGGCTATCATTATCGATAAATCCTGTAATTTGTTCATTTACAGCTAATCTAAGATATAAATCAATGATAGAGAAAGCTCCTTGCTCTTCTGTTTTCTTTAGAATTCGTGGCGAAAGGAATTGAATACCGCTAAATGCGTAATTAAATAATTTATAAGCATCTCTAGACTCTTTTTGCTCTCCTGTTTTCGTATTGATCCACCCACACAAATGATTGTCTGCATCAAATTGCAAATAACGAGAGGTTTCACGTTTTCTTACAACTAAAGTGGCTAAAGCCCGTTTATTAATATGAGCATTAAGTAGCTCAGTAATAGATAAATCGCTAAACACATCAACATTGTGCATCAGGACAGGCAAATCGTTATGTAAAAAAGTGAGTGCTTTTTTTAAACCTCCACCTGTATTTAACAGCTTATCACGTTCATCAGAAATATGTATTGAAAGTCCAAAGTTATCATTTGCTTTTAAAAAGTCAATAACTTGGTCCGCAAAATAATGCACGTTCACGACTACTTCGCTAACTACTAATTTCTTTAGTTTTAGCAATTGATGTTCTAGTAAAGGTTTTCCTCCAATTTCTACCAAAGCTTTAGGCTTATCTTTCGTTAGCGGATACAATCTTGTTCCTAATCCTGCTGCTGGTATAAATGCATTGAAGTTCATAAGAATTATATTAATTTGCGTTTTCTTCTATTTCACGTTCAATATGGCGAACTTTCACACGAATATCATATTTTTTTTCTAAAAAATTCGCCAAATGTTCGGCTGCATACACAGAACGATGGCGCCCTCCTGTACAGCCAAAATTAACTTGTAGATTAGTGAAACTTCTCTTAATATAACGTTTTACACTCATCTCAACCAGTTTTTTGACAGGTTTCAAAAACCGATCCATACCTTTATGCTCTTTGAAAAAAGCAATAACCTCAGGATCCTTTCCCGTTAAATTTTTATATTGCTCATAACGACCTGGATTATGAACAGCACGGCAGTCAAAAACAAAACCACCTCCATTTTCACTTTTATCCATTGGTATTCCACGCTTGTATGAGAAACTATTAATTTCTACTTGCAGTTTTACCTGTGCATCTTGGGCTATTTTCAATAACCGTTTAGAGTTTGCTACAGCGTCCAAAGCTTTGAGTAATTGTGGAACCTTTATGGGTAAATCTGCTTTTTGAAGTACTCTTTTCAAATTTCCCATAGCATAAGGTATAGACTTCAAAAAGTGCTCTTTTTTTTCGTAAAAGCCTCTAAATCCATAAGCCCCCATTGCCTGCATAATTCGAATCAATACGTATCCATAGTAATGCTTCCTAAAAGCATCAGCATCAATTTGTTTTTCTTTTTGCAATTCATTTAAATAATATTCAAAAAGCTCTTCCCTAACTTCCTCAGGGATATCAGCCTTAGCATCGTATAGCAAAGAAGCCAAGTCGTATTGTAAAGCTCCTTTCCTACCACCTTGATAATCAATATAGGCTGGTTTTTTACCGTCTATCAGCATGATGTTACGCGACTGAAAATCACGATACATAAAGAAGTCATGTTCTGCCTCCAGCAAATAATCTGCAAAGCGTTGAAAATCATCTTCAAGCAATTGTTCGTCAAACGGTATTTGAGCTAACTTTAAAAAATAATACTTGAAATAATGCAAATCCCAAAGCATTGACTGTTTATCAAACTTTGCTCGTGGATAACAATTCTCATAAGGTAAGTTTTGTCTAGCATAAAGTTGGAATTGAATCAAATCTCGCAACACATGCTGGTAAATTTCTTTCAACTCTACAGGATACTCATCTGAAACACGAGTTACTAATAAATGTTCGAAAAGTGTTTCACCGCCAAAATCCTCAATTAAATAAATACTATTATCTAAATCTTCTGCATAGATTTCAGGGACTAACATTCCCTCTTGTTTGAAATGCTTGCTGAAGGAGATAAATGCAACATTTTCTTTATAATCTTCATTATGAACGCCTAAAACAGTCATCTTATCCCCTACAATTCGGCAATATGTCCGCGCAGAGCCAGAAGGTGGCAATTCAATGACTTTCGTTACAGTATCATTCCCCCAATTTTCATAAAGCCGAACGAGAGCTTTCTTATTTTCTTCTTTCAAGATATTCTAGTTTTTTATTGAATGCAAGATACAACGAATCCAAAATCAATACAAATCGTTTGTCAAGAATTGCTTATCTTTATAGAAAATTTATTACAATAATATTTAGATAGATATGAATAACGAAATTTCAAAACTCGACCCCAAAGTTGTATGGGAACATTTTTATTCACTAACTCAAGTACCAAGACCTTCAAAACATGAAGATCGCATACAAAAATTCATGTATGATTTTGGTAAAGACTTAGGTTTGGAAACCATTAAAGATGAGATTGGTAATATCATTATCAAAAAGCCAGCAACATCAGGTATGGAAGATCGCCAAGGTGTTATTTTACAGGCACATTTAGATATGGTTCCACAGAAAAATGCAGGTGTAGATCATGATTTTGAGAAAGATCCTATCGAAACATACATTGAAGATGGGTGGGTACACGCAAAAGACACAACTTTAGGTGCTGATAATGGTATTGGTGCCGCTGCAATGATGGCTGTATTATCATCAGACGATTTGGAACATGGTCCTATTGAGTGTCTATTTACTTGCGATGAAGAAACAGGAATGACTGGAGCTGAAAATTTAAAACCTGGTGTTCTTGATGGTGACATCTTGATGAATTTAGACTCTGAAGATGAAGGCGAACTTTACGTGGGTTGCGCAGGTGGCGTAGATGTAGAGGTTGAAGTTCCTTACACTTTAGAAGATTGCCCTGATAATATGCAAGGTTTTGAATTCCATATTAAAGGACTAAAAGGTGGGCATTCAGGTATGGATATCCACTTAGGAAAAGCGAATGCCAACAAACTTTTAGCAAGATTCTTAGATAAATATGATAACTTGGGAATTCGTCTTTCTGAAGCAGAAGGCGGTTCATTACGAAATGCTATTCCTCGTGAATCGCATGCACTTCTTGCTGTTCCTAACGACAAGGTTGCAGATTTTGAAAAAGCTGTAAAGGAATATGAGAAGGATATGCAACAAGAGTTTAAAGATATAGAACCAACTTTAAATGTTGAAGCTAAAGAAGTTGGCACACCTAAGCAGGTGATAGACGCTAAGGAAGCAAATGCAATGGTAAAGGCTCTAGTTGCTTGTCCTGATGGTGTAGAGGCAATGAGCAAAGAGATGGAAGGACTTACTGAAACATCAAATAACTTAGCGCGGATAGAATTTCTTAAAGGTAAATTATTAGTACAATGCTTAACCCGTTCATCTAATGATGATGCTAAAATGGCATTGACAGAAAAAATACGAGATGCGTTTAAAGGTCTAGATGCAAGCTTTTCAACTTTTGGAGCATATCCAGGTTGGCAGCCAAATATGGACTCTACAATTTTAAAAGCTATGCAGGAGGTTTATAAAGATACATTCGGCAAAACACCAGAAATAAAGGCTGTACATGCAGGTTTAGAATGTGGATTATTGGGTGCAGTTTATCCAAATTGGGATATGATTTCTTTCGGTCCTACAATACGTAATCCTCACTCTCCTGATGAACGTGTAAATATTGAAACTGTTGAGAAATTCTGGACATTCTTGAAAGCTTCGTTAAAAGCAATTCCAGCAAAATAATTGCACAGACTTATTGAGTACCATTCCATCTTTGGGATGGTACTTTTTTATGAGCTAAAGTTATGAATAAAGCCTCTCTTTTAAGATTTATATCAATATTTTCGATGGTTATGGGTTTTATAATTTTGTTTTCTCATCGTTATTCTACAGTAAGAATATTATTCGCCATAATTACAATTATTATCGGAATACTTATTCAATTCAAATATTTAAAAGTTAAAAAATAGCTGAACTTTCATGGATTTTAGACTAAAAGTATTTCAAACCGTAGCTGAGTTGCAGAGCTTCACTAAAGCAGCAAAGATGCTTTCACTATCTCAACCAGCTGTGTCCAAACATATTGCTGAATTAGAAAAGAAATACAACCACTCGTTGTTTATTCGAAACAATGGACGTGTGCAATTAACGCCAGAAGGGAATTATTTACTCTCAAAAACCAAACAAATCTTACAGCTATTTGCAGAAACTGAAGAACACTTTTTCTCCAATCAGCACAATCTACCTAAAGAAATTTGTTTGGGAGCGAGCAGTTCTATAGCTCAATATATCCTTCCTAAAAGTTTGCCTAAGCTCAAAAAACTTTATCCCGAAACGCATTTTTTATTGAAAAGTGGCAATACCGATGAAATTGAGAATTTGGTTATTGAACAAAAAATTCCCTTTGGTTTGATCGAAGGCACTCATCGTAATCCATCACTACAATATGAGCGTTTTTTAAAGGATGAAATTGTTTTGGTGTGCAATTCCAACACCCAGACTAATGATAGCATTAAACTAAAAACTCTCTTGAAGTTACCTCTCGTTTTACGAGAACAGGGGTCTGGAACAAGAGCTATTATTGAAAACCATTTACGTGAAAATAATATCTTTTTAAAAGATTTGCAAGTAGATGCTGTTTTAAATAATTCTGAGAGCATTAAAACCTATCTGAACCATTCAGATTCATTTGCATTTATTTCAATTCATGCAATTTTAGATGATTTAAAAGGTGGGAATTTGAAGATTGTAGATATTGCTAGTTTTAGTATGGAGCGCTATTTCTATTTTACAACTTTAAAAGGACACTACTCTCCTAATTATACTACATTGAAAAGATTTTTCAGTAAAAATATTTAATTCTAATTCAATAAAAAAAGGGAATATCTCTGTCAAATAAAGATACTCCCCCGTATTCATTATTAAAATTATATATTATTTCTTATAAATTTCTCCTTTAGCTGCTAAGAGTGTATTTTGCAATAAAGAAACAATTGTCATTGGTCCTACACCTCCTGGAACTGGTGTAATATAGCTACATTTTGGAGCCACATTTTCAAAATCAACATCACCATAAAGTTTTACTCCGTTTTCTTTTTCCTCTCTGTGAATACCCACATCAACAATCACTGCTCCATCTTTTACCATATCTTCAGTAAGGAAATGTTTTTTTCCTATGGCAACAATAATAATATCAGCTTGAAGTGTATGCGCCTTGATATCTGCAGTGCGACTATGGCAAAGTGTAACAGTACTATTTCCACCTTCTGTTTTGCGTGAAAGCAATATACTAACTGGTGTACCTACGATATTACTTCGACCTATGACTACGCAGTTTTTTCCTGAAGTCTCGATATTGTATCTTTTTAGCAATTCAACAATGCCCGCTGGTGTTGCAGGTAAATAAGTAGGCAAACCAAGCGTCATGCGTCCAATATTTGTAGGATGAAATCCATCAACATCTTTCTTAGGATTTATTGCTTGAAGAATTACATCCTCGTCAATATGCTTAGGAAGAGGAACTTGAACGATAAAGCCATCAACTTCATCATCATTATTCAATTTTTCAACTTCTTTTAAAAGTTCATCTTGCGTCATACTTTCTTCAAAATGTAAGGTTTCTGTGCCAAAACCAACTTTTTCACATGCTTTACTCTTTGCATTGACATAAGTACGACTAGCTCCATCATTGCCGACTAATACAGCAACTAACTTTGGTGTACGCTTTTCAGATGCCGTCATTTCTTTAACTTCTTCGGCAATCTCTTCTCGTATTTCTTTACTTGTTTTTTTTCCGTCTATTAACTGCATTGCTTCACGTTTTTTAGAATTTATCTTCTCATGCCACCCATCGGCATTTTGGGTAATTTACCTCCATTTTTAGAAACCATTTTCATCATCTTACGCATCTCATCAAATTGTTTTAACAGACGATTAACATCAGCAGTGCTACTACCACTACCTTTGGCAATACGCTTACGACGCGAGCCGTTCAAAATTGATGGCTTTTCGCGTTCTTCGGGCGTCATAGAATAAATAATCGCTTCAACTCCTTTAAAAGCATCATCATCAATATCAACATCCTTCATTGCCTTTCCCATTCCTGGAATCATTCCCATGAGGTCCTTCATATTCCCCATTTTCTTGATTTGGTTAATCTGCTTTAAAAAGTCATTAAAATTAAATTGATCTTTAACTAATTTCTTTTGGAGTTTCCTCGCCTCTTCTTCATCAAATTGTTCTTGTGCTTTTTCAACAAAAGAAACAATATCACCCATACCTAAGATGCGGTCTGCCATACGCTCTGGATGGAATACATCTAAAGCATCCATCTTCTCTCCCATACCGACAAACTTAATCGGCTTATTGACAACTGAGCGAATGGATAAAGCGGCACCACCGCGTGTATCACCATCTAACTTTGTAAGAACAACACCATCAAAGTTCAAGACATCATTAAATGCTTTAGCCGTATTTACCGCATCTTGACCAGTCATGGAATCCACAACAAACAAAATCTCATCTGGGTTTACAGCCTTTTTTATAGCTGCTATTTCGTTCATCATTTGCTCGTCCACAGCCAAACGTCCTGCGGTATCTATGATAACTAAATCCTGTCCTTTTTGTTCTGCCTCTTCTACAGCTGAAGTAGCAATATTCACGGGGTCTTTACTTCCTTCAATCGTATAAACAGGAACATTGATTTGTTCTCCTAATATTTTCAATTGGTCAATCGCTGCCGGACGATAAACGTCACCTGCAGCAAGCAACGGGAATTTCCCTTTTTTACGTTTTAAATGATTCGCTAATTTCCCGGAAAATGTTGTTTTACCAGAACCTTGAAGCCCGGCAATTAAAATAACAGATGGCTTTCCTGAAAGGTTAATTCCTTCGGCACTTCCACCCATCAATTCAGCTAGTTCATCATGAACTAACTTCACCATCATCTGACCTGGATTCACAGCTTTGAGTACATCTTGCCCTAATGCTTTTTCCTTGACTCTATCAGTAAAGTCCTTCGCAATTTTGAAATTAACATCGGCGTCTAAGAGTGCACGGCGTACATCTTTCAATGACTCAGCAATATTTATCTCTGTTATCTTATGACTTCCTTTTAATATTTTAAAGGAACTTTCTAACTTTTCCGTTAAATTCTCAAACATAATTTCATCTCATTTATTAATTGTCACAAAAGTAATAAATCATAGGTAAAATCCCTTATTATATTGATAAGAAGCTTTCTTTTTCATCTTAAAAATTGTATAACTATCCAATTATAGCTAATTTGGCAGCTTGAAAATAGACTTTTAGATGAAAGCAATGAAAAGAATATTAGTATGGGCGCTTGTTATTTTAACGTTTACAGCCTGCGATGACGATGACGATAAGCAAACTGTTGTGGAGTTAAAACACGATATGCGTTACACTTTTAATGTAACAGTAAGAGGACAATGGACTGAAGAAACTCATCCAAACTACTTCCCTGGTGATGCTGGTTTTGGGAAAGTTGTAGCTATTACTCAAAAAGATGATAATGTTCTCTTTCAAAAAGGTAAAAAGGCTCCAACTTGGATGAAGTCTTATTTCGAAAATGAAGACACATCTAACTTTACTAACTACTTTACAGAGCAAAAGACGAATAACAGAGTGAGTGGCTTTACTTCATCTGAGGGTTGTCCCGCTACTGGCAGTTCAGAATTCGAAATAACCACAGAGGGCAGATTCAATAAATTTTCTATGATAACGAAACTATCTCCTTCAGCTGATTGGTTTATTGGAGTTAATAATATTGATCTTGACGGTTTGGCATATGGAGGTTCTGCTACATTTATCACTTCAGTTTGGGATGCTGGATTATTCTCAGGCGAATATCATTCAAATAAAGGAAGTGCAACAAACGAATCCATCGAAACTTACAAAGGAGCTCCGCTTAGTTACCCTGATGGAGGAATCAACAACTTTGCTATTGTTACGATAAAGCTGAAATCTTCAGAAAAAATAGAACCGTAATTTAGCGCTTCCCAAAGATTTTACTTCCTACGCGTATCATGGTACTTCCCTCCTTTATGGCAATCGGATAGTCTCCTGACATTCCCATAGATATTTCTTTGAATTCATCAGCAGAGTCAAAGAACTCTTTTTTGATTTGAGTAAAATATTCCTTTAGTCGTGCAAATTCATCATGTATCTGTTGCTGATTATCAGTGAGTGTTGCCATTCCCATAATACCACAACAACGAACATGTTGCATCTCCTTATAAGTATCACTTTGTAATAATTCTTTAGTTTCTTCTAATGAAAGACCACTTTTTGTTTCTTCTTCCGCAACCTTTATTTGAAGTAAAAAACTGATGATTCGGTCATTCTTTCTACCCTCCTTCTCTACAACTTTTAATAAGCTCAAAGAATCAACGGAATGAATCATGGCAACGTATGGGGCAATATATTTCACCTTATTTTTCTGTAAATTACCAATCATATGCCATTCAATATCTTTAGGTAAAATAGCTTCCTTTTCTCTCAACTCTTGTGGCCTGCTTTCTCCAAACACTTTGTATCCTCCATCATAAGCTTCCTGTATTTTTTCGGGGGCATGAGTCTTTGAAACTGCTACTAATTTTACATTATCAGGGATTGATTTTAATATTTGTTGAATATTTTCAGAAATACAAGACATGTAACTCTTTTTTTTTGATTAAAATTTGATATTATAGTTGCGAAAGTAATCATTTTATCTATATTTGTTCCAAATAATCACTTAACAAAACAATTTATGAAACATTTATTTTTAGTATTTGGACTCTTATTCTCATTAGCTGTAAGCACAGCTACTATGGCTCAAGATAACAAAAAAGAACCCGTAAAGAAAACCTGTGTTGATAAAGCAAATAAAAAAGACACCAAAACTTGTTGCAGTGAAGCTAAAATGCTAGCTTGCTCAGACAAGACCAAAGGAGTAAAAGCTACAGACTGTGCTAGAAAAACAAAATCAGATTGTAGTAAGACACAAAAGGTCTCTTGTGCTGACAAAGCTAAGACTAACTGTAGCAAAGCAAGCAACAAAGCCTGTGCTAACAAGCCGAAAGCAGAAAAAACGACTCCTTATACTACAAAAGAAAAAGAATAATTAACTGGAAAAATTAGTATAATAATTTGACTTAAGTGTATCTTTGAAAAAAGATACACTTTTTGTTTATAATTTAATATCGGATGAAAAACACATTAATACAGATTAATAGTAATGGAATGGGAACTAGCGAACTAGCCCTAGCCAGTATTCTTATTGAGAAGTATTTCCAACTATTACTCGAAGAAGACGTAGCTCCCAAATTTATTGTATTTTATAATGAAGGTGTTAAGTTGCTTTGCGAAGATTCTAATTGCCTAAAGTTCTTGCAGGAGTTAGCTGAGAAAGGCACAAAACTTATTGGCTGTAGCACTTGCCTCAACTATTTTAAGCTCACCGAGAAGCTAGCTGTAGGTACACGAGGTAGTATGCAAGATATTATCAGCTTACAGGCTAAGGTTGATAAAGTCATCAGTTTATAAAGTCCAATACATACTTATCATTAAATTCTTAGTCATATCCTATTTATCTTATAATTTATTAGGTATATTTGTATTAGTATGAGTTTAGTTGACCCCAAAGACTTGTTGGCTGCAAGCGATAGCTTGAATAAATTTGGAGGTATGGGTGGTGCCAAACTACTGATGTACTTTCTACGCCTTACCAAGCTTAATAAAATATATGACACTTTAGATGATTCTGATGGTTTAAAATTTATTGATTCCATTTTGGATTCTCTCCAGATAAATTTTACTATAGACGAGGATTATTTACAACGAATCCCTAAAGAAGGGCCCTTTATCGTTGTTGCTAATCATCCTTTTGGAGGTGTTGATGGAATTATTTTACTGAAAGTTTTAGCAGAAGCCAGACCCGACACTAAAGTAATGGCAAATTTTTTATTGAAGAAAATTGAGCCTATTGCTGATTACATTATAGAAGTGAACCCCTTTGAAAATCGCCCTGATATTAAGAGTACTAAAGGGTTGAAAGAGGCTATAAAACATTTAAATGATGGAGGTCCATTAGCGATATTTCCCGCCGGTGAGGTTTCTTCTTTCCAAAAAGGTTTTCGTATTTCTGACAGAAAATGGAGTAATTCTATTCTTCGCTTTATTAAGAAAGCGAAGGTTCCGGTAGTTCCTATTTATTTTCATGGAAATAACAGTCTTACATTTTATATGCTAGGAAAAGTACACCCGGTGCTACGCACTATAAAATTACCATCTGAGCTGTTAAACAAGCAAAATAAAGAAATTAAACTATCCATTGGAAAACCTATATCTGTAAAAGAACAAGATTACTTTTCGGATATAGAGCATTATGGACGCTACTTACGTGCCAACACATTTACTCTCTCTAACACACTAAAATTGAGGGATTTTTATGAGGATGAGACGAAATCTTTAGAAAAATCTGAACTTATTGATGCCATTGATCCTAAAATTCTCAGAGCAGAATTGGATGCTATCCCAGAAGAATTCAAACTCTACGAGATTAAAAATTACAGAATTTATTGTACTAATAGCAATATAATTCCTAATATTCTCAGAGAAATCGGTCGTTTACGAGAACTAACTTTTCGTGAGGTAGGTGAAGGTACTAACCAACCGATGGATTTAGATGAATATGATCTTTATTACCATCAGTTGTTTATCTATGATATTGAAGTCGACAAGATAGTCGGTGCTTATCGTATAGGGAAAGGCAAAGAAGTTATCCAACAATATGGTATTGAGGGCTTTTACCTTCACTCATTATTTAAGTTAAAGAAGCCCTTCCACCCTATTTTGGAAGAGTCCCTAGAGTTAGGTCGTTCATTTATTACACCAGATTATCAACGGAAAGCCTTACCCTTATTTTTATTATGGAAAGGTATCCTATACATGATGCTCAAAAATCCTGAATACCGATACCTTATTGGTCCGGTCTCTATCAGTAATGACTATTCTGATTTGGCTAAAGAGATGATCATAAAGTTCATTATGAAACATCACTTTAATTATGAGCTTTCAAGATACGTGAAACCGAGACATAAGTTCAAATTCAAAACTAAAAATATTGATACTGAAATTATGCTTGAAATTGCACAAGAAGATATTAATAAGTTAGACAAATATATTGGGAAGTTTGAAACAAAGGACGTTAGACTTCCGGTATTGTTGAAGAAATACATTTTCCTTAATGCAAAAATTTTAGGATTTAATAGAGATCCCCTATTTAACAATTGTTTAGATGGATTTATCCTATTGGATATTTATGAAATTCCTGATAAAGTGATAAACTCCCTCACTGAAGATTTGAATGAGGACACCTTAAAATCAAAATTGGAAAAATAGTGGAGGTTTGGGTGAAAATAATCAAAGGTTTTGTAATAGGACTAATGGTTTCTATTCCCTTGGGTCCTATTGGTATAATCGTAATTCGTCGTACATTAAATAGAGGCTGGCTTTCGGGATTCTTCTCAGGTCTGGGTGCTGCAAGTGCAGATATCCTTTACGCTATTATAGCAGCTACAGGTTTCGGGTTAATCCTAAATCTAGTCAACGAGCATATTCACAACTTACAGATTTTTACATTCTGCATTATTATAGGCATTGGCTATGTGATTTCAAGGAAAAGCGTAAGAAAATTGCGCCAAGAACGCTCAAAGTCTTCCAACCTGTTTTCAGATTTCATTTCTATATTTTTCCTGACACTTTCTAATCCATTGATTCTTGGAGTCTTTTTAGCTTTCTTCACAGGTGCCGCCAGCATGGAAGATGCCTCTATCCAAAACATAATATTAATTCTTTTTGGCGTATTTATAGGCGCTATATTCTGGTGGTTCAGCTTAACACTTTCAGTTAGCCTTTTTCGAAAAAAATTCCGTTTTCGTAATCTTTTTTGGATAAACAAAATAACTGGCATTGTAATTTTAGTTTTTGGTATAGTAGGACTCCTTTACTCTATAGCGGAGCCTTGGTTGGTTAACTAGCAAATAAAACGTACCTTTGCCCTATCTAAAATGATTGTGACATCAAACGTAATATCAACACATGACAACAACTTATAATAGCAAAAAGAAACCATTAATATTTCCAGAGTATGGAAGACACATTCAAAAAATGGTAGATTTTGCCGTAACTATAGAAGATGATGAAAAACGCAAAGAAACTGCGTACGCTATCGTAAATATTATGGGGCGTATGCATCCTAATTTAAAGGACGTAGATGATTTTAATCATAAACTTTGGGATCACCTCATCATTATGTCAGACTATCAATTAAATGTAGAATCTCCTTATGGAAACCCTACCCCCTCCGACACTATAATCACTCCACGTCATATTGAATACAAAGATTCAGACATCAGATACAAGCAATACGGTCGCATTCTTTTCAAAATGATTGAAGAAGAGAAAAATTGTAAAACGGAAGAAGAGAAGCAGGCCTTAGCCCTTATCGTTGCAAATCATATCAAAAAATCATTAAGCATCTGGAATAGTGATAACGTTAGCGATGAGTTAGTTCTAGAAGCTATGGAGAAATTATCTAACTCTAGATTGACCTTGCCTAAGGATACCGAACTTGTTGAGATACGTTCTGCAAATTCGAACTCTAGCAACAATTCTAGACGTAAAGGAAGAAAAAAAGGTAGATAAAATCCTGCCCATTTATCACTCATTTAATTTAAGCCTGCCAAACTGACACTAAAGTGCTATTGGCAGTAATTTTGTATGCACCATCAATACAAAATTGAACAATATTTTTGAAAAAAGACATGACAGATAAAAAGAAGAAAAAGAGTTCTGAGAAGGAGCCTAAGGTTGATGAGCTTCAGCTATTGGAAGAGAGAATAGCAGAACTGGAGAATGAGGTTGAAACACTCGAGGATAAAAATTTGCGACTTACTGCTGAGTTTGACAATTATAGAAAGCGTACGCTGAAAGAAAAAATGGAGTTGACGAAACATGCAGGAGAAAAAATATTGACAAATATTCTTCCGGTTATAGACAACTTCGAGCGTGCTATGGATGTCATGCAAGATACTAAAGACATTGAAGCAGTTAAGGAAGGGATTGAACTCATTTATAGTAACTTTAAAGACTTTCTACGTCAAAATGGCGTGACTGAGATTGAAGTGCTTAACGAAGAGTTTGATACAGATGTGAGTGAGGCAATCACAAAAATACCAGCTCCATCGGAGGATATGAAGGGCAAAGTTATCGATTGTACAGAAAAGGGATATAAACTTAATGATAAAGTGATTCGCTACGCAAAGGTAGTAGTCGGAGAATAAAAAAAGAAAGAAAAAGTATATGGCGAAGCGAGATTATTATGAAGTATTAGGTGTAAGCAAATCAGCATCTCCTGAGGAAATAAAGAAAGCCTATCGAAAATTAGCACTAAAATATCATCCAGATAAAAATCCGGACGATAAAGAGACAGAGGAGAAATTTAAAGAAGCAGCTGAAGCCTATGATGTATTAAGTTCACCAGAAAAAAAACAACGCTATGATCAGTTTGGTCATGCAGGAATGGGTGGTGCCGGTAATTTTGGTGGTGCAGGAATGTCTATGGAAGATATTTTCTCACAATTTGGCGACCTTTTTGGAGGTGGTGGCGGTTTTTTTGGCGGTTTTGGAGGCGGACAACAACGCCAGCAAGTTAACAGAGGATCCAACTTGCGCCTCAAAGTAGAATTAACACTTGAAGAAATTGCAAAAGGTGTTGAGAAAAAATTAAAAGTAAAGAAATATACTGCATGTAACTCTTGCCATGGAAATGGGGAGAAAAATGGAAATTCACATACCACTTGTTCTGAATGTAATGGCACAGGACAAGTCACTAGAATACAAAACACACTTCTCGGTCGAATGCAAACAACATCAAGTTGCCCCGTTTGTAATGGACAAGGTAAAGTGATAAAAGAAAGATGCCCTGACTGTAATGGTGAAGGAATTGTAAGAGGTGAAGAAGTTATTTCAGTAAAAATACCAGCTGGCGTTTACGAAGGCTTGCAGCTTTCAGTTTCAGGAAAAGGAAATGCAGCACGTCGTGGCGGTATCAATGGAGACTTGCTAGTGCTTATTAAGGAAAAAGAGCATCCTGACTTGATGCGTGATGGCAATGATTTGCTTTATAACTTATTTATAAGCATCCCTGATGCTATATTAGGTGCATCTGCGGAGATACCTACTTTAGATGGTAAGGTAAAAGTCAGTATCGAAAAAGGAACCCAATCGGGTAAAATCCTTCGCTTGCGTAAAAAAGGCTTACCTAATATCGAGGGCTACGGAGTTGGCGATTTATTGATAAAAGTCAATGTATTTATCCCCAAAGACATCAGTAGTGAAGAGGAAAAAATTATGGAGAAATTAGAGAAATCTCCTAATTTTGATACTGCCCATGTAGAACGTGAAAAGGGATTCTTTCAAAAGGTAAAAAGCTTTTTTTCAGAATAATTGGCATATTTTTTGGAAACATTGATTAAGAAAAAATGCAACTTTGTATTTTTCATTATCTTTGTAGCAAAATAATAGTATTATATGAAGCAAATAATCTTTTACGGAATTTTCTTTACGTTTATCATTAGCTTAAGTTCCTGCAATAGCAAATTGAATGTTTTTGGAGGGAAAAATAAAACGCATTCTTCAACTACAGGTTGGAAATACAATGATCCTGACAACGGGGGGTTTCAGTATTACAATGGATATCAGGCACAAATAGGACCAGGATTAGTGCATATTCCTGGGGGAACATTCGTTATGGGGCAAAACCAAAAAGACGTCATGGGCGATTGGAATAACATAAGAAGACGAGTAACTGTTGCTTCTTTTTTTATGGATGAAACGGAAGTTCGAAATGTTGACTATCGCGAGTATCTATATTGGCTTTCACGTGTTCACGGTGGAGATGATTCTATAACTCAAACGGCACTGCCAGATACCTTAGTTTGGCGCGATGAGCTAGCATATAATGAGCCACAAGTTCAAAATTATTTCAGACATACTGCTTTTTCTGAGTATCCTGTAGTTGGTGTTTCTTGGGAGCAAGCTAATGCCTATGCGAAGTGGCGTTCTGATCGTGTTAATGAAATTATGCTCATTAAAAATAGAGTAATTAAAGAAAATCCTGACCAGCAAGGTGCTGAAAATTTCAATACAGAAGCTTATTTAGCAGGACAATATGATGCAGAATTAGATAAAGGCTTAAGAGATTTAAGTTCTCAAGACGGAAAAGATATAAGACATGCGAATTGGTCTGATGGTATTATGTTACCAGACTATCGTCTTCCAACTGAAGCAGAATGGGAGTATGCGGCATACGGTCTGTTAGGAAACACTGAAAAAGAAATTATTAAAGAAGGTCGTGTTTATCCTTGGACCGGAAAATGGGTGCGCAATGACGGTTCACGTAAAAGTGGAAACAAACGTAAAGATATGGGTAAAATGATGGCAAACTTTGCCAGAGGAAATGGTGATTACATGGGGCTGGCAGGCTCTCTCAATGACGGAGGAGATATTACTGTGCCTGTGAAGTCATTTTGGCCTAATGATTTTGGACTGTATAATACGGCAGGCAATGTTAATGAATGGGTTGCAGATGTATATCGTCCGATGAATCCCCTGGACGTCAGCGAATTTAACCCTTATCGTGGAAACGTTTTTAAAGTCAATGTAACTGATGAAAATGGTAATATCGTTGAAAAAGACAAATACGGTAGAATAAAAAAACGCGTTCAAACAAAAGAGGAACTTAAAAACAGGAAGAACTACACCGTAGGTGATGCAAGAAATTACAAAGATGGTGACCCTGGCTCTAGAATAGATCAAGGTGACAGCACTTTAGATCCTATGTATAATAATGGTTCGGGTAATGAACTCATTGGGATCACCTCTATGATAAGTGATAAGTCAAGAGTTTATAAAGGCGGATCTTGGCGCGATAGGGCTTTTTGGCTCTCCCCCTCTACGCGTCGCTTCATGAATCAAGATATGGCACGTGATGATATTGGTTTCCGATGTGCAATGAGTCAAATTGGTTCTCCGGAGAATAAACCCAAGAAATGGAAATAATCTAAAGCTCAAAAGCCCTGTTGTTAAGGGCTTTTTTTAGTACAATATATTTTATGGAAATTGCTAAATTACATCAACTTTTCTTACAACATCCCACAGTTTGCACCGACACAAGAAAAGCCAAAATAGGGAGCATTTTTTTTGCATTGAAAGGCGAAAATTTTGATGCAAATTATTTTGCCAAAGATGCAATAAAAAAAGGTTGTGAGTTAGCTGTAGTTGATGATCAATCAGCCGTATTGTCCGAACAGTATATCCTTGTTGATGATGTCTTAGAAACATTACAAAATCTTGCTAATTTTCATCGTCAATATTGCAACACAAAAATTATAGGGATTACTGGCACTAATGGCAAGACAACGACCAAAGAGCTTATAAAATCAGTATTGGAAACCACATATGATACCTTAGCAACAGAGGGTAATCTCAATAATCACATCGGTGTGCCACTGACTTTGCTTCGCCTCACTCCTGCTACGGAAATTGCAGTCATTGAGATGGGTGCTAATCATAGGCATGAAATTGCAGAACTTTGTGCCATAGCTGAACCTGATTATGGCATTATAACGAATGTTGGGAAAGGACATATTGAGGGATTTGGTTCGCTTGAAGGTGTCATCAAAACAAAGACTGAGCTGTATGAAGCAGTCGAGAAAAAAAATGGAACGCTTTTCGTAAATGCAGATAATGAAATACTATCCGAAAAAGCGTCTGCAACTAAATGTCATCTTTATAGTTATGGCAGTGAGCATGCACAAGTTACAGGCAAATTCATTGCAGCTTCACCTTTCCTAAACATGGAGATAGAAAACGTTGAACTACAGACTAAACTGCTGGGAGCTTACAATTTTGAAAATATATTAGCTGCTTTTGCCATTGGTAAATTCTTTGATGTTCCTAAGAATAAAAACTTAAATGCTTTAGCTAATTATGTCCCAAAAAATAACCGCTCACAACTTATAGAGACCAAATATAATACAATTCTATTAGATGCCTACAATGCGAATCCGACAAGTATGAAATTATCTATCTTAAATTTCATACAAACTGAATATCCTCATAAGATGCTCATTCTTGGTGATATGTTGGAATTGGGGCACTTGAGTGAAACAGCACACGAAGAAATCATCACTCTGATAAAAGATAAAGGATTAGCACCCAACACCTGGCTAGTTGGCACTCATTTTTTAAAGAGAAAAACAGATTCATTTTTATATTTTAACGATGCAGAACAAGTTATCGACTATCTAAGCAAAAACCCTATAAGAGGGAACCAAATCTTAATAAAAGGTTCACGAGGAATAAAGTTAGAGACTTTAGTCAAAATGTTGTAAATTTACCCAAATTAAAACCTAAAATATGAATTTGAGAATTGGACAAGGATATGATGTTCATAAACTTGCAGCAGGATATGAATTTTGGCTTGGGGGAATTTTAATACCTTACGAATTAGGCTCAGTTGGACATTCTGATGGTGATGTATTGATTCACGCCATTTGTGATGCCATATTAGGTGCAGCATGCTTAAGAGATATTGGATACCACTTTCCTGACACTGACAATGCATATAAAAATATTGATAGTAAAATTCTACTTCAAGATACACTAGAATTGATTAAGAAAGAAGGATATTACATCAACAATATTGATGCGACAGTCTGCTTACAAAAACCCAAGGTAAAAGATTATATTCCCAAAATGAGAGATGTACTTGCTGAGATATTAGAAATTGATAAAAATACGCTTTCTATAAAAGCAACGACAACAGAACAACTTGGTTTCGTAGGTCGCAGAGAAGGCGTAGAAGCACACGCTGTTGTTCTTCTAATTAAGGAATAAAAAATAGACAGAATTGCATGAAAAAATCATTAGTTATAGGTGCTAGTACCAACCCTCAACGCTATGCATATCAATGCATTACTATGCTGAGAGATCATAATATCGAAACAGTAGCGATAGGGTTACGAGAAGGAAATGTACAAGATGTAAAAATCACAACAGAAAAAGAAAAATTTGAAGATATCCATACCGTCAATATTTATCTTTCAGCCAAGAATTTGAAGGAATACGAAGACTATATCATTGACTTAAAACCCAAACGTGTACTGTTCCCACCGGGAACAGAAAATCCTGAGTTTGAAAATCGCTTGACTAAAGAAAAAATTTTGCATGAGAGAGCTTGTCCTCTAGTTATGCTATCCGTATCAACTTACTAAGCAAACTATGAAAAACATCACAGAATCTTCATCCGAATATGAACATCTTGACGAAATGAGCGTAAGCGCTCTATTGGAGGGGATGAATGAAGAAGATCGCAAAGTTTATGAAGCGATACAAAAAACACTCCCAGAAATAGAAAAGCTTGTAAAGGCAATCGTACCACGCATAAAAGAAGGTGGACGTGTATTTTATATAGGTGCGGGTACTAGCGGTCGATTAGGTGTATTAGATGCCTCAGAACTTCCTCCTACTTTTGGTGTTTCTGATGGTATTTTCATTGGATTGATCGCCGGGGGTGATATTGCACTGCGTAAAGCGGTAGAAAATGCTGAAGATGATACGAAACAAGCTTGGAAAACTCTTCAAGATTATGAGATTAACGAAAAAGATGTTGTTATTGGCATCGCTGCTTCGGGAACAACTCCCTATGTAATTGGAGGTGTGAAAACAGCCCGAGATAATGGCTTGCTTACTGCCTGCATTACTTGCAACCCAAACTCTCCTCTTGGGAAAGCCGTTGATATTCCTATTGAAGCTGTTGTAGGCAGTGAATTTGTTACGGGAAGTACACGGTTAAAATCAGGAACGGCACAAAAAATGATCTTGAATATGATAAGTACTGTAACGATGATACAATTAGGAAAAGTATCAGGAAACAAAATGGTTCATATGCAATTGACTAATCAAAAATTGGTAGAGCGTGGTAGCCGAATGCTTATGGATGAGTTAGATATTTCTTATAATGAAGCCAAAAAATTACTAAGACAACATGGTAGTGTTTCTGCAGCTTTGAATTCCAAAAGATAATCAACTTTGTTTTGCAAATCTATTATTATCTTGAATCCAAATTTTATATAATATATAGTTAAAACGAAATCTATATGAAAAAAGCATTACTAGTCCTAATTTTTTGTACATCAGTATTCATAGCCAAATCACAAAACGCAAGTGTAGAAAAATCTGTTTATGGAATCCAAATAGGATTTTTAGGCGTTTATGCACACAATGAAAGTTACCTAACAGATAATATGCCCTTCGCACAGAAGTAGGATTAGATTCAGGTATTTGGTGGGGTAAAGCTTACGATGGAGTGAGCTTTGTAATGGCACCTGCTTTTACTGTAGAACCGAGATATTATTACAACCTGAATAAACGGATAAATAAGGCACGAAGTATCACTGGGAATAGTGGCAATTTTATTTCTTTGAAGACAACTTTTCATCCGGATTGGTTCTTAATTTCCAATGAAGATAATGTAAATGTAGTGAGTGATATCTCGTTTGTTCCAACTTGGGGAATTAGAAGAACTATTGGAATGCACTTTTGTTATGAAGCTGGTTTTGGCATTGGCTATCGACGCTATCTACAAAGTGATGGATATTATGGTGATAAAGATTATGTAGCTGTAAACCTGCACTTAAGGATTGGCTATAAGTTTTAATTCATTATTTTTCATTTTTGGCAAAGGTTTTGCTTTTATTAAAAATAAAAACTTGGTATTATGAAATATTTTATTGGAATTCTCAGTTTTTTATTATTTACAGCTTGCCAAAATAACTCCACTATTGAGCATTCGAAATTTAAAACGATAATGCTCAAGTTATCTTGAGAAGTTGAGGTATTACCTGACCAAGCAAGTTTTTCTATTGATTTAGAATGTCTGGATAAATCCATTAAAAAATCCAAAAACTGTTTAATTGAAAAATCGAATAAATTGAATGAGCAACTGCAGTCGTTGGGCGTAAATAAAAACGACATCCTTACGATGAATATCAATCTTCGCAAAAGTTATAAATGGTGGAACAATTCACGTATTTTTGAAGGCTACAAAAGTTCAACCAGTTTAATTGTAACAGTAAAAGATATTGACATATTAGATGGTATTTATACTCAAATTTTAGATCATAAAAATCTTTCTATTGGAAGGCTTAGTTTTACCCATTCAAACATGGACAGTTTAAGAAATGATGCCTACATAAAAGCATTAGAAAAGTCAGCTATTCTTGCCGATAAACTTTTAGATAAGCTTCCTGAGTCTGGAAAAGAGATAGTAAAGATAGGTAATGTAAAAATTTCATCTTCAACACCTAATCCAAGAGTTGAATATCGGTCTGATTCATATAAAACAATAATGGAAGAAGCTGAAGTTGCTTATGAAACGTTAGAGATAAACAAAGGTACTATTAAGGTAAATGCGACATTATTTGTAGAATATCAAATACAATAAAAACATCCTATTCTCTAGATAAAAGAATAGGATATCTAATTTTTAGTTAAAACGAGTCTTAGTTTTCTAATTGAGACTCTTTTCTTTTGGGTAAAATTAAGTTCAAAAGTACCCCTACGATACTTGCCAAACCAATCCCAGAAAATTCTGCTTTGATGTTTCCCATCTGTATTCCTTGCTCGGCAAGCCACTGAGTCATTGCATCAGGAAGATGCATTGGTAAAACAGCTCCACCTATTCCTATAACGAGAATGACAGATGCAATCACTTGATTTCGAGTATTGTCAAAATCAATTTTATTACTAATCAGTGTTTTGATACCTACCGAGGCTATCATTCCGAATAGTAACAACATCACTCCTCCCAAAACGGCTTGTGGTATTGTTGTCAATGCAGCTGCTACCACTCCAATGAATGAAAAAATAATAGCTGTAATGGCAGTAATACGTAACACTCTAGGGTCAGTTACTTTAGTTAATTGCACAGCTCCAGTAACTTCTGAGTAAGTCGTATTTGGAGGCCCTCCAAGACAAGCAGCTACTAATGTTGCCACACCATCACCAAGAATCGTTTTATGGAGTCCCGGTTTTTTGACAAAATCCTTTCCCGCAACATTACTTACCGCATAGATATCACCAACGTGTTCTACTAATGGTGCTACCGCGACAGGAAGCATAAACAAAATTGCGCCCCAATTAAACTCAGGAAAAACAAGTCGAGGAGCTTCTAGAACAGGTGCTTGAGTTATGACATGATAATCGACTTTCCCTAACAACATAGCTACAATGTAGCCCACCAGCAATGCAATAAAAATAGGGATTAACTTTATAAACCCTTTACCAAACATAACTACGATAATGGCTGTGGCTAATGTTATCAATGCTAGAACCCAATCACTGCGTGACATATCTACAGCAACGGGTGCTAATGACAAACCAATCAGCATAATTACAGGCCCTACTACGATAGGTGGGAAAAGTCGGGTAATGACTCTAAGTCCAAAAGCTCTTACCAAAAATGAAAATATCACATAGAATACACCAACAGCTATCAATCCTGATAGTGTCCCTGCATATCCATACGCATTGATAGAGGCAATAATCGGTGCAATAAATGCAAAACTACTTCCTAAAAAAATCGGAATACGTCCTTTGGTGATTAAGTGAAAAATAAGTGTACCCACCCCGGCTGTAAATAACGCTGTAGTGGTTGAAAAGTCTTCTCCAGTACTTTGAGAAATAAGAATAGGAACTAGAACAGTAGCACCAAATGCAACGAAAAGAAACTGCATCCCTAAAGCTACCCTTCTTAGAGGGTTTTTGATAGTTTCCATAGAAAGATTTCTTTCAAAGTTAATCGTTAAGACTATTTTCTCCAAAAGATTATAAATATTTAAGATTCAAATCAATTTAAAATATAGCTTCAACTAATTGACAATCAGATGTTTTATAGTTATAAAAAAGAAAAGATATTTTTGCAGATTTTTAATAGGGGTTTTTAATAAAGTTGCGTCTTATATATGTATGAGAACAAAAACATAAACTTAATTTTAAAAATAAAAAAAATGAAAACAATTGTAAAAACCACAGTACTTTTAGCAACTTTGATTTTAGGAGCTACAACTTTGAATGCACAAAATGCGTATAAAACAAACAGACATGAGATCAGACCATTTTATGGAACTGCTTATGCATCAAGTGACACTGATATCTTTGCCAACACTCTTTCCAACGGACTGCTAGGCATTGCAGAAAAGTCAGAAACAACAACTTTCGGTATGGCAGGGATAGGCTATCGTTATCACATCAAGCGATTAGCTTTAGGAGTGGATTTAGGTTATTCAACAGCAACTGAGGAGTTGTTCAAAAAAAGAAAAAGATGCGAAACCTTTTGAAACAAAAAAAATCAAGAGATACTTCCCTAATGCTCTCACTCCTACCCATATTTTAATGTTAACTACAGAATATTCATTTAATAAAATACACAGCATTTCTTTAATGTGGGAATATAATACAGAACGCTATATAAGTATTCCTATTTATGAAATTGCAAATATCGATAATGTGATAAATGATGATTCTCCTAGTATAAAAAACTACGTTTATGGTGACATAAATGGTTTTCAACTAAAAGATAATTATCGAATTGACGCTGGATATACATTTCAAATAAAAGGGAAGAAATATGCTAAGCATATTTTAAAGACGGGCATTTATAGTTTAGTGGGTAAAGCTGCTCCTTTTCGTGCAACATCAAGCGTTTTTGAAGGCGAAGTTAATATTGAAGAGGTAGCTCTCCCCTCTCCAATGCCATATGTTAGTTATACTTTTAAATTCTAAACAAGATGAAAACTATATATCTTTTATGCTCAATAATACTTTTCTTCAGTTCTTGCAGTAACGAATATACACCTCCACCCCAGCAGAAGGAAAATGTTCCAGTTGTATTAGGAGAAGCTGTGCAAAATGAGTATTTTAAAATTACCTTAACAAATGCAAGAAATAGAACATATCCTGAAAATAAGAGTGTTGTTTCTATTAAAGAAGTGAGTCTTTGGGATAGTTCTAATAATTTTCTAGATAAATTGGCTGCACAAGGAAATAATAAAAGGAAATCGAACCAAAAAGCAGAGGCTGGCAAAAGTTATATTTTAAAGTTTAAATATGACAATGAAGAAATAACAGCAAAGACAACAATACCTTCTTCTTTCACAGCTAACATTCATAGGAAGACACAGCTTTCTAATGATTCTTTATTAGTTGAGTTATCCATAAAAAATAATGCATCAAGCACTGATGATTCATTTTATGTAATAGAGTGTTGGGCATCTATTAATAAAAAACAAACTAAATTACCCTTTGCAAATAATGACTCTTTTATACATAATAATAAGTACGGAATGCTTTCTTCTCCTTTTAAACGTTTGTTTTTCAGTAGTACATCACCACAACAATTAAGTATAAAATTTTTAAGCAATATCTACCTTTATTTTAAAGATGGTGATTCTTTGATTATTAAGATAAAAAGCGTCAATCCTGATTATTATAAATACTTATATAATACAGAAATTCAACTTCAAAACGAAGAGTTTTATCTCCCTAATAACGCCAATGGTTATTTAGGCGTTTGGGGAGGAGCTTACGAGGAAACCCTTACAATCTTTTAGTTTTTATTTTCTAATCCTTGAACATAATCACACATTTCCGCCTGTGCTCGAATAGCTGGAGTATTAGGTTCTCTTTCGATTCTCACATTTTCCAATTTCTCATTGACAAGACAAGCAGAAAGATTATCAGCCAATTGTATATCTAAGAAGTCTTTTATTTGTTTTTTTAATGGTTCATCAACTATTGGGAATGCACTCTCTATACGTCTGTGCATATTTCTGTTCATCAAATCAGCTGAAGAAAGATAAAATTCCTCGTCACCATCATTATAAAAATAAAAAACTCTTGCATGTTCGAGAAAGCGATCGACAATACGAATAATTTTGATGTTTTTGCTGTATTTCTGATTAGGGACTAAACAGCAAATACCTCTGACAATTAAATCGACCTTTACCCCTGCCAAACTGGCTTCATAGAGCTTTTCAATTACATTCTTCTCTTGCAAACCATTCATTTTCAAAATCATATGGGCTTTTTTGCCATCTTTTTTATTTTTGATTTCTCGCTCTATTAATTTTATGATATTCTTATAAAGATTGAATTGTCCTATGAAAAGATGCTTGAAACGAGGTGAGGTATTTTGATTTTCAAGGTAATCAAACAAATTAACTAAATCAGTAATGATTTCTGGCTTCTTGGTAAAATAACCGATATCAGAATACAAGGTTGCCGTCTTTTCATTAAAATTACCAGTACTTAAAAATGCATAATTTGTGCTGTCTCCTTTGCGTAAAACTAAGGCGACTTTAGCATGAACTTTTATACCCGGGATACTGTAGATAATTTTGATACCTGCATGTTGCATTTCTTTTGCAAAATGCAGGTTTGCAGTTTCGTCAAAGCGGGCTTTCACTTCTACAAAAACAGTGACCTCTTTACCATTTCGTGCGGCACCAATCAATGCTTCAACAACTGCTGAGTTTTTGGCTACACGGTATTGTGTTACCATTATTTTTTCAACTTTAGGGTCTATTGCTGCTTCATTAAGCATTCTAATCACATAATGATAAGAGTGATATGGGAAATGCAATAAATATTCCTTTTTCTTTAGTGCTTTTAAAATTGTATTTGCTTCATCTAACTCTTTCACATTGAGATGGTGAAATTTCTCTCTCTCCATTTCAGGATAAAACGGGTTGGGGAATGAAAATAAATCATTCAATTTAAGATACTTGCCAGCTTCCAACATGTCTGTATAGATCAATTTGAAATTGTCCTTTAAGACTTCCACCATTCGTGCAGGCATATTATGATCATAAGAAAAACGAGAATATTCTCCTACTTCTCTTCTCAATACGTTTTTCTCAATATTGTCGATAATATCTCCATCTAATTCATCTTCTACCTCAAAATCTGCATCGCGCGTAACCATAAATGTATGGGCTTTGTCAATTGTATAGCCTGGAAATAGCGAGCTTAAATTATAACGAACGATGTCGTCCAAAAACATGATAAAATGACGTCCATCTCTTTGGGGTATTTCAATAAATCTATCAAAATGATGACTCGGAATGCGAACAATAGCGTACCGTGGCTGTGGTTTGGATGCTTTTGACTTTTTCTTATAAAGTCTAAGCAGATAATATGGCACATTATTCTGCAAGAATGGGTTCACTCTATCCTTGAGCAAAAGCATAGGGTGAGTATGAGGAATTAATGCATCATGAAAAAGCTCGGTGATATACGACTTCTGATTCTCATCCAGTTTTTTGAAATCACGGACTAAATATATGTTATTTGATTTCAACTTTTCAATTACATCATCAAAAATCTGATTAAATTCTTGGAGGTGACTATTTACCGTTTTTCTAATTTCATTGAGGATCTTACCAGGTTTAGTATCACCGTTGCCTATATCTTCAGAAAGTCGTTGCAACTTTTTGTATGAGGCAACCCTTACACTAAAAAATTCCTCAAGGTTGTTTGAATAAATAGCTAAGAAATTGATACGTTCATACAACGGCAACTCTTCAGACTTTGCTTCATCCAAAACTCGTTTATTGAAAGACAACCAACTTAATTCTCTATTAAAGAAACGATAGGTATTCGTAGGCATAATTCCGTATTTAAAATTTTGAACATTAAAGATATAAATTATTTTCGCACACTCAGCAATACCCACTCATTTAGCACAGTCTTTTCACAATTTGTTAACGCTGATTTTTCGATAGCTTCTTCTAATTTTGGAACATCTTGCTCAAGAAAACCGCTCAATAGCAAGACACCATCATCATGTAGTCTGCTTGCGTATTTATGCATATCTTGTAATAAAACATTCCTATTGATATTGGCTAAAATAATATCAAATGGTTTTTCATCAACATTGTCTATTGTTCCCTTCAGAATGGAAAATCGACCTTCTACTTTATTCAGTTTCTGATTCTCGAAGGCATTTTCATATGCATTGGAGTCTATATCTACACCGACTACATTAGCACCCTGTTTTGCAACAAATAAAGACAAAATCCCAGTGCCATATCCCACATCTAACACTTTTTTAGCAGTCAAATCCATTTTTAACAATGCCTCTAGCATAAGGCTGGTTGTTTCATGGTGACCTGTCCCAAACGACATTTGAGGATTAATAATAATCTCATATGGAATATTAGGTATAGACTCGTGAAATGTGCTCCTTACCAATAGTTTATCAGCGATAATCACAGGTTTATAATTTTCCTCCCAAAGCTGATTCCAATTTTTATCTTCCAATTTTCTCCACTTATAATCAAAACTCAAAGTAGGCACCGATTGCTTCAACTCATCTAGCGCTTCTTTATTAAAATCACTAGCTGTGATATAGGCATCTACTCCACTGAGGTGTTCTTCAAAACCCTCATAGCCCATTTCGTTAAGATAAGCGATAAGGATCTCATTTGTTTCCTTTTTAATCTTGTGATTGGTAAAGCTGACAACAATATATTCCATTTTCTATCCTATAAGTTTCGGTATTTGACAAAAATACAAGATAAAACTCATTTTTCGTTGGCATTTCCGCTAAAGTTCATAACTTTGTTTTTCATATAATAAAAATCACAACCTAATGGAAAAAGTAATAAAAGTCCTAGAAAAGGATCATATTGTCATACGATTTTCTGGAGACTCAGGAGATGGGATGCAGCTAACAGGGACACAATTTGCAGCTACTTCTGCCCTCTTTGGAAATGATATTTCAACTTTCCCAGATTATCCTGCGGAAATACGTGCACCACAAGGCACTATTGGTGGTGTTTCCGGATTTCAATTACATATTGGACAAAAAACTGTTTATACTCCTGGAGATTTTGCTGATGTGCTCGTTGCTATGAACCCAGCGGCATTACGTGCAAATTTGAAAACAGTCGCAAAAAATGCTGTTATCATTGTCAATAAAGATGCATTTACTGCTAAAAATATTGAGAAGGCAGGCTATACAGAAAATCCTCTAGAGAACGGTTCATTAGAACAATATAAAGTTATTTCGGTGCCAATCTCGAGTTTGACTAAAGAGGCGCTTTCTGAGTTTGACATAGATGCAAAAACAATAGACCGCTCTAAGAACATGTTTGCTTTAGGTCTTACCTATTGGCTTTTTGAGAAAGAACTCACTCATACTGATAGTTTTTTAGACAAGAAGTTTAAAAAGAAAGGTAACATTGCAGCAATCAACAAAAAAGTACTAAGAGCTGGTTATAACTATGGAGAAGCAACCCATGTAACTGCTAATCATTACGTTATAGCTCCGGCAAAAATAAAGAAAGGTACGTACCGAACGATTACTGGAAATGAAGCGACAGCATGGGGACTAATGGCGGCCACTGAAAAAGCTAACTTACCTTTATTCTGCGGTTCTTACCCTATAACACCAGCTACGGATATTTTGCAATATTTAGCAGCTTACAAAGAATTAGGCATCAAGACTTTCCAAGCAGAAGACGAAATTGCTGGAATATGTACGGCTATTGGTGCTTCCTTTGCCGGAAATCTGGCTGTCACCACAACATCAGGCCCCGGCTTGGCTTTGAAAACCGAAGCTGCAGGTCTGGCAGTGATGACCGAACTACCACTGGTTATTATTGATGTACAGCGTGGAGGTCCATCTACAGGTTTACCTACCAAGACAGAACAATCGGACTTGCTTCAAGCTATTCATGGAAGAAACGGTGAAAGTCCTTTAATAGTGATGGCAGCAAGTACTCCTACAAATTGTTTTGATTATGCTTATTATGCTGCAAAACTTACGCTTGAGCATATGACACCTGTTATATTACTCACTGACGGTTTTATTGCCAATGGTGCAGAACCTTGGCGTATCCCGTCTATGGACGTTATACCAGAAATCAAACCACGAATTGCTTCATTGGATAAAGAATATCAACCTTATCAGCGAGACGAAAAAACCTTAGCAAGAGAATGGGCGTTCCCAGGAATGAAAGGACTTGAGCACCGTATTGGTGGTTTGGAAAAGGAAAATATAACCGGACATGTATCGCACTCTCCTTTGAATCATCAAATAATGAGTGACTTAAGAAAAGAGAAGGTAGAACGAGTAGCCGATAGCATTCCTGATCAAAAAATATACGGAAAAGACAATGCTGAGACCCTTATTGTAGGCTGGGGAGGTACTTTTGGTCATTTGCTAACAGCCGTTGAACAATTGGTTGATGAAGGACATGATGTGGCTTTAGCTCAATTTAACTATATCCATCCTCTTCCAAAAAACACAAAAGAGCTATTTAAAGACAGAAAGAATATCCTAGTTTGTGAGCTTAACCAAGGACAATTTCTTGAGTACCTAAGAGGACAATTCCCTCATGTTGATTTTAAACAGTACAATAAGTTGCAAGGTTTACCATTTACTGTAAAAGAAATTAAAGAAGCTATCCTTAACTTGAAATAAAGAAAACATTATGACACAGCAATATAAATATACGCCAAAAGATTTTAAAAGTGACCAAGAAGTAAGATGGTGTCCTGGTTGCGGAGATTATGGCATCCTGAATTCTGTACAAAAAGCACTGGCATCTTTACCTTACCCAAAAGAAAACTATGCTGTTATTTCCGGTATTGGTTGTTCTTCACGCTTTCCTTATTATATGAATACCTATGGTTTTCATTCTATACATGGACGTGCAGCAGCAATTGCTTCAGGAGTTAAAACAGCTAATCCGGAGTTGAAAGTAATACAGATTTCCGGTGATGGAGATGCCTTAGCGATTGGAGGTAATCACTTTATCCACACTATTCGCAGGAATATAGATATCACGATGATTGTTTTTAATAATGAGATCTACGGGCTTACAAAAGGGCAATACTCTCCTACTTCAAAATTAGGTAAACAAACAAAAACTTCACCTGAAGGAACCATTGAAAAACCTTTCCGAGTTGCCGAATTGGCACTTGGTGCTAGGGCTCGTTTCTTCGCTCGCAGTTTAGACATTAACATCAAACTATCATCAAGCATCATAACAGAAGCTATAGAACATAAGAGCACAGCCGTTATCGAAATTTTACAAAATTGTGTAATTTTCAATGATAAAACACATAGAGCCTTTTATGACAAAGAGAATAAGTTGAACAACTTTATTATTTTAGAAGATGGTAAACGAATGATTTTCGGAAAGAATCATGACAGGGGACTTAGACTTGATGATAATGGATTCATAGAGGTTGTTGAAATCGGCAAGAATGGCATTACTGAAGAAGATATATTAATTCATGATGTGGCTAATCCAAATCCTATGATTCATTGGCAATTAGCAGATATGGCATATCCAGAATATCCGGTAGCTTTAGGTATCATTCGTAAAGTAGAAGACAAAACTTATTCAGAGGAGTTGGAAAAACTGATAAATGCTAAGAAAGAGAAATCTTCCTTCAAATCAGTAGAAGATGTTCTTACTAGCGGTGAAACTTGGGAAGTAGAATAGTCTTGCTAATAGAAATATAAAACATCTTTATGTCTTTGGATATAAAAAGAATACCCATACAGCCAAACAGCTCTGATTTTGAAGAGATATGGGATATTTATATCAATTCTTTTCCTGAAGAGGAACGAAGGCATAGAGATGCACAAGAAAATCTTATCAAGGAAATCCCTTACTATCATTGTGAGGGATTATTCGATTCAAAAAAAATAATTGGTTTATTTTTCTGGTGGGATTTTCCAATGACCCGTTTTATCGAACACTTTGCTACCCATACAGAATATAGAAATAAAGGGATAGGCAAAGTGGTGATGAATGATTTTATGCCTGAAAAAGACACACCTATTATTTTAGAGGTTGAACTGCCTGAAGATGAGCTTCAACAGAGGAGAATTAAATTTTACCAGCGCTTAGGGTTTCATATTAATGCAATAGAATATCTTCAAGCCCCCTATCGTGTCGGGGAACCATTTAGCTCTCTATTATTAGCGTCTTATCCAACACCGCTTACCCCTAGCCTTTCTTCCTATTTCGCTTCAGATTGTCTGCCTATTATCTATCTTGAACATTATCATTCAATAAGGCAAAGAAATCGTGAATAATCAGTTTGTGACTTGGCATAAGTCATAAAAATGTAACTTTGCAACTTCAATTAACCCAATAGAATAGGCCAGCTCATGAAAGAATCATGGAATAAAGTCCGCAATAAGATAGAGGTTCTTTGGATAAATGTTTTTTGGCAATATCCACAAAGGCTTCTTGCTCTAAAGATAGCTATTGCCGTTGCTTTGCTCATTATTCCATTTGAAATTATAGGAAAACCTTTCTTTGGAATGACACTGGCACTGGGTGCTGTGGCTACGGCTTTGTCTGAAACGGATGACTATCCGAGAGGGCGTATCAAAGCGCTGGCAATTATGTTATTGAGTTTTTTTGTGTCAAGTGCCTCTGTAGAATTATTGCGTCCACATCCGCTCTTATTTGGAATAGGACTCATTGGCTCTACTTTCTTTTTTATTATTCTAGGTGGTATGGGCGAGCGCTACAGGGGAATCACCTTTGGGGCTTTATTGATAGCTATTTACACCATGTTAGGAACGTATTTTGGCAATCCTTGGTACTATCAACCGATATTACTCCCTCTGGGTGGATTAGGATATGGAGTTGTCTCATTGGTGTTGCTTTATATCCGTCCTTGGAGGCTTCTAAAAGAACAACTTGCACAAGGTTATCGAAAATTAGGAGATTATACCGCACACAAGGCAAAATTCTTTCCAAGTGACCCGAAGCTACAAGACACGCTAAGAAATCAGTTAGCTCAAAAAAACATTGCGGTGGTTCAATCAATTGGACAATCTAGAACGGCACTTATCAGCTATGCCAAAGAAGTTAAGGATCATCCGGTTATGCCGATATACTACAATAAATGGTTGCTCTTACAACAAATGCATGAGCGTGTAGCATCTAGCCATGAGCGCTATGACTTATTAAGTCAAGACACCAAAAATCCTCAACTCATAGAAGGCTTTGGGCAATTACTTAAAGAAATCTCTAAAGCAATACAGCAAGTTGGCACTTCGTTACTTACTGATATTCCTTACAAGCACCCTATTTCCTTATCTTGGACAATTACAGCCCTGCATGAGATGATGCAAAGAAGTGAGAGTGATCCACAGTATCCATCACTTAGTTTATTGCTAAAGAATCTTACTGAATTAGAACAAACGCTTCGCACTATAGACGACCAGCGAGTGATTACTTCTATGCCAGATATTGAATATCAATCGCAACCAATAGTAACACGCCTCAAAAAGTTAATGAGGCATACACATCCAAGGTTTCGTTATGCAGTTCGCCTTAGTATTTGTTTTGCCATTGGTTATGCACTCATGTACTTCTTAAAGATAGAAAAGGGAGACTGGATATTACTGACCTCGCTGTTCGTTTGTCAGCAAACCTATAGTGAAACTCGCCAGCGACTATTCGAAAGAGTTATGGGAACAATAGCGGGCGTAATACTAGGGATTTTATTAGCTCAACTGCTTCCTACGCCCACAGGACAAATTATCTTACTAGTAGGCTCTATATATCTCTTTATGATATGGTTACGAAAGAAATATGCAGTTGCTGTTATTTTCATTACCACCTATGTACTTGCAGCTTTTAATATCCAAGCAGATCAAGGAATAGCAGTAATGGGACCACGCATTGTTGATACCTTGATAGGTGCATTCTTAGCTTATTTTGTGGTTCGTTTCATTTGGCCTGATTGGCAATACAAACATCTGCCGGAATTATTGAGAAATGCATTGGCTAAAAATGAAGCCTATTTACAAGCTATTTATACACCCAATTATCCTCCGATGCAGTACCGTGAAAGCAGACAACAAACGCATGAAGCCGATACGGCATTAACACTTGCTTGGCGAGGGATAAAGGTTGAGCCAAAGCGCAAATCATTTTATGAGAAAAAAGCATTTACATTGACTTATCTAAATCATGCCCTATTGTCTTATTTATCAGCCTTAGGAGCCCATGCACAGAATCAACAATTTAATGAAGAAGAACTATCTATATGTAAAAATGTGACTGAGGTTTTGCAACAGGCACAAATATTGTTAGCTGATAAAGACATTTTACCCAATACCCCTTTAGTACTCAGAGAAATAAAAGAATGGGAAGACGTATTGTATGAGCGAAAGAAGGAATCCAACAACAGACGAATCACGTTACTATATAATCTAGCCCATACGGCTAAGGAACTACTAAAAGAGGCACAGTTATTACAGCAAAATAAAGTAACAGCATAGTTTAATGCTTTGGCAGTATATGGACACAATTAACTATCATTATTCTTTTTTAGACTAATATTAAATTAGAAGACAACTTAGTATTTAGACTTGTTCTACCATACCCCCCCATTACTTTTGTAGTAGTGTTTAAGTAACCAAATAATAACTGAAAAAAAATAGAATATTATGGCACATGTTATTGATGATAATTGTATTGCGTGTGGTTCTTGCGAGCCAGAATGTCCAGTAGAAGCAATTAGCCCTGGTGATATTTATGTAATAGATCCTGAAATTTGCACAGATTGTGGTGCTTGCGTGGAAGTATGCCCATCAGATGCAATTTCAGAAGCATAAACGAAGACAAAAAACATCTTGAAAGACTATCCTAAATTTGGATGGTCTTTTTTTTATTCCATATTTTAATTTAATCACTTTACAAACACAAAAAGCGACAAGTCTAAGTTGCCGCTTTAAATGTTTTCACAACGGAATAATCCTTATTGTGAATTGGTTCAATTTTTATCACTACAAATATACAAATTCTTTTCAATAAATGAAATAACGTTTTGGCATATTTTTATTAAATTAGTCTCCATAATTAATTAATAATTGCAATGAAAAGAATATTAGGACTTGATTTAGGGACAAACTCTATCGGTTGGGCATTAGTACACCAATCAGAAGCTAAAGAAGAATTATCAGAAATTATAAAGTTAGGTGTAAGAGTAAATCCTCTAACAGTTGATGAAAAGAGAGATTTTGAAGCTGGACGTCCTTTGTCAACCAATGCAGAAAGAACATCAAAACGTGGAGCAAGACGTAATCTTCAACGCTTTAAGTTAAGACGTAAAAAACTAATTGAAATTTTAATAAAAAACCATTTTATTACTGAGGAGACACCTTTGACGGAGATTGGAAAAGGAACTACTCATCAAAACTTAGAATTACGTGCGAAATCAGCCAGAGAAAAAGTAGAATTAGAAGATTTAGCAAAAATATTTTTAGCCATAAATAAAAAGAGAGGCTATAAAAGTAGTCGTAAGGTTCAGAACGAAGAAGATGACCAACCTATTGATGCAATGTCAATAGCTAAAGAAATATATGAAAAAGAAATTACAGTAGGACAATACGTTCTTAATCTCTTAGAAGAAGATAAAAAATATATTCCTGACTTTTACCGTTCGGATTTACAGCAGGAATTTGATAAAGTTTGGAATTTTCAAAAACGATTTTATCCTGAAATCTTAACAGATGAGTTATACAAAGAGTTGCAGAATAAAAATAAAACACGTACTTGGGCAATCTGCAAAGAGCCTTTTCAACTTGTTGGTATTAGCCTAACAGAAAAAGGTGCAGATCTAAAAAAGAAAAAGTACCAACTTCGTTCGCAAATGATAGCTGAGAAGTTAGATTTAGAATTATTGGCTATTGTACTTCAGGAAATAAATAACGATTTGAATAAATCAAGCGGCTACTTAGGTGCTATTTCAGACAGAAGTAAAGAGCTTTATTTTAATAATGAAACGGTAGGTGAAAATCTTTGGAAGCAAATTAAAGATAATCCTCATACTTCTCTTAAGAATCAAGTCTTCTATAGGCAAGATTATTTGGATGAATTTGAGCAAATTTGGGAAACTCAAGCGAAGTATCATAAGGAACTGACACCTAAATTAAAAGAAGAAATTCGAGATGTAATTATTTTTTATCAACGCAAATTGAAATCACAAAAGAGTTTACTTAGTTTCTGTCAATTTGAGAGCTGGAAAATTGATAAGAAAGATGAAAAAGGCAATATTATACAAAATAAATTAAGTGGTTTGCCAAAGCAACAAAGAATCGGCAGGCGTGTAATTTCAAAGTCGTCTCCCCTATTCCAGGAGTTCAAGATTTGGCAAAATATTAATAATCTTGTTTTTCGAAGAATGTATGGCGCCACTAAAGATTTATTTAACCAAGAAATTCAGACTGACTATATACTTAAAGACGAAGACAGGAATTTACTTTTTGAACAATTAAATATAAGAGGAAAACTTAAAGAGAAAGATGTTTTAAAGACGCTTGGATTGAATGCAAAGCTTTGGAAAACAAATTTCCCTGAAGGTCTTGAAGGAAATCGGACAAATGAAGCATTATATAAGGTTTATAAACTGATTGCAGAAAATGAAGGCTATGGATTTAACTGGGACAGAAAAAATGCAACTGAGATAAAAGAAGAATTGAGTGCGATATTTACGGAAATAGGCATAAATTCAAATATATTAGATTTCGATGCAAATATTGAAGGTGAAGAGTTTGAAAAACAAGCTTCATATCAATTATGGCACTTGCTATATTCCGCAGAAGATGATAACAATACAAAAATATCAGAAGAGGATATTGAAAAATATGGAAATACATCTGTAAATCTAAAAAAGAAACTTTGTGAGAAATTTGGTTTTATCCCCAAGTATGCAAAATTATTGGTAAATATTCCACTGCAACCAGATTATGGCAATCTTTCAAGCAAAGCTATACGTAAGATTATGCCTTATTTACAAGAAGGACATATCTATTCTGAGGCTTGCAGTTTGGCTGGCTATAATCACTCAAATAGCTTAACAAAAGAAGATAATGAAAATAGAGAATTAGCTGATTATTTAGAGTTATTGCCAAAAAACAGCTTAAGGAATCCAGTAGTAGAGAAGATTTTGAATCAAATGGTCAATGTAGTTAATCAAATCATTGACGAATACGGAAAACTCGATGCAATACATATAGAATTGGCCCGTGAGTTGAAAAAGAATGCTAAAGAACGTGAGTTAGCAACTAAAAGGATAAATGAAGCAACAAAACGAAATGAAGAAATTAAAAAGAAAATTTCTGAAGATTTTAATATTCCCAATCCTACACGAAATGATGTCATAAGATACCGACTTTGGGAGGAATTAAAGACAAATGGTTATAAAACTGTCTTTACTAATCAATATATACCTTATGAAAAGCTTTTTTCTAAAGAAATTGAGATTGAGCATATTATGCCTAAAGCTTTAATTTTTGATGATTCTTTTTCAAACAAAACATTAGCTTATCACTCAGAGAACCAAGCTAAAGGAAATAGAACGGCAATCGATTTTATCAGTAACGATAATAGCCTTGACGTTGAAAACTATCAAACAAGAGTAGATTTATTATATGATAATGGAAAAGGAACTATCACCAAAGCTAAACGAAACAAGTTGTTGCTATCGCAAAAGGATTTGCCAGATGGATTTATTGAAAGGGATTTACGCAATAGTCAATATATTGCTAAGCAAGCAAAAAATATGTTGCAAACAGTAGTAAGAGAGCCTGTCGTTTCTACTTCAGGAAATATTACGAATAAATTACGTGAAGATTGGGACTTGATTAATATAATGAAAGAGTTAAATCTTCCTAAATATCGAGCATTGGGTTTAACAGAGTTTGAAGAGAGACTAAATAAACAGACAGGTAAATGCGTCAAGCATGAAGTTATTAAGGACTGGACGAAACGTAATGATCATCGTCATCATGCTATGGATGCTCTAACAGTTGCTTTTACAACACACAATCATATCCAATATTTAAATAATTTGAATGCTCGGAAAGATGAAAATCACGATAAGCATCTAAGTATTCTTAAAATTCAAAACAAGATAACAAAGTATGAAGATAGCAAAAGAAAATTCATAGCACCGATGCCTAATTTCCGTTCTGAAGCCAAAAGGCATATAGAGTCCATTTTAGTTTCTATAAAGAATAAAAATAAAGTTGTTACTATAAATAAAAATTACACAAAAGGAGGCACTGCAAAACCTCAACAAACCTTTACCCCAAGAGGGCAACTACATAAAGAAACCGTGTACGGTAAGTCGAAGCGTTTAATGACAAAACCAACAAAACTAAACAAGAATTTTACCCAGGAGTATTGTCGTCTTATTGCAAACCCATACTTGAAAGGTATTGTTGCTGAACATTTAGCAAAATATAATAATAAACCAGAGATTGCGTTTAGTGCAAAGATATTGAAAAAAGAGCCTATTTTATATAAAGATAATGCTATAAAAGAAGTATTGTGTTACGAAGATATTTTTACTATTCGTAAAACTATAGCACCGGACTTGAAATTGGATAAAGTGATTGACTTGAGGGTGCAAGATGTATTGCAAAATCGCTTAAATGAATATAATGGTAATTCTAAAAAGGCATTTTCTGACATTGAAAAAAATCCTATATGGTTAAATAAAGAAAAAGGAATTGCTATTAAGCGTGTAACCATAACCGGCGTGAGTAATGTCGAAGCTTTGCATACTAAAAAAGACCATTTAGGACAAAACATATTAGACGAGCAAGGTAATACACAGCCTATTAACTATGTTAGTACAGGAAATAATCATCATGTAGCAATATATCGGGATAGTGAAGGAGATTTACAAGAAAAAGTTGTCTCTTTATTTGAGGCAGTAGAGAGAGTTAATCAAAGACTTGCAATTATTGATAAGGAATATAAGAAAGATTTAGGCTGGGAGTTTTTATTTACAATGAAGCAAAATGAAATGTTTGTTTTTCCGACAGAAGATTTTAAACCTCATGAGATTGATTTATTAGATATTGAAAATGCAGACAGAATAAGTCCACATTTATTTAGGGTACAGAAAATCGGCTCTAAAGATTATTGGTTCAGACATCATTTAGAAACTACAATAACAAATAATCTAAACTTCACCTATTGCAGAGTAACAAGTACAAAACCATTAGAAGGAATTGTAAAAGTTAGGATTAACCACATTGGCGAAATAGTTCAAGCTGGAGAATATTAAAATAAAACAACAATGCTCAAACAAACGCTCTATATTGGAAATCCTTCCTACTTAAAGTTGAAAAACAATCAACTGGTAGTCATCTATCCTGAACTCAATGAGGAAAAAGGTCGTGCATCTATAGAGGATATCGCTTTGTTAGTGTTAGACCATAATCGGATTACGATCTCCTCTCCTCTTTTGGAAAAATTGATGGAGCATACTGTTGCCGTTGTGGTTTGTAACAAGGAGCATTTACCCAATGGACTGATGCTTCCATTAGATGGACATTCTGAAATGACAGAGCACTGGCGTCATCAACTGACTGCATCCGTTCCCTTACAAAAACAATTATGGAAACAAACTGTTATAGCTAAAATAAGAAATCAGAAAAAATTATTAGATAAATACCAGCTTCCTTCATCTGTAATGGACAACTATAGCAATGAAGTACAGTCGGGAGATATCGGCAATATGGAAGGCAAAGCGGCTAATCATTATTGGAAGTATCTTTTTGATGACTTTCGTAGAGAGCGTTATGGCGAATACCCTAATAATTTACTCAATTTTGGTTATGCTATTCTACGCAGTATAGTCGCACGAGCATTAGTTTCCAGCGGATTGCTTCCAGCCATAGGTATATTCCACAGCAATAAATACAACAGCTATTGTCTTGCAGATGATATTATGGAACCTTATCGTCCTTTGGTTGATGCTTTAGTGGTAGAATGGTATCAATCTTATCCTACATTTAAAGAACTTTCAAAAGAAGCAAAATTTCATCTTTTACAATTACCAAAACTAGATACTATTATCGAAGGGAAAAAGCGCCCCTTATTGGTTGCTATAACAACAACTACGGCAAGTTTGTATAAATGCTTTACAGGAGAACGACGACTGATTAGCTATCCGGAATTATGAGAAAAGAACGATTTAATGCATACAGAATTATGTGGGTACTTGTATTATTTGACCTTCCAACAGAAACAAAAAAGGAACGACGTGCTGCCAGCCAATTTCGAAAAAAATTATTAGATGATGGTTTTAGCATGTTCCAGTTTTCTATTTATTTGCGGCATTGTCCGAGTCGGGAAAATGCACAAGTTCACATAAAACGTGTGAAAAATTTTCTACCTAAATTGGGTAATGTATGCATTTTTCATATTACAGACAAGCAATTTGAAATGATGGAAATATTTCATGGCAGAAAAGAAATAGAGAAACCACAGCCAGTTCAACAACTACAACTTTTCTAAAATATGATTCCTAATAACAAATAAAAACCACTGAATATCAGTGGTTTTTATTTAGGTTGTGATTCCTCACAAAGTTAATGATAAAATTGAAACCAATTCACAACGGATGTTAAGAAACATATGGAAACGGATGAGTTGTGATTCCTCACAAAGTTAATGATAAAATTGAAACCAATTCACAACTAATTGAGCTTGTGCCTAACACCAGTTATGGTTGTGATTCCTCACAAAGTTAATGATAAAATTGAAACCAATTCACAACAAGCAGCGGTAATGCCTAAAACAGCAAGTCGTTGTGATTCCTCACAAAGTTAATGATAAAATTGAAACCAATTCACAACTATTTGATTTTGAAGTGCCTAATGAACGTAGTTGTGATTCCTCACAAAGTTAATGATAAAATTGAAACCAATTCACAACTATCAAGTGGAACATGATTGAATGGTTACTGTTGTGATTCCTCACAAAGTTAATGATAAAATTGAAACCAATTCACAACATCGTTTCCTCGATAATTCGTATGTGTTTTGTTGTGATTCCTCACAAAGTTAATGATAAAATTGAAACCAATTCACAACCCTTTGCTATTTAAGGCTTACAGAGCATAAGTTGTGATTCCTCACAAAGTTAATGATAAAATTGAAACCAATTCACAACATGATTCATTAAAGCAAACCCCATTAGGAGTTGTGATTCCTCACAAAGTTAATGATAAAATTGAAACCAATTCACAACTAAGGAGTCTGCCTATTTTGAAAGCTTAAAGTTGTGATTCCTCACAAAGTTAATGATAAAATTGAAACCAATTCACAACAAAATTCAAAGAAGGGATTAAATGTATTGTGTTGTGATTCCTCACAAAGTTAATGATAAAATTGAAACCAATTCACAACGACTAATGGAGATATTACAAATCCTAAAGAGTTGTGATTCCTCACAAAGTTAATGATAAAATTGAAACCAATTCACAACATTAAGCACCCAAACAAAAAATTTCCCTACGTTGTGATTCCTCACAAAGTTAATGATAAAATTGAAACCAATTCACAACGCATTTTGTTCCATTGTATGTCATTCCAATGTTGTGATTCCTCACAAAGTTAATGATAAAATTGAAACCAATTCACAACTAGCAACACTTGAAAGCACAGGTATAGGCAGTTGTGATTCCTCACAAAGTTAATGATAAAATTGAAACCAATTCACAACATTTTCTTTTAGAATGTCAAAAATGCTTTTGTTGTGATTCCTCACAAAGTTAATGATAAAATTGAAACCAATTCACAACTACCAACACTTGAAAGCACAGGTATAGGCAGTTGTGATTCCTCACAAAGTTAATGATAAAATTGAAACCAATTCACAACACTTCCTTATCAACTCTGCCACCCAACGGCGTTGTGATTCCTCACAAAGTTAATGATAAAATTGAAACCAATTCACAACAGAAGATTCAAAATGTTGAAAGTTTAACCGGTTGTGATTCCTCACAAAGTTAATGATAAAATTGAAACCAATTCACAACGTAAACGTTGTGATGGTGTAGTCTCTTCTTGTTGTGATTCCTCACAAAGTTAATGATAAAATTGAAACCAATTCACAACGGATTTTTTATGACAATTTTCCATTTGAAGTTGTGATTCCTCACAAAGTTAATGATAAAATTGAAACCAATTCACAACAAATTCCCTATTTGCCCAACAATCCAAAGGTTGTGATTCCTCACAAAGTTAATGATAAAATTGAAACCAATTCACAACAGTGGAACGATAATGCCTGAGCAAAGAAGTGTTGTGATTCCTCTCAAATATTACCGCATTATTATTAGTGTTTGAAGAAAAAAAGCTCAAATTTTGGTTTGCTATTTATCATTAAACAAAAAGAGCCTCACCGAAGTGAAGCTCTCTTGCAATGATTAAAATTCAGTTGATAATTATTTATTATCCAGCTCTCGTAACATTTCTTTAACGGCAGCTTCCAATTGTTGGTCTCTTCCGTTGGTCACTTCTTCTATTTCATTACGAACTTTTAAATCTGGTTCCAATTGTTGATTCTCAAGATATTTTCCGTCCATACCTTTTGCACCTACTTGTGGAATTCCGAAAACAATTGAATTATCAATCTGTGTTTCCCACCATACTGCTGTAAACGTTCCAGGAACAGGCATTCCTACCAATTTACCTATACCTAATTCTTTGTAAGCATAAGGAAATCCGTGAGCATCAGAGTAGTTCCCCTCGCCCATCAACAATATACTCGGTTTGCTCCATTTAAATAAAGGTTCTGTTCCGATAACTTGTCCTCTTGGAGTTAGTGTCCAATAAGGTTTACCACTTAAAAGAGTTACTAAATCATCGTGCAACCATCCTCCACCATTGAAACGAGTATCAACAACTACAGCTTCTTTGTCAGCATATCTACCTAACAAATCTGAATAGACTTCACGGAAGCTTGGACTGTTCATGCCCTTTACATGGACATAACCTAAACGACCGTTTGAAAGACGTTCTGTTTCTGCTCGCATTATTTTTACCCAGCGATTATAAAGCAAAGTATTTTCTTCTCCTCTGCTAATTGGCTTTATTACTTCATCCCATTTTTTTCCTCCTCTGGCTAATGAAATAACAACATTTTCATCTTTTTTGCGATTAAGGAGTTTAAAGTAATCATTATTCGGATTAATTTCTTCCTTGTTAATATGAGTTATCACATCACCAACTTTGATGTCAAGCTTTGCTTTATCTAAAGGTCCATTCTCAAGAATTTCTGCAATCTTAATTCCTTTTTTATTATAATCGTAATCAACTAATATTCCTAAAGATGCTGTATTGTCTCCGTTGGAATCACGATGACGATAACGTGCACCTGTATGCGAACCATTTAATTCACCTAAAAGTTCTCCGAGCATTTCAGAGAAATCATAATTATTATTAATATGAGGCAGAAATTTTGCATAATTTTTCTTCAATCCTTCCCAATCTAAACCATGAATATCAGGATCATAGAATTTACGCTTCACTTGACGCCAAGCATGTTCAAAAATATACTCACGTTCTCCTGCTTTGTCTAATTCAAATTCTGCAGAGTAGCTAATGTTCTTCTTCTTTTCTGAGCTTATTGGCATTTTATAAATACTACCTCCAGAAACGAAGAATAAGTTTTCTGCATCTTTATCCATAGCAAATCCGCCACCGCCTCCTTTGAGTTTAAAAACCAATTCAGTTTTATTTTCCAATAAATTCTTACGCCATAAATCGAATCCTCCTTCGAACCTGCTCATATAATATAGCTTCTTGCCATCAGGAGTTACTATAGCATCAGAGAGTTGAGAAGAGTTAATGGTTAAACGCTCCACTCTATCCTCAATACCATCAAGTTCTATTTTGATTGGCTCGAAAGTTTTATCATCTTTCTCCTTGCTTTTGTCTTTCTCTTCGTCTTTGTCATTGTCTTTACTCTCCTCATCCTTGTCATCATCCTTTTCTAACTCTTTTTCAAGTTCAAATTCTTCTTTGGACAATTGAAATTTATCATAAGCCTCTTGAGTTAAAAACATTGCATAAACATCATCTTCAGCTCCCCAGCTACCATGGCTACGATATCCGGCTTTGTCAGATGTCCAAATAATCATCTCCCCATCCATCATCCACTTTGGAATATTGTCTTCATATCCGCTTTGTGTAAGGTTAATAACTTCCTCGCCTCCTTTTGCACTTACCAAACCAACTTCACCTATCCAAAGATTCTTATCAAGATATCTTACCACAAACCATTTACCATCAGGAGACCAATCATACCATTGGTCACCATCACTATACGAGAAGTTCAGTTTACTTGGAACAATAGTTCGTGTTTTTTTACTATCCAAATTAATCACACGTAGTGCTGCTCTATTTTCAATAAAAGCAACTTCTTTCCCATCAGGAGAGTAGCTGGGCTGGAATGTTTCCTCTGGAGATTCTAAAATAACTTCTTCTTTCAATAATGTTGAATTTGCAAAATATTTTTCTTCATCTCGCACTTTTTTCGTTTGATATAGATTCCAACTTCCGTTACGCTCGCCTGCATATAAGATAGCATCACCATCAGGACTAAAACTTACTGAGCGTTCCTGCTCTGGTGTGTCAGTAATACGTTTTGTAGTTTTATAGTCTGTTGAAGTTACAAACACCTCACCTCTTATGATAAAAGCAACCTCTTTACCATTTGGAGAAACTGCCATTTCTGAAATGCCTGAACCTTTACGTAAATGAACAATCTCATTAGCAACATCGTCTACAAATAATGAAACGCTTAACTTTTGAGGTTTCTCATTTGGCAGTTGCGTATAGATTTCACCATTATATGAATAGCATAGCTTTCCTTGGTCTGAGATTGTTAAAAAGCGTACTGGATGTGTTTGAAATTTTGAAACCTGAGTAATTGCTGACGGATTGTCAATAGGCATTTTTGCCACATTAAACGTTCCAAACTGCTCAGTTAAATAATATATATTGCCATTGTTATCAGATACAGGATTTCTATCTTCTCCAGGAAATGTAGTGAGTTTAGTATGCTTCTCTGTTTTAGCATCATATTTCCACACATCACGAGTCACTGATGATTGATGGTGTTTGCGCCAAGGATCCTCATATCCCTTCTTATCATGATATAATAATGTTTTTTGATCTTTTGTCCACACTGCATTCTCTGCTGGTGAGGTTAAAACCTGAGTTAATTGTCCTCCTTTTAATGGCACTTGATATAGCTCTGGAAGAACTCCAGTTGGAAACATATAGTTGTCAGGATCATCTTGAATCAATGCTGTAAATAAGACATATTTCCCATCTGGTGTTATACTCTCTGGTTTTTCACTTCCTGAATGGAAAGTTAGGCGAGTTGCGCTACCACCGATAGCATTCATTCGGAATAGGTCAAAATTTCCATATCTATCTGAAGCAAAAACAATCTGTTTGCTGTCTGGTGTCCATACGGGTTGTGTATCATGCCCTTCGTGCCTTGTTAATTGTAAAGCTCTCCCACCCCTTGTTGGTACAACAAAAATATCTCCTTGATAAGAAAAAGCGATTTGCTGACCATCAGGCGATATTGCTGGATATCGCATCCACAAGGGTGTTTCTCCCCATGCAATCCATGAGGTTACCATCATAAAAAAGATTAAAAATACTTTCTTCATATTTGTTTTAATTTAAGGTTATACTATTAAATTAGACGTAAAGTTTAAGTTTATGTTACAATGCTATTACGGTATTGTCTTTTCATTAAATTAAGGTTAAAAATACATTCAATATTCTAAAATTGAGATATGTTATAAGACATTTTCCTATTTTTTATCAAAATATAATTAGCTTTGCAATCGATTATTAGGTGACAGAGTTTCTAATAATAGAAATTTTGTAAAAGGGAATACGGTGAAAATCCGTAGCAGTACCCGCTACTGTAAGTCCTACAAAAACGTTTTTATATCTAAATGCCACTGTTATTGTAATGGGAAGGCTATAAAAACAGGACGAGCCAGGAAACCTGCCTAAGTATCATAATATTACGTAAAAATGCTTCCGGGAATAGAAGTAAGATTACAAGGATTGTTATGTATCTACAATACATCATCTTTTTAGTCCATTCTTGCCAACGCATTTTTAACATTGATTAATTTATAACTTAAATATTTGACTATGTTAAAAAAAACAATGCTTATCGCAACGATGCTCATAGGATTATGGACAAATGCACAAAATTTAGTACTTACGGGCAAAATTACTGATCAAAAAACAAAGCAACCTATAGAAGGGGTAAATGTTTTTATTGAAAGTCTGCAAAAAGGAAATGCGACCTCCGAAGATGGAACCTATGCTATCCGTATTCCTAAAGCAGGTAAATACCGATTGCATGTGAGCTTTATTGGTTACAAGACAGAAGAAAAACTTATTAATATCACACCTAATAGCCATACTGCAAATTTTTCATTAGTGAAAGACGTGAGTTTATTGGACAATGTTGAAATAACTGCTAAAAAGAAGAAAAGGGCATCAGTAGCTAAAATAGATATTCCTCTAAAAGATATTCCTATAACAACTGCACAAGTAAGTCAAGAGCTTTTTGACCAAGTACAAGTTAATAATGTAAACGATGCATTACGTTATGTTACAGGTATAAAACCCACTGTAAATTATGGAGGATTTCAGACCTTCAAAATGCGTGGATTTGGCTCCCCTATAATGATGCTTGATGGTGCGAGAGATGAACGGATGAACCTATCAAACAGTGCACCAGTGACATCTTTAGCAGCGGTTGAGAGAATTGAATACTTAAAAGGCCCAAGCTCTGTTCTTTATGGACATTCTGCGGTAGGTGGAATTATCAATATCGTACGCAAACAACCAATTGAAGAATTTACAGCTAACTTTTCAGGCACCTATGGCACTTGGAACAGGAAAAGAACACAAATGGGTGCTGGGGGCAAAATTTGTGACAAATTAAATTATAGACTGGATGCGTCATTAAGTGATAGTGAAAACTGGAGAGACAATGCTACAAAAGCTGCAAATGCTTACTTAGGGCTTGATTATTCAATTAATACTAAGAATAAAATAGAATTCCGCTGGGCAGTAAATGATGACTTTTATGGTACTGAAACGGGATTTCCAATAATTACAGACTCTATCTTTGACTTGAATGATAATCTTACTTATCAACCAGCAGATTTTCCGAAAGAATTTAGCACTGAACAACGCTACAACGACCCTCAAGATTTCTTAAAACATAAGAATTACAACCTATCATTGAAGTATATTCATAATTTCTCTAATGATTCTAAACTATCCATATATGCAGCCTATGCTGATGACTTAATAGATTATTTCTCGACAGAGTCATTATCTTATCCTACTGATGATTCTCCTGTTTATGATAACTATTTCTTCAAGAAAGGAAAGAAGAAATATATTGATTTGACAAAATTGCAACGAACTTTTCCTCTACGTTTTTCACACGAAACGAGATCCTTTCAAAACTATCTAGAATATACTATGAAGTTTCTTACAGGAAATATAAAGCACAATTTTCTTGGAGGATATTATATTATGCATTTAGATAGAGTTAGTTTTAAGGGCTATAATTTAGGCACAGATGTATTTGGTGACGGATTGTACGCCAAAGTTGATATTAAAAACCCTATACTAAACCAAGGGAATTTAGAAGAACAATTTTCTGCAGCAAGTATATATGATGAACTCGTTAACAGTCTATATATACAAGATTTAATGGATATTTCAGAAAAACTCAAAGTAATGCTTAGTACCCGATACGACAATTATGATATGGATTATCAATCGGCATCGGTAAGCTCAGGCAGAGAACTTACTGATAAAAGTGAGAAGAAAACTCTTATCAACAATGCTTTTAGTTATAGACTTGGTTTAGTATATAAGCCTAGTAAGGACTTGTCTCTCTACTCTTCTATTTCAAATTATTTCAAACCAAACAGAAGCACTTATAATCCAAACTACATTTATATTGACAAAGATGGTAAGGAATTTTTCCCTAAAGATGGTAAGGAGATATTCAAGCCAGAAAGCGGTTTTCAAGTTGAAGGGGGATTTAAATACAACTATGAAGAAATTCTTGATGTGAACTTTGTTGCCTATTACATCAAAAAGGAAAACATTAAAACATATCTTGGAAAAACAGATGATGACAAACGAATTTATGGACAAATCGGTATTATAGATTCTAAAGGTTTTGAGTTCGATGCAACAATCAGACCAATCAAGGGTTTAAGTTTGACTACTGGTTATACTTATTCCGATGCTAAATATCAAGATTTTTCTGCTAACCCGTATAATACAGAAAGTAATGAAGGAAATGTACTAAATAAAAATCCAGAACATCAATTTTTTATGTGGAATTACTACACAATTCCTGAAGGCTTTTTACAAAATCTAAGCTTAGGTTTCGGTGTAAACTATACTGGTAGTATGTTTACTAATACTGACAATACTTATGAGTTGCCAGAATATTGGCTTGCTGAAGCTAGTATAGGATATTCTTTCGAAAATGTCTATTTAAGATTGAAAGCAAACAATATCTTTAATGAAAAATATTTTTCGAATTCTGTTTTTTCAACACAGTTTATTCCTGGAGAAGAACGCAACTTTCTTTTTACTGTTGGTTATAAGTTATAAGGATGAAGAAACTTAAAAAAATCATTATAAAATCACATAGGATACTAGGCTCTATTCTGAGTCTAGTATTTCTTGTATGGTTTATCTCCGGTTTTGTGATGATATACTCAGGTTTTCCTAAACCAGATAAGGAAAAAGCCTTTGTAGCACAAGAAAGTCTAAGTAAATATGCTGACAAAATCAAAAGCTTGTCTATAGATTCAATTGCACCACAAAATGCGACCTTAGCAGTCTTGCATCAAAAACCCGTATATCTGCATAGATACAAGGCGATTGATGCAACTACCTTATCCCCTGTTTCTTCATTTAAAACAGAGGCTCTAGACAATCTTATCAAAAAAAATTATAAAGCCAATATTAAGAAAAAGAAGATTATCAATGATTACGATAGTTGGATTCCTTGGGCACGATATAGCAACTACTTTCCTATTCACAAATATTATTTAGATGACAAAGAAAAGACGGTTGTTTATTTATCAGAAAAAACGGGAACAGTTGTTCAAGAAACTACTGAAAAAAAACGTTGGCTCGCGAGGTTTGGTGCCATTCCTCATTGGCTATATTTTAAAGATTTGAGAGTTAATCAAGGCTTATGGTCACAGGTTGTCATTTGGCTGTCTGGTATTGGGTCTATCATGTGTTTGTTGGGGCTGGTCGTCGGTATTTATCAATCAAGAAAATGGCGTAAAGCCAAGAAAAAAGGACTGTTTGGTATTTCTCCATATAAGAAAAAATGGTTTCGTTGGCACCATATCGTTGGTATGACTTTTGGCGTTTTTGTTTTTACATTCGTTTTCAGTGGGATGATGTCTATGATGAGTGTGCCACAATGGGTTATCTCCCAGAAAAAAGAAATCAATTTTAGAAAAATGTGGTATGAACCAGCCAACACTATTGAACAATTCACATTACCTCTTGCAGACTTATTAACTAACAAAGAATTTCAGGATATTAAGACGATACAGTTTCGCAAATTTAACAATACTCCTTACTACCTCTTTCAAAAAAAATATAAAAAGCCGATTTGGATTGATGCAAGTAATACAGATGCTAAACAAAAAGAATTCTCCGAAGGTGAAATTTTGGATTTGGCAAAGAAGAAATTCAAAGAGCATAAATTTTCTCATGAAATAATCAATGAAACTGATGGGTACTACAATACTTCTGAAAAAATAATAAAGCTGAAATTTAATGATACAGATAAATCATGGTTTTACATCCCTGTAGAAAATCCTATTAACACGCGACTATATGACAAAAACCGCAGACTTGGACGATGGTTATATAAGGGATTGCATACTTTCAACTTCCCTGCTTTTGAAGGTATAGAATGGTTGCGTAAGACTATGCTTATCATTCTTAGCGTATTTGGCACTATTGTTAGTTTAACGGGTGTCGTTTTAGGCTACAGATATTTCAGAAGAAAAGCAAAAAAACTTCGCAACTAAGCAAGAATGATTTTATGCGAGTTCATAAAAGAAATTGCTTACCTTTGTATTAATTATTAGGAGATAGTTTACAACATAAACTATGAAGGGAATACGGTGAAAATCCGTAGCAGTACCCGCTACTGTAAGTCCTACAAAAACGTTTTTATATCTAAATGCCACTGTTATTGTAATGGGAAGGCTATAAAAACAGGACGAGCCAGGAAACCTGCCTAAAC
>NZ_QENZ01000005.1:252668-386259 GCF_003096835.1 Balneicella halophila
TACTGTAAGTCCTACAAAAACGTTTTTATATCTAAATGCCACTGTTATTGTAATGGGAAGGCTATAAAAACAGGACGAGCCAGGAAACCTGCCTAAACAAACTGTTTGTATAAAAGCTTTCGGGAGTTAAAGCTAGAAACAGCATAAACAGCTATATTTTTGTTTTGCTTTCTAATCTCATCTCCTGAATACAATTGAATAATTAAAATGAAATTGAGTAAAATTTTCCTTGTCTTGTTCTTAACACAAGTCATACATATAGGTTGTGTAAAAAAACAAGTAGAACCAAAGACCATAGCGAGAAAAAAATCCGACAGCATTGACTTCGCATTCCAAACAGAAATTAAATTTGCGAAAGGTTTTAAAGTCATTAATCATGCCAGACACAAGGAAATCATTGTCTTTCATCCAGAAACTAGAGATACTCTAAGCGTATATATCACAGCACTGCACGACACAAGCTTGCCTGACAACATAAAAACAAAAGGTATCCATATCTCCGTTCCGGCACAGACCATAGCATGCCTATCCACTACACATGTCGGAGCTGTTGAAATTCTCAACTTACACGAAAAGCTAATTGGAGCAGGTACACCAGAATATATTTGGGATAAAAAAATACAAAACCGAATTGCCCAAGGCAAGATTAAGGAAATTGGTAGAGGGATGGGATTCAATCTAGAAAAGATTGTTGCATTAGAACCAGATATTTTAATGCAAAACTATATGGACAAGACTGATGTAGATGGTAATTTGACCAATTTGGGAATTGCTGTTGTCTATAATAATGCTTGGAGAGAAGAGACACTGCTTGCAAGAGCTGAATGGCTTAAACTAATGGGACTTTTATTTGGCAAAGAGCAAATGGCTGATAGTATTTTTAATAAGGTCGTATGTAACTACAATGAAATTAAAAACACAGCATCAAAAGCAGAGAGAAAACCAACAGTAATGTATGGTCATGATTTTAAAGGAGTATGGTACCTCCCACAGGACAAAACATATTCTGTTGAAGCAATACGTGATGCCAATGCTAATTTAAAAACAGCGGGTGCAGGTAGCAAAAGCTTACCTAAAAGTTTCGAGGAAGTTTTTGAAATGTATCACGATGCAGAATATTGGCTCAGTACACACAGTAAAATTCAAGATATGGACGAATTTCTATCTACTAATCCACGATATGGTGAGTTTCAAGCCACTAAAAACAACAAGGTTTATCTCAATAATAAAAGAGAGAAGCCTGATGGGGGAAATGATTATTGGGAAAGTGGCATCAACAGACCTGACCTCTTGTTAAAGGATATTGTAAAGATATTGCACCCAGAGTTGTATCCAGAGTATGAATGCATTTACTGGAAACATTTAGAATAGCAACTATGAAACGTAACTCTCTCCTATTTATTATAATAAGTATGGGAATTGTTTTGATTTTCTTACTTGATCTAAGATTAGGTAGCGTAGCAATTCCTATGGATGCTATTGTAGATTTACTTCAGGGAGAGCCTATCAAACAATCTTGGGAATATATTCTTATTAACTTCCGTTTACCCAAAGCAATAACAGCTTGCATCGTCGGTGCAGGAGTTTCAATCACAGGCTTACAAATGCAAACGCTCTTCAGAAACCCTTTAGCTGACACATCTATTTTAGGTGTGGGGCACGGAGCCAGTTTAGGAGTAGCCACTTTTGTTCTTGCACCCAATATACTTCCAGGACTCTTGTCAACTTCCATTTCAAATAATTACTGGGGATTGATAATAGCCTCCATTATGGGTGCTTTTGTAGTTCTCGCTATCGTTTCCAGCATAGCTACATGGATGCGTGATATCGTATCATTATTAATTATTGGGGTCATGTTAGGATTCATTACAGGATCCTTAGTCTCAATTTTACAGTTTTTTAGTGATCCTGAGACTGTTCAAAGTTTCCTTATCTGGACATTTGGAAGTCTCTCTGGGACTACATGGACACAACTGCAATTTCTAATTCCAATTGTGAGCATAGGACTTTTTGCGTCTTTACTTCTACCGAAAAGTATGAATGCCATTTTACTTGGAGAAAATTATGCGAAAAGCGTCGGAGTGAGTGTTAAAACCATACGTATAACATTAGTAGTGCTCACCGGACTTATCACTGGAACGCTTACTGCCTTTGTGGGGCCCATTGCTTTTTTAGGAATTGCTGTGCCACACGTTGCTCGTTTATTATTTAAAACAGCAAATCATCGTACACTTATTCCTGCTACTATGCTATTAGGAGTCTTGTTGATGCTTTGTTGTGACATCATCTCGCAACTTCCGGGCAGTAATACTACCATACCTATCAATTCTGTTACATCTATTTTAGGGGCACCTATTGTCATCTTTGTTATCATGCAAAATCGTCGTAAAAAGTCAATATTTTAAGCATGAAAAAAACAATTTTAAATCTTCAAAAAACCGCTACAGGTTATAAATACAGCAATAAAACCAAAGTTATTTCTAGAGAAATTAATGCCAGCATAGATGAAGGGAAACTAGTTGCATTATTAGGTCCGAATGGCTGTGGAAAATCGACTCTGCTAAGAACTATTGCAGGATTACAGCCCAGCCTAGAAGGGACTATATTTATCAACAATACTAAGATTGAAAACCTTAAAGGAAAAGCTAAAGCCAAATTATTGAGCTTAGTGCTTACAGACAGAATTGAAGTTGCCAACCTAATTGTTAGAGACATTGTGGAAGTTGGCAGATATCCCTATACAGGCTCTATGGGAGTACTACAGCCCAAAGATGAAATCCTCATAAACGAAGCTATCCAGCAGTGCAACCTTGAAGATTATTCGGATAGAATGTATAGCGAATTAAGTGATGGTGAGAAACAACGCGTTATGCTGGCTCGTGCATTAGCACAAGACACCCCGCTAATGATGCTAGATGAACCAACGGCACATCTGGACTTGCCTAATAGAGTTGAGTTAATGAAAATGCTTCGCGATTTAGCACAAGAAATGAATAAAGCCATACTACTTTCTACCCACGAATTAGATTTAGCTCTGCAGTGGTGCGACACCATTTGGCTAATGAATACCGACGGATATATAGAGTCAGGTTTTCCAGAGGATCTTGTTTTAAATGATGCCTTTGCCAAAGTTTTTAGTAATGATTCATTCTATTTTGATAAAACTACAGGGGTCTTCAAACTAAATAGAAGAACATATGGCACTGTCTTCCTTACAGGAAACAATGTTATAAAAGAATGGACACGGCGAGCTCTGGAAAGAGAAGGCTATGAGTTGATTGATAACGAAAAAGATGCAACCCATTGCGTTCATATTCAAGACTCTAAGAAATGGCTACTGAAAAACCAAAACAAAAAAATTAGTTGCAGTTCCATAGAAGAATTGCTCAATAGAATAAACAATTTAAATAATAATGTTAAATAAAATATTATGAAAAAGTTATCCATTTTAATTATCAGTTTTTTTATGCTTAGCATTGGCTACGCAAAGGAAAATGTCGCTGACACTATCAAAACTCAAGAAATTGAGGAGGTAGTTATCTATTCTTCAAGAACAGAATCAAAATTAAAGGAGTTGCCATTAAAAGTCGAAATTATCAATCAAAAGGCAATTAGTAATTCGGGCTTAAGCAGTGTAGAGGATTTATTAAAGAGAAGTATATCTATTGATTTAGTGCAATATCCCAACTACTCTACAACCTTTGGTTTTCGAGGTTTTGCTCCTGCTGGTCATGATGCTAGTTATGTAAAAGTACTTGTTGATGGAATTCCTTCCGGAACAGTTAACTTATCCATATTACCACTTACCGATATTGAGAGAATAGAAGTATTAAAAGGTCCCTTCTCATCATTGTATGGAACTAGTGCCATGGGAGGTTTAGTAAATATCATCACGAAAAAAAATACTGAAAAATTAACAGGAAACATCAGTGCAGGATATGGTAGTTTCAACCTGCTTGATTTAAATGCAAGTATAGGAGGAAAAATAAAAGGTGGATTTTCATTTGATGCAGCTACATTTTATAGAAAAAGTGATGATTATACCTCTGGTGAAGAAAATTTTTATACTTATAATCCTACTGAAGAACTTATCCTAGGGAAAGAGTCTTATGGTAAAGAAATGAAAAATACTGCGACTGACAGTAAAGGGGGCAATTTACGATTAGGTTATAAATTTAACGACAACTGGTCGCTAGATGTTTACCAATCCTACTTCTTGGTAGATGATGTTGCTACTAATGGAGGTTTTTATAGTGAAAATCCAAGTTATATTAAAGACATAGACCGATACAGTATTTATGGAACTCTAGATGGGCAAATAAACAGACACAACATCAAATTTAATCCATATTATAATAATGAAAATTCTGAGTTTAACAGTCCGACTACTGGCAACAAAGATTTTGGCAATGAAAATAAAAATTTTGGATTCCAACTTCAAGATTTATTTAAAATAAAAAAACATGTCATTATCTTTGGTCTAGATAATGACAATATTAACTACACATCAAATAAATTCGATCCAAGCAACGGACAGCCAATAGCACCATGGAACCCAGATTATACTAACAATTCATTAGGTGCTTTTGTGCAAGCGAACTTCAAATTAGGAAACCGTATTAATCTTACAGCTGGTGGACGTTATGATTTTATGAAATTAAAACTTGAAGCTAATGACTTCTTAGGCAATCCTGAAAGCTCAGAAGATCATAGCGTATTTAATCCTAATGTCGGTTTAAAAATAAAAATTGACAAAAATACTTCTATACATGCTAATGTTGGAACTGCTTATTTAGCACCGAAAGCAATGCAAAAAGCAGGTTCTTATAGTATTTCATACACTTGGGGTGGCAATACATACAATACGAACTATAAAGGCAATCCTGATTTAGACCCAGAGAAATCCATCACTTACGATATTGGAATAGGTTATCACAATATAGCACAAGGTATAGATCTGGATGCGACTTATTTCAATACCGACCATAAAGATAAAATTGTAAATAATGTATTTGTAGATCCTGATCCTAGTAACTGGGGTGATGAGTACTACACTTATACAAATGCTAGCAAGGGTCGCATGGATGGTGTAGAATTGGTTGCAAGTTATGACTTTGGTAGCTTAGCTGATTATGCATTCTCATTAAAAGCCTACTTAAACACCACGCTTCTGTTCAATGCTGACGTAAAATCAGACGAGGAAGATGCCCAATGGGAAGAGCTTAAATACGTACGCAAACATACAGGAAATTTCGGATTGCATTTCAAAACAGATAAAAAATGGGATATCAAACTTAACGGTCGGTATATTGGTAGTCGAATTACTTCAAAATATTCAATGTCTCCTCAATTAGAGGCTTTAATAAACAAAAATCAACCACAATACGCTAAAAAGGGTGTATTAAAATATCCACAAGCTATAGTTTTTGATGCTCATCTATATTACAATCTAACAGATAATTTTACCATTGGTTTCAATGCAAATAATATCTTAGATGAAAACTATGCAGAAAACGATACCTACAATATGCCAGGTAGAAATTTCTTAGGACGAGTAAGCTATAGGTTTTAATAAATTTAATAATTAATGAAAATGCTATCTCTTCCCGGAGGTAGCATTTTTTTATTGTCATTTAGTAAAAATCTGGATATCAAAACAGATATAATAATATTATTTTTTAGTACCTTTCGCCCTAAATTTCTGTACAACTTGAAAAATATTTTATATTACATATTTCTAGGGATTTTTTTATTTGCATCTGCTGTAGGCTCTTATGCCCAAGATGAACAGCAGGCTACAGATTCTATTTTTCATTATGAGGATACTAATCTCTATAAACAAAAACAATTTTACAACAATTGGAAAGAGAAGGCCTCCAAACATAAATGGTCTAACGAACTTTTCAACATATTGTTTGATCCACCCACAGCAACCACACCCAAAAGTATATCTAAAAATAGTATTGCACGCTCCTTCGCTTCGCACGAAGGCAAGTGGATAAGAAAAATTACATTTACCGTAACCAATCCCTTTGGGAAAACTGTGAACGGACTCCCCACCGATAGTACAGACAATAAATTAGCTGAATTTGGAAATCGTGTACACATGAGAACCAAAGTTAGCCATCTGAAGCGTGTCATGTCCTTAAATGAAGGTGAACCTCTTGATATCAAGCTACTTGAGGAAAACGAAGAGAAGCTACGTTCCTTAGGATACATAGATGAAGTCTTTCTAACAGTTACAGATATTGGTAACAATGAGGTAGAAATAGATTTTATATTGAAGGATCGGTTTGCATGGTCTTTTAGTTATCAAGCAAATAATCTAGTCGCACATAAAGCTAAAGTTTACAATAAAAACCTATGGGGATTAGGACATAATGCTAGAGTTGCCTATTATTATAATCCAGACAAACATGTACAACACAGCTTGGGTTTCGAATACTCTATTCCTTCCATTGGTAATTCAAAAATTCAAGCAACAGCTATTGCTGAAAATACACATCATAATAAAAAACTATCTCTTGAATTGGATAGAACTTTTATTGATTATAGAACAAAATATGCAGGCGGATTAAAAGTCAGTTCCTATAAAGACGCTGATCATGTACCTACTAACGACATTGCTAGATTCGATAATGAAATAAATTTTCACGAGGTTGATCTATGGGGCGGTACCACACTACCTTTTAATCTAGAAGCAAAGAATGAATATGCACGATACAGGAAAGCATTGACAGCAAGACTATACAGAGTCAATTTCACAAAACATCCTGAAATCAAAGCCGACACAAATGTATTTCTATTAAAAACTACTGGAGCTTTGCTCGGTTATAATGTTTCCAAACAACAGCTGTTCCTTAGTAATTTAATGTACAGCTATGGTCGTGTAGAAAATATACCGTATGGTTATTTAGCTCAAATATTTGTAGGGACAGTTTACAACGACTGGAATCGCAAAGGCTATATCGGACTGAACTTCTCACGTGGATATTATAATGCTAGAAAGAGTCATTATTTTTCAACACGTTTGAGTGGTGGTACGTTCTTAAATAGGCAAGGTTTTTTAGATGGACTGATAAGCGCCGAGTTTAGTTATATCTCTAGATTGTATCGATTTAGAGACACCAAACACCGTCATTTCTTTAAAGTTAAATATATCGTCGGGCTGAATCCAACTGATGATTTCTTGAATCTGAACGAAGACAATGGATTGAGGAATTTCAAAAGCGAAGAAACTACAGGCGACAGAAAGCTCGTAGTCAATGTTGAAGACGTTTTTTTCTCTCCTATGACCATTGCGGGTTTTCGTACAGCATTCTTTTCATTTTTGGACCTAGGATACATTGCGAGTGATAATAGCAAGATTATCAGCTCCGACAATATTTATGGCGGTGTAGGCTTAGGAGTTAGATTAAACAATGACAATTTTGTTTTTAAGACCTTCCAAATCAGTTTTTCATTATTTTTCAAAAGACCTGACGACGTAAGCTTCTTTAGACCTGACGCATCCAGCGTAAAAAGACAAGAATTCACCAACTTCTATATTGAAAAACCTTATTTCTTTTTTCAAGAAGAAACGTTTAAGAGATAGACTTCTTCTTTTTCACGATTTGGGTATTGAGCAGTATCAGTGCAATTGCAATAATACACATGCCCACTATAGCTAAAAATGTAGGATATTCATCAGGGAGTATAATCCAACTAAGAATTGCACCCAGTACCGGTGTTATAAACTTCCAAGTATTTAAATCGGAAACCTTGACTCCTGGACGTTTGAGCAATGAAAACCAGATCGTAATAGCAGCTGCAGACAGAAAGCTGAGCCAAGCTAACGACAGATAATATTCCTTAGGATAAATTTTCCATTCAAATTTTTCAAAAAATAAAGATATGATAAAAAGTGCGGCACCGCCCACTACAAGCGAAAACGAGCTTAAAACCATAGGTGGCAAGCCCTTACCATATTTAGAAATGACAACATTCCCAATACCTCCAATAATATTATTAAAAAGAAGCAGTACAATTCCTAACCATAGTAAAGGATAATGCATCGAAGCATTTTCTTTATTGAGAGAAATAATAGCCACGCCTAACATTCCTAAAAAAATAATGGAAGTCTTCCTTTTAGATAATTTATCATCGGAAGTCATAAAATGAGCTACTAACGAGGCAAAAAGAGGTCCTGCACCAATTAGCATAGCTCCTAATGAGGCTGGCACTTTTTCTAAGCCTGTATAGAATAGCGCATACACTAAAGTGGTTTGAAGTAAAGCTACTAAAATAATGATTTTCCAATGGGCTTTCGCAATTTTCCATTTTGCAGGAAAATTTTGAACAAAAGGCAGAATCATTAAACCTGAAAGAAAAAATCGAATTCCTGCAAATTGTAGCGGAGTCGTATATCTGAGTCCTATTTTAATGCCAACAAAGGCTGTTGACCATAGAAAACAAGCTACAATAGCTAAGAAAATTGTATTGTTAAAAAAATGATTCTGTTTCACTAATTTCGTATCAACTCCTTAATGTGGTATATTTGAAACACTAAGTCAGCACCACTTCCTTCATACAATATACCTACATGTTCATCATCAACTTTAGTCAGGGACGAATAGCCCCTTCCCTCTCCAGAATCTATGAGTGTGGTATGTTTTGGCAACCAACTTTCAGCATCATCTAAACTCACTTTTATACTCATATTTTCTCTTTTTGCTTTTGATGCGGGATTGCTGAACAAAACAATAGACCTCAGGTTACCATCAACAAGAAATTCATCTTTTATCAAACTGGCTTGACAACTAGGTTCTACCAGCGCGCTATTTGATGTTGAATGGTTTGTCCAAGTGGCTCCGAAATCATCAGTAAATGCAATAGCTCTACCATTAGTCTTAGAATCATTACCTTTATTGTGAATATCACGCATATTTAACATTAAATTGCCATCATTCAAAACAATAGCCTGAGACTCCATAGTATTGGCTTTAGCACCAGATCCTATTTGCCATGTCCTCCCTCTATCTTTGCTATAAATAATCGATGCAAAAGGAGTATAAGTTTCACCATCTATAGAGGGTTTATCTAGTTTTTCTTTAAACTGAACGGGAAAGACTAGCACACTATCTCCTACTGTGACACCTCTACCTGGTGCTTGCATCAATAGTTGCCAATCAGGATTTTTAACCTGTGAAGTGATATTATAAGGTTCAGACCAAGTTTTACCATCGTTAGTGCTTTTGACTAAGACTAACTGTCCTGTTCTACGCGGTGACATACCCGGGCGACTACCTGTCCAAACCATTTTTTTCTCATTCATACCGTGTGCCCATAAGGCTGCAACCCATAATGTATGATTTTTCTCATCATACAGAATAGAGGGATCACCTACCCCATTTAGTTTTTCTGGCTTTCTTCCATACTCACCCATATCAATAACAACATCGGTGGGTTGCCAAGTTTGTCCGCCATCAGTACTGCGACTCATTCCTACATCTATATCACCTTGCAAATCTTTACTGCTATTATGACGTATATCATAAACAGCAATCAACGTACCTTTACGAGTAGTTATCAAACCCGGTATACGATAGGTATCAATACCGCCTTGACCGTGTTGTAAGAGCGCTATCCCAAATTTTCGTTGCAATGAACCCAAATCAAGCTTATACTTTTTCCCACTTATGGTCATTGAAAGCGGTGTTATCTCTAAATGATTGTTAATATTCGCATTGTCTTTTAATGAACATTTTAATCTAAAAGAATTTCTCCCTTTCGAAAGTTTCACTTTGTCACTAAAAGTCAAAATGCTATCGGCTGTAACTTTAGTTAGCTCACCAAAGGTTGATATACTATCTTTATCATCAATATATTCTAAAGAAAATCCTTTGAAATCTTCAAGGTTTTCTGTCCCTTTTAGAGTAAAACTCAATCCTTTTAGATAGATTGACATACGATGATCTTTCACTTGGAAATTCCAAGAAAGAACGATATTATCTTCTTTAGCTTTTAAAATAGGTGTAACATCACTATGTACTTTTACAAATTCTAATGAATTTTTCAAGCCATGAGACAATGGGACTTCTACATCATATGTCTTAGTTTCTATGACTACTGGCTCCTCTTTATCCTTTTTACAAGAAAAAGTAAAAAGAATTAAGATAATGCTAATGAATTTATAATAATGCATATTGTTTCTTCTTTTATTTATCTATACAAAGATACAATAATTATGCTTTTAGATAGTCTTTAATTATGGACGTTGCTGATTGCAAATAACTATTTCCAAATAAATTAACATGATTGAGAATATGATAGAGTTTATATAAAGGTTCTCTGTATTGCCATCCTTCTTTAAGAGGATAAACCTCGTTATAACTTTGATAAAATGATTCTGAAAATCCTCCAAAGAGTTTGGTCATTGCTAAATCTGCCTCCCTGTGTCCATAATATACAGCCGGGTCATAAATGCATGCTTCACCTTTTGAATCTACCATAAAGTTTCCACTCCATAAGTCCCCGTGCAGTAAAACAGCTTCTTCTTCGCTCCCATTTAGCACCTCATGAACGGTAGGCTCAAGCTTCTCATAGAATAGCTGTAAGGTTTGGGTCCAAAAACCTTGATTTTTCAGCAAATCCAACTGATAACGCAAGCGATATTCTCTGTAGAATGTCTCCCAGCTATCACATTTCGTATTGATCTGTGGAGTGTTGCCAATAAAATTATCTTCAAAGAAACCAAAATAAGAAGAAGTTGTTTGATGTAACTTGGCAAATTTTCTTCCAAATTGTGTAAAAAAATCCCTTTGAGGCTTCCCCTCTTCTATGAATTCAATAACTAAATATTCCTCATTTGAAAAAATAACATTAGGAACACGTATTGACTGTGATTCTCTTAGCGCCTCTAATCCATGAGCTTCACACAGCAATGCCTTAGAATTTTGCATCCCTGTTTTTACTACATACTTATTTCCTTTTTCAGAAGTAACAAGAAAAGTATCAGCTATAGAGCCGCCTCCTAATGTCTCCTTAGAAATACAGCTTTCATAAAGATATTCTGAAATTTTTTGCAACATGAAAATCTATTTCAATGCACTTATAATTAGGTTAATCGCTTCCTCAATTTCCCAATCAGTTATGTTTAGCGGAGGGGAAATACGAAATGTATTCGAATAAAATAAGAATGGGTCATTTATAAGTCCTAACTCAAAACCTCTTTGCATATAGCTTTCAAAAGAAGCTGCATCGTACATTTCTACAGCCAAAAAGAGACCAATACGTCGTATTTCTTTTACTTGTGGCAAATCCTTTAATGCTGTTTCGAATCGTCTTCCCTTTTCTTCAACCTTGTCTAAGATATTACCCTCAGTTAACAATTCAAAAGAAGCCAAACCTGCAGCTGCCGATACGGGATGCCCCCCAAATGTAGTTATATGACCCAACATGGGATTGCTGGTAAATGAATCTAAGATTTTTTTATCAGAAATCAAACCACCAAGAGGCATACCACCGCCCATTGCTTTAGCTAAACACAAAATATCGGGCACAATGCCATAATTTTCAAAAGCAAAGAGTTTACCTGTTCGTCCAAATCCCATTTGTATTTCATCGAAAACAAGTAGAGCTCCTACCTCATCACATCGTTTTCTTAACTTTTTTAGGAAATCGTCTTCAGGCAAAATGCAACCACCTTCTGCTTGTATTGGCTCAATGACTACGCAGGCAGTTTGCTCAGTAATTTGCCTTAATTGTTCTTCATTATTAAATTCTAAGATACGTATCTCTGGCAACAATGGGCGGTAAGCATTCTTTAAACTCTCGTTACCAATACTGAGAGCACCGTGAGTACTTCCGTGATACGCATTTTTAAAAGCTACGATTTCTCTACGCCCTGTATATCGCTTTGACAACTTTATAGCAGCCTCTATCGCTTCACTTCCTGAATTTACATAATACAAATTATTCAACCGCTCTGGCAACGCATCAGTCAATTTCTTGGCATATAGTACTTGCGGTGCTTCTACATATTCGCCATAGACCATCAAATGCATATATTTCTCGGCTTGCTCCTTTACGGCATTCACTATTTTAGGATGGTTATGCCCCAGATTTGACACGGAAACACCAGAGACCAAATCTATATAACGCTTCCCATCTGTGCTGTACAAATAAATTCCTTCTGCCTTCTCTATTTCAAGCCCTATAGGTTGTGGGGAGGTTTGTCCAATATGTTGAAAAAATAATTGTCGTTTAGATACCATCTTATTCTTCATTTTACTTATTCTTCTTTTTTCTGCCACTGCGTTTAGCCGGCTTTTTATTCCCACGTTTCTTTTGATGAAATGCACCGCCACCGCCTTTTACCGTATCTTTCACTCGAATATTCTTAGTAATAATTCTTTCTTCTTCAAGTAAATCCTCTGATATTTTTAAATTAGAAGGCAATTCAAGTACTTCTATTTCTCGGCTAATTAATTTCTCAATTTCCAGCATTTGTTCTTCCTCTTCTTCAGTAAAGAAAGTTATGGCAACGCCCGAACGTTCTGCTCGTCCTGTTCGCCCCACTCTATGTACAAATTCTTCATTAAGAATAGGTAAATCAAAATTAATAACATGAGTAATATCATCGATATCAATACCTCTCGCACCTATGTCTGAAGATATTAAAATACGGGCATCTCCTTCTTTAAATGCTCTTAGGGTTTCAAAACGCGTATTTTGTGCTTTATTAGAATGGAGTACCCCCATTTCCTTCCCGAAATCTTCCAGCAATTTGGTTTGTACCAAATCAGCACGCTTCTTTGTTCTTACAAAAATCATCACTTTATTAAAGTCCGGTACTGACAACAGTAATTTTAACAAGTTGATTTTCGTATAGAAATTTGGCAACATATAAGCTCCTAGTGCAATATTTTCTACAGTTGATGCTTGGCGAGTGACCTCAACACGACGAGGATCCAAAAGAAACTCATCAGCCAATTTACTCACTTCCTCAGAATAAGTTGCCGTGAATAGCAGGTTTTGATGGCTTGTAGGCAATGCAGCATGTATCGTATTCAACTGATGAATAAATCCCATATCCATTAAACGGTCTGCTTCATCTATTACTAAGGTTTTCACTTTCGATAATGTTAATACTCGAGTCATATAAATATCAATGCAACGACCCGGCGTAGTAACCAACAGATCAACTCCTTCGGCAACACTTGCTGACTGCGTACGAATATTAGAGCCTCCGTAAATGCCTAAAATTCTCAAATCATTAAATGATGCTAAGAGTTCGGCAGCTTCTACCACTTGCTGTACCAATTCACGTGTCGGTACGATAATCAATGCACGCGGAGCCATTTCCTGAGCATAATGCAGACGCTCCAATATGGGGAGCAAATAAGCAAAGGTCTTCCCTGTTCCTGTTTGTGCAATACCAATGACGTCTTTCCCTGACCGTATCGGTTTCAATGCAGCCGACTGGATTGGTGTAGGATGTTCAAAACCATTCTCATTCAGACTCTTCATTAACGATTTGTTGAGCTTCATCTGCTCAAAAGTGGTAAACTTCTGTTTTTTTATCTCTGCCATCCTATTGTCCTTGTATTATCCTTGCTTCTTTCCTCAATTGTTGTAATGTAGTACCAATATAATCTTCCTTCTCATTACTATACTGCATCAGGAGTTCTTCTCCCAAACGCTCCTTAGTCTCAACATCAGTTGTAGAAGCTGCTTTGTTTATTAATTGTATCAAACGGTCTTTTGCCATTGAGATAGACTGCCATAGAGATTCAGACACATAAATCTGTTGAGAAAAATTGTGTTCAAATTCTTCTCTTATGGTATTCAACAACAATAATTGCAATTGCTTTGCATCACTTGTTTTATGCATTAATCGCATTAATAATGATTGTGGCTTGCTACGTTCTAAGAACAATGAAAGTCTTTCATAGGCTTGCATTTTAAGTGCGAAGATTGCTTTTTCATCTCTTGAAACAGGTATGTTTGGCACTTTTACATTTTTGTTTTTTCTCTCAGTCCACAGATATACTAAAAGTACTAGTGAGCCTACAATGAGTGCCATTAATATGTAGTTCTCCATTTATTAATAAATAAGAATTATATTTGTATTTCGACAAAATTAGTAAATTAAATCATTAGTTATGAGTAAGACTATATTATCTGATAAAATAAATGCACTTGAGAACTCACCAACCATAGGGATGGCTCAAAAAAGCAGAGAGTTGCAAGCACAAGGAATTGACATTATCAGTTTAAGTGTGGGGGAGCCTGATTTTGACACGCCAGAGCATATCAAAGAGGCAGGAATAAAAGCGATAAAAGAAAATTATTCACATTACACACCCGTAGCTGGCTACAAAGTCTTATTAGAGGCGATTTCTTTAAAACTCAAAAGAGATAATGATTTAGATTACAACACCAATCAAATCGTGGTTTCGTGCGGGGCAAAACATTCATTGTATAATATTTTCCAATGTATTATTAATCCTAATGATGAAGTCATTATTCCTTGTCCGTATTGGGTTAGCTATAGTGAAATTGTGAAGCTTGCCGGAGGTGTTCCTGTATTTGTAGAAACTGGAATGGAAGATGGTTTTAAAATCACGCCTTCACAGCTAAAAGAGAAAATAAACGATAAAACAAAAGCCCTTTTCCTAAACTCTCCTTCTAACCCAACTGGCAGTATTTATTCTAAACAAGAATTAGAAGAGATCGCTAAAGTAGTGGCAGACTATCCTAATTGTATGATTGTTTCCGATGAAATTTATGAATACATCACTTACGAAGGAACACATGAAAGCATCGCACAGTTCGACTTTATTAAAGACCAAGTGGTTGTGGTTAATGGAATGTCTAAGGGCTATGCCATGACAGGATGGCGCATCGGCTATATGGCGGGACCTGAATGGCTTGCAAAGGCAGTGAGCAAGCTACAGAGCCAATTGACTTCTGGGGTCACTTCTATAGCACAAATGGCTTCTATAGCTGGGCTTACAGGCACTGATGAACCGATTGTAAAAATGCGTAACAAGTTCAAAGAGCGTAGAGACTTAGCCGTGAAACTAATGAAAGAGATACCCGGTTTTGAAATTGAAACACCGAAAGCAGCTTTCTATTTATTTCCAAAAGTCAACCAACTATTTGGTAAAACATACGAAGATAAAACAATAAATAATGCTACTGATTTTTCCTTATTTTTGCTAGAACATGCAAGGGTTGCCACTGTAACAGGGGAAGCATTTGGTGCACCAGACTATATTCGATTATCGTATGCAACCTCAAACGAAATGATAGAAGAAGCTCTAAAACGTATCAAAGAAGCGGTGGCTCTGCTAAAATAAAAGAGCAGTTTCGGTTTTGATACCATCATAAAATAATGTTTCTTTGCATTATTTTTTACAGGAAAGATGACAGAGTGGCCGATTGTGCACGCCTGGAAAGCGTGTGATGTGCAAGCATCCGGGGGTTCGAATCCCCCTCTTTCCGCTTTAAGTAAATGCCATAATTTGACGCAGTCCTTCGATAATACTAAAAGACGTAAATCTTCTCCAGTACGATGTTCAAAAGCCAAAAGATTTTGAACATCACACAAATTATTCGCAATTCTTTTAAAATCTATAAAAAATTTATTTTTGACCAACACTATTTTATTTTGGTGCTATTTTTGCTATGCTACTAAACGTGTAATTTTGAATATTTTTATAAATACTATTACTTAACTTGTTTATGAAAAAGCCAACAAACAATAAGGTAAATTATAAATCTTATATTCTGAGTAAAATATTGAGTGGGTTCATATTTGCTCTTCCCCTCATAATTATTTTACTGCTTTTTATTTTTCTGTTCCGTTTAGTTGTTGGTGTTATCACTCCATTCAGCCAAACACTTACTGATACAGTGAACATAAACGTGTGGATACTCAATTTGTTTGCACTTTTAATTCTTGTGGGACTTTTTTTACTTATTGGGGTTTTCGTTTCCACGGCAAGAGGACAAAAATTCTTTCTCAGCATAGAAAACAATATTTTTTCATCAATTCCTCTTTACAATACCATTAAGAACATTATTAATCAATTTACCAGTGTAGAAGATAAGCCTTTCGAAGAAGTCGTATTGATTGATGTTTATCATACGAATTCGCATATGGTGGGTTTTATTGTAGAGCGTATGGGCAATGGATTCTGCATCGTCTATGTGCCGACGGCACCTAACCCGACTAACGGATTCGTTTATCACGCTAGAGAAGATGATTTAATCAAGATAAATACATCTACAGATAAAGCCATGGCGACAGTCATAGGAATCGGAGCAGGAAGTAAAGCGATTTTTAAAGGGAAAGCCTACGAGGAGTTTGTTAAAGATGCTTTTGAGAAGAAACCTGTTGTAACTCCAAATACTATCAATGAAATTACTGAGGAGTAGCTTATTTTTTGTACAGCATTGTCATATGAGGAATACCATCTTCTAAATACTTATTTCCAGTGGCTTGGAAGCCTAAATCCGCATAAAATTTCTCAAGATAGCATTGTGCTGAGATGCAAATGTCTGAAGTATGAAAATGATTTTGAATGGCATTAATTGATGCTTTTACTATTTCGTATCCATACTTTTGATTACGTTGCGCTATTGAAACCACTACCCTGCCGATACTTGCTATTTCAAAATACTCTCCTGGAGCAAAAACACGCGAATAGGCAATGATTTTCCCTGCATCCTTCCCTATCACATGCAACGCCATTTGATCTTTTCCATCTATATCTTGATATACACATTGTTGTTCTACGACAAAAACCTCGCTCCGAAGTTTAAGTATCGCATAGAGTTCATCTCTTGACAATTCATCAAATGATTTAATCGCTATTTTCATTCATCATAATATTAATGGTTAAAGCAACGGCGAAAATACCCGAATAGCCTTTTCTAAAATTTGGATTGATTTTCTTCGCTTACTCCACTCGGCGAGCTCTAATTCTTTTGCATCTGATAAATCCTTAAAGAATAAAGTTTTCAATTCAGTTGCAAAATCTTCATCGTAAACTAGTGCATTGACTTCAAAATTCAGGTCAAAACTTCGGTTATCAATATTTGCTGTGCCTACTACGGCTAGCTGCTCATCGCACACCATCGTTTTTGCATGAACAAAGCCTTTTTGGTATAGGTAAATTTTAATCCCCTTACTCAATAGATCTCTAAAATATGACTTGCTTACAGAGTTAACAAAAATGGAATCTGATTTTTCAGGTACTAAAATACGTACATCAACTCCACGCAAAGCAGCCATATGCAGTGCCTGAATAAAATCTTCACTAGGAATCAGATATGGCGTTGTGATATAGACTTCCTTTTTAGCCACTGCTATAGCTTGTAAAAAGCTATACAATATACTTGGATTCTTAGAATCAGGACCACTTGAGACCACCTGAACCCATTGCCCCGCTTCTAGCCTCGTATGTTCTTTGAAAAATTCAGCTCTAGGTTTCACTTCTTGATTCGCACAGAAGTTCCAATCTGCTAAAAAGATGCGTTGCAGTTCCCAAACCGCTTCTCCTTCAATCATGAGGTGGGTATCCCTCCAATAATTCTTTGTGATTTGTTTGTTAATATATTTATCGCTGACGTTAATGCCTCCTACAAACGCCTTTTCACCATCAATAATGACAATTTTTCTGTGATTTCGATAATTCAATCTATTGGCAAGATAAATAAAGATAACTTTATAAAAGGCAAAGGCTTCCACTCCGTTCTTGCGCATCTTTTTTACAAGGTTTTTACGAATCCTATTACTCCCAAAGTCATCATAGATAAACCTTACTTCTACTCCTTCTTTGGCTTTCTGCATTAATATCTTTGCAATTTCATTACCTATCTCATCATTTTCATAGATATAATATTCCATGTGAATATGATGCTTAGCATTCTTTAGCGCATCTAATAAGTACACAAACTTTTGTTCTCCATTTTCCAATAATTTCACTTTATTGTTTCTGGTAGGAAGACATTTATTATCGGAAAAAAGCATTTGACTCAGACCATAAAAATTGTTGTATCTGCTTTTAAATGCTCCTTTGGATTTTTTAAGATAAAACTGGATAATCTCACTAATTCTATCAGCTTGTTTATCATCTAAAAGTAGCTTTTTGTCATAGATCCCAGACTTTCGATAGTTTAAACCAAAGGATAGATAAATTAGCACGCCAAGTATAGGAAGTATAAATATAAGTAAGATATAAGCGGAAGCCTTAACTGACGATTTGGTATCGTAAATAACTCTAATGGATATACCAATTAGAAATAGATAATATGCTAGTTTTAACAACAGATCCCAATTCATACCTGTAAATATAAGAAAACTGAATTATTTTATTTAAAAAAGTATCAATATAACTTTATAGGAATGCATTTTACGTTAGTGTAAAACTAAAAAGGGAGTTGTAAGATTTTCCCTATCTCAGATTATTGGCTTCTAAGTCAATTTTCTGATGAAAATTTCCAATAAAAACGCCTTTCTATTGAATCTTTTTTTTAGAAAATCTGAATTAGCCAATACCACAGTCCAATAGTTAAAAATGACAGAGGTATTCCAACACTCAACATAAGACTGCAAAAAACGTGGTTTTAAACCATATTCAATCGCAACAATCGCTGCCGTAATCATAGACGCCATCGCAGATTCTATAACCGTAATTTCAATAATCTGACCTGTTTCCTTAAAGACAATGAAACATAAAGTAAAGATAATCGCGGGAAAAAGTAAAAGTTTAAAACCTAATCCTAACCAAACGTAGTTCCAGTGCAGACTTTTAAAGTCTAATTTTAATTGCATGCCAACAGAAAGAAGGGCTAAAGGCACAACCAAACTCCCCATCATATCTAAAGTAGCATCAATATCTTCAGGAATGTTAAGTTGACATAAATTAAGCGCCCAACCTATGACGAAAGCAAGAAAGGGTGGGAATTTAAGAATGTTTCCAACGACCAGCCTTGCTGATATTTGATGCTTATTAGCATAAATATTGGCAATTAATATCCCTACGGTTGTAAGCGCAACGAAACTACCAGGTTGGTCAACCATAATCACAGTTTCTATGCCCTCTTTACCATAAAGTGCCAGTATCACATGAATACCCACAAATGACGTGTTGCCAAAACCAGCCATGATGATTAACGCACCTGTTAACGATTTACTCCAGCCGAATTTATACCCCAAAAAACCAAACAACAACCATCATAGTCCTATATTTACCCAAGGCATCAAAATCGGAAATAATAATTCTGAAGTTAATTCGATTTTAGGGATAAAATAAAGCGTAAGTGCTGGTAAGGCAAAGTATATGACTAAGGAATTTAATGTCTTGAAAGCATCAACATTTACAACTTTAAATTTCTTGAGCAAATAACCTGCAAGAAGACAAATAAATATTAAATAGATTGAGGACATACTTTTTTAAATCTAATGCGTCTTTAATACTAGAGGGGTTTACTCAACTGCACTGCTTTTTTGTGAAGCAATAGCAAGTAAAACACCTAGCATAATTCCTAATAATGCGGCAAAGAGAACTTGAAATTCCGGAGGTAATAAAAAAGTTATCGTATGTGCTGGTATCCAGAAAAATGGAATCGTCTTTTTGAAGACAAATCCCCACTGTACGCCCCAATCTAATTCTTGAAATATTTTTTTGAAGCGAATGGGCGTAAATAGGCCAGCAACAGTCCCGCCATTAGCAAGAATATGAGTATCAGTAATTTTATGAAATGTCATCATAACTGGAGCATAAATAGTATTCATTGCTGCACTGATGCAAAACGCTACAACTAATTTATCGGTACTAAATGCTTGCTTCATCACCGATATTGCTTCATCAAAACCCAAATAGGCAAGGAACTGAGGAACTCCTGTAGCAAAAATTATCAAGGACATTTTGACCGTCAATCCTAAGAAACCCCAAACTATAGCACGAGGAATGATTCCAAAACCTTCTTTATTGTATTGTCCTGTTTTTATACGCAAACCAATAACTTCTCCTAAGGTAGCTAGAATAGCAAATTTAATGAAGGACATTAGCATTCCATGTTCAGTATTAAATTTAGTATAGGCATCATAAACGCTATCAAAAATAAAAAATGGAGCAAATACTATGATACATACACTAATAAATAGTAAGTCTTTCTTTTTCATCGTCTTGTAAAATCTTAAATAAATGGTTTGTTTAGAAAAAGTTTTAAAATGATGCCAAAGATATTCTAAATAACTAACTATTAAAAAAAGCCAAGCTATGTTTGTTATAACATAAGCTTTAAATAACGAAAAAGACTAATTCTTTACAGACCACTTCATCTAGAATCATCATTTTCCTAAGTAACTCATCAATAATCTTTCATCCAATATTTTCACCCGTTTATTTTTGACAACAATAATATTTTCTTCCTGAAGTGCTAAAAGATTTTTGGTGAGTGCTGGTCTAGTTATTCCAAATAAGGCAGCTAGAGCTTCATGCGTTTTTCCTAAAGGGAAAAAATCTTTATCAGGATGTTGTTGCTTAATTCCAAGTAAATAATGAGCTAATTTCTGTTTTACATTTTTCAAGCTTAAAAATCTCAGTTTCTGTGATACGGTCACAAATCGATTAGCCGTAGCATTGAGGTAGTTTCTAAGGATTGCATCTTCCATCTGTAGCAATCGCAGGAACTCTTCTTTTGGGATTCTCAACACTTTAGCCTGAGTGGTTGCTACGATATTTACTAAAAGTTTATCCTGAGTTGCAAATAAAAAAGCCTCAGCAAAAGTACTGGGTGCAAAAATATCATCAACTACTACATTCTTACCATTAAAATTTGCTACTTCTCCCCTTACACGACCTTCAAGCAGTACATGCAGACTATCACAAGTATCGCCACTATACGCGATAATATTCTCAGCTTGATAATCACGGACTTGATAATGGATCTTTTCAAAAGCATGAGATAGATTAGCTATAGATATTCCTTTGAATAAAGGTATTTGTGAAAGTATTTTAATCATTTTTTAGGATAAAGATAAAGAAAAACGCCATTATGTAATCCAAATTACATTTTTCATTACAACGAATCAGCATCTTTGTATCAATTCAATGAAAAAACACATTAAAATATAGAAATTATGAGTATGTTTTGTTATCAATGTCAAGAGGCTACTAAAGGAGTTGCCTGCACAGTAGTAGGAACTTGTGGCAAAAAAGAGGATTTATGTCACTTGCAAGATTTAACGATGTATGTGCTGAAAGGAATATCCATCTACACAACATTAGCAAGAAAACAGGGTATTGAAATAAATGATAGCGTAAATAAAGTTGTTTTTGATGGCTTATTCATGACAATAACCAATGCAAATTTTGATAATGAAAGATTTGTAAATTTCATCAAAGACGCTCTAAAAGTAAGAGATGAAGTTCGAGAGTCATTTGTAAATGCAGGCGGAAAACTACCTGAAGAATTGCATGACAGTGCGATATGGACTGGAGAAACAGAAGAAGAATTTGAAGCCAAAAATGAAGACGTGAGTGTTCTTGCTACAGAGAATGAGGATATTCGCAGTTTAAGGGAATTAGTGACTTATGGTGTTAAAGGAATGGCGGCATACGTAGAACACGCGTACAATCTGGGGCATGAAAAAGAAGAAATTCATGTGTTCATTCAAAGAGCTTTGGCATCAACTACCGACGACAGCCTATCTGTAGATGATTTAGTAGGTCTCACATTAGAAACAGGGAAGTATGGTGTTGAAGCCATGCAGTTGTTAGACAATGCAAATACATCATCTTACGGAAATCCTGTAGCTACGAAAGTGAATATCGGAGTTGGAGACAAACCGGGAATACTAATTAGTGGTCACGACCTTAGAGATATTGAAGACTTACTTATCCAAACTGAAGGTAAGGGAGTAGATGTTTATACTCACTGCGAAATGTTACCTGCACATGCTTATCCGGCATTCAAGAAATATAAACATTTCATCGGAAATTATGGAAACGCATGGTGGCAACAAAAAGAAGAATTTACAGCCTTCCAAGGTCCTATTTTGTTTACGACCAATTGTATCGTTCCCCCTTCAAAGAGTTCAACCTATGCAGATAAAGTATTTACAACAGGAGCTGCCGGTTATCCTGGATCTAAGCATATTCCAGATAGGGAAAAAGGCGGTCGTAAAGACTTCTCTGAAATTATTGAATTAGCAAAAACGTGCCCTCCTCCAAAGGAAATAGAAACCGGAGAAATCAATGGCGGATTTGCTCACAACCAAGTGATAGAATTAGCAGACAAAGTTGTAGATGCAGTGAAGAGTGGTGCGATTAAGAAGTTCTTTGTAATGGCTGGTTGCGACGGTCGCCAAAATAAACGTAACTACTATACTGATTTTGCATCAAAATTACCACAAGACACTGTTATTCTTACGGCTGGCTGTGCTAAGTTTCGCTACAATAAGTTAGCATTAGGAGATATTGGTGGTATACCTCGTGTTTTAGATGCAGGGCAATGTAACGACTCTTACTCATTGGTAAAAATAGCTTTGGCATTGAAAGAAGTCTTTGGCTTGGATGATTTAAACGACTTACCAATCGCCTACAATATTGCTTGGTATGAACAAAAAGCCGTTATTGTACTGTTAGCATTATTACACCTAGGCGTTAAAAACATCAAATTAGGACCTACCCTACCGGCATTTCTTTCTCCTAATGTAGCAAATGTTTTGATTGAAAATTTTGGAATTTCAGGCATCGGAGAAGTAGAGGAAGATATGGAAAATCTCTTAAGAGCTTAAAAAAACACCAATTTAAAATAAAACAAATATGTCCAAAAAGAGAAAGGAGTTACTGATATAGTGACTCCTTTTTTTGATTTTTATATTATACAACATCTATTGTTTATTAATCAAACATATCCTTTGAGCTTTCAAAAAATATTGGGTATTTTGTGATGATAAATTCAGAATGTTAAAACCAATAATATCTAAAATATGAGAAAAATTGCATTTTTAATTGTATTCATTAGCCTGTGGTTAAGTTCATACGCCCAAGAGGGAACCATAGGCAAAGAGCAAATGAGAGAAATAAAAAAGTCGTACAATGCCAACGACCCGGCGACAAAGGCTCTTACAAATGCTTTGAGTAACAATGATGTTATGAAATTAGTGCTTAGTCGTGAAAATTTAAGCACTGTAGATCATAATTTCACATATAGGGTAAATGCGAAGGGTATCACAGACCAAAAAAGCTCCGGACGTTGTTGGATGTTTACCGGAATGAATGTATTGCGCCCATCAATTATTGAGAAATACCAACTATCAAACTTTGATTTTTCACACAACTATTTGTACTTCTGGGATATTTTCGAGAAATGTAATCTCTTTTTAGAAGCTCAGATAAAGTATGCCAACCTTCCAATGGATGACAAATCGGTTGATCATTTGTTTCGAAGTACAATAGGTGACGGTGGTGTCTGGAATTCTTTCTCAAATCTTGCAGAAAAATATGGACTCGTTCCTGAACAGGTAATGCCTGAGACTAACACAAGTAATAATACTCACTGGATGCTAAAGCTTATCAAACGTAAATTACGTGAAGATGGTTTAGAAATACGCAATATTGCAACGTCAAAAACGTCAAAAAATGCTATTCAAAATGCCAAGATTAAAATGCTCGGAGATATTTATCGAATATTATGCTTGAATTTAGGCGAGCCGCCTGCAGAGTTTGACTACCGCTTTGTTGATAAAAATGGAAAACTTGGTGAATACAAGACTTACACACCTATATCATTCATGAAAGAAGTTCTTGGAGATTATGATTTTTCGAACTATGTGATGTTGATGAATGACCCTTCTCGCCCCTACTTCAAAATGTATGAAATTGATTATGATCGTAATGTGATGGAAGGTAAAAACTGGATTTATTTGAACCTTCCTTCTGATGATATTAAAAAGTTTGCCATAGAAAGTATTAAAAATAATGAGGCAATGTACGCTTCCTGTGATGTGAACAAACAGATAAATAAAGATTTAGGATATAGCGATATTTACAACTATGATTTTGAGTCACTTTATGGAGTGGAATTCGGAATGAATAAGGCACAACGAATCAAGACTTATGATAGTGGCTCTACTCACGCTATGACATTAATAGCTGTAGATTTGAAAGATGATAAACCTGTAAAATGGCAATTTGAAAACAGTTGGGGAGCATCAGCGGGACACAATGGTTATTTAACCTTTACAGACAAGTGGTTTGACGAATATATGTTCCGAGTGGTAATCAACAAAAAATACATTGATGCCAAAACACTTGAATATCTGAATCAAAAACCTATAGTACTTCCACCTTGGGATCCTATGTTCAGGGAAGATTATTAATAATATCGGACAGAAAAAATAGAAAGGAGTTTCAAAATTTTGTAATTCCTTTTTTTATTATTCAGCATCATAGTAAATTTAGCAATAAAAAGTCTTGATGCGAAAATCTTTCTATTTACTACTTTTCCTCTTATCCTTTACCACGATATTCGGTCAAACAAACTTTTACAAGCAACTTGCTGATTCTGCATTTGTATTAACTCAACAAAAAGTACAATACGACCCTAACTATTTTAAAATAACCTATCCTAATGGTGATATTCCCGAAAATAAGGGTGTATGCACTGATGTAATAATAAGGGCATATCGAAAAGTTGGTGTTGATCTACAGAAGGAAGTCCATACAGATATGAAAACTCATTTTGGTAAATATCCTAAGATCTGGGGATTAAAAGGGACTGATACCAATATAGATCATCGCAGGGTTCCAAATCATATGACTTTCTTCTCAAGATTTGGGGAGGTACTAGAAATAACAAACAACGCTAATGATTATAAGCCTGGAGATATTGTTTGCTGGAATTTAGGTGGTGGTATCACCCATATCGGTATTGTATCTAGCAAAAAAAGTCTAAAAAATAAGAGTCCTCTGATTATACACAATATTGGAGCCGGTCAAGTTCTGCAAGATTGTCTTTTTGATTATAAAATTATAGGACATTACAAGTATAAAAAATAGCTTTCTGTCCCTAATTTTCTACTCAAAATATCAATTTTAAAAAATTCAGTATTTTATTAATAATTTAATTTTAAAACTATGAAACTAATTAGTGGAATCATTTTAGTTATCGCAAGTATAATATTACTTTTCATCAATTCTAGAACTGATTTCTTTGATGCACTTGCAGGACTACTGCTAGGACTAGGTGTCGGACTATTGGTAGGATATTTTCAAAAGTCAAAAAAGAAACCTAAGAATCAACACTTGTATTAGCAAATAAACTTTCTTAAACTCCCCTAAATATTCTGCTTTGTAACACACTTTAGTTACTATTTAGATCTCACCTATTTTTGTTACATTTGTTGTCAAACGTTTATTTAATTATGAAAAAACTGTTGATAGGAATAGCTTGTGTGGTTTTAGGATTGGCTCTACCTGAGTTAGAATTATCATATCGGTTTATCTCCTTTTTATCTGGAGCACTACTCGGAGCAGGTATCGTAATCATAATTATTGAAGCTTTTAGACTCATAACAAAATCAATAACTAAAAACTAATACAATGAAGAAATTTAGCATTTTAAGTATATTTTTTATACTTAGCACTGTGGCAAGTTTTGCTTGTACTAATTTTCTATTTACCAAATCAACCACCACTGATGGTTCTACTATGATAACCTATGCAGCTGATGCTCACGTTATTTATGGTGAACTTTACCATTGGCCGGCAGCTGACTATCCTGAAGGCACTATGCTAGATGTAATAGAATGGGATACAGGTAAATTTCTTGGGAGAATTCCGCAAGTAGCACACACTTACAATGTTGTAGGTAATATGAATGAGCACCAATTAGCTATTGGAGAGACCACCTATGGCGGACGCAAAGAGCTTTATCATCAGGATGGAGCAATTATCGACTACGGCAGTTTAATTTACATCACTCTTCAACGCGCAAAGTCAGCACGTGAAGCAATAAAAACTATGGCTAATTTAGTCAAAGAACATGGTTATTACAGTAGTGGTGAGTCGTTCTCTATAGCTGATAAAGACGAAGTTTGGATTATGGAGTTAATTGGTAAAGGGAATGAAGAAAAAGGGGCTGTTTGGGTAGCACGGATGATTCCTGATGGCTACGTAAGCGGACACGCTAATCAGGCTCGTATTACTACTTTCCCACAATCAGGAAATACTGTTGCTACTTCAGATAATATTGATGACATTTTCAATAAAGAGGTAACAACTGTATATTCTTCTGATGTGATTTCTTTTGCTAAAAAAATGGGATTCTACCCACAAAATGCTTCTGATAAAGACTTTAGCTTTTCTGACAGCTATGCACCTGTTGACTTTGGAGGTGCAAGATTCTGCGAATTACGTGTTTGGGCGATGTTCAATAAAATTACAGATGGAATGGATCAGTATTTTGAATATGGTAAGGGCGATATAAAATATGATGACAAAGGCTATGCGACTAATAGAATGCCTCTTTGGGTAAAGCCAAACAAAAAAGTAGATCCTAAAGACGTTATGGATTTGATGCGTGACCATTTAGAAAATACTGAGTTGGATATGAGTAAGGATGTAGGTGCAGGTCCTTTTGGCAATCCATATCGATGGAGACCAATGACTTGGGAGGTTGATGGTGTTAAGTATTGCCACGAACGTACTACCAGCACACAACAAACAGGCTTTTCTTTTGTATCTCAGTCACGTAACTGGTTACCAGACGAAATTGGCGGTATTATTTGGTTTGGAGTTGATGACACTGCTTTTACTTGTTATTTCCCTATGTACACCTCTGCTACAGATGTTCCTTATGCTTTTGCAGAAGGAAATGGTGACATTATGGATTTTACTAATGAATCTGCATTTTGGGTTTTCAATCAAATTTCAAATTTTGGATATACTCGCTATAGCTACATCCACCCGGAGGTAAAAGCTAAACAAGATGAGACAGAACGAGGATTTCTAGAAGATATTAAAACTATCGACAAAAATGCAAAATATCAGTATGACCAAGGCAATAAAGCTGGTGCAGTTCAATATTTGACCAGTTACTCTAAGAGACAAGGAAACGCAATGGTTGATGATTGGAGAAGATTCTATGGCTATTTGTTTGCTAAATATATGGATGGAAACATTAAAACAAAAGTGCCAAATAAAAAGAACCCTAAGGTTGAACAACCTGGATATAGCAATGAATACTATAAAAGCATCATAGAGCAAACAGGTGACAAACTGAAAATGAAAGAGTAAATTTTAAACGCTTCATTGGTAATTAAAAGAAAGTTTATTACCTTTGCCGACCTGAAAAATCGTGTGCAATCTCTTACAGTTAGTCCGTAATATTGCACCTCGTGAAACAAAATAGAAATTACTAAAAGTAGAAAGAAATGGACTTAATTAAAGTAGCCGAAGAGGCATTTGGAGGCGAATTAAACCACCCAAAATTCCGTAGTGGTGACACTATTAGTGTACATTACAAAATCAAAGAGGGTAACAAAGAGCGTATTCAGATTTTCCGTGGAGTTGTTATTCAAATCTCAGGAGAAGGAAACAATAAACGTTTCACAGTTCGTAAAATGTCTGGAAATATTGGAGTAGAAAGAATTATTCCGATAAACTCACCAGCCATTGAAAAAATCGAACTTAACAAAAGTGGACGTGTACGTCGCTCAAGACTATTTTACCTACGTGAGCGTACTGGTAAAAAAGCAAGAATCAAAGAAAGAAGAATGGTATAATTTTAAATACCAACTCAACAATACAAAAAAGGGAAAACGCATTAGTTTTCCCTTTTTTGTTTTACTTTTGTAACTATGATTAGCTTCCCCAATGCAAAAATAAATATCGGACTCTATATTACTGAAAAACGAGATGATGGTTACCATAATATAGAGACGATACTCTATCCTATACCTCTTAAAGATGCACTAGAAATTCGCAAAAGCAAAACTGGTAAAACCAACTATCAGAATTCAGGAATCAAAATTGATGATATTGATTATGAGCAAACATCGGTGATGAAAGCTTATCATCTTTTGAGAGAACGTTATTCTCTCCCTCCTATTGATATTATATTGTATAAAAATATTCCATATGGAGCAGGTCTTGGAGGAGGATCTGCTGATGCCGCGTTTATGCTAAAACTGCTCAATCAATATTTCAATTTAAATTTGACAGTCGAAGAACTCGAAAGCCATGCAAGTGAATTAGGAAGCGATGATCCATTTTTCATAAAAAACACACCACAACTAGCCACTGGCAGAGGTGAAAATCTTAAAGAGGTTTCTGTTGATTTAAAAGGACACTATTTAGTGCTGTTAAAGCCCGACATTTTTATCAGCACAGCGACTGCGTATAAAAATACAGTTCCTAAATCCTCTAATTTTGATTTAAAATCTGTAGATCAATTGCCTATTGCTGAATGGGAAGAAAATATCAAAAATGATTTTGAAGATGGATTGTTTCTTCAATTCCCACTGTTAGAAGAACTTAAAAGCGAACTTTACAGAAATGGTGCTATTTACGCTTCTCTTTCTGGTAGTGGTTCATCTATCTATGGAATATTTGAATCTAAGCCCCAATTATCGACACTTTTGAAAAATAATTTACTCTGGCAAGGATTACTATAATCCAATTCGTTTTTTCTTGAAAAATTCGCTAATTTTGAGAGCGTATTTATAACATATTAATAAAAACTATATCATTATGAGTTATCGAATAGAACATGACACTATGGGTGAGGTAAAAGTGCCTGCTGATAAATATTGGGGAGCACAAACACAACGCTCTAAACAAAACTTTCCTATTGGAGCTCCAGCTTCTATGCCTAAAGAAATTATTCATGCTTTTGGCTACTTAAAAAAGGCAGCAGCCTATGCAAATGCTGAACTAGGAGTTCTTCCCGAAGAAAAAAAAGATCTTATCGCAAAAGCGGCTGATGAAATCATAGAAGGTAAGTTAGACGACCAATTCCCTTTGGTAATTTGGCAAACAGGTTCAGGAACGCAGTCTAATATGAATGTGAACGAAGTCGTTTCTAATCGTGCTCACGTATTGGATGGTGGAAAATTAGGAGAAGGTGATAAGAAAATTCACCCTAATGATGATGTAAATAAATCACAATCATCTAACGATACATTCCCAACTGCAATGCATATTGCTGCATACAGAATGCTAATCGAAACAACCATTCCCGGAGTTGAATATCTCAGAGATTCCTTGCAGAAGAAGTCTGAAGAAATGAAAGATGTAGTGAAAATAGGACGTACGCACTGGATGGATGCGACTCCTCTTACTTTAGGTCAAGAGTTCTCTGGCTATGTTGCTCAAATCAACTTTGGATTGAAAGCTTTGAAAAACACTTTAGCTCACTTATCACAGTTAGCATTGGGCGGAACAGCTGTAGGTACTGGATTGAATACTCCAAAAGGTTATGATGTAAAGGTTGCCGAGTACATCGCAAAGTTCACAGGACAGCCTTTCCAAACTGCTGAAAATAAATTTGAAGCTTTAGCCGCACATGATGCTATTGTAGAAAGCCACGGAGCATTGAAACAATTAGCAGTAAGTATCACAAAAATTGCTAATGACATACGTCTAATGGCTTCAGTACCACGTTCTGGAATTGGTGAACTCATTATCCCTTCCAATGAGCCAGGTTCTTCAATTATGCCGGGAAAAGTAAACCCTACACAGGTTGAAGCTATCACTATGGTTTGTGGACAAATTATTGGTAATGACACTGCAGTATCCTATGCTGGAACTACAGGACATTTTGAATTGAACGTTTTCAAGCCAATGATGATTGCTAACTTTTTACAGTCGGCTCGGTTATTAGGTGATGCTTGCCGTGCATTTACAGACAACTGTGTGGCTGGTATTAAACCAAATGAAAAACGCATCAAAGAACTCTTAGAAAACTCATTGATGTTAGTAACTGCTCTAAATACACATATCGGTTATGAAAAAGCAGCGAAAATTGCTAAAAAAGCACATGCTGAAGATACTACATTGCGTGAGGCTGCTATTGAATTAGGTTTCTTGACTGACGAGGAATTCACAGCTTGGGTAGATCCTAATAAAATGATTGGTAATTTAGAGTAATAAAATATAAATCGACACATTGAAGGGTGGCAATATTTTGTATTGTCACTCTTTTTTATTCATCTTTTTTTCAAAAGAATGATTACCTTTGTTTATTACAACCATTTTTAAAAAATATATGATAGACGCTTCCTTTTGGGGTATTCCTGTTGTTGAGTGGATTGGCTATATAGCCTCTGTTTTTGTTCTTATTTCTTTGATGATGTCGTCAATCTTGCGTTTACGCATTATCAATTTAATTGGTGCATTAATTTTTTCTATTTATGGACTACTGATAGAATCCTATCCTGTTGCGATTATGAATTTCCTTATCGTGCTTTCAAATATTTACTATTTGTACAAAATGCGCAAGATTAAGGAGGAATTTACAATTTTAGAAGCAAGTCCGAATAGTACATTTATGGGACGCTTCATTGAATTAAATTATAAAGAAATAAAACGTTTCTTTCCTAAATTCATTTTTAACAATGAGGTTCATAATATTAGTTTCTATATTCTTAGAAATATGAATGTGGCCGGGCTTTTTATTGCTACACATTACAATACGAATACATTAAAAGTAGTTTTAGATTATGTAAGTCCGGAATATCGCGACTTTAAAATTGGAGACTATATTCATCACCAACTTGTCAAATATTTCTTAGCAAAAGGCTATCGCAAACTTTTATGCGACACCAGTAATGCCAAACACATCAACTATCTATTGAAGATGGGCTACAAAAAGGAGGTTATCAATAATCACACTGTATATATAAAAACGTTAGGATAAGGATGACAGATAGTATTCATGTAAAAGGTGCACGTGTCCACAATCTTAAAAATGTTGAAGTTAAAATCCCTCGCAATAAGTTAGTCGTTGTTACGGGTGTTTCCGGCTCAGGAAAGTCATCTTTGGCTTTTAACACGCTTTATGCTGAAGGACAAAGACGCTATGTAGAGAGTTTATCTTCTTATGCTCGTCAATTCCTTGGACGTATTGATAAACCTGAGGTAGATTTCATCAAAGGAATACCACCGGCGATTGCCATTGAGCAAAAAGTAAATACTAAAAATCCACGTTCGACAGTAGGAACTTCGACTGAAATCTATGACTACATAAAATTGCTTTATGCTAAGATAGGAATAACCTACTCTCCTATCTCAGGCAATCCTGTAAAACGTCACAAAGTTGAGGATGTCGTTAAAGCTATTTTATCAAAACCGAATGATACGAGTTTACTCATTTTAGCACCAATTCAACTACCCGAAGAACGAACTTTAGAACAGCAGCTACAATTGCTAATGCAACAGGGTTTTTCGAGAATAGCAAAAGATTCAGGCGAAGTCGTTAAAATAGAAAACTATTCCGATACTGACATTCCCTTACTAGTCATTGACAGAATAAGGGTAAATGACGAAGAGGGTCTACACGAACGAATTGCAGACTCTGTGCAGACAGCATTCTACGAAGGTGATGGCTCTTGTGTTATTCAAGATATGAAGTCACAAGAAAAAGAAATATTTTCGAATAAATTTGAAGCTGATGGGATAACTTTTGAGCAACCAACAGTGGATACTTTTAGCTTTAACAATCCCATTGGTGCTTGTCCTACTTGTGAAGGTTATGGTAAAGTGGTAGGCATAGACCCCGATTTAGTAATTCCTGATAAAAGTCTGAGCGTTTATGAGGAAGCTATTTATTGCTGGCGAGGTGAGAAAATGAGAAAATGGAAAAATGAATTGGTTCGTAATGCTCATCACTTCGACTTTCCTATACACACTCCTTATTACGAGCTCACTGAGGAACAAAAAGAACTACTTTGGACAGGAAATGAGTATTTTAAAGGCATCAATGCATTTTTCAAGCGTTTGGAAGAGAAGCAGTACAAAATTCAATTTCGAGTGATGCTCTCCCGATATCGTGGAAAGACACTTTGCCCGGAATGTAAAGGTACACGTCTCAAAGAAAGTGCTTCATACGTAAAAGTTGGAAATACTGCAATTACTGATTTGGTAAATTTACCAATTGTGCGTTTGCTTCCATTCTTTGAAAAATTGGAACTTAATGAATACCAAACAAAAATAGCTGAGCGGATACTTGTAGAAATTACCAAACGTTTACAGTTTCTTTTGGATGTTGGCTTAGGTTATCTTACGCTTAACCGTCTATCCTCAACGCTTTCTGGTGGAGAAAGCCAACGAATTAATCTTGCCACTTCGTTGGGTAGCAGTTTAGTGGGCTCATTGTATATACTAGACGAACCCAGTATAGGACTGCACTCTAAAGATACTGAAAGACTTATAAAAGTGCTGAAACAACTTCGTGACTTAGGAAACACTGTTGTTGTAGTGGAACATGACGAAGATATCATAAAAGCTGCTGATGAAATTATTGATATAGGTCCTTTGGCAGGAAGACTTGGAGGCGAAATTATCTTCCAAGGAGACCAAAAAGCTTTAAAAAAAGCTGACACTTTAACCTCTAAGTATATGAGAGGGGAAATGTCGGTCCCACTACCCGATTTTCCTCGTATTTGGACAGATTATCTTTCCATCGAACATGCTGTGATGCATAATTTAAAGAATTTATCCGTTAAATTCCCTTTAAACACATTAACTGCAGTTATTGGCGTAAGCGGATCAGGAAAATCAACATTGATTCGAGAAGTTCTAGTACCTACATTCAACAAAGTAAAAGGGCTCGGTGTTGATTACTACAAAAATAAGTCAGGAAGTTCGCTATCCGGAGATATTAGTCGGTTAAGTACCTTAGAATTTGTTGATCAAAATCCTATCGGGAAATCTTCACGTTCTAATCCTGTCACATATATTAAAGCGTATGATGAAATTAGAACCTTATTTGCTTCTCAGAAATCTGCTAAACGAGCCGGCATGAAACCTGCACATTTTTCGTTCAATGTTGATGGAGGACGTTGCGAAGAGTGCCAAGGAGAAGGAGAAATACAAATAGAAATGCAATTTATGGCTGACGTAAGACTCACTTGTGAAAGTTGTAACGGTAAGCGTTTCAAAGATGAAGTCTTGGATATTAAATATGAAGGCAAAAATATTTATGATGTTTTAAAGATGACCGTCGAAGAAGCCATTGACTTTTTCGGTAAAAATGAACAAGGAACCCAAGAAAAGAAAATCATTAGTAAACTACAAGTTCTTTCTGATGTTGGCTTAGAATATGTCCGTCTAGGTCAAGCATCGAGTACGTTGAGTGGTGGCGAAAGCCAACGTATCAAATTAGCATTCTTCCTTACTAAAGAGCGAGCAGAACCGTCACTATTTGTTTTCGATGAACCAACGACAGGACTTCATTTCCACGACATCAATAAACTTATGAGTGCTTTAAATTCGCTGGTGGATAGAGGACATACGGTTATCGTAATTGAACACAATATGGACGTTATTAAAGCCTCAGACTGGATTATAGAATTAGGTCCCGGAGGTGGCGAAGAAGGCGGTAAACTGGTATTTGCTGGAACTCCGAAGGATTTAGTGAAATGTAAGGACTCATACACAGCTCCTTATTTAGCCGAAAAATTAAAGTAGAAAATCGTTACATTTGTAACAGACAAAAAGATCAATTTTATGTTAGATTCATTGACAAAAATAAAACACAAAGAAAGTGGAAATTTCTTTTTAATTGCGGGGCCCTGTGCTATAGAAAGCAAAGAAGTTGTCGAAGAAACCGCTTCTGAGATTCAGAAAATTACAGACAAACTGCAAATACCTTGGATACTGAAAGGTTCTTATAAAAAAGCCAATCGCTCTCGAATAGATTCCTTTACAGGCATTGGAGATAAAAAAGCATTGCAAATATTAAAAGATGCCGGTGAAAAGTTTGACGTCCCTACGGTTACTGATATACACACGCCACAAGAAGCCTCAATGGCTGCTGACTATGTAGATGTATTGCAGATTCCTGCATTTCTTTGTCGCCAAACAGAACTTTTAGTTGCAGCAGCAAAAACAGGTAAATATGTAAACATCAAAAAAGGTCAATTTCTTTCTGCCGAAACAATGCAATTTGCAGTGCAAAAAATTCGTGACTCCGGCAATGAAAATGTAATGCTTACTGAAAGAGGAAATAGTTTTGGTTATCAAGATTTAATCATCGACTATCGAGGCATACCTATGATGCAAACCAACAACTGCCCCGTTATTTTAGACATTACCCATTCACTGCAACGGCCTAACCAAAGCAGTGGAGTAACGGGCGGACAACCGGAATTAATTGAGACTGTTGCAAAAGCAGGTGTTGCTGTGGGCGTTGATGGCATATTTATTGAGACACATCCTAATCCGGCAGAAGCACTCTCTGACGGAGCAAACATGTTGCCTTTGGCACAATTAGAAAATTTATTAGAGAAATTAGTTAAAATAAGACAAACTATTAAAAATTTATAGAGATGAAAAATGTATTTTTTTATGCACTCTTGTTAAGTGCTTTCCTTGCAACCTCTTGTGGGTCCACTAAAAAATCAAGAACTGATGATGATTTCTATGATTTCAACAAACAGGAACCTACCATAGAAGAGCCAACGACTACAGAAACAACTAATGATTATGATGTTGCAGCAGATGGAACTTATACGAAACCATCAAACGTATCTAGTCGATTTGAAACTGTGGAAATAGTACGAGGTGCTATTGATTATGATGCAAAATATTTTATCATTTTGGGAAGTTTTGCTAACGAAAATAATGCGAATCGTCTAGTAGGAACTCTAGCAAAACAAGGATTTGCCCCTAACATTTTGAAAGCCGATAATGGAATGTACCGTGTTTCAGGATACTATTTTAATGACGAAAAAGCTGCACGTATGGAAGTAGATGCTATTCGCGCTAAATATCCAGAATATGATGACTTATGGTTATTAATAAAAAAATAAGTAATTAAGCAAGACATTATAAAGGCCAATCTTTAATTTTAAAGACTGGCTTTTTTGTTCAATGAAAGTAATTACATTTGTATAAATCAATAATATAGCCCCATGAAATCAATAAATCCATACAACAACGAAGTCGTTTTTGAAAACACCGCAATTACTATCGAAGAAGTCAATAATGCGATTGATGCATCTCATAACGCTTTTCTAAAGTGGAGAACAACGTCAATGGAAAATAGATCTAAACTTTTTTCGAAATTGTCAGATGTATTAGAGGAGAACAAACAAAAATGGGGAAAGGTAATGACCTTAGAAATGGGAAAACCTATTTCTCAAGCTATCGCTGAAGTTGAAAAATGTGCTTGGGTATGTAGGTATTATGCTAAAAATGCAGACTCGCAATTAGCCTCTATGGAAATTGAAACAGATGCAACATACTCAGGTGTTCGCTATGATCCTCTAGGTGTAATCCTCGGAGTGATGCCTTGGAATTTCCCTTTTTGGCAAGTTTTACGATTTGCTACTCCTACGATTATGGCTGGCAACACCGCTTTGTTGAAGCATGCCAGTAACGTGACCGAATCAGCCAAATGTATTGCTGAAGCTTTTGAAAAAGCAGGTTTTCCCTCTGGAGTATTCACATTTCTTCCTATAGAAAGTGAAAAAGTTGAGGCAATTATTAAAAATCCTAAAGTAAAAGGAGTTTCTTTAACGGGCAGTAAGCCTGCAGGTGCTGCTGTTGCAAGCACTGCCGCTTCAGAAATAAAACCATCGCTGTTAGAGTTAGGTGGCAGCAATGCTTTAGTGGTTTTTGAAGATTGTGATATAGAAAATACTATAGGAACCTGTATTAATGCAAGATTTCAAAATACAGGACAAAGTTGTATCGCAGGAAAACGTTTATTAGTCCAAAAAAGCATTGCGACTAAATTTATTAATCTACTCAAAGAAAAGATAGAATCCCTCACTTCTGGAGATCCTCTAGATGAAAATACATATATTGGAGTAATGGTCAATAAAGAGGCTGCAGAAGAACTAAAAGAGCAACTCGACGATGCGCTAAATAATGGAGCAAAACTCATTACTGGTGGTAAATGCGAAGGAGCTTACTTGGAGCCAACATTAGTCACAGAGGTTACAAAAGCTATGCGTATATTCCAAGAAGAAACTTTCGGTCCATTACTCGCCTGCACTATATTTGAAGATGATGAGGAAGCCGTAGAATTAGTCAATCTTTCTAAATTTGGTTTAGGCGTAAGTTTATTCACACAAGATAAGCAACGCATTGAAAAGTTAATTCCACAACTTGACGAAGGAGCTGTTTTTGTGAACGAATTGGTGAAAAGCGACCCTCGTCTTCCTTTTGGTGGTGTGGGCATTTCAGGTTACGGCAGGGAACTTTCTCAAGAAGGAATTCTAGCATTTGTGAATAAGAAAACGATTTACATAAAATAAAAAAAAAGAGCATGGGACTAAGTAAAATACATATTTCAGCGGTTAAATTATTGCGTTTTTTAGGAGTTTTTATAGGGATAATCTTAATTCTTTACCATGGTTCTTCCATAGTTTTACCCCTAGTTGTTGCTATGGTTGTTGCAACACTATTAGACATTCCAATGAGCACGATGCAAAAATGGGGATTACCAAAATGGTTAGCATTAACCTTGTCTGTTTTGCTCATGATTGTTATTTTTTCTGCACTCATGTGGCTTACGGGCTGGCAAATAGACAATATTTCTAAAGATTGGGATACCATTCAAGAAAGAGCTTCTGAGAAGATTGACACTTTAATGGCTTGGTCAAAAGACACATTGGGAATTAATTTAGAATCCTATTTGAACAAAGAATCAGGACTGACTAAGAACTTACAAAGCTTCGCAACTAATTTTTTATCATCTTTTTCAAATGTAGTTTCCCAGTCCTTTATCATTCTTATCTACATCATCCTTTTATTGATGCAAAAAGAAATGTTCCATAATTTTTTCTATAAATTGGGTGCTGATAAGAATAAACCTACCATTGAGAAGATAATTAATAAATCTGGCGAGATGGTCAGTAAATATCTTCTAGGGAAAGCAAAATTGATGATTATTTTATTTGTCATTTATTACGGAGGATTTTTAATTGCTGATGTACCCTATGCATTATTTTTAGCTTTCTTTGCTTCGGTGTTTTCCATTATTCCTTATGTCGGAAACATTATTGGTGGAGGTTTTGCTGCACTATTGGCATTTATTTATTCAGGAACAACCGAAGGACTGCTTGTCATAGGTGTCGTCTCACTTGCTCAAATATTAGAAAACTACGTACTTACACCACTAATTATTGGTGAAGAAATTAATCTAAATCCGTTTATGACGGTATTTGGTGTGATAGTATTTGCTAGTTTATGGGGTGTAGTAGGAGCAATTATTTCCTTACCTATAATTGCAGTTTTAAAAGTTATTTTTGAGTACACTGAAGGAATGGAACCTGCTCGTTATCTTTTAGAAGATAAAGAGGACTCCGATGATTAAAGTACTATCAGTATGATTTTTTTATTGCTAAGCATACTTTCTTCGACATTTATTTATTTAACGTTTAAACTATTAGATAAAAAGAATGTCAACACTTTGTATGCTATAGTGGTCAACTACTATTCGGCGACTGTCTTCGGATACATCACCTTGAGCAATGAATTCTCAGTTGCTGAATTTCTTGTAAAACCGTGGTTTGGTGGTGCTACTATTCTAGGCATATTGTACATTACCACGTTTGTTTTAATTGGAATAACAGCACAGAGGCATGGACTTTCTGTAGTTTCTGTAGCACAGAGAATGAGTTTAGTGATTCCAATTGCATTTATCATACTTTATTACAATGAACCCACTGGCATTTTAAAATTTTTAGGAATTTTATTGGCATTAGTAGCCGTATATTTAGTTTCAAGCAAAAACAAAGAGTTAAATGTAAGTGAACACAATCTCTTCTTGCCATTTGTATTATTTATTGGTAGTGGCGTCACAGAAACCTTAATAAAATACTTGGAAGAAAACTCTTTAGCTGAAAATGATATTGCTTTATTTTCGATGAGTATCTTTTTGTTTGCTGGAATTATTGGAACTGTTGTAGGTCTTTATCAATATATCGTCAAAAGGGTACGATTTACATATAAAGAAATCATTGGAGGATTATTATTGGGGATTCCTAATTATTTCTCAGTATATTTCTTTGTCTCGGCGCTGAAAAGCGATTTAGGCAGTACCGTTGTCTTTACGCTAAATAATGTGTCAATAGTTGTTGTTGCCACTCTGTTGGGCATTTCCTTTTTTGGTGAAAAACTCTTAAGAAAAAATTGGATTGGAATTATTTTAGCGATTATTAGTATTATTTTAATTGCAATAACCACAAATCAAATGTAGTTCCGCTCTTTTAACAACCAAATTCAAATATTTTTCTATTTTTGCTTATGGATTTATTAGAATATATTGAGAAAATTCCTAAAGCGGAATTGCACTTACACATAGAGGGCACTTTACAACCCGAATTGCTTTTAAAACTTGCTAAACGAAATAATGTATCTCTACCCTATTCATCTATTCAAAAAATCAAAGATGCCTATCAGTTTCAAAACTTGCAAGATTTTTTAGACATTTACTACGCAGGAGCTAACGTATTACGAACTGAACAGGATTTTTTCGACCTTACCTGGGATTATTTAGAAGATGCGCATCGTCAGCATATTATTCATGTAGAAATATTTTTTGATCCACAGACGCACACTGAGCGAGGTATCCCATTCTCAGTTATTATTTCTGGAATTCATAAAGCTATGGAAAGAGCCAAAAAAAATTTAGGAATCAATAGTCAGCTCATTCTTTCCTTTTTACGACACTTACCTGAAGAATCTGCTTTTAAAACTTGGGAAGAGGCAAAACAATATAAACATCTTTTTGTAGGCATTGGTTTAGATTCTTCAGAGTTAGGAAATCCTCCTAAAAAATTTAAGAATATCTTTGCAGAAGCCAAGAAGGATGGAATGAAATTGGTTGCACATGCTGGCGAAGAAGGTCCTGCATCCTACGTGAGGGAAGCTATTGATGTCCTCAATATTGATAGAATAGATCATGGTAATAAATGTTTAGATGACGAGAATTTAGTAACAGAAATCATTAAAAAAGGACTAGCACTAACTATTTGCCCACTCTCCAATATTGTTTTGAAAAACACTCCATGCATGGAGGAACACCCTATTTTAAAAATGTTAGAGAAAGGTTTAAAAGTTACCGTAAACTCTGACGACCCAGCGTATTTTGGTGGTAATTTAGTGAAGAATTTCGAGGCAATGGCAACGAATTTACCGCTAACAAAAAATCACGTTTATCAACTGACGAAAAATGCTTTTGAAGCAAGTTTTATTGATGAATCTTTGAAAGAGCAATACTTAAAGCAACTTGATGAATTTCACCACCAGTTTGCTTAATTGGTAAGATTCCAAAGCTCCCACGAACGCTCAGCTTGGTATTCTAACATATCGTAACCATTTTTTATGTGTGCACCATTAACTTTTCCTTTTTCTAAAAATTTTGTGAGATCAGGATTATAAACCAAGTCATACAAATAATGCTGAGCAGTTAAAAACTGATAAGGTATCTCGGGAAAGGTTTCTGTATTTGGAAACATTCCCAACGGCGTGGTGTTGATGATTAATTGACATATTTGGATAACCTGATTACTTAAATCCTTATAAGTAAGAATACTTTGACTAGTGGTGCGTGAGACAAATTTATAGGTAATGTCTCGTTCCTTCAATGCATAAGCGACAGCTTTGGAAGCTCCGCCGGTGCCTAAAATCAATGCAGTATTTATTTCCTGTGGAATAAATGAATCCAAAGATTTTCCAAATCCATAGCAATCAGTATTATAGCCAACAGTATAAGGCTTGTCAGCTCTCTGCTCAACCTTTATAGAGTTTACAGCTCCTATTTGCCGTGCTGACTCTTCCAATTCATCAAGATAGGGTATAATAGTTTGTTTGTAAGGTATCGTTACGCTCAGACCTTTAATCTGAGGATATTTTTGAAGAATTTCAGGAAATTTAGTTATTGACTGAATCTCAAAATTTCTAAATTCGGTTTTAATGTGCTCTCTTAGAAATCGTTTTTCAAAATATTCCTTCGAAAATGAATGTCCTAATGGATAGCCGATAAGTCCATAGATTGCATCCATAACTTAGTCTTTTTTGGAAATCGTTGCAACACGTTCTATGAATACAATCAATAAGAAGCCAGCTATAGCACAGACAATAGTTCCCAATAAATAATTATCTTCTTGCAGTAATTCGGAATAAGAGTATGGTGATATATTTCGTTCTACCAAAGGTTTCACTTCTCCATGACGGTCGGCAAAAGTACTTACAACCTCTTTCCAAGGCCAAACTTTGTTCAGTGAGCCAATCATAAAACCAGTTAAAACTGCGACTGTAGCATTATGAAACTTCTTCAAAAAATAGCCTAGTATGTTCGAAAATGTCACAATCCCAATGGCTGCTCCTCCCATAAAAATTGCCAGAACTTTTAAATTAAAAGTATCAATAGCATTCATGAGATAAGCATATTTCCCCATCATTAACAGGATAAATGCACCAGAAACACCCGGCAAAATCATTGCGCAAATGGCAATCATGCCACTTAGAAAAATAAACCATACGGTTTCGGGAGTAGAAGCGGGACTTAATTCTGTAATCAGGTAAGCTACAATAACTCCCAAAATCAATGCAATATAGGTTGCCTTATTCCATTGAGTTATCTTTTTACCGACTAACCAAGCAGACGCAATAATTAATCCGAAGAAAAAACCCCATGTCAGCAAAGGATGTTGAGCTAATAGAAACGTCATGATTTTAGCCAAAGAAAGGACACTCAAGCCAATACCAAAGAACAAAGCTAAAAGAAAAGGAAGATTAATAGCTTTTGAAAATGCCGTAAATTTACCTGAAAAAAGAAGTTTTAATGTGGCTAAGTTTATCGATTTTATACTGAAAATCAGTTCCTCATATATTCCAGTGATAAAAGCAATAGTACCTCCAGAAACTCCAGGGACTACATCAGCGGCTCCCATTCCCATCCCTTTTAAACTCACAAGGAGATAATCTATAAAATTGCGTTTCATCAAAAACTATTTAGGAAGAAAATCCAATAGCGTATCACCTCGCAAACCAGCACGTAAGGTTTCTAACGCAATTACCTCGTTTGTAGCAATGTTACCCAAATTTACTTCAGGTCCGAAATTTTTGATAAACCATACCTGCTGACTCTTTAATGGAGCCTCCCATAAAATATTATCAGCATTCATAGCTTCATCTATGGTTTTAATCAACTCTGTGTTAGCTGAGCCGTCTTTATTAAAAATACCAATAGTTCCACTCTCTCTTGCTTCAGCAATTACCTTCCAGGCTCCTGCAACTCGCTCTGCTTTCATCTTCTCCACCCACTCATCATTCGTCAAATGTCTCTCTCCTGTTTTTAATCCAACCTCTGAAAGCACTGTGAAGTCCTTTGCTAACTCTCTGATATAATCACACTTTAAACTTTCATCAATGGGTAATACACCATCTGAGATTTCAACATACTCTACTTCACAATCTAGCAAATATTTACGATATTCTTCAAATTGGTCACGAGCTACGAATGCTTCAAATAAGGTCCCTCCAAAATATACTTTTATATCAGCTTGTTTATAGACATTAATTTTATTTTCCAAATCAGGGCACAACAAAGATGTACCAAAACCCAGTTTAACAATATCAACATATTTACCTGAGGAAGCGACTAAATCTTCAGCTTCTCGAGTACTCAACCCCTTATCCATTACCATCGTAAGCCCTTTATTACGAGGTTTGTTCTCTCTTTCTGGAATATGCGTTAATACGTAATTCATTTATTCATGTAGTTTTAATAAGTCATCAATTTTTCCTTTGCTAACAAGAGGTTCATTTCTTCTGCAATAATTAACCAATTCATCAAACTGTCCGTTATCTATAGACTTAGCTTGTTTTAGATAGCGTTTAGCTTCTACAAGATCATCTTCTAATAGAGCAAAAAGTGATAAATAATAAAACAATTCAGCCTCTTCTTTAAAATCCTTTTTGACTGCTTCTAAAACCTCTCTTGCTTCTTGAATATTGTTCTTTTTGTGATAAAATTTTGCTAACTCTATATGATTATGCAAAGCATCAGGAGAAGCAATAATAGCATACCGATAGGCATTAATTGCCAAAGTATCTTCATTAATCAGTGTATAAAGTTCTCCTAATTCTATATAACATTCACTAAAAGTACCATCTGTTTTAGCGGCCTTTTCCATATGCTGAATTGCTTCATAAATATTTCCCTGAAGTTTAGCAACCATGCCTAAGCCAAACCATGCATCAGAAAGCTTAGGATCTATAGACAATGCTTTATTGTAATGCAAAACAGCACTCTCGTACTCTCCTAGTCGCTCGTAGCATTCAGCAATGTAAGTATTTGTTAATGAGTGATTATCATCATAGTTTAGATACTTCAAATAGCATGTAAGTGCTTCTTTGTATTTACCTAAATAAAACAAGGCATTTCCTTTGTTGAAATATGCCTTACTATGCTTAGGACGGATTGCTAAAGTATAATCATAAGCCTCTACAGCATCCTCATAACGTTGCAATCTGTTGTAAATAATTCCTAAATTATACCAAACTTTATGGGAATATGGAGAAATGTCAAGATATTTATTATAAAATAAAATACTATTATCTAGGCGCTCTAACTGTTCATAACAATATGCTACTTCAAACAAATTATTGAGATCGTTTGGAGATTCTTCATAAAGTTTATAATGGTACTGTAAAGCCAAACTGAACTCAAATACATGCTGAAATGCTAACCCAATACGAAAAAGTAGTTCCTCCCTGTTTTCATCATCACGTTCTATTGCCATAAGAAAAGCAGAATTGGCTTCTTCGTATTTCCCAGTTGCTGTAAATATAGTGCCTCTTAATAGATGAAATTCAGCGTCATCACTGGTCTGTTCTAATTCTTTTATAAGATTCAGCGCTTTCTGTGTTTTACCTTTTAAAACATACATCTCAGCCTGTTTGTATTTCAATTCTATTGCATCAGGATGTTGAACCAATGCTTCGCTGATGACATTTTCGGCTTTGGATTCTTGCATCGTCGTTAGATAATACTCTGCAATATCAACATAGTCAAATACATCAAAATAACGAAATGATTCTCCTCTTAAAGTTTCTTCATAGAGCCTAACTAACTCGGCTATATCTTTATTTTCGTCAAAATAATTTGTCATTAAAAAATCGTGCTTCGTTATTTGAAAAATTGCTACAAAGGTAGCCTTATTTCTTCAAAAACCTTGATACATTAAACTTTTTATTCGGTTGTTCTTCTTTCCTAACCTCTTGTCTTTTCCTAGGCTTTTCTTCAATCAATTTTCCTTTTTCTTTCGGAGTATCTTGGTTGTATTTTTTACTTCCTTCATAGAGTTCAAAGTGTTGCAACTGTCCTTCCAATTGTCCATTCAGTAAGGTTATTTTTTCTGATGGGCGTAAACCAATATGTTTAAAATTCTCTTTGGGGGCAGTAATTATCCATGCATCAAATCCTTGGAAATCATTTTTAAGTTTACTGCCTATCATATTGTAAATCTCTGCAATTTCTCCCGCTCCTATTCGCTCACCATAGGGCGGATTGGTTATGACTAATCCTGAGTCAAATGTATTATTAAAATCTTCAAAACTAGTGTGCAAAGTTTTAACATTCATGTGGAGTTTTGAACGACGTAGATTTACCCTAACAGCACGTAGCACTTCCCTATTAATATCTGCACCTATGATTGTTGCTTCGATAGGCTTTATTCTTTGGTCGGCTTCTCTTTTAACTTTTTCCCAGAGTTCTTTGTCGAAGTTCTTCCATGATTGAAAACCGTAAGTATCTCTATAATAGCCTGCTGGTATATTTCTAGCTAACATGATAGCTTCTATAAGAATCGTACCTGAACCACACATAGGATCAATAAGTGTTTGCTTTCCATCCCAACCGGCAAATTTTAGCATGGCTGCAGCAAGCACTTCATTAATTGGTGCTAAACCTTCGCTAAAACGATAACCCCGTTTGTGCAATGAATCCAATGAACTGTCTAAGGAAACAATGCAACGGTCTTCTGATACGTGGAGATTGAACTTCACATTAGGAGCCTGCGTATTTACAGAAGGTCTTCTGCGATAATTCCGTACAAAATAATCACAAATAGCATCTTTGAATTTATACACGGCAAATTGTGTGTTATCAAACTTACTGGAATAAACCACCTTGTCAATAGCAAAAGTGTCATTCAAATCCATATACTTTGCCCATTCAAAATTATAGAGCTTATCATAAAAATCTTCTACATTTGTAAATTTAAATTCATGCAAAGGCTTCAAGATACGAATAGCAGTCCGTAGTTGATAATTAGCTTTGTACATCAGTTCATCATCTCCTTCAAAACTTATAGCTCTACGCATAGGCTTCACTTTTTGTGCACCTATATCCTCTAACTCTTTTACCAATAAGTCTTCTAACCCCAACAAGGTTTTTGCAACCATTTTAAATGATGAACTCATACAATATTATTCTTATTTATCATGTTCAGTAACATACTATCAATTTGCAAAGATACGCTTTTTTATGGCAGGGTAATTGTATTTTTGTATAGATATAAATCTTTAAATGTATCATTATGAAACGAATCGCAATTCTTATTCTATTACTCACAAGCTTAGCTTTTAATATGAATGCCCAAACACAAGATAACAAAAATTACATAGAGGTCACAGGTGATGCAGAACTCAAAGTTACACCTGATGAAATTTATCTATCCATTGCTCTAAACGAAAAAGATGTAAAAGATCGTCGCTCACTGGACGAGCTTGAGGGTGATGTCATTGCTGTAATGCGCAAGCTCAACATTCCTACAGACAACCTGTCTATTGCTGGGGCAAACAGCGATATGGAACGTGCATTTTGGACAGGGAAGAAAATTTATGCCAGAAAAAATTACATTCTTAAACTTACAAATGCAAATATTATTGGTCAACTACTTAGAGAATTAGAAAAGAAAGGCATTTCTAATGTAAATTTAGCAAGAGTGGATAATAGCCAAATGGAGAAATACCGAAAAGAGGTAAAGATAATGGCAATGAAAGCTGCGAAAGACAAAGCAAATTACTTGCTGGAAGCTATTGGAGAAAAAGTCGGAAAGCCATTACTTATTCAAGAGCGAAATTACCGTCCTCCTTTTTACCGAAACACAAGTAACGTAATGATGATGAAATCTGCTGATGCCAACGGCAGAAAAAATTACGAACTTGATTTTCAAGATTTAACTCTGAAATATGAGATATTTGCTCGTTTTGAAATTGCAGAATAACCTAAATACTATATGCTATGAAAGAAGAACAAAGAAAACGTATCGAAAGAATGGAGAGCATCTTTAATGAGATGGGTGTTGCCTTGAAAAATCTTGAAGACACATTGGGTGATTGGACAGAAAAGATGCCTTTATATGATGAATTGCTTAGTTATTATACTAGTGAGGATTGGATGATAGATTATGAAGATTCAAAAAATAGCGAGTCTTTTCCAGGTCCAGAAGAGATGTCGCAAGCTATTTTAAGTGAGGATGCCATATATGATGAAATGGTAAGATACCGCGAATTAGCGATTAGATTATTGAAATTGGCAACTTATATGATTGAGCAATAATTTGTAAAAATATCCTCGTATATAAATAACCAATATTAGCAATAAATTATGAGATGCTAAATCCCAAATGTATTAGCTAGGATGCTATTCCATATCATTGTTGATAATCAAATTTCTAATAGATGTAAGTAAAGCTGGGAATAGTTTAATAAAAGCATTAATTTATTCAAACTTATTCTAACAAAAGACTTTGAATATATTATTCAAAAATAGAGTAAAAACATCCTAACAATCCACGATACTATAAATCATCGCTTAATCATACGATATTTTGAAATATCGTTTATTTATACGATATTTGTAAAATGATAGCAGTTATTACAGGCGACATTATCGCATCACGAAAATTGGTCAACCAAAATAAATGGATGTCTCCTCTCAAAGAATTACTTTCTACTTGGGGAGAAAGTCCATTAGATTGGAAACTGGAACGCGGTGATTTTTTTCAAATTGAAGTTGTACAGCCAAAGGAAGTACTTAAAAAGGTGCTTGAGATTAAAGCACTAATCAAAAAAGTAAAACCTCTTGAAGAACAAAAAACAAGCAGTTCTATAGACGTAAGAATGGCTATTGGAATTGGAGAGAAAACCTACACAGGAACAAGCATCTCAGAGAATAATGGCTCCGCATATATTCACTCAGGAGAGAAATTTGACAGTCTTAAAAAAGAAGATGTAACTATTGGGATTAAAAGCCCTTGGCAAGATTTTGACAGAGAAATGAATCTTTACTTAAAACTAGCTGGTCTCTTTATGGATAAATGGACTCTTTCCTCAGCCGAATTGGTTGAAATTGTACTCAAAAATCCTGATGCGACACAAGAAGTCATTGGAGAGCAACTAAACATAAAACAAAACTCCGTAAGTGGCAGGTGGTACAGAGCCCATATAGATGAGTTGCTTGCCGTTGAAAAAATGTTCCAGAAAAAAATCTCAAATTTTATTAAATGATAATCCTTATAAAACTCATATTAGCCCATTTTATTGGTGATTTTCTGCTACAACCTAAATCATGGGTTGATGAAAAGGAGAAGAAAAAGATACGTTCTCCGAAACTTTATCTGCACGCTCTTATTCACGGTGGGTTGCTATTATTACTGCTTTGGGATTGGAATTATTGGCTTTTAGCCTTATTGCTTACTTTCATTCACGGACTAATAGACGTATTAAAACTCTACCTACAAAATGAAAAGAATAAAACGACTTGGTTTCTAATAGACCAAGGCTTGCATATCGTTAGTATTATAGCATTATGGATCGTATTTTTTCATCCTGGCATAACTGCAATGATCAGTAGCATTTCGCAAAACTTTTGGATTTACGTGACAGCTTTAATTTTTATCACTACCGTTTCAGGAATAATAATGCAAACACTTTTATATCAATGGTCAAAAGTTTTAGATGATGCAAATAGTAGATCATTAAAAAATGCTGGGAAATATATCGGAATGCTTGAGCGCTTGTTTGTTTTTCTCTTTGTAGTTTCCGGAAATTGGCAAGGGATAGGATTTATGTTAGCGGCCAAATCGATATTCCGTTTTGGAGATTTAAAGCAATCAAAAGATCGAAAATTGACAGAATATATTCTAATCGGAACATTACTTAGTTTTGGAATCGCTGTAGTAACAGGCTTATTAGTCCTTTATTTAACGCAGAATATCTAATATAACATTAGATTAGTAAGAAACTAGCAAATTTTATAAAAAACAAGACGAGATTTTTAAAAATCTCGTCTTGAACATTAAACTATTTATATAACTGAATAAGCTTATTAAAATAAATCTACAGCAATCTGCATTCTTGCTATTTCAACAGATGGATTCCACAAGAAAGTTGAATGTACAGGCAATGTATAATTACCTATCTTGACATCTTTATTTGCAGTAAAACCAACGTTTACGATGTCAAATGAATTTTCTCCATCTCCATATAAATGTGTATCTCCATCAAAAGCGAAACCTGCACCTAAATGTGCATGAACGTTAATCTTGCTTGATTGATATAATTGCATCTGGAACAACTGTATTGTTCTTAGCAAGACAGATTCAAGACACTGAAAGACTTACAGTATTATCAAGCTCATTAACTATTTCAATAGAATTGGCAGCTCTAAGCAATGTCGAAATCATTCAATTAGGAGGGCCAGTTCGCAAAAGCTCAGCTTCAACTATTGGGGTTGCTGCTCAAAACATGATTCAGCAATTTTCTACGAATACTCTTTTTTTAGGGGTAGATGGCATTGATTTAAATTTTGGAATCAGTACAACCAATCAAGAAGTAGCAGAACTAAATAAATTGATGATTAAAAATACTGACAGAGTTGTTGTTCTAGCAGACTCTACAAAAATGAATAAAAAAGGTTTTGGAAGAATATGTGATATAGAAGATATAGATATCATAATAACTGATGACAATACCAAACCTTCTTATATACATAGCTTAGAAGAAAGAGGTATAGAAGTAATCGTAGCCTCATAAAACTTTTATTGATACTAAAACAAAGCCGATACTCTTTTAAGAATATCGGCTTATTTGTAGGGAAGAAATAGTTTTACTTCACCTTTTTCATTAATACTTTAACAGCTGTTTCTAATTGTTGGTCAACTCCTTTAGTAATCTTATCAGGCATATTTTTAACTTGAATATCAGGTTGTGTTTCGTTATTCTCTAGCCACTCTCCTGCTTTGTTTCTTGCACTTACGGGTATTGACCCCCATAGCACTTTACCATTCTGCAACATTTCCCAACCTGCAAAACTACAGGTTCCAGGAACAGGCATACCAATCAATTCTCCGATGTTCAAATCAGTGTACATGCTTGAAAAACAATGACCATCACTATAGTTTGCTTCATTAGCTAACGCCACAGATGGCTTTGTCCAACGGAAGGAAGGTTCATAGCCCACTGTTCGTCCTTCTATTGCATATTCTATAAAGTTATCTCCTGTCAAAAACATACTTAAATCGCCAACTAAATCGCCACCACCATTAAAACGGGTATCAACAATTAAGCCTTTTGCATCATAATATTTACCCATAACGTGTTCATAAACATTGCGAAAAACACCGTCATTCATGCCAGAAAGATGCACATAACCTAAAGTTCCATTACTCAATCGCTCTACATCCTTCTCATTCTGTTTTACCCAACGGTCATATAGTAATGTACGCTGCTCTCCTAAACTTATAGGCTTTACTGTTACATAAAAATCTTTTTTGCCTTTTCCATAAAGTTTCAATGCTGTGTATTTACCCGCTTTACGATTTAAATATTTTGCATAATCTGTATCAGTTATTGGCTCTCCATCTATTTCTGTAATAATCATTCCTTTCTCAACATCAAGGTCGCTCTTGTCTAAAGGTCCTCCTTTAATAATTTCAGTAATTTTAATCCCTTGTCCTTCATAATCATAATCGATAAAAGTTCCCAAGGAGGCTGTCTTATCACCATTAGGTGCTCTGTGATAATAACGAGCACCACTATGCGAAACGTTCAATTCACCTAACATCTCGGACAATAACTCTGTAAATTCAAAATCGTTACCGATATTCTTCAATTTAGGTTCATAATTAGCACGCAGCTTTTCCCAATCAGCACCATGATAATCAGAAATGTAAAACATCCCTTTATTACGTTCATACACGTGGTCGAACATTTGCTGACGTTCTGCAACTACATCTAAAGAAATCTCTCCTCCGAGAGAAATTCCTTTAGAACTTCCTTTCTCAATATCAATCTTTGAAATACGACCATCGCCCAATAGGAATAGTTGTTCCATTTTTTCATCCCATTGCAAACTACCCTTCTTCACTCCTAACTTAACGAGCATCTTCGTTTCTTTAGTACGTAAATTTGTTTTCCAAAGATTCATGCCTTTTTCAAAACGTGCTAAGTAATACAGTTCTTGTACATCTTTAGAAAGGACAGCATCTCCTAAACGCGAAGAATGAATTGTCAATCGCTCCTTCCGATTTTCAATTCCATCTAATTCTATTTTTACTTCTACGGGTTTGATTTCCTCTTCTTTACCTTTCTTTTCTTCCTTCGTCTTATCTTTTTCTTTACCTTCCTTATCTTCTTTCTCTTTATCCTCAATCTCTTTCAGCAACTCATATTCATCTTTACTCAAATTGAAACGGTCCCAAGCTTCTTTGGTTAAGAACATTGAATACACATCTAACTGGCGTGAACCGCTATTTGCAGAAGAACGCAAGCCGTGACGGTCGCTAAACCACAGGATTTGTTTTCCTTCATCAGCCCATTGTGGAGAATAATCACCATAACCGCTTTCGGTAAGGTTAACCACCGAGTCTGGTTTGTTTGCTGACACCAATAACACTTCTGAATTGGCTAATACAGGAGAATATTCAACTAGCAACCATTTACTATCTGGACTCCATGTAAAATATTGGTCACCTTCACTCATGTACAGCAATTTATCGCCATCAAGTAATGTTCGTGTCTTTTTTGATTCTACATTGTAAGTTTTCAAAGTAGACCGATTTTCGATATAAGCAATCTCCTTTCCATCGGGAGAATATTTAGGTTCATAATTGCTGTTTATATTTTCAATAACTGCTTCCTCTTTCAATAACGTGGAAGCAAAGAAGTAAGGCTCATGGTCATTTACTTTGGATGTTTGATAAATGCTCCACTTTGCATCACGCTCACTTGCATAAAGAATATGTTTTCCATCTGGAGAAAAACTCACAAAGCGTTCCGGTGCAGGAGTATTGGTAATACGTTTGTGCATTTTACCTTTTACTGAAGACACAAACACTTCACCGCGAACAATATAAGCGACTTCTTTACCATCAGGTGAAACAGCCATTTCACTCACGTTTCCACTTACATTAATCAGTTGATGACGATTTGTTTTAGCTCCCGTACGAACGTGGACATTTATTTTTACAGGCTCCGCTCCCACTTTTTGCGTATATATAGAGCCATTATAAGTATAACAGAGCAATCCATTTTTAGAAATACTCAAGGAACGAACAGGGTGCTCTTTAAAATCTGAAATTTGCTGAGCATTTTGTCCGTTTAAATCCATACTATGAACATTAAATGTTCCACTACGCTCGCTCAAGAAATAAATTGTTTTTTCATCAGGTGAAAATACGGGATGACGGTCTTCTCCTTTAAAAGAAGTTATCATCGTGTGCATCTTATTTTTCACATCATATTTCCAAATATCACGAGTTATTGCTGATTTATGATGCTTACGAAAGGTATTCTCACCTCCTTTTTTATCATGATATAGCATAAGACTACCATCACTACTCACTTTAGCATATTCGGCAGGAATTGTAAATATTTGCTGTACACGCCCTCCATCAACAGGAACTTTATAGAGCTCAGGTTGCGAACCCGTCGGATACTGACGATGATTTACGTCATCTAAGCGTTGTCCGCCAAAAATCACATATTTATCATCTTCTGAAAATGTATAAGGTGTTTCATTATTAGAATGAAAGGTCAATCGTTTCACTTCTCCGCCTTTTTGAACATCGATAATGAATAAATCGAAATTCCCATATCGGTTAGATGCAAAACAAATTTTTGTACCATCATTACTCCAAACGGCTTCATAATCATGGTCTTTATGGAAAGTCAATGGGCGAGCTTCTCCACCAACTGATGGAACAGTATAAATGTCCCCTTTGTAAGTAAATGCAATTGAAGTACCGTCTGGAGAAATAGACGTATAACGAAACCACTCATCATTAGCTTGTACAGAAACTTGTACAAAAAACGCCACTACTAAAAAAACGTATCTCATAGATATAAATTTTAACAATTATTTTATTTCTTTTTAAATATCTCGCAGGATATTAGTTAGTTTCTCCGAACTCTTTTTGATATTTTAGCGAAAATAACACAAAGAATCTGAACAACCTTATACTTCAACAAAAAGCCGACATACTTTACAGCATATCGGCCTATTTGTTCACAGAATTTAGTTCTTAGAACTTCTCTAATAAATTTACCATTTCTATTGCTGTGTTTACAGCCTCAGCACCTTTATTTCCTGCCTTTGTTCCTGCACGCTCTATAGCTTGCTCAATAGAATCTGTGGTTAACACACCAAAAATCACCGGCTTTTCAGATTGTAAGCTTACTTGTGCTATCCCTTTAGATACTTCCGATGCCACGTAGTCAAAATGTGGTGTATTTCCACGGATTACTGCTCCTAAACAAACGACTGCGTCATAAACTCCGGAGTTTACCATCTTTTTAGCTACCAACGGAATTTCAAAAGCTCCGGGTACCCAAGCTACAGTAATATCTTCTTTGATTACTCCATGACGAACAGCAGCATCTACGGCTCCATCTAATAATTTTGAACCAATAAATTCATTAAATCGTCCCACTACGATTCCTAATCGTAATTCACTCGCAATCAGTTTTCCTTCTAATATATTCATCTTATTAATTATTTTAAAATAGTTTCTTTTTCTAAATTAGGTAATAGATGTCCCATTTTGTCATGCTTCGTTTTCATATAAGCAAAATTCTTTTCGTTATGGTTCATCTCTATAGGCACTCTATCTACGATTTCTAAACCAAATCCTTCTAATCCAGTGATTTTTTGTGGATTATTTGTCATTAGACGCATTTTTCTTACCCCTAAGTCAGCTAAAATTTCAGCACCAATTCCATAGTCTCTTTGGTCTGCCTTGAAACCTAATGCTAAATTAGCCTCTACGGTATCCATTCCTGCATCTTGAAGATGATAGGCTCTCAATTTATTTATCAAACCAATGCCTCGACCCTCTTGTCTCATATAAAGTAACACTCCACTTCCTTCTTCATTGATACGGCGTAAAGCTTCATTCATTTGCTCTCCGCAATCACAACGCAGTGAGCCGAAAGCGTCACCGGTAAGGCACTCCGAATGCACTCGTACTAAGGTTTCACGCTCTGGGTCTATTTCACCTTTGACCAAAGCCACATGATGTTCGCCGTTTATTTTATTCACATAACCATAAGCTTTAAACTCTCCAAATTTCGTCGGCATAGCAGCAACAGTAACTCGCTCAGCCAACTTCCCATCTTGTTTCCTTCGGTACTTTATTAAGTCTGCAATACTTATCATCTTGAGACCTTCTTCTTTTGCAAACTTCTCTAATTCCGGCATGCGAGCCATTTCGCCATCTTCTTTTATGATTTCGCAAATCACTCCGGCAGGAAATAAGCCCGCCAGGCGAGCCATGTCGACTGCAGCTTCAGTGTGTCCTTGACGAACAAGCACACCATTAGGCTTGGCAACCAATGGAAAAATATGTCCTGGTCTGCTTAAATCTCCCGGTTTAGAGTCCGGGTCTATAATTGTCTTAATCGTATGTGCTCGCTCAGAAGCTGAAATACCTGTATGACAATCTGCTGCATCAACAGAAACGGTAAAAGCTGTTTGGTGCGAATCGGTATTCTTAGCAACCATCATATCAATATCCAGTTCTTTCATTCGTCCCTGAATGATAGGCATACATATTAAACCACCTGCCTTTTTTATCATATAATTGATATCTTTTGGCGTCACTTTTTCGGCTGCCATTACTAAATCGCCTTCATTTTCTCTGTCTTCATCATCAACAATGATGATTTGTTCGCCTCGGCGGATTGCTTCTATTGCTGATTCTATTGTATCTAATGCCATTGCATCTATATTTTAATAATGTTAAATATTTTGATGAATTGATTATAAAAACCCATTCTCACTTAAAAATTTCATATCTACTTTAGAGCTTGTTGTTTCTTTTTCTTTGAAACCTAACAATCGTTCTGTGTATTTTGCTAGCACATCCATCTCTACATTGACCCAATCGCCTTCTTTCTTCTTGGAAAGCGTGGTGTCTTCTTGTGTTACAGGTATCGTGCTCACTGAAAATGTTTGTTCTTCTAAAGTTGCTACAGTCAAACTAATACCATCGACAGCTACAGAACCTTTTTCGATTAAATAACGCATCGTTTCTTGTGGAACCTCTACTGTAACCCAACGTGCAATGTCTTCATGACGAATATTGGTAATTTTAGCCTTACAGTCAATATGTCCTGAAACCAAATGCCCTCCAAGGCGAGTGCTCAGTTGCAACGCTCGCTCCAGATTAACTCGTGAACCAATAGTCAAATCACCTAAAGTGGAATTTCTTAATGTCTGCGCCATCACATCCGCTGTAAAGGTGTTCCCATCTATCGTGGCAACTGTAAGACAAACACCATCGGTAGCTACGCTGTCTCCATATTTTAAATCATGTAACACTTTATTTGCGCTAATCGTTAACCGACTAGACTTTGTTCCTCTACTAATGCTTTGTATTACTCCTATTTCTTCAATTATTCCTGTAAACACTTTATACTTCTTTATTTATTTACCTTAGCCTTAAACAACCAATCTTCTCCGGAAGGCTCTACTTGAAAACCTGTAAGTTGGTAGGCATCTTTCATTAATGTGACCCCTTCGCCACCAACGCTCGTAGGTGCAACTGTGCCTCCGACTATTTTGGGTGCAACGAATGTCCAAACTTCATTAACAATTCCTGCCTGCAAAGCCGAAGCATTTAGCGTTGCTCCTCCTTCCAACAAAATACTGTCAACACCTCTTTCACCTAATTCTTTCATCAAGTGAGCTAAGTCCACACGATTTTCGCCTGCTACAAAGACCTCTGCTCCTTTATCAGTATATTTTTGAATGATTTCTATAGAAGGCAGCTTTGTTGTTGCAATAATGACTTTTGCTTCGTGTTCCCATATTTTAGCATCCAAAGGTGTGCGAAGAAGACTATCGACAATTATTTTGATAGGCTGGCGAACTTTTCCCTCTAACCGACAATCTAATTTGGGACTGTCTTTTAATACCGTATTGATACCCACCATAATTCCCATTAACTGATGACGTAATTGATGTACTTTTTTTCGTGAAATTTCACCGCTTACCCACTTGCTATCTCCGGTATGTGTCGCAATCTTTCCATCTAAAGTCATTGCTGTCTTCATCAGCACATAAGGAGTTTTCGTTTGAATGTATTTGAAAAATATGCGATTCAATTCTTTAGATGCCTCCTCCTCTATTCCAACAATTACCTTAATCCCTGCATCTTCTAACATTTTGACTCCTCTGCCGGCAACTAAAGGATTGGGGTCTAAACTTGCAATAACAACTTCCTTAACACCTGCTTTTATCAAAGCTTCAGCACAAGGCGGTGTTTTTCCATAATGCGAACAAGGCTCTAAGGTTACATAAATGGTTGCTCCATCAACGGATTTTCTGGTATTTCGTATGGCTTCTATCTCAGCATGAGGTTTTCCGAAAGCGGTGTGGTAGCCTTCGCCGATAACTTCGCCATCTTTTACCAAAACAGCACCCACCATAGGATTAGGATTGACAAAACCTTTTCCTTTGGAGGCTAAGCTCAAAGCCCGTTTCATAAATGTATTGTGAATTTCTTGCATAAAAAAAGCCCTAGTAAAATTCAAACAGGGCTATATCACACAAAGACATAGGTTACGAATGCAACCTAATCTCTACTATCATTCTTCTTCCATCCGGACTATGACCGTCGGTATAGGATTTTCACCTAATCAGTCTTGCTTTTTGCAAGAGTCGTGGACTGTTACCACCGGTAGGGAATTACACCCTGCCCTGAAGAATTTTTATTTGCTTACAAATATAATCTTTTTCTTACAGAATCAAACATAGTTCATTAGGAGAATTTACGATATTTAATTTTCTTCTTTATTGTTCATTTTGGTCTAACCCAAAACGAACTAAAAACTTAAGACTGTGATAATAGTAACGAATAATTTTTACTTTTTCATTTTTAACTTTTCATTTAGGGAAATAATGAAATGAGATACTTCGCTATCGCTCAGTATAACAAAGAGATTCATCACTGCGTTCAGAAAGACAAGAAAGAAACCCTCAATAATTAGCCCCGATTGGAGTGGTTATCCTTTTTGTGGGTTAGAAAATCAGTGCGAGAGCGGAAAAAAGATAGGAACGGAAAGCGGGAATGTGATAGCAAAATAAAGAAAAGCTACCGCTACAAAACAAAAAATACCCCTAAGTCAATAGAATAGCACAAAATAGCACATTTTTTGTAGCACTATTCCACAAACTAATTCAACAAAATGGAATATATAGACTATTATAAGATACTCGGTATCCCCAAAACGGCATCGAAAGATGAGGTGAAAAAAGCGTATCGGAAATTGGCGCGTAAATACCATCCGGACTTGAATCCTAACGATAAGGAAGCTCAAAAGAAATTCCAGCAAATAAATGAAGCCAATGAGGTGCTTAGCGATGATGAAAAGCGCAAAAAGTACGATACTTATGGTAAGGATTGGAAACATGCTGATGCCTACGAAGAAGCACAACAACAGGGTGGATATGGAGGAAATACCGGTGGATTCTCTGGTCGCCAACAGTATTCGAGTCAAGATTTTAAAGGAAATTTTGGCGGAGGAGATTTCTCTGATTTTTTCAATGATTTGTTTGGCGGGGCTCATGGCTACAGCAGCAGACAACGGTCAACACGCTTTAGAGGACAGGATTTTAATGCCACATTGCAACTGAATGATGAAGATGTTTATACTTCGCAAAAGCAAGTGCTTACAGTCAACGGCAAAAAAATACGCTTGACAATACCTGCCGGAGTGGAGCATGGGCAAACCATCAAAATAAAAGGATATGGCGGCGAAGGTGTGAATGGCGGCAGTAAAGGTGATTTGTATATCACGTTTGACATCATCCCGAGCAGTCGTTTTAAGCGAGTAGGCGCTGATTTGTATGCGGAACAAAAAATTGATTTGTACACAGCTGTGCTCGGTGGCGATGTTATTATCAATACCTTCAATGATAAAGTAAAGCTGAAAGTAAAAGCAGGTACGCAAAATGGTACTAAGGTGCGTCTAAAAGGAAAAGGATTTCCAGTTTATAAGAAAAAAGGGCAATTGGGAGACTTATACATTACCTATACCATTGAAATCCCTACTAAGCTAAGTGCCAAGGAGAAAGAATTGTTTGAAGAACTTGCAAAAATTAAGAAATCATGAAACCGACACTCATAAGTATAGAGACTATATCAACCTATCATAAAGTAGATGAGGATTTTATAGAACATTTAAAGAATGCTGAAATAATCAATTTCATTATTGAAGATTCTAATTATTATCTAGAAGAAGAGGAATTACCACATTTCGAGAAAATCGTTAGAATGTATTACGATTTACATATTAATATGGAAGGTATCGAAGCCATTCAGCACATGTTGCGGAAAATGGAAAGTATGCAAAGACAAATGCAACAATTAGAAAACAGATTGCGTTTGTACGAAGATTTTTAGTTTCCTGAAAATACGGTACATATTCCCGTGTGTGAGTCATGGGAACACTCGCTGTCATCTTCAGAACGGAAAAAGACAGGTTCATTTCCGAAAATATCTCCCAAAACTTTTTGCAATAAAGATTCATATTCTCTGTGATGCTCAGCAAACGAGAAAGGAGGTTTGTTTTTACCCTCTCCCATACCAAATTCTGTTTTTGGCACAGTTTCGATGTCTTTAAGATGATAAACACAAGGTTCTGCAAATTCTCCTGTGTTTTGATAAAATAACCAACTGTAAAAAATCGTTTGCAGTGCTGTAGGATTACGATATTTTCCTGTAGCCTCAAATAATTCCTCCAAACTTCTAAAACCTCTATTAATGTAACCTGTCTTATAATCAACAACTCTCACAACACCATCTTTTTCATCAATTCTATCAATCAAACCGCCGAGAACAACTTCATTAGTCTGTCCGTTTGTTTCAAATTGTAAAGAAGCTTGCATACTCTCTTCTAGTCCTACTACTCTAAAAGGTGCATAGTTTTTATCTCTATTGATTAATTTCTTCAGTAGATGCTTTAGCGTATCAAAAATTAACCATTCCTTGCCTCGTAATTCTCTTTCTTCTCCTGCAAAAAGCTCAATTTGAAATGCTTCAAAGATTACTTTTTCAAGATTCTTTGGTTTTCCTATTTGATTAAGCAAATCGGTTGAAATTTCTTCATTTAAATAAGGTTTATAGAGCAATTCTGCAGCTTTGTGAAAAATAGAGCCAAACATATTATTATCATCAGCCTTTGCCAATGATTGCACCTCCTGGACTCCTTTAATATATCGATAGTAAAAGTTTTGAGGACAACGTAAATAACGATTTATTGCAGAAGCTGAAATCGGTTTTTTATCAATGAAGTATTTTTGTGATAAAATTCCAAGAACTGTTTCATCTTTCACAATTTCCTGTGGCTTTGCAGGAACCCACTTTAAATCTACAGAAGCGACCATCTCATCTATAACAAAAGGAGCTTCGAATTTTAGCTGGGTAATGTATCGGCTTTGTTCTTTAGTCTGCATATCTTCCGTTCCTGAAACCGAGAACAAGGTCATTGTTTCTGCACGGCTCAGCAAACGATAAAAATAATAGGCATACATCGAATTCTGCTCATCCAATGTAGGTAAGCCTGCACCTATTCTTAAATTGTAGGGAATTAATGAACCGGCTAACTGAATGTTTGGCAAATAATTCTCATTAGCCGAAAGTATATAGACATTTTTAAAATCTAACAAACGGGTTTCTAGGAAACCTATAATTTGCAAGTTTTCTTCAATAGACGTTTCAAAAGGCATACGTTGTTCAGTAAGTTCTTCCAACAATATCGTCCAAAAGAATTGTTGTGCTTTGATATCTACACGAAGTAAAACATCATGCATTCTTCGAGATAGCGTGCTTGTTCGCAACATCAACTCCCGATCAGCACTATGGGCTTCCGTTTTTGTATATAAAAAAGACAATAAACGTTTCAGATGCAAATAGCATTCTTCCTGTTTCACTATCGGGCTTAGCATCTTCGATAATTTCCCAGAGATACTTTCTGCGGTAACCCACATCTTATTGCTCTCCCTCATTTTCCTTTCTAACGTCTTTACTTCGTCTTTGTCAAAATGGGAAGCATAAGGATGATGCAATATTTTTTGAATAATATCACTAGAAAAAAACGCCGTATCATCTTGCCAAATCATACTTCGATGCAGACTTACCCAAAGTTCAAGAAATTGCATCCATGGAGTTTCTTTTAGCGGATATCCCATTGAAATATTTACTTCATCAAGCGTTTCCGGCAGGGAGGAGAGTACGGTAACCAATAAGTCCTCATTAGCTAAGACCACCACTGATTTTTTCAATTCCTCTGGAGAAATATCCTTCAATATCTCACCTAAAACTTTCGTTTGTTGCACTTCAGTAGCACATTCTATATGTTTAACGTTCTTTTGTGAATCTATTCCTCTCTCCAGAACGAATGTCTCGGGATTAGGAAAATCTGAAATATTCCTACTGATAAATCTTCCCGCTTCATTAAATCTATTATCAATATAATACACGTCATAGTCCCAGTAGAATGTCGCTATATCTTGCTCCTTTAACAAACGAAAGATTTCACGTTCTGCTTTGCTCAGCACATTAAAACCAATAAAGACCGTTTGTCTATCGGCTAATGTTGTCTCTCCTCTTTTTAAAGCTTCAGCTACTTCTCTGAAAATACGACCTTCATAAGCTATCCCTTCTTCATCTAAAGTTTCATTAAAATCTTCATACACTTTTGGCAAGGCCTTCCACATCTGTAAAAACATTTGCTGATGCTTTGAATGCTCTTCAATATCAAAACTTTTCCAAAATTGTTTAATAGCTTTAATTTGTTCCTCAGTCAGATAAGACAGAGAATCGTCAATTGCTTGCAGGGAAGCTATGTTTTTGAATAACTGTTGAGTGTCAACTAAATGTTTATCAATGGTATCAAAATCGCCCAAGAGTAAATTCGCAAAAGGATAAAACTCTGAAAAAGATTCATTTGTATCATTAAACTTCTTAAAGCTTTTGTATAATTTCCCTCTAAGTGTGAGCTTATCAGCTACAACCTTTCTGGATTGCTCAACAATTAAATCATTGATTATAAGACATTCTGGAACTATGAAATAATCAGTTGCGAATTCTTTAAGATATTTCTTGAAATAGATAAGAGAGCGTTTATTGGGAAAAACAATTTTCAAGTCTGAAAGCTGTTCCCCATACAAATTCCAAAGGTGTTGAGCAGTATGATGCAAAAAAGGTCTCATAGTTATAACACAGCGTTTAGAACTTCTTTTATCGAATTATATGTACTATTTAGTACCACACCTTTGCTTGTTGTTTTAAACCATTTACACTTAGTAATCCCCTCCTTTGTTTGTGGCACTAATTTCTCATTGCCCTCGTACCTCATCAAATACCACGTGCATTTTTTCAACTCCCAGATTCCTTTCGTCTTATAGATATGATAAGTTGTGGGGAGTTTATCTACAATAACAGGTGCGGTGATTCCAGTTTCCTCTTCCACTTCCCGTATAGCAGCAATCCTGTTTTTCTCTGTCTTTTTTAGCCGACCTTTTGGCAAGTCCCATCTTTCATATCTGTAGATAGCTAAAAACCGATTGTCTGTATTAAAAACTAAACCGCCTGCTGTACGAACATAGTTAAACTTTGATTTAAAATACTTAAACAGTGCTTTTGTATCAGGATATACAATACAAATGTCAAATTCTAATTCATAATTGATAATTTTATCCACATAACGATCAACTTCTTCTTTCTCATGGATACCATAACTTACACAAGCCATCATAGGAACTTCATTGATAAAAATAGTCCTATCTTTGAAAAATACTTTATACATTTGTGCCATGAAAACAAACCAATTTAATATAGCGGAACAAACCGCAGATTTCCTATTACAAATTAAAGCAATAAAATTAGAACCTTCAAATCCATTTACGTGGGCAAGTGGGTGGAAATCGCCAATTTACTGTGATAATCGAAAAACTTTATCTTATCCTAACATAAGAAAGCATCTCGCAAAATCTTTCGCAACTATTATCAAAGAAAAATTCTCTGATGTGGAAGTAATTGCTGGAGTAGCAACCGGTGGAATTGCTGTTGGCGTTTTAGTTGCCGAAATATTAGACTTACCCTTTATCTATGTGCGCTCTGAAGCTAAGTCGCACGGAATGACCAACCAAATAGAAGGTGCTTATGAAGCAGGGCAAAAAATGGTGGTTATTGAAGACCTCATCTCTACCGGAGGTAGCAGTTTGAAAGCAGTAAACGCATTGCGTGGTGCTGACTGCAAAGTTCTAGGTATGGTAGCAATATTTACCTATGATTTTGAAAAGGCTGTGAGATCTTTTGCGGATGCAAACTGCGAAGTCTATACATTGTCTAACTATGCAACTCTTATTGAAAGAGCTAAGGAAACAGGCTACGTGAGTGAAGATGATGTTGCCCGCTTGCAAGAATGGCGTAAGGCTCCAGATCAGTGGAAATAACAATTTTGTGTTTATGAGTTTAGTAAAAAAAGTAAGCGATATTAAGAAAATAAATGCTTCAGCAGAGCAAGTGTACAACTTTTTATCTGATTTTGAAAAAGTATCAGAATTGTTTGAAGAGGCATCTGATAGGATACCTGAAGAGGAAAAGCAAAAAATAAGCGAACATATTGAGGACTTCACTGCCGATAAGGACAGTTGCAAATTTACCATCAAAAACTTTGGACGGACAGGTTTATCTATCGTGGATAGAGAACCTAGCAAAACAATAAAATATCAAGCAGACAGTAATAGTCCTGTACCTGTGACGCTTTGGGTTCAACTGGTTGAAGTAGATGCTAACGACACCCGCTTACGGGTAACTATGCATACAGAATTGAACATGATGATGAAAATGATGGTAAAAAACAAGTTAGACAAAGGAGTCAATCAGTTGGCTGAAGCACTTACGATGATACCATATTAAGTTTTTATTATTTTTCTGCCATCACACTTTTATAGACGCCCATTAGGCTATGAACAACCGCTTCGTCTGAGAACTTCTGCACATGTGTTAGCCCTTTTGCAATCATTTCCTGCCTAAGTTTTCCATCTTCTAAAATTTTGTCTGTAAGAATAGCAATTTCCTCAGGATTATTCGGATTTATATATATCGCTGCGTCGCCACCAGTTTCAGGGAAACAGCTTCCCTTACTCGTAATTACTGGAACTTTTGAAGCCATTGCCTCCACAATAGGGATACCAAAACCCTCGAAAAATGAAGGATAGGCAAACAACGATGCTGTTTGGTAAATAGCAGGTAAATCTTCATTAGGAACATTATGAAGGAAGATGACACGATCCTCCAATTTTTTTCTCTGAATCAATTGTTGCAACTCAGCCATATATTTTTTCACAGGTCGACCAATTGCAACGATTTTAGCATCATGCTTTGCATAATTCAAGGAATGTATCAAACTGATTAAATTTTTACGTGGCTCTATTGTACCTACATTTAAGACAAAAGTATCTGGCAATGCGTATTTCTTTTTCACCTCTACCTTTTTGCTTTCACTTACAGTATCCCAAAACTGACTTGCGCATCCTTGATAGGAAACTACAATTTTCTCCGGAGCAATCTGAAAGTAATTCACAATATCATGTTTCGTTTGCTCACTTACAGCGATGATTTTATCTGCCTTTAAACAAGAATTTTTGAATTTTCTCAAATAGATTTGATTATCGATACGAGAAAAAAACTGAGGAAAACGTAAAAATATCAAATCATGTATCGTGACAATGGATTTAACATTAGCATTTTCAATATCGGAGGGCAATTCATTGCTTAATCCATGAAAAATATCTAATCTGTCTTTATTTATTGCACTACTCATGCTTAAGCTACGCCAAAAGGCACTAAATTTCTTAGCTAAGAATGAGTCAGGTTGTCTTACAATAAATGGTTTTCCACAATGGAAAGGGATAGCATTTTTAATCTTAGGAGTGTAGAGATAATACTCATTATCAGGATAATATTGCTGGAGCAATAGCAATGCACTGCGACTGTAATTCCCTAAGCCACTATAGTTATAAAAAGCTCTTTTAGCGTCATATCCTATCTTCATTATTTCCTTGTTATTTTTTTGAATCTCTTCTTATATTTATTTTTCCGTTTTATTTTACGCTTATGTTTCTTATCAGAAGAAATCAATAATTCTGTTACTGTTTTAGCATCTTTATCCGTTATTTTCGCATACTCATCAGCAATGATTTTAAGTTCGCTCCTCTCAGCCCAAAGTCTTGAGAACATTTTCAGCCCTTTGCGTATATCCATTTCTTCAAATCGCATTCTATTGATATCCACAATGCTGAATTGATACATATTGCTGTCTTTTTTTATCAAGATATTTCCTCGAGAATAGTCAAGATGATTAACCCCATGACGAAGCATACTGAAATATGTGAAGCGTGTAAATTGACGAAGAAGTAATTCTTTATTGTCTATTTCCTTGCCAATGACTTCCCGTATGGTAATTGGATAATCATCGAGTTGAATACTCACAAAATAACTTCTATCCAAAAGACCATTTCGGAAGCAATTTATGTAAGCTATAGGTTCTGGTGTTTCTACACTCATATTTTGCAATTTGTGAGCATAATAATAGGTGCGTTTTGCCTTCGAGTATCTCAAATAAGCATACGCAAACTTATTGATCAAATGAGGAATTTGATACGACTTTACATTTACAATAATTCCATCTAAACGAAACAGTTTTATCTCGTTCCTACTTTTGTAAATAGTCTCACCTATTGTATCCCATTTATCAGGAAGGGAATAAACGAACTCCTCTAAATGACGAAACTTTGAATTAATTACAATTTCTCTATTTTCTCCACCAACCATTTGTACTTATTTTCACGAATGCGCCCATTGAATCTTCTAAATATTCCCCTTTATCAGCTGCTACTCCCCAGCTTATATTGACTGGAAATTCTCTAATTGCTACTGGAATAGTCATTTCAAGATATCCTGAAACTTGTTTTTTCTCAGCAATAGGCTTAGCATAGGTTCCTATATTACTGGAATAACTCAATAAGGCTTTATAGGGGAATTTATTGGCAATATAACCAAAAACTCCTCCATGTAGTGCTTTAACTCGATTATTAGAAACCCCTAAAGTATAATTATCATTTTCAATAGGGGTAAAAAAAGGCGTTCCTATCGTTTGACCATAACTCGTCCAGCCCGATTTATAAACGCTATGATTAAAATAATTATCCCGTCCTGTCCAAAGTTTATCCTCTCCTGGTTTCTTTCCTACTTTATCCCCAGACTGTTTTTTTGTGTAAAACCATTCAAATAAAAATGACTGAAACCATGCTTTATCTTTGGCTCTTTTTAGATATATCCCATGGAGTGCATCTCTATTAAAGAAATTCCTGCCAGAATCATCCTCAAAAATCACTTGTCTATATAAATTTATTGCAAAATGCTCTCCTTTATAATGAAAACGTCCATCAAGCATTCCCAAATGATTGCCTACCCTATTCTTATCAAAAGATGCAGCTATTTGGTCGTAGTCCGAGTTGTCTTTAGCAAAGAAAACATCCATGTAGGCATCAAAATTAGATGGGAGTTTCCCAAATTTAGGAGAATCTCCACCCCACTGGGCATAATGATTTAATCCAAATTCCAGAGAAAATTGAGCTTTCGTAGCTTTCAAGTACAGATTTTTATGATGTATATGAGGTTTATCAACATAGCGATCCTCAATCATAATACCTTCTGAAAATGCACCTTTAAATTGTAGGATGCCTTTAGTGAATGGAACATCTGTATAAGGCAACTCAATCAATAATTTCGGATAAGGTCTGGCATTTGATGATTCTATAAAATTCCCATTTGTTGAGGACAACCCATCGTATTGAATTTTGTTTGCTTTAGCACCCAGGTACATTCGCAACTTTCCATAACGCACACCCAAGTAATAATCTCTGAAACGAAATTCTGTATTATCTGACACAGAAGCACTCCCAAGTACGCCCAAACTCCAATCAAGTTTTTTCGAGGATTCAAATTCTTTCTTCAACTCTATACTCCATAGTCCATAATTTTCTGCTGGAACTATCCCAAATTTATTTGCTCGCATCCAAAAAGGTAGATTATCTTCACTTCCCAATCCAAACCCTAATTCTGTCTTATAATAAAACCCTCCATTGCCATCACTTTCTATATTATAATCTTGACCATAAAGAAATGTAACAGATAAAAACAGAAATGTCAATAGATATTTTTTCATCATAATTTCGTAAATGTAAATTATTCTTTTTACAAAGAAAGTGAGTTTATGATAGCTTTTGACAATTTAGACGAAAATCTTTTACAATTTTACGTATTGATTCAAACGCAATCTCCTCAACAGGCAAGTTATTTAATGAATAAAAAGAGAAACTGGCGACATCATCCTTAGCTTTCAGATCTGTGTAAGTGTTTATCTTTACCACAAAAGCCATATCCAAAGTAAACACGGAAACATCACTAAAAACATACTCATTAGGATAAGATCCAAAATAATTTATACTTATCGCAGAAACATTTAATTCTTCCTTTAATTCTCTTCGAACAGCATCTTCGGCAGTTTCACCAATATTCACAAAACCACCAGGCAGGTCTAACTTCCCCTTCCCTGGCTCTATAGCTCTTTTGGTTAATAAGAGTTCCTCATCATCATTCAAAATAAGAATGGCTACAGCGGATGCGCTATTCACGTAATGATGAAAATGGCAATTTTTACAAAACAAAGAATTATCATTTTTATACACTGTATGGTTACTACCGCAACGCATACAATTTTTAAAGACTGATTTTGGATGTGTGCTCATTTATAAAAGCCCTCCCCCAATATAAAGTCTTACCAATGCAATAAGTATCACTATTAGGTTTAAGTTTCTTCCAGCTCTTTTGCTACTGAAAGAACCAAACAAAAGTCCTATAATTGCGATGACCAAAGCAACCCAGCTACTTATCGCACCTAGAATAGGAAATATAACCAAGACTAGCAATATCATCCCTACGACACCAAAAATTGTGGAAATAATATTCATTATTCTGCTATTAAATGTAAAATCTTCTCCAATCCTTTTGCATCATCTTCATCAAAATGAGCATATTGCTTACTGTCAATATCTAAACAGCCGATAATTTCCCCATCTATTTTAAATGGAACAACAATTTCCGAATTTGTAAGCGAAGAACATGCAATATGTCCATCGAATTGATGCACATTATCTACAATCAGTGTTTTCTCCTGGTTTATAGATGCCCAGCACACGCCAAGATCCTTTTTAAGCTTTTGACAAGCCAAGGGACCTTGATAATTATGAACCAATAACTCCCCATTATTTAACATATAAAAGCCAGTCCAATAAAAGTCTTTCATTTTGTGATGAAGCACAGCTACGACAGTAGCCATTCTTGATGGTAAATAATCTGTAGCCTCAAATAATTGCTCAAGTTGAGCATAAATTCGTTGATATTTTTTAGCTTTTCCTGACATTATTCTTATATTTCTTTAATTCTCAGTTTTTGTCCTACACGTAAAGCACTAGGATTTATAATTTTATTCAATTCCAAAATACTGTCTTGTGTAACTCCTTCATATTTCTGAGCTATTGACCAGCAATTTTCATTTTTCTTTACCGTATGATACACATATTTTTCTGGCAAATAAGGTAACTTTTTGTTTTTTCCTTTTGCTTTAACTTTTTTCGTAGATGCTCTATAAGTTTTTGGAGTCTTATTTGTGTAAATCACTAATCGCTGTCCAGCTCTTATTCTATCTGAACGTAAACCGTTCCATTTTTTTATATTTCGGACAGTAGTGCCATGTCTTCTCGCAATTCTGCCCAAATAATCTCCCCTTCGCACCTTATAACTAATACGGGTGCCCGTACCATTCACACCATATGACGGATATATATCTTTTTTCTTCGCAATTAGTTTTCCTTCATTAGAGAAATACTCTGACCTGTTGTAGCCATAAATACTATCTTGATAAGAGGCAAACAAACCAGATTCATAGGTCGGCAGTACCAGTCGATAACTTTTATTCTCTTTTGCTGGAATATAGCCTTTTAGGTAGGTTCGATTTAGTTCGGCTACATCTTTTTCTTTTAGTCCTAAAACACCAGCAACCTGTCCCAAATGCATCGGCTTATCTACCATAACGGTGCGAACATCAGTATATTTCACCATATCACGCATCGGGGCTATCATTAGATCAGTATGATAAAAAAAAGCATAATAAGTTGCAATATATTTAGGAATATGTCTTCTGGTTTCTCTAGGAAGATGCTCATAAATACTCCAAAAATCATCACCCCCACTTCGCTTAATGGCTTTATTTACATTTCCCGGACCACAGTTATAGGCTGCAAGAACCAGTAACCAATCATTGTAAGTCTGGTACAGTTCACGCATATATCGTGCTGATGCTCTAGTAGAAGCTATCATATCACAGCGTTGATCAACATTTCCATTTATCTCTAAACCATATTCTTTACCTGTTCCATACATAAATTGCCACAAACCAACAGCACCTGCTTTAGACATAATATTTGGAATAAGTGCAGACTCCACAATAGCAGCATATTTTAATTCTTCCGGAACACCTTCTTCACTTAAAATCTGTTCAAAAATTGGAAAGTACAATTGAGAAAGAGCAAGCATCTTGCTCATATATTTTCGCCCACTTTTAGACACAAATCTATTGATATATTTTTGAACTTCATCAGTGTATTTCAGCTCTACTGAACCACTCATAGCATTCACTTGCAATGCAGTCTGCTCTGGACTGAAAACAGGAAGGTTCTCTTCAGGAACATTCTCAAAAGATGCATAAAGCTCATCCAAATCAACTTCTTTTTTCTTTTTAGCATCAGCTTCAATTTCTTCATAAAAACTTTTCTCAAAGGCAACTGTCGCTGTATCTTGATAGATTTCCAGTTGCATTTCATCAGCTAATGAAACTGAAGTTGATTGTTTATAAGTTATGTCTTTTTGAAAAATAGAACAACTTGATAATATTAAAGATAGAATAAAGCCGTAAAAGCCATATTTAAGGTAATTCATAAAATTAAAAATTTATTACAATATTTAAACCTACACCACTTTTGAAATCTTGCATGACCAGCATTTGTGGTTGCAGTTGCATACTTAAGTCATCACTCACATCATAGTTAAAGAAATGAGCATCGGTGGCAGCCCAGATAACATTGAGAATATAAACTCCAACTAACGAAATATAACTCAAATCACGATAGCGACGGAATCTGTCTTTATTATTTTTTAATGCTTTTTGGAATGTTTCAATCTGCTTAGAATTGAATCTGGAATAATCCACATCAAGCACTTTCCTGAATCGCTGAGACTCAGGTTCTGGAATTGGCAATGGATATTGAGGCGATTGAGTTAAATACTTTTGGTAATGTGCAAAGTCTTCATAAGCATTTCTGTACTTTTCGTATTTCTTCGTGTTATCTATTATAAAAAAGATAGTCACCCCAAAACCAGTATAAGTAAAGGGTAAGTTCCAATATTTTTTATTGTAAATATGTCCTAATCCTGGAACTAAGGCTTCGTAAATAGTTGCTCGCTTAGGTGAGTGCACCTTTCTGTTATTAACCACGACAGTGTCCTGTGCTTGAAGGCTATATCTTGTAGTATCAGCGAGTTCTGGACTTACATAAACGTCTTGCCCAAACAAATAACTTGCTGACAACAAACTAATTACTAATAAAAAAACTCCCCTCATTCTATTTCTTCTTTTATTTAGTTTGATCTAATAAGCCAATAATGCGTTCTAAATCTGTGTCAGAAGTGAAAGCTATCGTTATTTTCCCTTTTCCGTTTCGGCTTCGTTGAAGTTGTACCTTAGCTTTAAAGTGACTTTCTAAATGATTCTCTAAGGCTTTATAATCATTGTTTTTTTGTGGTTTAGTTACCGGTTTTTTTTCTGTTTTATTCGCCTCTTTAGCCAACTCTTCTACTTTTCGAACAGATAGACCTTCCTTCAAAATCTTATCATAAATTTGTACCTGTTGGTCATAGTCGGCAATACTCAACAATGCACGTGCATGTCCCATCTGCAGAAGATGCTCTCGTAATCCTAACTGAATTTCGGCAGGCAACTTCAATAACCGAAGATAGTTAGCCACTGTAGCTCTTTTTTTTCCAACTCTATCACTTAAGGTCTCTTGTGTAAGGCTACATTCTTCCATCAACCGCTGGTAACTAATCGCAATCTCAATTGGGTCTAAATCTTCACGTTGTATATTTTCAACCAATGCAAGTTCCAATACTTGCTCATCATCTACATCACGAATGTAAGCAGGCACTTCTGCAAGTCCTGCCAACTTTGCAGCACGAAAACGACGCTCACCCGCTATTATTTGAAACTTATCACCAAGTTTCCTAACAGTAAGTGGCTGTACAATTCCCAGCTCTTTTATTGATTGTGCTAATTCTGATAATGATTCATCATCAAAAGTGGTACGAGGTTGGTTCGGATTGGCAATAATTTGAGCAATAGGAATCTCCTGAATCATATTCAAAGCAGTATTTCCTACTTTATCAGCATCAGCTAGCAATGTTCCTAATCCTCTTCCTAATACACTTTTTTTTGCCATAATTCTTATTGTCTTTTAATAAACTCATGTGCTAATTCTAGATATTGCTCTGCTCCACGAGAACTAGCATCATAATGCAATGCTGGTTTACCACAACTTGGTGCTTCGCCTAACTTGGTATTTACATGAATAACTGTTTCAAAAACCATATCTTCAAAATGTGAACGAACATCGTCAGCAACGTCATTTGATAGACGTACTCTAGCGTCAAACATCGTGAGCAAGAAGCCTTCTATAGCTAATGCTGGATTCAATTGATTTTGTATAATCCGTATTGTGTTGAGCAATTTTCCTAATCCTTCTAAAGAAAGATACTGACACTGAACAGGAATAATAACCGAATCTGCAGCCGTTAGACTATTAACAGTAACAATTCCTAAAGATGGGGAGCAATCAATAAAAATAAAATCATATTTATCCTTTATTGGATCTAAAATCTTTTTAAGAATTTTTTCCCTATCCTTCATCTCCAGCATGTCTAATTCTGCTCCAACCAAATTAATATGGGAAGGTATCAAATCCAAATGGTCATATGGACTATGGATTATCGCTTCTTCAACTGGAACTTGCTCTGAAATACATTGATAAAGACCAGTTGTAACATCATGTTCGTCTATCCCTAGACAAGACGTTGCATTAGCCTGAGGATCAGCATCAATCACAAGCACTTTCTTTTCTAAAGCAGCTAAACTTGCACTTAAATTTACTGTAGTTGTGGTTTTCCCTACACCTCCCTTTTGGTTGGCTATTGCAACTATTTTACTCATAATTATCTGTTCGTTTACTTTTTCAAAAATACGATTTTCTTTTTGATTTTTTTGATGTATCCTGAAAGAAAAAATCAATAGCACTTTTTAATCTCTTCCAACAATTCCTCTTTATCTACAGACACGACTACCGGATGCTGACAAACTAAACTTCCCGCCATGTTTGATACAGATGCGATTTTATCTGCTTCCAATCCTGCGACAAGGCAAAGAGTTGCAGTGGCTACGACTGTGTCTCCAGCTCCTGATACATCAGCAATTTCACGCACCTGTGCAGGTATGTGTGCAACAGTATCATTCGAACAAATAAGTATCCCTTTTTCTGAAAGTGTGATTAAAAGGTAAGTGATATCGTTCAGTTCTCGGTATTTTTGTGCTTCTTCAATAATCGCTGGCAAATCATCTTTACTCAATTCTACTCCTGCACCTTCACAGAATTCTTTAAAATTAGGCTTGAACAAGCTAGTACCGCCATATTCTGAAAAATTATTTCGCTTTGGATCTACAATAGTAAAGAGCCCTCTATCATTACACAAATCTTTTAGTTTCTGAATTAAGTTTGGTGTCAAGACTCCTTTATCATAATCTTGAAAAATAAGCGCATCATAATCTTCTGAATCAATCTGCTGTGTCACTCTTTCGAATAATAAATCCTCAAGCTTAATCTCGATAAGCTCTAAATCTTCCTCATCAACTCTGAGCAAATGATGAAAACCACTAAGGAAACGGGTTTTTACAGTCGTTTTTCTTTTTTTAGTTCGTAAGACACCACTGCTATCTAATTCGTTCTTTTCAAACAACTCTATCAATTTATCCCCTGCTTCATCTTCACCTATGACTGTACAAATAGTTGCTTTTGCACCCAGTGCGCGAATATTTTTTGCTACATTTCCAGCGCCACCTAATCTGTTTTCCCTTTTATCACAAGCCAAAACTGGTACTGGAGCTTCGGGTGATATTCTTTTTACCTTTCCCCAGGCGTAGGCATCTAGCATCACATCTCCTACAATTAGAACTTTAAAAGAATTAAACTCTTGAAATGCTTTATCAAAAGAAACTGTATTCATATTTCATCTTTTCTTTAGTCAACAAAGATAACAGTTTTCATTGAAGCATTCACAAAACAAAAGCGAGCAAAACTTATTTGTTCTGCTCGCTTTAACTTTAAGTTAACCTTAATAGTCTATTCCATAAAGTTATAAGAAAAACCAACACCAATCACTTCTTTAAATTGAACTTTTGGTCCTTCATTCACTCCTTTTTCATTGATGTAATCAATATCATCGTCATAAAGTAAGCTGGTGCTTATAGTAGCACTAATGTATTTGTTTACTTTCATACCTAAAACAACATCCCATGAAACATCAATATTACCAAAGTTATTGGTATAAGCTGAAAATAAGGTTAGTGTAGAGGCTAAGTTTACATTTTTCATAATGTCTTTTTGCATCTTAGCATTAATCATAGCACCCAATTCAGCCATAAATTTATCACCAGGATCTACTCCAAATGCACCAGCATCAGAAAGTTCATCATCTGCTACAAAGGTATATTTACCTGTAAGCGGTGAAAGCAAAGCTGAAAACCACGTATTAGGTTTGTAATCAAAACCAACAGATGTAGTCACATATCCAGGAGCAAAAAAGCTTGAGATTTTTGATCTTTCTCCATTATCTAAATAATTATAACCATTAGCAAATTGTGATTTTACTCCTAACAAACCAGCTAGAGACCATTTTGGTGCGATTTGGTATCCATACTTAGAATTTAAATCAAACATATCGATGCTCTTTTTGCTAGACTCTCCATCTATTTTTTGTATCCCATACTGTCCTACAAAACTGTTATCCCAGGTATGTCTGTCTTGTTTATAATTAGCTCCTAAATTCAAAACAGCAATTCCACCAACAGAACCTTCTCCACCAAGAGACCAATTACTAAAACTCGTTTGGGAAATATTGATTGCTGTATTAGCAACATATGTCCAACCATCAGGAATGGTATCTGTTTTTACTTCTTGTCCAAATACAGATACAGCTAGAATAAAAGCTGTAATCGTTAAAAACACTTTTTTCATAAGTTCTAAATTTTTTTATATCATAAAAAAGACTCTACATGTTATGAAATACGATGTAGAGTCTTAAAGTTATTTTTCGTATTCTTAGTTTACAGCTCTTGCTTTATCCACTACAGCCTTGAAAGCTTCAGGGTTATTCATAGCTATGTCAGCCAAAACTTTACGATTGATGTCAATTTCTGCTTTATGAATCATTCCCATAAGTTGAGAATATGACAAGCCTTCTGCTCTAGCAGCAGCATTGATACGTTGTATCCACAAAGCTCTAAAGTTTGTTTTTTTCTTCTTTCTATCACGGTAAGCATAGGTTAATCCTTTTTCGTAGGCATTTTTAGCTACCGTCCATACATTTTTTCTTGCACCAAAGTATCCTCTGGTTTCTTTCATTAGTTGCTTTCTGCGTTTTCTTGCTGCAACTGTGTTTACTGATCTTGGCATAATTTTACAATTTTCGATTGATAGCGCTTCTCATTACTAGAAGTCTTTCGTGCTAATCACTCAGGTTAAATACTCTTTTTCTTCTTAGGATGTAATTAAGACATTATTAGCATTTGCTTCACACTCTTTTCATCAGCTTTGTCTACTGTCCCTGTTTGGGTCAAGTTACGCTTTTGCTTCTTTGTTTTCTTGGTTAGAATGTGACTTTTAAATGCATGTTTTCTCTTAATCTTCCCTGTAGCGGTAATAGCAAAACGCTTTTTTGCGCTACTTTTAGTCTTCATCTTAGGCATTTGTAAATCCTCTTTTAATTAGTAAATAAATTCTCTAAATTATTTCTTCTTTCCTGAAGTCTTCGGTGCTATGAACATATTCATACGCTTCCCTTCCAACTTTGGCATTTGTTCAACCTTTCCAAGTTCTTCCAAGGCCTGTGCAAATCTCAACAACAATATTTCTCCTTGCTCTTTATAAACGATAGAGCGTCCACGGAAAAATACATATGCTTTTACTTTAGCACCATCTCTTAAGAACTTCTCTGCATGTTTTAGTTTAAAATTAAAGTCATGATCATCGGTGTTGGGTCCAAAACGTATTTCCTTTACCACTACCTTAGAAGCGTTTGCTTTTATCTCTTTCTCCTTACGTTTCTTCTGATATAAGAATTTCTTATAATCAATAATCTTACACACTGGTGGTTCAGCGTTCGGTGATATCTCTACCAAATCTAATCCTAACTCTTTTGCCTTATCAATGGCTTCTTTAAGAGGAAGAATTTCAGATCCATCTACACCTTCACCAACTACACGCACGTGCGTTGCTCTAATTTTCTCGTTTATTTTATGAGGGTCTTCTTGTTTTGGCTGGTATCTTCTACCGCCCCCTCTTCGTCTAAATGTTGCTATAGTTCTTTTATTTTAATTTTATAAAAATATTTAGTTTCTCGTTACAAATTTTGTGCAAAGGTAAGTTCTTTTTCTGTTTCTTCCATAATAAATTGCATAAAATCTTCAATTTTCATCACTCCTTGGTCACCTTCTCCCTGTTTTCTGACAGAAACAGTTCCTTCTTCCTGTTCTTTTTCACCAACTATCAATAAATATGGAATACGTTTTAATTCATTATCACGTATCTTCTTACCAACCTTCTCATTTCTATCATCAACTAATGCTCTTACATCATTTTCCCTAAAAGTTTCGGCAACCTTATGAGCATAGTCATTGTATTTTTCACTCAATGGTAATAATACAACCTGGTCTGGTGTTAGCCAAAGTGGAAATTTTCCAGCTGTATGTTCCAGAAGTACAGCAACAAAGCGTTCCATAGAGCCGAAAGGTGCTCTGTGAATCATCACAGGACGATGTTTCTCGTTATCAGCGCCTGTATATTCTAAGCCAAAACGTTCTGGAAGGTTGTAATCCACTTGAATAGTCCCTAATTGCCATTTACGACCCAATGCGTCCTTAATCATAAAGTCAAGTTTAGGACCATAAAAAGCAGCTTCTCCATATTCAGTTACTGTTGTTAATCCTTTCTCTTCTGCCGCTTCAATAATAGCACGTTCTGCTTTCTCCCAGTTTTCATCACTACCAATATACTTGCTTCTATCTTCCTTATCCCTTAATGATATTTGCGCTTCGAAATCTTGAAAATCCAATGCTTTGAATATAATGAAGATTATATCAATTACTTTCTTGAACTCATCTTTCAATTGATCAGGAGTACAGAAAATATGTGCATCATCTTGGGTAAACCCACGCACACGTGTCAATCCGTGCAATTCTCCACTTTGTTCATAACGATAAACAGTTCCAAACTCCGCAAAACGGACTGGTAAATCTTTGTATGAATGTGGCTTAAATTGATACGCCTTACAATGATGAGGACAATTCATTGGTTTTAACAAAAACTCTTCTCCATCCTGTGGTGTTTTTATCGATTGGAATGAATCTGCTCCGTATTTGTCATAATGACCTGAAGTTTTATACAAGTTAATATTTCCAATGTGTGGAGTAATCACTTGTTGATAACCAAATTTACGTTGTACTTTTTTCAAGAAGTTTTCTAAACGTTCTCTAAGATCTGCACCTTTAGGTAACCAAATGGGCAAACCAATTCCTACCTCTTGTGAAAATGTAAATAATTCTAACTCTTTACCTAATTTTCTGTGGTCTCGTAGTTTTGCTTCTTCCAATTTTACCAAGTACTCATCAAGCATTGATTTTTTGGGGAAAGTTATCGCATACAAACGTGTCAATTGTTTATTATGTTCATCTCCACGCCAATAAGCCCCAGCTACACTCATCAATTTAATGGCTTTGATGCTTCCTGTATCTGGAATATGAGGTCCACGGCAAAGGTCTACAAATGAACCCTGCTTGTAAAAACTAATTGTACCGTCTTCAAGGTCTTTAATGAGATCAAGTTTGTACTCATCATCTTTGTCTTTGAAGTATTTGTTGGCTTCGTCTTTACTAATGTCGGTTCTTACAAACTGTTGCTTTTGTCTAGCCAGTTCGAGCATCTTCTGTTCTATCTTAGGCAAATCCTTATCAGTCAATGGAGGATAGTCCATGAAATCAATATCATAGTAAAATCCATTTTCAATCGGAGGTCCAATACCGAATTTTACTCCCGGATACAATTCCTCAACTGCTTCAGCTAATAAGTGGGCTGAAGAGTGCCAGAATGTATCTCTCCCCTCTTTATCTTCCCATTTGTATAACTCAATACTTGCATCTTTATTTATAGGACGAGTTAAGTCCCAAACTTCTCCATTTACACCAATAGAAAGCACTTCTTTAGCAAGGCGGTTGCTAATATCTTTAGCAATCATCAATCCTGTTACTCCTTCTTCATATTGCTTAGTGTTTCCATCAGGGAAAGTTATTGTAATCATATTATTCATTTATTTTTCTTTGCAAATTTACAATAAATTCATCAACTATTCATCTTGACTTATGGTCTCATCAGTTGTAACTTCTTCATCAATCTCTTCTCCAGACCCATAAAGTGTTGATAGTTGTTCAAGAGTATTGCTTAATCTTATCAACTCTGTACCATATTGTCTTTGGTCACTGGCAGACATTGAAGTATAATATTCTTGCATCGCGATGACCTCTCTAGTAACTTTTTCTAAAATTGCCTTAGCTTTGTCTTGATCACCTACGATAAGATAACGTTGTGCTAACTGAATCCAAAAACCACGATAAGTGCGCCCCATACTATCAAAATATCGCATTTTTTCATAAGGGAATTTTTCAACGATTAAGTCTAAAATCTCTGTAGCTTTCTGATAATCATCTCTATAAATAAAATTATCAGCCAATTCGCTTATTTTATTCATCGTATTATGCGCAGCATGCAAGTTTGTTTCATCAAGATAAACATTCTCGTCGTTTATATTTCCCCACTTAAAATTCTTAGTTACATTTTCATACATAGTTTGGGTATCGACTTCTCTTAACGGCATTTCTCCTACATTGGTCTGTATCGGAACCAGTTTATATGCTAAACCCGTTAGCATAATATTGTTATCAAACCCTTGCATTAACCCTTTACCAATCGTAGAAGCAAAATAAAATGTACGATTCCATTCATTATGTGCTAAGGCATCATATATCGCAAGATTTTGTTTCATCATACTAGTTTCTTCTCCTAAATTCCAACGCACTTCCTCAGGTATTTCGTCTTGGTATTCTTTCGGAACCAAGCCATTTTCTATAACGGTCTGCTTAGGTACAGGTAGTTTAAAATGATTTGTAATAAACTGTCCTAACTTACGTCCTGTAACTGTCTCCACTAAATACCTATCATCCTTAATGAATTCTATAGCTGTCTTTAGGTCAACACCTCCCGCTCTTTCTAGGGCTTCAGTCTGTTGAGAATTTACAAACATTATTTGGTCACGAATACCTTCTCTATATTTATCTTTAGTCATAGAAATCGGCATCGGCAAGGATTCATATGTTTGTCGCTTCATTTGGTCAATAAACCATACCGATTGCAGATAACTTAAATTGGCTACACGAACATCAGTTCGGAAACCTTCTACATCTTGATTGTACCACAGTGGAAATGAATCGTTGTCTCCGTAGCAAAAGATGATACTATTTTCATCATTGGCAGACATTAAATAATTTTGTCCAACGTCTCGCGCCCAATAGCGTCCTGAACGATCATGATCATCCCAATTCTCTTTTGCCATTATGGCTGGCACTAGAGCTAAACACACTACTGTAGCTACTATTGCTCCTGTTTCTTCTTTTAAATACTTTGCCAATAATTGCCATATTGCAAGTACACCTAGCCCAATCCAAATAGAGAATGCATAAAAAGATCCAACATAGGAATAATCACGCTCACGAGGTTGATAAGGTGTTTGGTTTACATACAGAACGATAGCTAAACCTGTTAAAAAAAACAAGAAAAAAGTAATTGCGAAACTTTGCTTTCCCTTCTTTCCTCTGCTGTACTGATAAAACATTCCCAATAAACCTAAAATGAAAGGAAGCATATAATATTCATTGCGACTTGGGTCTTCTTTCATAAACTCGGGCAATTCTGACTGTTTACCGAGACGCATGCTATCAACAAATGGAATACCGGTAATCCAATTCCCTTCACTCAAAGAGCCTTGACCTTGTACACCGTTTTGTCTTCCTGAAAAATTCCACATAAAATACCGCCAATACATATGATTGACTTGGTAGGAAAAGAAAAACCTTAAGTTTTGTGCAAATGTAGGTGGTTGCGTTTGATTTCCATTTACACCAGCCCACTGTTCATATCCATAACGATGAATATCGTCAGTACCATACATTCGCGGAAAGATCGTTGTATATTTTTTATTGTAATTATAATCGTATTCTTTATAGGCTTTTTCATATTTCCCCTCCCAAAGACTATAAACATCTCCTTTTATTTCGATAGCATCTTCCCCATCTACTAACGGCGCGTTAAAATATGGTCCTGAAAATAGAGGTTTTTGACCGTATTGTTCTCTATTCAAATAAGAAAGTAATGAAAAAACATTCGTTGCCTCATTATTATTCATCGGGGTTAAGGCATGTGCTCTAATGATAATCATTGAATATGATGAAAACCCTATCAGCATCACTGCAAATGACAATATAACAGTATTCCAAAGCGGTTTTCCATTTTTATATGTCCAATACACTCCAAAGGCTAAGATTGCAAATAACAGAATAACAAAGAATAACAATCCGGAGTTATAATGCCATCCAAAATCATTTACAAAGAGCAATTCAATCCAAGAAGCCACAGTAAGCAACCCACTCAATACGATTTTAAGTATTCCTCCAAGTATGGCAACTGCAATCAACATTGCAACCAAAAAGCCTTTGTAGGAAAACTTGTATTTTTTGAAATAAACAACCAATACAATAGCAGGTATTGCCAATAGATTCAGCAAATGAACTCCAAGGGACAGTCCCATAGCATAAGCAATGAGCACCAACCAACGGTTTGCATATGGCTCATCAGCTTCTTCCTCCCATTTTAAGATTGCCCAGAAAACAAAGGCTGTAAAAAGCGATGACATCGCATAAACTTCAGCTTCCACCGCCGAAAACCAAAAGGAGTCTGAAAACGTAAATGCTAATGCACCAACCGCTCCTGCACCAATAATAGCAGTAGTTTGTGACAATGAAAGAGCCTCCTCTTTTGTTTTTTGCACTAATTTTCTTGCAATATGCGTAATCGTCCAAAACAAAAACAATATTGTCAAAGCACTGCAAACAGCTGAAAGGGAGTTTACAAAAAGTGCTGTCTGTGTTGTATCAGGTGCAAAAACGGCAAAAAGACGTGCCAACATCAAATAAAGTGGTGCCCCAGGAGGGTGCCCTACTTGTAGTTTATCTGCGCAAGCAATAAATTCGCCACAGTCCCAAAAACTCAAAGATGGTGCAAGTGTTAGAAAATAAGTCAACAGAGCAATAGCAAAAATAGCCCACCCACTCCAAGTGTTGATTCGTTTAAAATTAGCCATGTAAAAACTTCTTTTTATACTGAAAAGGCAAAGATACATAAAAGGCTGCTAAATTACTTTCCCACTATGGTTTTTTCATAATTCTATCATAATCTTTCTTTTCTTACATCAATAATATTATATCTTTGATATTCAATGAAAGTGACAGTTTAATATTAATATGCGTAAAATAATCTATACATTAGCACTATTGCTGGCAGTACATATTTTGTCTGCTCAATACAATCAATATCTTTTCAACAGAGATGCCCCATTTAATTACATACCAACTCAGTGGGCTGATTCTCTATTGCAAAGTATGACTCCAGACGAACGAATTGGGCAATTATTTATGGTAGCAACCTACGCAACCAATGACCAGCAAAATAACAAGACACAAATTGAAACGTTGATAAAAAAATATCACATAGGAGGATTGATTTTTATGCAAGGTTCTCAAGAGCGTCAAGTTCAATTAATTAATCATTATCAAAGCTTCAGTAAAACACCACTTTTGGTTGGAATGGATTTAGAGACTGGCTTAGGATTTCGAATGAAAAATACGGTAAGTTTTCCTAAAAACATGACCCTCGGAGCTATTACTGACGATAACCTCATTTACAAAATGGCACGCGAAATTGGAAGACAATGTCGCCGAATTGGAGTACACGTAAATTTTGCCCCAGTTTTAGACATCAATAACAACAGAGCAAATCCGATAATCGGCACGCGTTCATTTGGTGAAGACAGGGAGAATGTTGTAGCTAAAGGAAAACTCTTCATGGAGGGGCTACAAGATGAACATATTTTAGCTGTTGGCAAACATTTCCCCGGTCATGGAGATACGAAAGTGGATTCGCACCATACCCTGCCGAGTTTATACTTTAAATTAGACCGATTGGATTCTTTGGAACTTTATCCTTTCAAAATGCTTTGTAACTACGGAATCGGAGGTATAATGACTGCTCATCTGCAAGTCCCTGAGATTGACAAAGAACACCCTACATCTTTATCATATCAAGCAATTACAGAAATCCTTAGGTATGATATCGGATTTAATGGCCTTGTTTTTACCGACGCTCTCAATATGGGAGGTGTAGCGAATACCAACAAACCGGGTGATGTTGATTTATTGGCTTTATTAGCAGGAAATGATGTATTATTATTTTCACAAAATGTCCCAAGAGCTATCAAGAAAATAAAAGAAGCTATACAATCAGGCAAAATAACTCAAACAGAAATTGATGAACATGTTCGCAAAATTCTCTTAACAAAACAATGGGTCGGTTTGAATAATTGGACTCCTATTCCTAATAGTAATTTAAGAGAAGATTTACATTCTACAAATAATGACATTTTACAAGAAAAATTGGCAAAAGCTTCAATAACACTCATTAAAAATCAACATGATTTTTTGCCCTTAAAAGCTTTAGATAAAAAACGTATAGCTGCAGTTGCTATCGACGCCAGTATCGACAACCCATTCTTGAAGCGACTTTCTCATTACACTGATGTTGATGTCTTTGCTATTCCCAGAGGCTCTTCACAAATCATCTATGACAAAGCTTTAGAAAAACTGAAGCATTATAATACGGTTATCGTAAGTAAACATAGCACGAATTACAATATCAAGAAAAAATTTGGAGCTACGAATGCCTCTATTCGATTTCTCCAAAAATTAGATCAAAAAACAAATACTATATTCTCTTTCTTTGGGTCGCCTTACGGTCTCAGCAATTATAATTTATCAAAGTGCACAGCCGTTTTAGTTGGATATGAAGATACAAACTATGCGCAAGAGGCTATGGCTCAAGCAATTTTTGGAGGCAGTGCAATTACCGGGAAACTTCCATTAGGTATCAATCAATTATATCCTGCTTGCTGGGGTATTGATACCGAAAAGGTACGCCTGGGTTATTCACTGCCGGAGACAGAAGGATTTATTGCTGATTCACTAAAACAAATAGATAGTATTGTCTATGACGCCATAAAAAAAGGAGCGTTACCAGGCGCACAAATCTTGTTAGCAAAAGATGGGAACATTGTGTTAAACAAATCCTACGGTTATCATACGTATAAGAAAAAACAAGCTGTAAAATCGAGTGATTTATACGATTTAGCATCCTTAACTAAAGTTTCTGCTACACTCCCGATACTTATGAAACATTATGATAAGGACCTCCTCACCTTATCGACCAATCTATCAGAGTTGCTTCCGTTTTTTGAAAATACTGACAAAGCTTCCATCACTTTAGAGGATTTATTGACACACGAGAGTGGATTGCCATCATGGATTCCACTTTATCGTATTTTGATAGACACTGCAAGCTATGATGATAAACTTATTTCCTACAGATACAGAGCTCCATATACAATACAAATAGACCGTAAAGCATGGATAAATAGAAACTTCAAGTACAAAAACGGACTGTTTAATGCCAAAGGGGGTATTCCTGTAGGAGAAAATCTCTATCTAAGCACTCCTCTTAGAGATATGTTGCTTGATACAATAAAAAAAGTAACACTCAAGCCTAATTATAAAAAGAGATATAGATATAGTGATTTAGGATTTATTCTTACGGGAGAATACTTGAAAGCAAGCTATGATTTTGAAGAGACTTTAGCCACATTTTATGCAAAGTTGGGTGCAAAAACTACAGGAATGAATATGTGGAAAAAATACACACTAGACCGTTTTGTTCCAACAGCCCAGGAAAACTTTTTACGGAAAAAGTTACTTCGAGGTTATGTCCACGACCCAAATGCAGCCTTACTTGGAGGTGTAGCTGGTCATGCTGGTCTTTTCTCCAATGCAGAAGATTTAGCAAAAATCTGGCAAATGTATTTACATAAAGGGAGCTACGGCGGTGAAACTTACATTAACCCAAACACTATGGAACTCTTCTCCAAACAAATACATCCAGAAATAAGTCGCAGGGGCATAGGTTTTGACAAGCCAGATCCTGACACCACCAAGATGACTGCTTTCTCAAAAGTATTACCTTTGAGTACTTTTGGACATACAGGGTTTACAGGTACAATGGTATGGGCAGACCCGGAAAATCAAATTATAGGGATTATTCTTGCAAACAGAGTATATCCTAATGATTGGAATAATAAAATGGGAAAAATGGATATACGTACTAAAATTCAAGAAGCTGTTTATCGCTCTATCCAAAGTACCGAAAAACAGATCACACCATTATTGATACAACCTGAATACATTAATCCTATAGCTGAATAAATACAATTATTATGAAAAATTCTTGGAAATACTTATCACTCCTTTTGATTATATTATTTGCATCTTGTGCGACTAGGGAATATATCCCTCGAATTGATGGACTTAAAATAGATGCTAAAACCCACGAAGCTATCGGACAAGATAAACGCATCAAAATACTTGTAATGCATTATACGGTGGCTGACTATCCTTCCTCCATTCAAATTCTTACGAAGAAGCAAGTAAGTGCTCATTATCTGGTTGGAGACGATGCTTTAGAAAATAAGGTGTACCAACTGGTTCGTGAAGATAAACGAGCTTGGCATGCAGGAGTTAGTTATTGGCAAGGCAGAACAAACCTGAATGATTCGTCTATAGGAATTGAAATCGTCAATAAAGGGTTCATTGAAAAAGATGGAGAACGAATTTTCTTTCCATTCGATGGTAACCAAATGCAAAAAGTAGCCAAATTAGCTCAAAGCATTGTAGAGCGATACAAGATTCCTCCTACTGCAGTTGTTGCACATGCCGATATTGCTCCAGGAAGGAAACAAGATCCAGGTCCCCTTTTTCCCTGGGAGATACTTCATAAAAAATACAATGTTGGAGCATGGTATGATATTCCTACTGTTTTAGAATTTTTACCTGAATTTTATAAGGCTGATTATGACAGTGTTGAATTTATTGAGAAAGTCCAAAACGATTTTCATCGCTACGGTTATAAAATAGAGCAAACCGGAGAGTGGGATGAACAAACAAAGGATGTTATCCTCACTTTCCAATATCATTTTAGACAAAAAAAGTGTGATGGTATTTTAGATGCAGAAACTTATGCTATCCTCCAAGCACTCAACAAAAAATATAATCGATAGAAATATTTTATAGATATAATAAATATGTTTTGTAGCATATTGTGGTCTAAATTTTGTAGATTTGTATGAGTATATAAGTTTAACTTTAAAAACAAATATTATGAGCTTTGAATTACCAAAATTAGGCTATGCCTACGACGCTTTAGAACCTTATATTGATGAAGAAACAATGAAAATTCATCATACAAAACATCATCAAGGTTATACAGATAAGTTAAATAAAGCTATTGAAGGAACAGATGCCGAAGGAAAATCTATTGAAGATATTCTTGCTAATGTTTCAAAATATAGCACTGGTGTAAGAAATAACGGTGGCGGTTTTTACAACCACAAGTTATTTTGGGAAAATTTAGCACCAAATGCCGGTGGTTCACCAAAAGGCGACTTAGCTGACGCTATTGATAATGATTTCGGTAGTTTCGATAAATTCAAAGAAGAATTTTCTAACGCAGCTGCTACACAATTTGGATCTGGTTGGGCTTGGCTCATTAAAAATGGAGACAAATTAGAGGTAACTTCTACTCCTAACCAAGATAATCCTTTAATGGATGTTGTAGACAAGAAAGGTAAAATCTTACTTGGACTAGATGTTTGGGAGCATGCCTACTACTTGAAGTATCAAAACAAGCGTCCTGACTATATCGATGCATTTTGGAATGTTGTAAACTGGGATGTAGTTGCTGAAAGATTTAACGGATAGTATAGACTATAACCACATACTTAACTTTTAAAAAGAGTCTCATAATTTTTGAGGCTCTTTTTTATATTTAATACTGACAATCTTTTACTAAATGATTTATTATTTTTTATCTAACACAAAAAGACCTCCATATGGAAGCCTTTTTTATTTTTCTGAGTAACTCGTAATTTTTAACCTAAGTAAGATTTCAATAATTTACTTTTCGATGAATGACGTAAACGACGGATTGCTTTTTCTTTGATTTGGCGTACACGTTCACGTGTTAATCCAAACTTCTCTCCTATCTCTTCTAATGTCATCTCTGCACAACCTACTCCAAAGAAATGCTTAACAATGCTAGCTTCTCTTTCTGTCAAAGTAGAAAGCGCTCTGTCAATTTCTCTTCCTAGAGATTCTTTCATCAAAGAATTGTCTGCATTTGGTGAATCATTATTGACCAATACGTCTAATAAACTGTTATCCTCGCCTTCCACAAATGGAGCATCAACAGAAATATGACGACCAGATACCTTTAAAGTATCAGCAATCTTATCAGCTGAAATTTCTAAGTCATCAGAAAGTTCTTCCGCTGATGGACGACGCTCATTCTCTTGCTCAAATCTTGAAAATGCTTTGTTGATTTTATTCAACGAACCAACCTGATTTAGTGGCAAACGAACAATACGTGACTGCTCAGCTAATGCCTGTAAAATAGATTGACGAATCCACCAAACAGCATAAGAAATGAACTTAAAACCTCTAGTTTCGTCAAACTTTTCTGCTGCTTTTATTAAACCTAAATTTCCCTCATTAATCAAGTCAGGCAAAGTAAGTCCTTGATTTTGATATTGTTTAGCAACAGAAACAACAAATCGTAAGTTAGCTCTGGTCAATTTCTCCAATGCTCTACGATCACCCTGTTTGATGCGTTGTGCCAATTCCACTTCTTCCTCTACAGTAATCAAGTCTTCACGTCCAATCTCTTGCAAGTATTTGTCTAACGACGCACTCTCACGATTGGTAATGGATTTTGTAATCTTTAATTGTCTCATATATTTTCTCCCTTTTCCTTAATTTTAATCTTTCAAAAATCGATAATATGCTTTCTCTCCGTTCGGATAGATTCCTTCTACTAAAAATTTTCCATTTAGCACATTATCATCTAATGCCTTTTGGACATCAGCCGTTGTTTTTATAACCGTATTGTTGATATTGAGAATGACAAATCCTTCTCTCACTCCTGCTTGTTGCAGTTTTCCAACACCTAATTGTGTTACTATCACTCCACTATTAATTCTTAATACTTTCTGCATCTCATTATTTAGTGGTTTCAAATAAGCACCGAGGATAATTTCTTGCTGTAAACTTCCCTCTCCAATAGTATTACGTAATTCGATATCAAAATGTTTCACTATTCCCTTTCTTTTTGCAGAAATGGTTAAATCATCACTTGGACTATACTTTGCCAATTGTTCTTGCAATTGCTCTACGGAGTTCACTTTTATCTTGTTTATTGAGATAATAATATCTTCTGCTTGCACTCCAGCCTCTTCTGCAGCGCCACCTTTTGTTACTTCGGCAACGAACACACCCTCTACTTTGTTAGAATTAAACTGTTTAGCCAAACCAGTAGTCATCGGTGCAATTTGTACTCCTAGATAACCACGCTGTACACTACCGTATTCTTTCAGATCATTAGCTACTTTTGCTGCAACATTAGATGGGATAGCAAAAGAATAACCAACATAAGAGCCTGTTGTAGATTGAATAGCTGTATTAATACCCACTAATTGCCCTGCGGTATTAACTAATGCACCTCCGCTATTACCAGGATTTACCACAGCATCAGTTTGTATGAATGCGTCTAAACTCATTTTTCTTTTTCTCGGATCACTTATAGAACGTCCTTTTGCACTCACAATACCTGCAGTAACCGTTGAAGTAAGATTGTAAGGATTGCCTACAGCCAAAACCCACTCTCCAAGAGCAACTTTATCAGAATTTGCAAACTCAATAGCTGGTAAATCTTTTCCTTTAATTTTCAATAATGCCAAATCAGTATTGGGGTCTCTTCCAACCAACTCTGCAGGAAATTCACGCTGGTCATTGAGAACTACCACAATTTTATCAGAGCGCTCGATGACATGATTATTTGTAACAATATAGCCATCATCAGAAATAATCACTCCAGAACCAGATTGCATAACTTGACGAGTAGGTGCTCCTGCTCCTTGACCGTAAAAGAATTCTAAAAAAGGATTTCGGTATTGTGCACGTTGTGTATATTGCGTTTTCACGTGTACTACCGACTTCACAGCAGTTGAGGCTGCTGTACGTAAATCCACAGGCTGTCCTGCAATTGCGACAGATGCCTGCCCCTGTGTTTGGGGTTGCGAATAAGTTATATCTGTATCCGATTTCGTTTTTAGTTTATTTTCCCAGTTTAGATACAAGTACATAAAAATTCCCCCTGCACCCAGTGCTATAAGCACAATCAAAAATCTATTTATATTCTTCATAAAATGATATCTTTGTCTTTATTTGTTTGCCTTATTATACGTTACTAAGACATGTTTTGTTTCACTTATTTACATTCTTTAACATGACTAGGAAGATTTTTTTCTATAAATACCATGGTACCGGTAATGATTTCATTCTGATTGACAATAGAGATTTCTCTTTTCACATTGAGAACAACGAACTTATCAAACATCTCTGTCATAGACGTTTTGGAATAGGTGCTGACGGTCTTATTTTGTTAGAAAATACGAATAAAGCTGATTTTAAAATGCAGTATTTTAATTCTGACGGCAATCTCTCCTCAATGTGTGGTAATGGTGGTCGATGTATCGTAGCTTTTGCAAAATATTTAGGAATTATTGATAATACAACTCAATTTCTTGCTCCTGATGGTATGCACTCAGCAGAACTCACTCCATCAGGTGTAGCTTTACAGATGAAAGATGTGTCACAGATAGAGCAAGTTGGACAAGACTTTTACTTAGATACGGGCTCTCCTCATTATGTAAAGCTGATTGATTCACATGAGAACTTTGACACTGTAAGTGAAGGACAAAAAATCAGATACAATAATCGATTTAACAAAGTAGGCACAAACGTTAATTTTGTATCTGTGGAAAATAACAAAATTATTTTATCAACCTATGAGCGAGGTGTAGAAGATGAAACCTATTCTTGCGGAACGGGCACCGTTGCAACAGCTATTGTCTTAGGTTTGCTAAATGGAAAAGAAGAACAGGAACTGCACACTAAGGGCGGAATACTAAAAGTCAGTTACACAAAAAAAGGTGAGGCTTTTAAAAATATTATTTTAGAAGGTCCTGTAGAACAAGTATTTCAAGGTGAAATACTCATAAAAAACCGTTCTAAACAATTATAGAACGGTTCTCTTAAAATATTATATGATATAATAGTTTATTTTCTTGAATCTAAGATAATTATATCAACTCTCCTTGATTCGGCTACTGATCTGTTACTCAAATCCTCACCATGATAAGTACTTAGAACTCTGCCTGGAGCAATCCCCTTACTTATAAAAGCTTGCTTTACTTCATCAGTACGCTTCATTGATAGATTGTGATTATAAATAGAATTACCTACTTTACTTGCAAATCCTTTTACCATTATATCTAATCGCTCATCTGACTTCAAAATTGACACAACATCATCAATGGTTGAAACAGCAGTGCTTGATAAATTATACTTGTCATTATCAAAAAAGATTTCACTTACTTGACCATCATAGGCTGATTTTGGCGCATTAGCAGAATTATGATCAATTAAGCTCTTTAAACGCTCAGTTTCAGCAACTAATCTATTGATCTCTTGCTTCAGGGTACTATCATCCACCTTAAATGAAGAAGTTCCGGTAGTACTAGCTCCAAATCCCAAACCGGGATTCGTTGAATAGTTTCCAAATTGATTATCTCGCGGCAGATAGGTAACATTAGAACCTGTAGCTCCATTATTTCCAGCAAACATAATCATCAGTTGTCTAATTTGATCTTCTAATCGGTTGAAGCGAGTATTGTAATCCTCATTAGTTACATTATCTTTTGTTACCCCACCTTGTTGCTGTAATCTACGCTGTTGCAACTTCAATTGATACAGTTCTGCCTCTATCTTTGCATTTTTCTTTCTTCGTTCATTTACCGCTTTTGCTACAGCATCAACAAATTCATCTTTTGGCATTACGATCATTTCTTCGTCGTAACCCGTACTCGTATTATTATTTTGAGCCTGTGTACCCACTACACTGAATAGCATAGCAAGTACTCCAAGCACATATTTTATTTGTTTACTCATTATTATTCTTTATTAAAATGTAAATCTATAACCTACTGAGAATTGATTAATATCAAACATATTATGAGATGAATAATCAACGAATACTTTACCGTCCAATACGTCAATCTCTGTACCGACGATAAAGTTAGTTCCAAAATCGGTATCACCAAGTTTAAAGAAGCCTAATCCTAATCCAATATATGGATTGATTAACTTACCAGTTCTAACATCGTTAAATTGGTAAAGCACATTTGCAGAGATTCCAAAAGATGATTCACCTGCTAAGCCTAAATAAACTTCAGGCATAAACTTAAACTTATTCGTATTCCCCATATTGTGGTATGATCTGAAACCTAGATTCCAAGAAAAATCATCACCAAATGCAGGTCCGGTAAAAACAGAGAAACCTTCGTTTGCCCAAGAAGAAGCACTTGTCTGAGTGGATTCAACTACTTCATCCTCTCAATTGAATTAAATGAATAATATATTTTCTCAATAAATGTACCAAAGACAGTAATACTGCCAAAAATTAAGCATTACTCCTATAAATAAGACTCTATTTCTTAGTTATAAAAAAAGGTCATCAAAAATTGATGACCTTAACTTTACTTTTGTAGCGGAGGTAGGACTTGAACCTACGACCTTCGGGTTATGAGCCCGACGAGCTACCAACTGCTCTACTCCGCGATATAGTGGTGCAAAGATACTGTTTTTATATTACAATCCAAAATAATCATATACTTTTTTTCTTATTATCTTTGTGCTCATTAAAAAGTAAAACAGTAGCGTGAAAAGAAAAAAAATCATAAGAAAGCTTAAGAATAAGTACCGTTTCATTATTTATAATGACAGTACGCTTTTAGAAACTTTTTCTTTGAGGCTTTCTTTATTTAATACTTATGTTATTGTAGTGGGTGGAGCCATTCTATTAATAATACTAGGAATTCTCTTGATGAACTACACACCATTAAAACGCATTATGCCTAATAGTGAATATCAAATCAAATCAAAGCTAGTTAGTAATGCTATCATCATAGATTCACTACAAAATACGTTAAAAGCAAACGAAAAACATTACCAAAGGATATTGTATATTTTAAATGGGCAAGATTCATTATTGAAGAATCCTAACGACACTATAAAGCCCGGGAATACAGATTTAACTAAAAGCAAAGGAGAAATTAATTACGTAAAATCAAGCGAAGATTCTATTCTAAGACTAGCAGTAGAGGCTGAAAATCAATTTAATGTAACCTATGGTAAATCCTTGCAAAAAGAATCATTGTTCAACCTATACCTCTACTCACCTGTACATAATGGAGTCGTTATTGCAAGTTATCAGCAATCCTCCGCACATCGCTTTGGAGTAGATATAGCTGCACAGGAAAACACCCATGTAATGGCAACCGCTGAAGGTACAGTGATTAGTGCCAACTGGACTTTAGAATCTGGTTATTCAATAATGATACAGCACAGCAACAACCTGATATCCAGCTACTCACACAATGCACAACTATTAAAGAACATAGGGGATTATGTAGATAGAGGTGAAGCAATTGCTGTAATTGGAAATACTGGAGAACGTGGTGATGGGGTTTATTTACATTTCGAACTCTGGCATAATGGTCAATCTCTAGACCCTCAAGATTTTATTTCTTTCTAAATGACAAAAAAACGAAATTTAGCAATTTTGGGAGCTACAGGCTCTATTGGAACGCAAACATTAGCAGTGGTGGACGAGCATCCTGATGATTGGAATGTCACATTACTGACTGCCAATAATAACACCAATTTACTCATAAAGCAGGCAAAAAAGTATAGTCCGAACACGGTTATCATTGCGAATGAGCAAAATTACACAGTAGTTAAAGACGCTCTTAAAAAGACATCTATTCAAGTACAAGCAGGGCAACAAGCCATAGTTGATGCAATTGCTCAAGAAACTATCGATATTGTAGTGGCTGCAATGGTTGGCTATTCAGGCTTAGCATCAACGTTGAAAGCTATAGAGCATGGCAAATCGGTAGCTTTGGCTAACAAAGAAACTCTTGTGGTGGCAGGTGATTTAATCACTCAAAAACTTAAGGAAGTGCCTGAAGCGAAAATCCTTCCTGTTGATTCTGAGCATTCTGCCATCTTCCAGTGCCTTTCCGGAGAAAAGCTCTCTTCGATAGATAAAATATGGCTGACAGCATCTGGAGGTCCATTTCTCGGCAAAACGAAAGATTTTCTCTCGACTGTAACTCCTAAGCAAGCACTAAAACATCCCAATTGGGATATGGGTGCGAAGATAACTATTGATTCAGCTACATTAATGAATAAAGGCTTTGAAGCGATAGAAGCCAAATGGCTGTTTGACCTTAAACCTCAACAAATAGATGTAATAGTTCATGCACAATCCATCATTCACTCTCTGGTTCAGTTTAATGATGGAAGCATAAAAGCGCAATGTGGACTGCCAGATATGAAGCTACCGATACAGTACGCGCTCTATTATCCACGAAGGAAAAAAAATGATTGGGAACGCTTTGATTTTGCTGACTATGCTACCTTAAATTTCGAGACACCGGATAAAGAAACATTTACGAACCTATCCTTAGCTTACGAAGCCATGGGAAAAGAAGGTAATATGCCTTGTATACTCAATGCCGCAAATGAAGTTGTCGTTCAGGCATTTCTTGATGAACGTATCGGTTTCTTAGAGATGTCAGAACTTATTGCCAAAGCAATGCAAAAGCTCACTTATAAAGCTCATCCTACTTATCAAGATTATATTGAAACGGATATGGAGACTCGGGAATATGTTTGCAGTCTAATCAGATAATATGTATTTTCGCACTTCTCCTAATTAAGAATTTTATTTATGGAACTCATCATACGAATTGGGCAATTACTTTTAAGCCTCACACTCTTAGTTATCTTGCACGAAATGGGACATTTTTTTACTGCAAGATATTTCAAAACCAGGGTGGAGAAGTTTTACCTTTTTTTTAATCCATGGTTCTCTTTATTTAAGGTAAAAAAAGGCGATACAACTTATGGAATTGGCTGGTTGCCTTTGGGAGGCTATGTAAAAATAGCTGGAATGATTGATGAATCTATGGATAAGGAGCAGATGAAAAAGCCGCCAAAGCCTGATGAATTTCGCTCAAAACCTGCATGGCAACGCTTAATTATTATTTTGGGAGGAGTTATTGTAAATATTGTTTTGGCTTATTTCATATATGTCGGCATCAGCTACAAATGGGGCGAAACGTATTTACCGAACGATAGTTTGAAATATGGTGTTACTGTAGATTCCATGACTTATGATCTCGGACTTAGAAATGGAGATAAAATACTGAAAGTAGATGACAAAGCTCCTGATGATTTCAATGCAATATTGGTCAATATTATTATGAATAATTCTCGGAGTATGACCGTATTGAGAAATTCAGATACAGTAAAAATTTCTATCCCAGAATCATTCCAAAAGAACATTTTAACCGAATCTTCCAAAAGCTTCAAAGTTCCTACACGTTTAGAACCTCGATTGAAATTCTCCCCTTTTGTTATTGCACAAACAATGGATAAAAGTGTAGCCCAAAATGCAGGCTTAGAGGCTGGAGATAAAATAATCAATGTTGATGGTATTGAGTTTGATTTTTATGATGAATTTAAAGACTATCTCAAGAAACATACAAACACAACTATTACGGTAAGTGTATTAAGAAATAACACGCAGAAAGAAATTATCGTTCCTATGGGTGACAAGCCATTACTGGGAGTCTATATGGATATGCAAAATAGGGAATCTTTAGCACTAAAAAGACATACATACAGTTTTGGTGAATCTTTTGCTGCAGGCTGGGATATGTTTGCAAAAACAATAGACCGTCAGTTAGGTTCTTTCAAAATAATGTTCACCAAAGAAGGTGCTTCATCATTGGGGGGTATTGGCACGATGACACAAATTTTCCCTTCATCTTGGAGTTGGTACGGCTTCTGGCATATCACTGCAATGCTTTCTATTATGTTTGCCTTCTTAAATGTTTTGCCTATTCCAGGTCTAGACGGTGGACATGCCATGTTTATCACTTACGAACTCATTACTGGCAGAAAGCCTAACCAACGCTTCATGGAAATTGTGCAAACTATCGGTATTCTTTTCCTCATTTCACTCATGATTTTTGTCAATTTCAATGATGTATTGAGATTTATGGGATAGAATCGATAATCAAATTTAGGATATTCATGAGCTCACATCGTTAATGATTGGGCTCTTTTTTATGAAAAAATAGCCACACTTTATGAAAAGTATAGCTATTAAATCTCGAATAAAATTTATATTCTTTTAAAAATCTTTTTCAACTTCTGCGATCAATTTATCCCGAATATCTAAAATATCTTTAGCGACACCAACTTTATAAGTATGTGGACTTATAAAACGTTTATGTTCCTCAGAGAGTTGCTTAAATCGCTCCAGACTATACTGCTTTATCTCTTTCAAAGTTCTTAATCCAATACAAATCTCTCCTCCTTTTATCACTTGTTCTGTAAGAATTTCGTATTTTAATTTTGATACGTCTGTGTTCAAATGATAATGAAAAGGGTGAAAAATGGTTAATTCAGGATTTTGATCTCTCAATAAGACACCGTCTCTGTAAAATTTACCTTCTTCATCAAAATATCTAACCAGCTTTTTATTACAAGGCAATGAAATTTTTTCTACATTCTCAGAGATCTTCAAACGGGGTTTCCCATCACTTTCAACCAACTTGTACACACCACCTAATGCTCCGTCTTCTTGCCCTGTAGCCAACTCTGTACCAACGCCAAATCCATCTAATTTCGCACCCTGTTCTTTAATCAAACTTTTAATAATTCTCTCGTTTAACTGATTTGAAGCAACAATTCCAACATAGTCTAAGCCAGCTTTATTAAGCATTTTTCGAACTTTCCTGCTTAAATAAGCCAAATCTCCACTGTCCAAACGAACAGCTTTCAACCTATGTCCTTGCTTCTCCATCTCCTTCGCAACCTTTATGGCATTAGGCACGCCACTTTTTAGCGTATCATAAGTATCTACAAGCAATACCGTATTATCTGGATTTATTTCTGCATATTTCCTAAAGGCTTCAATCTCATCGTCAAAACTCTGTACCCAAGAATGTGCTTGTGTTCCTGATACAGGAATATCATACATCATCCCTGCATAAGTATTTGAAGTAGAATCTGCCCCACCGATTACAGCAGCTCTTGCAGCGTGGATACTTCCAAGCGTCTGTGCCCTGCGCAAACCAAAATCAGCGAAGGATCGCTCACCGGCAACATCACGAATACGACGCGCCTTTGTTGCAATTAAAGACTGAAAATTCAAATAATTCAAGATCAAACTCTCAATTAATTGAGCTTCTATTAAATTAGCCTCTACTGTTAATAACGGTTCATTAGGAAAAACGATTTCTCCTTCTTTTACGCTATAAATATTCCCAGAAAAGCGAAAATCCTTTAGGTAGTTGAGAAACTCCTCTTTCATACCTTGTTTCCGCAAATAGTCAATATCTTCTTGGGAATAGCTGAATTTAGTAATAAGCGACAGCAATTCTTCCAAGCCAGCATATACTACATATCCGCTATCGAATGGTGTACTACGAAAGAAATAGTCAAAAGTAGCCACATCATCTATCCTTTCCGTAAAGAAATAACTTTGAGCCATTGTAAGCTCATAAAAATCGGTATAAAGACCTATATGATCAGTTAAGGTATGCATAGTTATGAATTATAAGTTTAGAGTTGCTTTTCTATCAGGTCCAAGAGAGAGAATTTTTATCTTCACTCCTGTTTCATCTTCAATAAAAGCTATGTATTCTTTGAGTTCCTTTGGCAATTTACCTGTTTTTAAAACTCCGTCAACATCTATTTTCCAACCTGGAAATTCTTTATAAACCGGTTTTACCTCGTCAGTCAATTCATAGGGAAATTCTTTTGTGATTTTTCCGTCAATCTCATAACCAACTGCAACCTTTACTGTGTCGAATTCATTTAGCACATCAGCTTTCATCATCGCAAGCTGTGTTACACCATTGAGCATAATAGTATAATTCAGTGCCACTAAATCTAACCATCCACAACGCCTGTTCCGACCGGTAGTCGCACCAAACTCATGTCCTTCTTGGCGAATACGCTCACCAGTTTCACATTCTAATTCTGTAGTGAATGGTCCCATCCCCACACGTGTACAATAGGCTTTAAAAATCCCGGTAACTTCTTTAACCTTTGAAGGAGCAATCCCTAAACCTGTACAGGCACCAGAGCTTAATGTACTGGAAGAAGTCACAAATGGATAAGTTCCAAAATCAATATCTAACAATGAACCTTGTGCGCCTTCGGCTAATATTTCTTTGTTCTCCTTCAGCATATTATTGATAAGATGCTCAGTGTCGATAAGTTTAAACGAATTCAAAAATTCAACAGCTTTGTGCCATTTTCCCTCATATTCTTTCAGGTCATACTCAAATTGATGAAGTTTATCTAAAATATCCAAATGACGTTGTTTTGCGCGATTGTATTTATCCATATACTCACCCACCACATCGCCTACGCGTAAAGCATTACGGCTTACTTTGTCAGTATAAGTAGGTCCAATTCCTTTAAGCGTAGAGCCAATCTTGTTCTTTCCTTTGGCAGCCTCATTAGCAGCATCAAGAATACGATGTGTTGGCATTATTAGTGTCGCTCTTTTAGAAATAAAGAGACGCTCTCTTATATTCTTGTCTGATGCCTCTAATTTCTCAACCTCTTCTTGAAAAATGACAGGATCTATCACAACACCATTACCGATAATATTTACAACATCTTCACGAAAAATCCCTGATGGAATTGTGTGCAAAACGTATTTTTTATTGTTAAATTCAAGAGTATGCCCAGCGTTAGGGCCACCTTGAAATCGGCATACTGCGTCCATTTGGGGTGTAAGTACATCTACAATTTTACCTTTGCCTTCGTCACCCCATTGCAGGCCTACTAAAACATTTACTGCCATTCTTTTATGATTCTTTTATTGTTCGTTTGTATTTTCTTTTGCTTTACAATTTTCACACAATCCATAGATGTATAAAGAGTGAAATGAAGGCTCAAAGTTAAATTGCTTCGCTACTTCTTCTCTTACTTCATTCAATCGATTGTCAGAGAATTCTTTGATATCACCACAAGTAGTGCAAATTATATGATCATGTTTATTAGAATCCAAACCTCTTTCAAATTGAGCATTCTTGCCACCAAATTGATGTTTTACAACCAGCTTACAGTTAATCAACAAATCCATCGTGTTGTATAGCGTCGCCCGACTTACACGATAATTTTTATTTTTCATGTGAATATAGAGCGTCTCTATGTCAAAATGTTCATCAGAGGAATAAATCTCATCTAATATTGCATAGCGTTCTGGAGTCTTACGATGACCATTTTTCTCCAAATAATCAGTGAATAAATTTTTGGCCATTTTCTTCGTATTTTCCAAATAAACCTTTTTAAGCGTACATTCCTTTTCCATGGTAAAAAACATCTTATTTATATTCAGTACAAATATACAAAATTTCTATGGGATTATTTTAATACTACTCTTTTCTACGTACTGAAATTATGCCTTTTATTTTACTAATTTTAAAAATAACGTCATTTAGCTCATGTGCATCAGGAACATATAACTTTATATCGCCAGAGAATACTCCATCAGAAACCTCAACTGAAATGCCTTTCATATTCACATCATGATCATTTGATATTAAATTGGTAATTTCATTCACCAGCCCATGTCTATCCACTCCCTCAATGGATATAATGGCTAGAAAAGACTTTAGGCGATGGGTTTTCCACTCTGCTGTGACTAATCGATCTCCTTGACGCGATGATATCCTCACAATCCGCTCACATTTACGTTTGTGGATCTCAACATTGCCTTGAAAATCAACATAACCTATAACATCATCACCAGGTATGGGTTGACAACATTTAGCAATAGTATATTCGTCATCTACCTTATCATCACGTAGGGCAATGACTTTCTTTTTATCTATAGTATTAGAGGATTCTTTTTCTTCGCTGAATTCGTCGGCTTCATCTGAAAGTTTTTTCTTCTTTTTAAAAGGATTTGAAAAGCGAATTGTGGTATATGGAATAAAGCGAGAACCATCTATCTTAGCAAAAGCTTTTTTGACATCTTTATCAGTAATGATGCCTGTTGCTAAATCTATGTACAGTTGTTCTTTATTTTTAACACCTAGATTCTTTATCAGCTTATGTAATCTTTCAGAATTAAATACACCAAAATTATTTTTTCTATAGATTTGCTCTAATAATTCCTGTCCGTATTTTATCCTCTCCCGTCGCTCTTGTCTGAATATGGATTTTAACTTTGACTTAGCACGTGGAGTTACGACAAAATTTAACCACTCCTCTTTGGGCTGTTGAATTTCAGAGGTCAAAACCTCTACTTGATCTCCCGAATGCAATTCATAGTTAATAGCTTGTGCTCTACGGTTCACTTTACCGCCAATGCATTTGTTGCCAATTTCAGTATGTATTTTATAGGCAAAATCCAAAACAGTAGCTCCTTTCGGTAAAGTATGTACATCGCCTCTTGGCGTAAAAACCTGAATATCATCATAATACAATCCAAGCTTAAAATCGTCTAAAAAAGACAACGCATCAGAATCTGGGTTTTCGAAGAGTACTCTGATTTCTGCGAGCCACTTGTCCAACTGGGTATATTCCCCCCCTTCTTTATAATTCCAATGAGCTGCAATTCCTCTTTCTGCCACATCATCCATTCTCCGTGAACGGATCTGCACCTCCACCCAGTCACCTGTGTCTGCCATGGCTGTAACGTGGAGTGCTTCGTAGCCTGTATCCCGTGGTTTATTAATCCAGTCACGAGTACGATCCTCTTTCAGCCGGTATATCTCCGCAATAATATTGTAAATTTCGAAGCACTGTATTTTCTCTGATTTACCTTCTTTGGGTTCAAAAACAATACGAACGGCAAGCCTGTCATAAACTTCTTCAAAATTGAGCTTCTTTTTCTGCATCTTCCTCCACATGGAAAATACAGACTTGTGCCTACCATTTATTTCGAATTCGTAGCCCTCATCTTCCATTCTTTTACGAATGGGTTTTATGAATTGTTCTAGAATCTCATCTACCTGCCCCTTTGTTTCAGACAGTTTACGTTCTATTTCTTTATATTCAATAGGGTTGGTATATTTCAAACTCAAAGACTCTAATTCTTTACGAATATTGCGTAATCCTAGTCGGTGTGCTAAAGGTGCAAATATGTAAAGGGTCTCACTAGCAATTTTCATTTGCTTATTCGTAGGCATATGCTCAAGGGTACGCATATTATGCAAACGGTCAGCAATTTTTATGAGGATGACTCGCATATCATCAGATAAGGTAAGTAGTATTTTCTTAAAATTTTCTGCCTGCTGTGATACATCAGAGGAAAAAATACCTCCGATTTTCGTCAAACCATCAACCATATAGGCAATTTTGGGACCAAATCCATTCTCTATATCCTCTAAGGTAAAGTGAGTATCCTCTACAACATCATGCAAGAGAGCCGCACACACAGCTTTGGTACCAAGTCCTATTTCAGTTGCAACAATCTTAGCCACTGCAATAGGATGCAAAATGTAAGGTTCTCCTGATTTTCGCTTGACTCCCTTGTGTGCATTCTTTGCAAATAAAAACGCTTTTACAATAAGGTCTTCACTTTCTTTCCTTTTGGAACGATTACAGTGTTGCAATAAGTCTTTGAAAGCTTCATCTACCTGTTGTATTTCTTTAGGCGTTTCTTTCATACACAAGTCATTTTGGGAAATTCAATAATAAATTGCAAGATAGGAAAAACTGACTATTTAATGCAAAATCATAAAGAAAAAAGCAACTGAAATCATGTCATTTTCTTATATTTGTAATCAATATTATATCTTTACAAATCTATGAAAGATAAAGTCGTAATCATAACTGGTGCTTCTTCTGGAATCGGGAAGGCATGTGCTATAGAGTGTGCAAATAGACAAGCAAAAGTCGTATTAGCTGCGAGAAATATAAAGAAATTAAAAGAAGTTGAACAATCCATTCTCGAATCTAAAGGTTATGCCCCTTTATGCATTGAAACTGATGTTACTAAGGAATCTGATTGTAAGAAACTCATCGAAAAGACGATCGCACATTATGGAGAAATTCATATTTTAATTAATAATGCAGGAATCGCTATGCGAGCACTTTTTAAAGATGTAGAACTGGATGTGTTACGCAATATTATGAATGTAAACTTTTGGGGTACTGTCTATTGCACGAAATACGCTTTGCCTTATTTGCTAAAAACAAAAGGTAGCGTAGTAGGCGTAATCTCTGTTGCCGGATATATGGGATTGCCTGGACGCACAGGATACGGAGCCTCTAAATTTGCCGTAAGGGGTTTTTTGGAAACCTTACGAGTAGAAAATCTGAAAACCGGTCTTCATGTATTGGTTGCCGCTCCAGGCTTTACAGCGTCTAATATCCGTAACACTTCCCTTACCGCCTCTGGTAAACCCCAAGGGAAATCACCAAGGGATGAAGGAAAAATGATGAGTGCTGAAGAGTGTGCCAAACACATCATAAATGCAACAGTAAAGCGTAAACGTGAATTGATTCTGACTTTTGCAGAAGGAAAATTCACTGTTTGGCTTAGCAAATGGTTTCCTTCCTTACTGGATAAATTATCGTATAATCATATGGCAAAAGAGCCTGATTCGCCATTTAAATAAATAATAAGATGCAACTAACACCAACCCAATACCGAGTATGCTATGCAGATACTGACCAAATGGGTGTCGTATATTATGGTAACTATGCCAAGCTCTTTGAAATAGGTCGCGGTGAGGCTTTTCGAGAAATTGGAACTACATATAAAGAAATGGAAAACACTGGAGTCATTATGCCAGTGATTCACTTAGAAGTAACTTATCATTCGTCAGCATTTTACGATGATTTGTTGACCATTGAAACCACTATTGACGAATTTCCAAAGACACGAGTTACTTTTAACCATAAAATCTATAATGAAAAGGGAAAGCTTCTCGTAACTGGTAGTGTGACGTTGTGTTTTATTGATAAAAAAAGACAAAGACCTGTAAAAATGTCCAAAATGATGGAGCAAAAACTTCGTGAAATTTGGAATGACTAAGCTTAGAAGCTGAACTTCATCCCAAAAAATTTCATCGTTCGGTTATATGCTCAATCACTAGAATTTATCGGTTATTAGACTAACTCAAACAACTAATTATCAGCTCTTAACAGAAATTTAACGTACTATAGAACTATCCTTTCTGATTATGGAGAATGAACATTAGTTGTAACAATTGCAAACAATGAAATCCTTGCTGAAGATGCCTATGTTGATGGTAACTTAATTACTTCATCAGTTTAACTTGTCATGTCAGTTTTATGAAAGCTTTCTTAAGGTCAATGATGCTACAATAAAATATACTACCTGGTTCACTAAAAAAGCGACATTTGATATCGCTTTTATTATAATTGAACTAGACTTTAAACTATTACTCAATAAGCTAAATCTCAAAAAATTGATATGAGTAACTATCAAAGCATACATGACTAGATTATTGTTCTTATACTATTCAAATGCATAGTGTAAAATATTTAAAAGATTGTAATTTTTATTTATCTAAAATCTAATTGACAATCCACCACCCCATTTGGTATCATTATCATAGTTTGCATGAAGAGAAAAATTTCTAGAAATCATGTAAGACAAACCTAAAGTCCATCCATGCTCTCCTTCATAATCCTTATCATTCTCTAAGTCATTTACCCAACCAAAATCTGCTCGGTATTCGTATTCACCTTCTAAAAACATTCTAGGAAAAAGTAATAGTTCCCTATCCAATTTTATTCTAGGTCGTAATTGATGGTCAACACTAAAGTCAAAATTAAACATATACGGAGTAAAATATTTAACACCGACTAAACCTACAGTATTAATATCATCAAACGAATCTGGCTCTTTATTTTCTGCATTCGCTCCAATATATAATCTTACAAAATCATTTAAATATCTATTATAACTAAATTCAATTTCATCATTTTATCATAATCAAACTCACCATTCAAGATAAATTCGTTTCTAATATTACTAGCTGTTAGTTCAAACTCTCTGAAATTAGATCCTATTTTAGCTGCACCCCAATAGAAATATTGATCGACCTCATCAAGTAAATTTTCTACAGGATAATCTTTCATACGTTCATCTCTCGGAGTTTCATAACTAAAAATACGTGACACACCTCCTACCTTATGATACAATACGTGACAGTGAAAGAACCAGTCACCGTATTCTTCATTATAAAACTCAATCGTAACTTCTTCCATTGGAGGAACATTCACTGTATGCTTTAATGGAGAACGTTCTCCATTCTTATTGAGCACTCGAAAAAAATGTCCATGTAAATGCATTGGATGGTGCATCATTGTGAGATTGGACATTCTGATCTTAGTGACTTCTCCTTTCTTTATTTTTATTTTGCTTTTTTCAGATATAGGAAGTCCATTTAAACTCCATATACCGATTCATATTTCTTGTAAGGGTCAATAACATTTCATTTACCTTTGCTTCTTTGGGAAAAGTTGTTATCTCTTTAGCTTCAAGAAAAACATAATTGAAATAAGTCTTTCGTGTATCATAATCAAATGAAGAATTATCAGTATTATTTTCATGCTGCTGATGATTTGAATTATTATGACTTGAATGCTTCATATCTTTCATTTTCGATTCTTCATGATTCATATTATCCATTCCTTCCATATCCATATCCATATCCATACCGTACTTATCATTTAAGTACTGAGGAGTCTTCTTTTTAGGATTACTCACAATAGAGGGTGCTCCCATCTTTATATCCATTTCAGCCATTTGTTCCATCATGGCAATTTTATCTGGCCTACCCGTTACTATTGCAGGAATAAGCTTTCCTTCACCTAAGCGAACAGAAGTATGTCCAGAACCATCTTGAACAGTAGCAGTTATTTCTAATGTTCCATCAGGCATGGTTACGATAACATCATAGGTTTCAGCTATGGCAAAAAAAATGCGATTTTTTGAAACGGGTTTTACTTGAATTCCATCACTAGCTACTATCATTGGATTTCCTCCTCCAAAGTCTAACCAATAATAGGATGAGGAAGAAGCATTAATGAAACGCATACGTACTTTCTCTCCAGCTTTAAAATTTGGATAGCTAGCTATATCTTTTCCATTACTTAAAAATGCAGGATAGTAAATATCTGCAACATCAGCACCCTCCATTCGATCTCGCCACATTTTAAGTTGGGCACCAAGAGCTCCTCTACTAATCACAGCACTTAATGGGACTGAACTTCCTTTTTTGACTTGGTACCACTCATTAGCGAGTTTTAAATTTCTCAAAACATTCATAGGTTTTTCATGCGTCCAATCAGATAATACGACAACTAATTCTTTATCATACTCTAATGTTTTTTCTTTAGGATGAATGACTAATGCTCCATAAACGCCTTTTTGTTCTTGTAGCATAGTGTGCGAATGATACCAATAAGTACCTGTTTGGTTTATAGGGATTCTATATTAAAAAGTGGTATTTGGTTTTATTGGTGGCGTAGTTAGATAAGGTACACCATCATAGAAATTTGGAACGATAATTCCATGCCAATGTACGGAAGTTTCAACATCCATCTTATTCGTTACATTGATAACAGCAAGATCACCTATCGCAAACTCTAAAGTCGGTGCAGGAATATCACCATTTACTGTCATTCCATCAGCAGTTACACCTGCTAAAGTCATTTTATTTTGCTCTATTACAAGGTTGTACTCGGTTATGGGTCTACCTTCTTCATCCCTATTATCTCCATTTGTACCAACTTGTGCAAACATAAAATTCACCGCAAATAAAAACAATATTAAAGTGCTAATTGTTTTATTTATGACAATATAGTTTCTAAGATTTTTCTGTTCTTTAAAACTCGTATTCAGAGATATTTCCCAATCATTTTTTGTATGTTTTAATAAAGGTTTTTTGCATAAAGCATATGTATTATTTACGACACTCGTCAGCTCTTTAAATTTTGAAATTGCTAGTTGGACAAGTTCTTCTACAAACGACTTTTTAAAAGAATACTCTTTCACAAAGACTTCTTTATCGAGATTAAATTTTTCTTTTATATAGCCAGCTTTCTCATTCAAGTCGACAGTCACAATAGAAGTCCTGTGTTTTATGAATTCTGTAGACATTGCACCTTCTATTCCAACAGCTCCACCTGTAATAATAATGAACTGATCTTGTAAATTATCCATTGTTAAAATATTTTAAGTTTTATGAAAAATATATTATCCCTAAAGTTATGAATTATAAATGATTGATTAGATAAAATAATAGATTTTATGCTATATAAATATCCTGCTAGGATAAACCATATGATTATAAGAATAAACAATTTTATTACAATTCTGTTTCTACAGGTTTATTGTTTTATAACCATTCGCTCTTAGAAAATAGAATTAGCTTTTCGGTGATGATGAAGGAGTTATAACTGTTCATTATAATACAATGATGAAATAATCTTCATATAAAAAACTTGTCACAGTAAAAAAGCCACTTGCATTAACAAGTGGCTTTCAGTGTTTCGATATTTATAATAATTAATACTCTATGACCATATCTTCTAAAGGACGACGAACTTTAGGTAAATGCTGATATTTATCATCTTCGGCTCTATAACCAATAGGCAAAGCAGAAATTGTCGTCAAATTCTTACTAGGTAAATCTAATATTTCATCAAACATGGCTTTTTCAATACCTTCCATGGGGCAAGAATCTACACGGGCATTTGCACAAGCCGCTAGAAGTGTTCCTAGTACAATGTATGTTTGACGAGCAGCCCATTCGTCTTTCCGGTTTTCTTCTTCTAAGGTTTTCAAGTGACCAGATACTACTTTTTCAAACAACTCCAGTTTTTCTTGCTCTGTATTTCTTATTTTTGCTGTATAATTCACATAATTCTTAATAAAATCACTATCTACTTTAGTCTTTGCAGTCAGCAAAATCATGTGTGAAGCCCCTTTAAGTTGTTCTCCCCAAGAATATTCTGAAAGTTTAGTTAGTATTGTTTTGTCTCTTACCAATACAAAACGAAAGGCTTGCATTCCAAATGAGCTAGCAGTGAGATTTCCTGCCTTTAAAATTTCCTGCACCTTTTCTTCTTCTACTTTTTTAGACGCATCAAACTTTTTCACAGCATAGCGCCATTTTAAATCTTCAATTAATCTCATAAGTTTATTTATCTTTATCTAAATTCTCCACCATTTTCTAGTGGTTTTCTTTGTTTCGCATTTTTCAAATCCTCATCGTTTTTTTCTTCTTCGGGATTATCTTCTGTTATGACTCCTCGTTTTTGTGCTGGTTCCTCCACAGGTGGTGCAAGGTTCCATTCAAAGATATCTTCTCGTCGGCGAGGTCTATTGGCTTCATCCCATCTGAATCCATTCAATAATAATGCTATTTTATCAAAATTACTTACGGGATGCATCGTTCCAGTAGGTTTCGTTCGAAAGATGATTGTGCTGAGCTTTTGGTCATTAAGCCGAATAGTGATATCACTGCTCCTAATATGATTGACTCCGGTAAGCTTCCCATCATCCTTTACGAAATAGAGAGACTCTCCATTTCCATAAACTTCGATAGTATGCAAGGTGTCATTATCAATAAACGCTTTCATCTCTCGACCTTTCATTTGATTATAGAAATTTTGTGTAGAGTCTTCCGACGCTATTGTAAAAGCATTTTGAAGCAAGTTTACATGTTTTAGTTTCTCATTAACAAACTCAGCTGTTATAGTATCAGCAGTAAGCTGATTAGTGCCAGACCATATCGTAGGATCGTAATACATACGCATAGTAGAATCGGCCTCAGTAAATGATAAAGAATCACATTTGCCCTGAAAATCTGGTTTGAAAAACTTTACCTTTCTATACACTTCCATTATCTGTCTGTGCAATGTATCTTTATGAACAAAGATCGTATCAGAATGAGCAAAGAGCGTGTCTTTCTCCATAATGTACTGTAATTCAATACTATCTACTGCTAACACTGAACTATCCTGTCGAACACTTTTCATGTAGTCGCTTTTCAAAACCATGTTATTAACAGTATCTACGAGCTCACAGTTTTTCGTAAGAATGCCTATGCCTGTTTTTTCATCATAGTTTAGGTTGTCGCCCGTTAAAACATAGCTTTCGTTGATTAACTTTGTCGCTTTTGTAAAATTAGAGATCCCTGTATTGGTATTATACACACCTCTTTCCGTGTACATTTGGTAATCCTCACTCACAAAATCAGTAGGTGAGATAATGAATGCTTCATTGGAGTTCACGTTGTATCGCAACGAATCTGTGATAATTTTATAATCTTCTCCAGTAATAACAACATTTTGTTTAAATAGAACATCTCCATTGCTAGCATAATAGGTTCCGACACGACTTGAAAGTACCGAGGTAGAGTCAATTAACTTTCCCCCATAATTATAAGCTCCAATTTCTGTGTCTAAATTATAATCAAGCGAATCTGTGAGAAGTGTTGCCTTTGCATGCTCTAATTTTGCATTTTTTCTGACTTTCAAAAAGTTAGTGTTTAAGTCAAAGGACATGTATTCGCCCTGCAAATCAATAGTATCTCCCCTATTTACTTGCACCTTTCCATACGCCTCTATTATCTGCGTATCTGAGTGTTTGTAAGCACTATCACAAAAAAACTTTATTTCTTTTGCCTTTTCTTCTAAAAATACATTCCCGACAAAAACCTGATCATGGTCTTGAGTTACAGGATTTTTCACCATAAATACAGAATCTGCATTGCGAATGGTAAAAAAGCTTTGCGCAACAATCTCCGTTGATAAGCTAAGGCAACAAAAGATAAATATGGTGTATTTTCTAATTGCTATCCCAGTCATGTTGGAAACCTTCTCTGGAAATATTCTTACTAATTTCTACATGAGTGTCTTTTATCTTCTCTGCCACCCAGTCATTTAAAACTTCTTGTTTTTTCTTGGTGAGAACCATATTTTCAAAGATCTCCCAATCCTCATCCAAATTTGCTTTGTGTTCTGGAATGCGAGACTTAATTTTGAAAAATTTGTACATCGGCACGCGCTCTTGATCATCATAAAAAATTTCTGAAAGCTCACCTTCTTTTACTCCTTCTAAATTTCTAGAAATAATAGGAGGTAATTCTGGTTTTTGAAAATAAGCACCCATCGTTCTGTTGTTCATCAGTACTCCAGAATTGTTTCGGGTGTCTTTATCATCAGAATAATTGAATGCAGCAGCTTCAAAAGTAGTTTCTCCGTTCAAGATAGCTGTACGAATGGAATCAAGCAAATTCTTCGCTTTTTGTTTATACTCTAACTCGATTTTAGGCTTCAGTAAGATATGACGAGCATTCACTTTATCGCCTTTTTTGTCAATAAGTTGGATAATATGGAATCCATAGTCTGATTGCACTATTTTAGAAATTTTACCTGGTTTTAATGAAAATGCTTCGTCTGCAAACTCTTTTACCCAGCCTGTGCGTGAAGTGTAACCCAATTCTCCACCTTTATTTGCAGAACCAGGATCTTCTGAGTGCAACACAGCCATAGTCGCAAAACTAGCTCCTCCGTAAATCTCATCTCGTAGATTTCTCAACTTCTCTTGTATCCTGTCTTTCTCTTCTTCAGATATTTCTGGTTTTTTAGTAATTTGTTGAATGATAAGCTTCTCAGGCATCAAAGGCAAAGTATCTTGAGGGATTTCTTTAAAGTTAGTTCGAACCTCTGCAGGCGTTACTTTTACATCTTTTACAATCTCCTCTTTCATTCGTTCCACGATCAGCATATCTCGTGTGGCATCACGCAATTCGTTTCTTATCTCTGCTGTGCTCTTTTTGAAATACTGCTCCAGCTTCTCTTCAGACCCGGCATAGCGTAAATATTGACTCATTCGCTGATCAAGTTGGCGTTCTACTTCATCTTCAGTTACAATAACACTATCAACTATTGCTTGCTCTTTTAGCAATTTTGACATGAGCATATTTTCAATAACTTGTGAGTGTATATTGCCATCAACAGCTACTTGGTTTTCTGCCTTTGCTCTGTTGATTTCGTATTGCAACTCTGACTGCAATATCACCTCATCACCTACCATGGCTACAATTTGCTCTATTACGGTACCTTTTTTCTGTGCTTGTAATGGCATTACTGCTAATACAAACAAACAAAGACTAATAAACCTCAAATTGATTGTTTGTTTTTGCAACTTCATATATTTCATATTCTAATTGTTTTGCTAGTGCTATTTTTCTGTTATGTAAAATAATTTCTCTTACTTTCTCGTTGATAAAATCCACAGGACTCATTTCTCCTTCTGGAATAATTTTAATAGGTTTTAAAAAGTAGGTTGTGGTTTGGTCTTTCATTGTAAGAACTTTTCCTTCTTTTAATGAATTCAAGTCTTTTAAATCTGCCTCTGATGGTAAATTCCTTAAAATATCCTTAGCAGTATACCAACCTCCATCGTAATTACTTATTACGGTCGTATTCTCCAGTTGGAAATCTTGCATAAGGTTTATATTTCTTTTGGAGAAAAGCGAACTAATAAGTGCAATATCCTTCTTGTTTTTAGTTAATACTTTAGCAAGATAATATTTATAAATAGGGCGTTTCAATACAAAACTTTCAGAATGTTCCGCTACATAATTAGTTAACTCTTCGTCTGTAACTATTGTATCTAAGTGCTCCGCTAGGTATTTCTGCTTGTATTGGCTAATTAATAATGACGAACGATAATCCTTTACTAACTCTTCGACGTTTTGTTCCTCTTCAGTTAGATTCATTTTCGCTGTTTCCAGTAACAAGTTCTTACGAATCCAATTGTTTATATATCGTTCTCTAAGAGCTACGCTATCATCGCCACTAGTTTCATCTTTTAGCAAATCTTTTAAATCTTCTTCATAGAGATAAGAGTCTCCAACTTTAGCTACCCTCGTGCCATGTTCATCTTTGGGAGCAACTTTTTCCTTATTTTGACATGAAGCTAGCAAAAGAATTCCTATAGATACTACTAAGAGACTAAGGTGTCTAATTCTCAAAAACAGGATTGTCCTCAACATATTTTTTTTTAGGAATTACAGGATTATATTTATTTACCAACTTGCGTAAATCTTCGATAAACTTTTCTTTGTTCTGTCCTCTTCCAATCATTTCCATAGGATTGAAAACTTGCATAAAATAGAAATCATCTATCAGTCTTTGGTAACGGTTTGTATCAATATCTTTTTTGTACCTCTCTACTAAAAGGTGATGAAGATATTTGTCATAAGTATCTGTTGTAAAGTTGTATCCATATTCACTCGCATATTGTCTTAAATCTTTAGTATAAAATGGCTCATTACTTACTAAAAATAAAATATCATCTCTTCCACTCATAAAATTATATGGATATTCTTGTACTTGATACCTCTGCTTTAACTCCTCAATGAAAAACGATGGCTTTCTAGTAATATAGCGAGCATGTTCTTTCAGATTCTTTTCCAGCGGATAAGCCTCTTTACTCAATCGTTTTATAATATACCAACCACCTGAAGCAAAAAATGGTTTACTCATTGCTCCATCTATTGTCAGCTTCTCTAATTCTTTAAGAATAATTTCATTACTATTGATAGAAGGCACAAAATACTTTACCGCAGTTTCATCTATTCTATATGGCTGTGAATACTCTTTCGCTACCAATTTAAAAGATTTACCTGATTTTAACTTCGCAAAGGCTTCCCTTATTTTTGGCTCACCACTCCCCTCCATATCAGGAATATAAATCATTAAGGTTTTGTACCTGCCGAAATTTTCTTGCTCTCTTATTAATTCAATATAATGATATCCTTTACTATCTTTTATGGGTCCGATAATCCCAGTACGGTTATCACTTTCTAATAAATTACAAATGGCATTATTCAAAGCCCACCGAGTTTCTGTCGGAGAAATAATACGAGTACTCATAGAAGTACCTTCGTAGGCTCTTGCTTTATTTACAACTTGCTCAAATGTGACATTTTCATTCTTTTTTAGTTCTTCTATTTGACGCAATAGAATCGGATCGAAAGGAACGAATAAATCTTTTACGATAGCAAAGGTGTTTCGAGACATCGTGCACTTATCCATGAGTTGCTTATAATTTTCAGTACTGTAGATACTTCCTAAGATATTTAATGTCTGCATTTCCAACTTTCTTTTGAATGCTTTGGTAGTATCAGCCCCACGAGCTTTAAAATCATAAATAGTGAGATAAAAATTGAGCATCTTATTAAACTCATCTACTGTAATAGTTTTTTTATCTTTTTTAGCAAACATTATATCCAATGCATCTTTTTCAGTAACAGTGTCATTACCTATTTGAAAAAGTATATCATTCTCTTGCTGTGCAGTCAATAAGCTACCACAACCTAAGATAAGGATTACCAAAAAACACCAATGACATCTCATTTCCATAATTTTTATCGACTGTAATTTGGAGCTTCTCGAGTAATATCCACGTCGTGTGGATGATTTTCAGTAACTCCTGCAGCCGTAATCTTTGTAAATTTAGCCTTGCTTAAATCTTTTATGGTCTTAGCTCCACAATACCCCATCCCAGCTCTCAATCCTCCGATAAGCTGGTGAATCACTTCATTCAAGTTTCCTTTAAAAGGTACACGTGCAGCAATTCCTTCAGGTACTAATTTATTTGTATCATTTTCATTATCTTGAAAATAACGATCTTTCGACCCTTTCTGCATTGCTTCCACAGAGCCCATTCCTCTATAAGATTTAAACTTTCGCCCATTGTATATAATTGTTTCACCAGGCGACTCTTCTACACCTGCAAACATCGAGCCAGCCATAACTGTGCTTGCTCCTGCCGCCAATGCCTTCACAATATCACCCGAGTAACGAAGACCACCGTCAGCGATAACAGGAATATCATAAGATTTTAACTCTTTCACCGCATCGTAAATAGCAGAAAGCTGTGGTACTCCTACTCCTGCAATAACTCGAGTAGTACAAATAGAACCTGGACCTATGCCGACTTTTACAGCATCAGCACCATGCTCAGCCAACATTTTGGCTCCCTCTGCTGTTGCGATATTTCCTACGACTACATCAACATTTTTAAAACTATTCTTGACATAACTCAACATATCTAAAACACCTGCAGAATGTCCATGTGCAGTATCTATTACCAAAGCATCAACGCCTGCATCGACAAGAGCCTGTGCTCTTTCTTTACTGTCACCGGCTACTCCAATTGCAGCAGCAACACGTAAGCGTCCTTTTTCATCCTTAGAGGAAAAAGGTTTATCCTTTGCTTTCGTGATGTCTTTATAAGTAACTAAGCCTATTAGTTTATAATCATCATCAACTACGGGTAATTTTTCAATCTTGTGTCGCTGAAGAATTTCAACCGCATCATTTAAGTCTGTTGATAAATCTGTAGTAATTAAGTTTTCGGAGGTCATTACTTCACCGATGGTACGTTCTAAGCGTGTTTCAAAACGTAAATCTCTATTGGTTACGATACCTACTAAAATTCCGTTGTCATCCACTACAGGCACCCCTCCTATATGATATTCTCTCATCATACTCAAAGCATCCATTACTTTCTTTTCTCGAGTGATGGTAAGCGGATCGTAAATCATTCCATTTTCAGCACGCTTTACTGTTTTCACTTTCTTAGCCTGATCTGCAATAGACATATTTTTATGAATCACCCCTATGCCACCTTCACGCGCAATCGCCATTGCCATCTCTGCCTCTGTTACAGTATCCATAGCCGCAGAAACCAAAGGTATGTTCAATTTTATATTCTTAGAAAAACGAGTTTCTAATACAACATCACGTGGCAAAACTTCTGAATATCCGGGGACTAAAAGCACATCATCAAATGTAAGACCATGTGATTTGATTCTATCTTTTTCGAACGACATATTTTTTATCTTGATTATTCGGTTTTAATTTTCAAAAATAAGCTTTTTTTCTCTATTTTTAATGTCAAATAACCTTTTTAACTTTAAAGTTACATCTGTGAAGCCGATTGATATACTGAATAAATACTGGGGATATGATGCTTTTAGAGAGCTTCAAGAACCTATTATTCAGTCAATTCTCTCTGGCAAAGATACCCTAGCACTTATGCCCACAGGTGGTGGAAAGTCTATCACTTTTCAAGTTCCAGCCCTGATGCAAGAGGGACTTTGTTTGGTTATAACCCCATTGGTAGCATTGATGAAAGACCAAGTTCAGGGTTTGAAAAGAAAAGAAATAAAAGCAGAAGCTATTTATACCGGGCTTACTAGAGCAGAGATACAGCAAATTATAAACAGGTGTATATATACTGATATGAAACTGTTGTATGTATCTCCAGAACGAATCGAAGGTCATTATTTTCGACAATATTTGGCAAATATGCCAATATCTATGATTGCCGTTGATGAGGCACATTGTATCTCACAGTGGGGATATGATTTCCGTCCTTCCTATCTGAAAATTGCAAACATACGCGAACTATTTCCTGATGTTCCTGTTCTGGCTGTTACCGCCACAGCTACACAGCGGGTTGTTAAAGATATTCAAGAGAAACTAGCATTTAAAGAATCAAATGTTTTTAAGAAAAGCTTTGAGCGTAAAAATCTCTCTTATATTGTTAGAACAGTCGAGGATAAATTTCAATACCTTCTAAAGATACTTACTAGAAGCAACGGTTCTGCCATTGTCTATGTACGCAGCCGTAAAAAAACTAAAGAAATAGCAACGTATTTACAAGATAATGGTATTAGCAGTACTTTTTTTCACGCTGGTCTGCCTGAAGAAGTAAAAACTGTACGACAACAAAGTTGGACAGAAAACAAAGTACGGGTTATTGTAGCTACAAATGCCTTCGGAATGGGTATCGACAAACCTGATGTACGAGTTGTAGTGCATATCGATTTACCTGATTCCTTAGAAGCTTATTTTCAAGAAGCAGGAAGAGCCGGACGAGACGAACATCCTGCATTTGCCGTTTTACTCTATCACCCTAGCGACAGAGCTAAGCTTCAAAAACGGATTAGCCAAAAATTCCCAAAAAAGAAAACGGTACGTAAGACTTATACAGCAGTAAGTAACTTTTTAGGATTAATGGAAGGAGAAGGTGCTAACCAGTCTTTTGCTTTAGATATAGGAAAGTTCGTCACAAAATTTAAATTGAGTTTGTCAGACACCTACAACAGTCTGGCTTTGCTTAAAAATGCTGGAGCTATTGATTTTATCGAAGAACTTGACAACCCTTCACGTATTTTGTTTCGTATGCAACGAGATGATTTATACTCATTTCAGGTAGCTAATAAAACGCTTGATAATTTCATAAAACTGCTCTTAAGAATGTACTCAGGTGTTTTTACTGATTACGTTCGAATCAATGAATATAATATTGCTAAAAAAACGAAGCTTACCGTTGAACAAGTTAAAACAACACTCATTCTATTAGCTAAAGAAAAAGTGATTTATTATGTTCCAAGGATAAAATCACCTTATATTTTTTATCCTGATGGACGAATTCCTGAAAACTATATTAGTCTGGATAAACATGTATATAAAATTCCGAAACAACTTTATCAAGACAAAATCCTCTCGGTTGTAAAATATGCAGAGCATAAGCATCGTTGTCGCTCTCAAATGCTTTTAGCCTACTTTGATGATTATAGCAGCAAGCCTTGCGGTCATTGTGATGTATGCGTTGCTAAGAAAAAGAATTTTCCACCCAATAGCAATGTACAAGCTATTGCTGAAGCAATAACATCAGCTCTAAAAAGTGACCCCATTGCAATAAAAGACTTAGAAATGCAATTTGATGATACAGACACTTTTCACTTGGCATTGTTTTGGCTCTTAGACAACAAAAAGATTTGCCTATTCCCCAAAAATCAAGTTGCACTATGCTAAGAATCCTCTCATGTGTATTTTTCATCATCTACAGTTCTGTAGTATTGGGACAGGATATCATTGTACAACGTATGAGCGATAGCATCAATACGCAAGCTGAAGAATATTGGCCAACGATTTCTGCTGACGGAAACACACTCATATTTAATCGTTTGGTAAATCACAAGGGTCTTGAAAATGAGGATTTTTATTACAGTACGCGTGATAGCTTGGGTAATTGGTCTAAAGCACAACCTCTAAGTGCTTTAAATACTGAAGAAAATGAGGGTGCACAAACCTTAAGTGCCGATGGTCGTTTCATGGTTTTCACCTCATGCAATAATCGAGACAGTTACGGCAGTTGTGATTTATTTTACAGTATCAAGATTGGTGATAATTGGCTACCACCACGAAATCTAGGGAAAGCTATTAATACTAAAGCTTGGGAAACACAACCATCATTATCTGCTGATGGCACTGAACTTTATTTTGTGAGTAATAGAAAAGGCGGAAAAGGGGGCATGGATATTTGGCATAGCAAATTACTCCAAATCGACAACCAAGGTCATATGCACTGGTCAGAGCCTGAAAATTTAAATATTAACACTGCTAAAAGTGAAGTTTCTCCTTTTATTCATAGTGACAATAAGACCCTCTATTTTTCGTCCAATGGCTACACGAAACAGCCACAATTTGACATTTATATTTCTCGAAAACAAAATAATACCTTTACCACTCCTGAGAATATTGGTGCACCCATCAACACTTCAGCTGATGAAATAGGACTCGTGGTCAATACCGTTGGGACTACCGCTTATTTTGCATCAAACAGAGAGGGAAACAATAAAGACATCTACACCTTTCCATTACCTGCAGCCTACCGACCTGAAAAAGTTCAAATTCTACAAGGAAGAGTTATTAATGCCAAAGACAAAAGCCCTCTACTATCCTCAATTACTTTACAATCAGCAACAGATAGCAGTCTAACGTATTATGCGCTTACAGATTTTAAAACTGGTGAATATTTGCTCTGCCTCACACAGGGAGAAACTTGGCGACTTTCTGCACAGAGCGAAGGATATTTATTTCATAATGAAAACATTGATTTACAGAATCAAGAACTGCCTTATGAGTATAAAGATATAGAACTCAAGCCCATAGAGAAAGAAGTAAGAATAGTTTTAAATCATATCTTTTTTGATACAGATAAAGCAACGCTCAAGTCAACTTCGAAATTAGAATTAGAACATGTAAAGCAACTGCTCAACGCCAATCCTTCATTAAAAATAGAACTTAGTGGACACACTGATAGTCAAGGAAGTAACACACACAACCAGCAACTTTCAGAAGCACGCGCCAAAGCTGTTTATGATTGGCTTGTTGCTGAAGGAATTTCACCCGAAAGACTCGCAGCAAAAGGTTATGGCGAGCACCAACCTGTTGCTACAAATGCCACTGCTGAAGGTCGTGCAAAAAACCGACGTACAGAGTTAAAAGTACTAAGTTTTTAAGATTTTTAGAGAGATAAGATATGATGAAATTGTTTTTCAGCTCCTTCAGTCTCAAAGGCAACTTTTATAGGTATATAATAAAAATATGATGCTAATTTAGTACCAGAGATTAATGGCAACAACTTAACCTTGTCTTTTTCTGTGGTTAAAATGATTTTTTGAGTTGTTTTTACCTTCTCAAATTCTTCTTGAATTTTTAATAAATCTTTTTTAAGAAAATCATAATGGTCAGGATAAGGTAAATGGTGAACAGTAGTTTCTCTGTCATGCAAATAGTCTAGCAGAGGCATCGGATTAGCAATGCCTGTAACTAATAGCAATGCCAAGTTTTTTAAAGATTTATCAAGAGGCACACCTTTATATGAATGCAAACTACCATATTCGAAATGAGTAAAGAAAAGAGGTGAAACAACTCTGTTTTTATGGACAATTTGAGTTTTTTCTTTATCTGAAGGTATTTTGGGACATTTTGTAACCAATACAATATCAGCTCGTTTTAATGCTCTTCTACCCTCTCTCAAATTACCTGTTGGCAAAAAACAGTCATCGTAAGGCATCCGATTGTAATCAATCAAAACAATAGATTTGCTCGGTTTTACTGCTCTATGCTGGAAGGCATCATCTAATAAGATTAAATTATATCCTGCTTTTTGTAATACTTCAATACCATGGACTCTTTTCTCGTCAACGGCGAAAGTAATCTCAGGAAACTTTAATTTCATTTGTAGTGGTTCATCGCCTACTTGCTTAGCATTATCATCGAGATTCACATACCGAAATCCTTTTGTTTTTCGTCCATACCCACGACTTAATACAGCAATTTTATAATCTTGTTTATACTTGTGTATAAGATATTCTACGTGCGGTGTTTTACCAGTACCGCCTACGGTTATATTTCCAACACAAACAACTGGAGTAGAAAAAGATTTTGATTTAAAAATTCCTAAATCATAAAATCGATTTCTAATAAAAAAAATAAGTCCATAGAGCCATGAGAACGGAAATAAAACAGACCTCAAAGTATCTATGGACTTAGATTTCATAAATCAACTGAATATTAATGTGCTGACAGTTCGTAAGGCAATCTAGCTTGAATACCCTCAAAAGACATGACGTCTTGCACTTGTTTATAATAAGTATAATTTGAACCTAATTCATTTTTCAATAACGCAATTCTACTTTGATTGCTAAGAGTTTCAATAAATTCTTGAAATGGATCTTTCTTTTTAGGATACATATGGATGCGTGCTTTCCCTTCAATGTTTGCCATTCTTTTAGCTACATCAATAGCATCAACCAAACCGCCAAATTTATCAACTAAACCAATTTCTTTAGCATCTCTACCTATCCAAACGCGACCTTGCCCGATTTCATCAACTTGTTCTTTGGTCATATTTCTGCCCTCTGCCACATGACTAATGAAAACATCATAAACATCTTCAACGCTTTCTTGAATAATATTACGTTCAAAATCTGTCAACCTACGTGAAGCAATTGGCAATGATGCTCCCCCGCCAAAGTTTGAATGTTCGTTCGTTCCATAACTATCTAACCTTATTCCAATTTTATCTTCAACTAACTCTTTTCCTGTAAAAAACAGTCCAAAGACACCGATAGACCCTGTAATTGTAGTAGGCTCGGCAACAATAGTATCAGCAGCACATGCGATATAATAACCTCCGGAAGCTGCAACATTTCCAAATGAAACAACCACAGGTTTTTCCTCCTTCAACAATTTCATTTCACGGAGAATATACTCAGAAACTAAAGCACTTCCACCTGGCGAATTTACACGTAACACTACAGCTTTTATGTCATCATCTTTACGAACATCAGCGATAACTTCAGCTAACTCTGGTGTAATTCCATTTCCTAAATCTGCGATTTCTCCTTCTGCATAAATGACAGCGATATCATCATCTTTACCAATTTTATCTTCTGATTTTACATTTACCTTCTTATAATCAGACAGACTGATATATTCTATTTTTTTATCTTTTTTCTTATCATCTTTAGAAGACTTTATACCTAATTTGTTTTTAAGGAATGCTGTAAATTCGTCAGGATGATAAAGTGCATCAACTAAATGGTATTTCAATGCTGTTTCAGGATTGCGAATTGTCAAATCATCAGCCCATTGATTAAGCTGTTCAGTTGAAATGCTCCGTGAAGCTGAAACATCTGTAAGAAAGTCATTCCATAGTGAATTCACATATTTCATGGTTTGTTCCCTATTTTCTGGACTCATCTCTGTTAACATAAAAGGCTCAACAGCTGCTTTGAATTTTCCATGCCGAATAATCTCCGGTTCAACACCAATTTTTTCAAACATTATTGGGAAGAAAGGCATCGACCCTCCAAATCCATTAATCATAATTCCCCCTTGTGGATGCATAAACACGCTATCAGCTACTGAAGATAGCCAATAACCATTCTGCGAATAACCTTGCTTGTTGTAAGCATAAACGAACTTACCCGCTTCTTTAAATTCCTCCAGCTTGTTACGTATCTCTTTTAAAAAGCCCGTACCTCCATAATTACCAATCACTTGAGGTGCTTTTAGCACAATTCCTTCTATGCGGTCATCATCTTTTGCTTTCTCGATACTTAATAGGATAGAATTTAAACTTATTGCCGATTCTGAGGCAAAAGGACCAAAATCCATTCCGGAAAAGGGATTATTTTCAACACGATCTTTTATTTCCTTTGTGAAATCAAGTGTGAGTACACTGTTCTTCTTTACTTTGACTTCATTGTCAGACATAGAACCGATAACTGCAAAAAACATTATCATCAGAAAGAACAGGAGGAAGATTCCTATCATGCTTCCCAAGATAGCTGCTATTAAATTTCTTAAAAATTTCATTGTTTTAGTATTTTTGTTGTAAATTTAGTTAATTCATAAATATGTATCAATTTTCTCATACGGCATTTCTTCTTTTAGGTTCTAATCAGGGTGATAGAAAACTATACCTTAAAAATGCGGTATGCTCTATTAGTAGCACATGTGGTGATATTGTTACACAATCTTCCTATTTTTTTTCTGAGTCTTGGGGATATGAGGATGAAAATTATATAAACCTAGCGATTGAACTTCGCACAGAATTATCCCCAACTGAACTCTTAAAAGCAACACAGCTCATTGAAAAAGACTTAGGCAGAACATCTAAAACGACTGACCAGTATGAGGCTCGCCCTATAGATATTGATATTCTGTTTTATGATGAAATAACTTTAGCTACAGAGCAGTTGATACTACCACATCCAAGATTGCATCTGCGTAATTTTGTTATACAACCGCTCCAAGAAATAGCTCCAAACTTCATTCACCCTGTTTTGCATCAATCAATTACCGAATTAGCAAAAAACAGTACTGATGATGGCAAAGTCTGGAGAGAGTAAGTTTTTTCAACAAGAGTAAGCACTCTTTCATCTCATGTCTTTCCGAATCTCAATTTATATGTGATAGTAGTAGCGAGAGATTCTTTGCGTTGCTTAGAATGAAGACTTCTTTTATTTCTTATCATCCTGACGATAGGCTGGATCTCTTTGCTTATACATTCATTTGGACTTGAACTCAAATCAAAAATTCAAAACGGTAAAAGCTTATGCTAACAACAAATATTCCCTTCAATTTTACAAAATATGGAAAACCAATCCAAATTACATTTTTACCTTTATAAGTTCCCTGCTCAAACCTGTACTTTTCCAAATCCATCATTACGCATTATATATATCAGATGCTAAAGATACATTAAATACGCAACAACCGTTACACAAAATGCGCATATGAAATATTCTCATAGACGCCTGATAATCAATAAAAATACAAAATTTCAACAATTATGCATATATTTTAGAGGAATTGCGTATATTTGTGTGTTGTGTGTAATTAGAAAAAAAACAAAAACATCCATAATGACAGATAAAAAAGAAGAAATAGACGATTATTTAGACAATCATTATATTCATCGAAGTAATTGGTTAAGAGCAGCTGTTCTTGGAGCAAATGACGGAATTTTATCAACCGCAAGTCTTGCAATTGGTGTAGCTGCTGCCAGCGATGTACGAGAACCAATTATTTTGGCAACCTTGGCGGGGTTGGTTGCGGGGGCATTATCAATGGCAGCAGGGGAATATGTTTCGGTAAGTTCTCAAACAGATATTGAAAGTGCGGATATTGAGCGGGAAAAACAAGAATTAAAAGAAATGCCCGAAGTAGAATTAAAACGATTAGCCGAAATTTATGAAAAAAGAGGATTGAAGAAAGAAACAGCATTAATCGTAGCCAAAGAACTTACAGAAAAAGATGCATTAGGCGCACACATAAGAGATGAATTGGGACTAAATGAAATAAGTCAAGCTAAACCCATTCAAGCCGCTTTTGCTTCAGGTGCAGCCTTTACTGTTGGAGGAATACTTCCTCTTTTGGTAGCCCTCTTTTTACCACTAAAAAACATGGAATACTACCTATATGTATTCGCAATTATTTTTCTAATTATTTTAGGAGCATTAGCTGCAAAAACAGGCGGCTCAAGTATAGGTAGGGCAATTATTAGAATTACATTTTGGGGAACAATTGCAATGGGACTTACGGCATTAGTTGGTTACCTATTTGGGGTAAGCGTATAAATACTATCTGACATGAATTTTAGAGACATAAGTTATATCTTTTTACTGTTGGCAATGCTTGCAGAGATTCTTGGTACTATAGGGGGATTTGGTTCCTCCGTTTTTTTTGTTCCAATTGCCAATTTTTACTTCGACTTCCAATCTGTTTTAGGTTTGACAGCCATCTATCATTTGTCAAGTAATGTTAGTAAAATCGTTTTGTTTAAAAAGGGAATAGATAAACGACTTTTGTTTAATATTGGAATACCGTCGGTCATATTTGTCATTATTGGTGGGTTTTTAACAAAATATGTTAATAGTCAGTATTTAGAAATTATTCTTGGAGTCTTCTTGGTAGGATTTAGCCTGCTATTTTTAATAAAAAAGAATCTAATCATAAAACCAAACAACAAAAATGCCATCACAGGCGGAATTTTGTCCGGTTTTTCAGCAGGACTTTTAGGTACTGGCGGGGCAATAAGAGGGCTAACAATGGCAGCTTTTAATTTAGAAAAAAGTGTTTTCATTGCAACATCAGCCTTTATTGATTTCCTTATCGATTTTACAAGAACTTTCGTTTATTTCCAAAATGGATACATCCACAAGCACGATATTATTTACCTACCATTTCTAATAGTAATTGGATTTGTCGGGACAATGATTGGTAAGCGTATCTTGACCTATATACCACAAGATAAGTTTAAAAAGATTTCACTTACTTTGATATTAATTATTGGCATAGTGACCGTACTACCTAAACTGATGAATTGGGGATAAAAATTAAAAACTACACACAACAATGTATATACGTCCATCCCTCCCATACGGTCGGCACGGCGCATATACGGGGACGTTGGCATTCATATTAAAGCAACATCCGAAAATTGATTGAAAAACACTAAAACATATCGTCCAAATTATCCGCTTAATCAATTCATAGATGTAATTTGGGCAGGCGAATCAGATAATTATGAAATTCAGGCAATTCATCACGCACCTTTGTTCACGGAATTGATTTTCAATTATGGCGACTCGTTTTCTATAAATGGGCAGAATGTTGAGGAATTCAATTTTCAGAACAATCAACAAATATTATCGGGACTAAAAACAAAACCATTCCATACGGAAATTTCGGGCAAATATCTGAACGTTGGACTCATCTTAAAACCGTTTTGTTATGGATTAATAGCAAGGCAAATTAACAGCTCAAGAATTGGAGATTTATCTGAAATCTTGTTTAAACAGTTTCTTATAAAAGCAAAACCAGATTTAAAGAAAATTGAGAAAGAACTGTTTAAATTATTTCAAAATTCACGCTTGGAAAATGATTTGATAAAATTTGAGACTTATCTAAATAAAAATATATCTGAACCAAAGAGAATCAAGGATTTTAATAATTTAATTTCTATTTCTCAAAAGAGTTTCATTCAAAAATTCAAGAATACTTTTCACATAACACCAAACGAATATTTAAGGTTAAAACAAGTCAATCACGCAATAATTAAAATTAATGCCAATAAATATAAAAATCTCACAAGTTTAGGTCTTGACTGTGGCTTTTATGACCAATCGCATTTTATAAGAACATTTAAAAAATATAGTGGATTAACACCAAAACAATTTGTGAAAGGGTAAATTCTGTACAATTTCGAGGAGTTGAAATTATTTAATTTTGCACTCAAGTTTAAACAAAGTACAGATATGGATAGAAAAAATAAAGTGTTTATAGCAACAAGTTTGGATGGCTATATCGCAGACAAAAATGGTGGGATTGATTGGTTACATTCTATTCCAAATCCTGACAATAATGATATGGGATATTTGAAATTCTCTAACGGAATTGATGCACTCGTTATGGGACGAACGACTTTTGAAACCGTAATCAGTTTTGATGTTCCTTGGCCTTACACCAAACCTGTTTTTGTGTTGAGCAATAAACTGAAAGAAATACCTAAATCGCATAAAGACAAGGCGTTTTTAGTCAAAGGAACTCTAATAGAAATTTTAGAACAAATTCACGGAAGAGGATATGATAGATTATATATTGATGGAGGAACAACAATTAGGAATTTCTTAAAGGAAGATTTGATTGATGAAATGGTTCTTACGACTATTCCGATTTTATTAGGTGGTGGTTCTTCCTTGTTTACTGAATTGCCAAACGAGCAGAAATACGAACTGATTGAAACAAAAACCTATCTAAACCAAATAATACAGAATCATTTTAAGCGGAAAAGATAAAATACGAAATGCCAACAACGTGTATAAGCAATAGCGGTTTGAGTGCAAACTCGAACCGTTTTGTCGTTTAAATAAAGTATATTGCTATCTGAAAAGTAGTGCTTTAAAAACCGCTACTACTCATACACAAGACCGTTGGGCACAATATTGGCTGAACCGGAAATTGTCGATTAAATTTACGATATTTGTTTTTAAACAAAAAGAAGATTTTATAAATGGAAATTAGGACTGACATAAAACTTGGAGATAGTAAAAAAATCTTAAAAAAATTACCTGACAATTCGGTTGACTTAATATTTACTTCACCACCTTATGCTGACCAAAGAAAATCTACTTATGGTGGAATTCATCCAGATAAATATGTTGATTGGTTTCTACCGATTTCAGAAGAACTATTCAGAGTTTTGAAACCAACAGGAACATTTGTCCTAAACATAAAGGAAAAAGTTGTCAAAGGAGAAAGAAGCACTTATGTAATGGAATTGATTTTGGCAATGAAAAAACAAGGTTGGTTATGGACAGAGGAATTTATTTGGCATAAAAAAAATGCTTTTCCAGGAAAATGGCCGAATAGATTCAGAGATTCTTGGGAAAGACTTTTGCAGTTCAATAAAGATAAAAAATTTAATATGTACCAAGAAGAAGTTATGGTACCTATGGGAGATTGGGCAAAAACAAGACTTAAAAACTTGAGTGAAACCGACAAAAAAAGAGATGAATCTAAAGTTGGTAGTGGTTTTGGAAAAAATATATCTAATTGGGTTGATAGAAAAATGGCATATCCAACTAACGTATTACATTTAGCAACTGAATGTAATAATAAAAACCATAGTGCAGCTTTTCCAGAGTCTTTACCTGAATGGTTCATCAAACTATTTACCGAACAAGAAGATGTTGTGTTAGACCCATTTATGGGTTCAGGAACAACAAATTTTGTAGCACAGAGAATGAACAGAAATTCGATTGGAATTGAAATCTTGCCAGAGTATTACAATATGGTTAAAGAACAAATAGAACCAACCAAATTAATATTATTAGAACCAGAAGACGAATATGAATCAACTGAACTTAACGGACGTCACGCAGTACGTTGAAGAAAACATAGGAACATTTCACCAAAAAAGAATTGAACGATTAAATAAACTCAAATTAAAAACCGTTCTAAAAAAGAAAAACCCTTATTTATTTAAAGCAAAACACTTATTAACAGCTAACGAAATCGTACAAGGAATTGCAGATGCATATATTTCGTCTGGTGAAGAAACAATATTTGGTGATTGGTTAGAAGGTCTTGCTATTTTTATTAATCAAAAAGTATATGGTGGTTGGAAATCTGGAATTCCAAATATCGATTTAGAATTTGATAAAGACAACGCTCGTTACATTGTTAATATAAAATCTGGCCCAAATTGGGGAAACAGTAGTCAAATTTCTAAAATGAAATCCGATTTTAAAACAGCTCAACGAACATTAAGAACCAGTAATTCCAATCTAATGGTTGTTTCGATAAATGGTTGTTGTTATGGAATTGACAATCGACCAGACAAAGGAGATTATTTCAAATATTGCGGACAGGAATTTTGGGAATTTGTTTCTGGAAACTCTGATTTATATACTGAAATAATTGAACCGCTTGGACACAAATCTAAAGAAAGAAATGATGAATTTATGGAATCATACTCGAATATGATTAATAAATTTACGAGAGATTTCATTAAAGACTTTTGTAAATCAAACGGAGAAATCGATTGGATAAAATTGGTCGAATTTAACTCTGGAAAAAAGAAATAAAATACTGTGCCCAACAATGGCTATAAGTAATTGCTTGTTCTCGCCTACTTCTGAAAATCCTCGCGGATTTTCAGCTTGGTGTATAATTGCAAAGTTAAGTACTAACCCACGCAACTACTCATAGCCGAGACCGTTGTGTTTCATGCAAAGAGAGACAGTGCAACTAAAGCCAACGCACATTTGGCACATTTGCAAGCCCAAACACACAAAGCTGACGCTTCAGCTTGCAAAAGAGCCAAATTTAACAAGCCCACAGTGGAAATAGATATGATATGAGTAACATTAGATTAAATTTTTTACCAATTACTGACCAAGAGTTTGAATTCAATATCTATAGGAAAGAGATTGAAGGAGCAATAGAGAAGAACTCTGGATTAAAATGGTATAGATTGTTTCCTGATTCTGAGGCAACAGAAAGAAAGAACTATTATGTGTCTACTGATAAAGAAGACGGATTTGAGAGTTTTTCTTGCCACCCGAACCATAATATTGATTTAACAAAATGGTACTTATTTGAATCGTTAAAGAAATCTGTAACAAATTCAAACTTAACTATTGAATACTCTTTTTATCAACGACATAAAATAAACGAAATTCAGTTTACTGTAAATGAATTTAATGAAGGGAAACAATTAGTGATTTTATCTCCATACTATCTTCGGCAAGAAGATAAGCATGGTTTCTTAATTGATTTCAAATTTCGCAAAGCTGAAAATACATCATTTAATAAGGAGGTACAACGTCTCAGTTTAAGCTTGGATGAAAAATATAGAAGTAATAAAAACTACTATTTGGATAAGCATAGACTATTTCAAGGTTTTCTAAAAAGTAATTTTCAATCCATTAAATCCTTTAATATATCAGATTCGGTAATTAACCTTAGCGATGAATTAATGTCTGTTTCTTGCAATCATTTAGACAAGAAACAATATATATTTTCTAAGAATAGGACTTCAAGTTCGCAATTTTTAGGAATAAAAAATTATGGTCCTTTAAACATAGTATCGGACGACGTACAGTTTGTTTTTATATTTGAAGATAGGTTCAAAACATTCGCAAATGATATTTTTCTTAGCTTGATTGGTAAAGCAAACCCTGGCACATTTCCAGGAATGGAGGCTATGTTTAAGATAAAGCTCGATAAAACAAAAGTGAAAAGGGTTTCAATATCAGATTATTCAAATCCAGAACTTTTGAAAGCAGTTGATAAGGTTGTTGAGTTTTCAAAAGATAAAAAAACAATTGCCGTATTTATTGAGGATTATTCAGAGGAAGAAGGAAATTCAGAGCCGTATTACTTTCTAAAGTATCAATTCTTAAAGAAGGATATTCCTTTACAAGTCTTAAACTATCAGAAATTAAGTGCTAGAAATACTCTAAAATGGTCAACCTCCAACATAGGATTACAAGTTTTCTCTAAGCTTGGGGGAAAACCTTGGATTGTTAAACCTTCGAATACTGACTGTCTAATTCTTGGGATTGGTTCTTCTCATAAGAAAGATAAAGAAACAGGTAAAATACAGAGATTCTTTGCTTACTCAATTTGTCTTGATTCATCGGGTCTTTATAAGAAACTTGAAGTACTTGCTGAAGACGAAGATGAAACAAATTACCTACAGAGTCTACAAAATGGCTTAGTTCAGTTATTATCAAATGATGATTTCTCAAATTATAAAAGTTGCGTTTTACACCTACCATTTAAAATAAAACGGTCAGAAATAAAAGCATTAGAGCAAGCCATTAATGAAGTGTCTAATCTTGATTTTACAGTTGTTAAGATTAATGTTGACAATAGGTTTTTTGGTTTTAGTAATCACAATACTTTAGTCCCGTATGAAAGTAGTTATATTCAACTAGCGAGTAACCAGTTTTTAGTTTGGTTTGAGGGATTAAATTACGGTAAAGAGATTGTTGACAAGCGTTTATCAAATCCTGTACATTTAGAATTTCTCAATATTGGGGCAAGAGTAGAAGATTATAAATCTTATTTGCAAGACATAATTAATCTTTCAGGCGCAAATTGGAGAGGATTTAATGCTAAATCTGTTCCTATCTCAATATATTATTCAAAAATAATTACAGAATACATTTCTGAGTTTGGTGATATTGTAGATGTTGAGCAAATGTCTGTTACTAATGATAAACCTTGGTTTTTATAGATATGGAAATAAAAGGCGAACAAATAATGTTTTTATTAGGTGCTGGAGCCAGCTTTGAAGCAAAGATTCCAATATCTAATCAAATGGTTGGTGAAATTGAAAAACTAATAATAGAAGATTCTGATTGGCGACCTTATAAGGAGCTTTATTATTACCTTAAAAGTTCAATACATTACTCTGAAGGTATATTTGGCAAATTTGGTGAGCCATTTAATGTTGAGAAATTATTAGTTGTAATCTCTGAAATAGAAAAACGCGATAGAAATATTGTTTACCCATTCATTGGCTCTTGGAACATAAGATTAATAGACTTAGCAGGAAGTGATTTCAAAAAAATTACGGATTTCAAGAAATTGATTCGGAAGAAATTGAATAGTTGGGTTCGTGTTAAAAACTATGAAAATGACGCCAGTTATTACAACGGTTTTATCACACTATCAAGAGAAATTGGTAATGCAGTAAAAGTATTTACATTCAATTATGATTTATGCTTTGAAAGAGTGGTTGGTAAGGAACTTCAAGTTGAAACAGGGTTTAATAGAACTTCAAGAGAATGGCACTATAGCAATTTTGAGGATAGTCTGGAAAAACATTTTTTCTTATATAAATTACATGGTTCAATTGACTGGTATACAAAACCAGATGAACCTAATAAACTCTTTCAAAGTGATGAACCCGAAGATAATCCAGAATTGATATTTGGAATTCAGAATAAGTTAGACTCAATTGACCCTTACTTTTTCTATACTTCAGAGCTAAGAAAATCGACACTTGAAGACTCTAAATTGATTGTAACAATTGGTTATAGTTTTTCGGATGATTATGCAAATAAAATACTGACTCAAGCATTAAATTCGAAAGATGACTTACGACTTTTAGCGGTTGGATATTCAAATAGTCCTGAAAAAACTGAAATAGAACTAATTCAGAAAAGACTTGATTTAAAGAGTGACAACCAAATAAGTGTATACCTTAATGGAGCAAAAAGCTTTATGACTGATACAATGAATAAAGACTATTTATCTGATTTTATTACTAATTCAAAAGATGCCCCCTTCTAAGCCATGCACATTAAGCAAACCCACATATCAACCGCACAACCAAATTTGCTTAAAGAGCATGTTTTCCCAACGCATGAGGAGACAGAAATGATAAAGCACGAAAACACAACAATGTGTATAGTGCATAAGGGTTTTAGAGGTTTTCGAGCGGTATCACCCGCATTTATTTTTAGTGGTAACTTGATTGGTTTGAAGCCCGCAATCCCTTACGACACCATACACTCAACGATGATATAGCATTCGCCTGCGGCGAACAAAACTCCTACATTTTCGCTTCACTCAAATTCCCGTCCTTTTGTAAATGCTATATCATCGCAGTGCTATGCCAATTGCATATACCTCTATAAGCTAAAAAAAACACTATCATCAAACAACGCCGCCACGGCGAAATTCACGCTACACATCATTTGCTATATGCAATTGGTTGCTATTTTTTTGTTCCAAACAAGATAAAATCTAACGATTTTAATTATCTTCACAAAAAAACAGACAACTACACATAGCACTGCGTTAGCGTTCATATCCGATAAGAATTCTCAAATAGACAAAAATGACACAATACAACCATACAATAGGATGTCCCAAATGTAGTTCAACCCAATTAGCTACAAACAAGAAAGGTTTTAGTGGGAAAAAAGCAGTAGCTGGAGCAGTGCTAACTGGAGGAATTGGTCTATTAGCTGGAACAATTGGTGGTAATAAAATCAAAATCACTTGTTTGTCGTGCGGGAATCAATTTAAGCCAGGAGAAGGAAAAAAAATACTAAGTACCGAAAAACTAATCGTCAAAAAGAAAACTCCTGTTTCTTTAGTATCAAACAGTGAATATAATAGAATAAAATGTTCAAGTTGTATGACAGAAAACTTTCTTAATCATATTTATTGCAAAAAATGTGGAAAGGGACTTGATAAGAAAGATGAAAAAACATTCTCTGATATAAAGGTTAAACTATTTGCTTGCCCAAGTTGTAAAAATTTAGCTCCACAAGATGGAAAAATTTGTCCACACTGTAAAACTTCAATCAATTATTCAAAAGAAGGATGTTTTATTGCAACAGCTTGTTTTGGAGATTATAATGCTTCAGAAGTAATTATTTTAAGAAAATATAGAGACGAAATACTTAATCAATCTACAATTGGAAAATTATTTATAAAATCTTATTATGCCGTTTCACCACCAATAGCAAAAGTAGTTTCGAAATCTGATTTACTTAAAAACAAAATAAGAAATAATTTATTAAAACCGTTGATATACAGAATAGAAACAAAAAATACGAAACGCTAACACCGCATATACTTTATTGCTTGGTTCTCGCCTACTTACGAAAATCCTCTCGGATTTTCTATTCGGTAATTATTTACTAAATTAGGTGCTTAATCACGCAACAAAGCATATTCAAACACGTTAGGCAATATTAAAATAAGGAGTCGGCATCAAAAGAAATAATTGTTAAAATGAATGGCTATGAATAAAGGTTCGCAATGGAGAAAATGGAATTTTCATGTTCACACAAAAGGAACAAATAAGAATGACCAATTCAAATCGCAGACATTAAATGAGTTTTTTAAAATATTCTTTAAAAAGGCTTTTGAAAATAACGTATCTGCAATTGGTATAACTGACTATTTCTCTGTAGAGCGTTATCTTGATGCTGTTGAGTATATAAATGGAATTGACAATGAACTTGATGAACTTGGCAACCCACTTTTTACACCACATGAAATAAGTTTTATTAAAAGCATATTTATTTTTCCAAATGTTGAACTCCGAATGTTGCCTGCTACGGATAAAGGAAGGTTGATTAATATTCATTGTTTATTTAACCCTGAATATGTAAAACATCTTGAAAATGATTTTTTTGGTAATTTGGAAAATCAGGATGGTTACAAAATGAATAGACACGGTTTAGTAGAGTATGGGAAAAGTATTGATTCTTCTTTAACAGATGAAAACAAACAATATAAAAAAGGAATCGACAATTATGTTATTGATTTAAAATCTCTAAAAAATCTTGTTTCAAAAAATCAAAATTTTAAAGACAATTGCCTATTCGTTGTTAGTAATTCAAATAAAGACGGAGCATCTGCCATTCAGAAACACTATGATTTATTTGACAATGAAGGTGGAGGATTGGATGGACTAAGGAATTCTATTTATAAGATTTCACATGCAATATTTTCAACAAATAAGAAAGATATTAAGTACTTCTTGGGCGAGAGATTAATTGGAACTGATGGATATAATGAAAATGAACAAAAAGAAGAAGAGAAAAATGTTATTGAGCAAAGGGGATCTTTAAAATCTTGTTTAGTTGGATGTGATTCACATACTGAAGAAACTTTGTTTAATAAATTTACATGGATAAAGTCTCAATTGACATTTGAAGGTCTTAGACAAATTTGTTTCGAGCCAAAACAAAGAGTTAAAATACAAGATGAAATTCCTGACTTTAAAGAAGAGAAAGTTGTTATTGAAAAAGTTTCTTTTGAATCAAATAATAAGACATTTACAAATGAAAATATATATTTGAATCAAAATCTTAATGTAATTATAGGCGGTAAGTCATCGGGTAAGTCAATTTTATTATATTCTATTGCTAAAACATTATTACCTGAAAATTCGATATTGAAAAATGAAAATGGAATCGAGAAGTATGATTTAAAAGCAATAGATTCAGGCTATAATTTTTCATTAACAACAAAAGCAGGTATAACTCAAAAAATGTTTCGGGATGCTGAGGAAAATTCAATAATTCCAGATTTAAAATACATTCCACAAAATTATCTCGTAAAGCTTGCAGAACCTGAGGTAAATAAAAAAGGACAGTCGCTAAACAAACTTGTTAGGGATTTAATAAATGAAGATGAAGATTCAAAAATAGAATATGACCAATTTATAAGAAATGTAAAACAAAATGACAGGGAAAGAGATCAATTGATCGATAGTTACTTCGAAATAAAAGAAGAAGTCTATTTACTTGAAGCAGAATTAAAAACAAAATCAAACAAAGAAGTTTTAGAAAAAAATATAACAGCTAATACTCAAAAGGTTGAAGAATTGAATAAAAAATCAGGACTGTCCGAAGAACAACTTGAACTGTACAAGGATATTCGACAACGAATTGAACAAAATAATTCAAAAGTTAGTGACTTTAAAAATGACTTTGCAGCTTTAAAGGATTCTTTATCAGAACTCAAAAAACAAGTTGATACTATCTATACGAGCAAAGAAGAGTTAGTCGGAGCCTTAAAATCTGAATCTATCAAAGAGTATTATTCAAATAAGTTAACCATTGTTGATGCTATGCCTCAATTGATGAATTCATTAGTTGATGAGATTCAATTGATTCAAGATGAATCAGGTAATAATAGTTTTTTAAATGACAATATTCTTAAGACCGTAGCAGATGCTATAAGCGTCCAGAAAAAAGCTTTAAATAAGGAACTTGAGCCATTTCAACAGAATGAGGAACTAAAAAATCAAATAGAGAAATTAAATCAATCTATAACGGAAGATAAAAAGCTCTTACTCGATATTGAAATTTTGTCAAAGAAAATTAGAACAAAGAAGGAGGCTGTAATTGAGTGTCGAAAATTAATATTTGACTTATACCAGAAAAATTACGATGAATATATATCTGTAATTGAACGGCTAAAAAGAAGAACTTTACAACTTGAAAGTGATGGTTTAAGAATTGAAGGTATTGCTCAGTTCAATTTTCGAAAATTTTATAAGACAATTTTGGGAATAAGTGATGGAAGAAGAGCATCCTATACTAATTACAGCATTTTATCAGATAATCACAAATCAACTTCAAATACAAATTTTGAAGTATTATTTAATGAAATCAAAACAATATTTGAGAATATATTAAATGGAGAGTACTCTATAATTTCTAAATCTTCTAAGAAAAACGCAGTTAAAAGCTTACTAGATGACTATTTCTTTGATTATTGGAAAATAACATACAAAAACGACAAGTTAGGAGAAATGTCTACTGGTAAAGCTAGTTTTGTTATATTAATGCTAATAATTGGTTTAAGTAAATCTAAGTCACCTATTCTGATAGATCAACCAGAAGATAATTTAGATAATAGGTCAATAACATCAGATTTAGTTTTCTATCTTAAATATAAGAAACTAGAACGCCAGATTATAATTGTGACACATAATGCTAATGTTGTTGTGAATTCGGATTCTGAAAATATAATAATTGCAAATCAGAAAGGTCAAAATACGGTAGAATCTTCTAGTGAATATAGATTTGACTATATAAATGGAGCACTAGAAGAAAGCTTTGAAAAGAATGAGCAAGAAACAGATTTATTAAAGTCAATGGGAATTCGAGAGCATGTCGCGGATATCGTTGAAGGTGGGAAAGATGCATTTGTGTTAAGGGAACGAAAATATAGATTCTAAAAAGTAACATTGCCTAACAAGGGCTCATAAAGCATACTTTTATGCCGCAGGCGCAACACAAAAAAGTACGCTTCATAGCCTAGCCGTTGGCATTCATTAAAAAAAAGCGTAAACCGGAATAATAAATGAAAAATATAATCCTAATAGTTTTAACTTTAATAGTTAATGTTTCCTTCGGACAAACGGAAAAAGCAGATAACAAAATTATAACCGAAAAATTTGTAGAACATTATAATAATGATAATTACAATGGAATATTTTCAATGTTTGCAGATGTAATGAAAGAGGCGTTACCAATAGATAGGACTACAGAATTTTTGAAAAGTCTTAAATCTCAAGCAGGAAATATTACCAATCGAGAATTTATAAAATACCTGCCTGGAAATTTAGCTTCGTATAAAACTACCTTTGAACGTGCCGTTTTCGCACTCAATATTGCAATAAACGATAATTCAAAAATAATCGGATTATCAGTTCAACCACTTGCTGAAGAAGTTAATATAGAAAATGTAATTAATGATTTGTCCATTAAAAACGGTTCAATAACAAAATGCCAATCTGAAATCATATTTGAAGGTACATACGTATTTCCAAATAACACGCAACTATCAATTGCAATCATCAATAATGAAAACGTTAGTTATTATGGCATAAAAAAAGAAAGTGATACGATTTCAACAATTGATAACCAAAAGAGTGTTTTTGAAATAGGTTCAATATCAAAGGTTTTCACATCTACTCTACTTGCAAACTTTGTGATAGACGGAAAAATTAAACTAAATGAGAATATCAATGATTATTTAAAAACCCCTTTTAATAACGATACAAAAATATCATTTATCAATTTAGCTAATCATACATCAGGACTTCCTCGTTTACCAACAAATCTTGATTTGTCAAAAGTTAATCCTGAAAACCCATATAAAGAATACAAGGAAAAAGAATTGGAAGAATATGTAACAAATCAACTTGAGTTACCAAATAAAGGAAAATATCAATATTCAAATTTGGGAGCAGGATTACTCGGTTACACATTAAGCAATATTGAGAATACTTCTTACGAAAGTCTATTACAGAATAAAATATTTTCCAAATATGATATGAAAAATTCAACAGCAGATATAAATAAAATAAAAGGAAATTTAGTAAGAGGTTTAAATAATGAAGGTGTAGAAATTCCTAATTGGGATTTATCAGTTTTGGCTGGAGCTGGCGGAATATTATCAACCACAGACGATTTATCGAAATTTGTTATTGCACAATTTAACACTTCAAACAAGGCATTAGAATTGACAAGGCAGAAAACCTTTGAAATAAATGAAAAAATGGATATTGGTTTAGGATGGCACATACTAAAGTCTAAATCTGAAAATCTTTGGTATTGGCATAATGGTGGAACAGGTGGATATTCGTCATCAATGGTAATTGACGAAAATTCAAAAAATGGAATAATCATTCTATCTAATGTATCTGCATTCAATCCAAATATGGGAAATATTGATAAGCTATGTTTTGAATTAATGAAAACTCTGGAAAAAGAATAACGAAATGCCAACAAATGTGTATAATTCATGAGGGTTTCAGAGGTTTGTGAGCGTTATCTCCCGCTTCAATTTTGGGTGGTAACTTGACAGGTTAGTAGTCCGCAATCCCTTACGAAATCATACACTCAACCGTTGGCAACAAGCAAAGACAAACATCAATGAGAAAGACAATCTTTGGAATTTTAATACTATTATTCATTTCCTGTAATCAACAATCTGATATGGAATTTTCTCTGACTGGAAAAACCAACGGAATTGAAAACGGGACAATGATTTATTTGGATAATGCTGACAGTCAAAATATTGACCTAATTGATTCCACAACAGTTGAGAACAACAATTTTGTCTTTAACACCAAATTAACGAATTCGCCAATTCAAGTAGCATTATGGACAGACGATGAACATTATAGATTTATATGGTTGGAAAATAACAAAATGACTTTTGACGCTTCAAAAAGCAATTTTGAAAACGCCAAAGTTAAAGGCTCTGATATAGAAAATTTAGCTCAATCATTACGAAAGGAACTTGAGAATTTAACCGAAGAAAATCAAAGAAAAAGAGAAATCGAGTTTATAAAAACACATCCGAATAGTATTGTTAGTGCAGAAATACTATCAACATATTCTACTACTTTTGGACAAAAAGAAACCAAAGAACTTTTTGACCTATTTTCAGAACAAAATAAAAAGTCGAAATACGGAAAGATAATTGAAACATACATAAAACTGAATGTAGAACCAAAAATTGGTGAACGATTCGTAGATTTTGAAATGATTGACCAAAACGGAGAATTACAAAAACTTTCCGACTTAAAAGGTAAAATCATTTTTCTTGACTTTTGGGCTTCTTGGTGCGCACCTTGTAGAAAAGAAAATCCAAACCTTGTAAAAACTTACAATAAGTTTAAATCAAAAGGATTTGAAATATTTGCTGTTTCATTGGACGAAAACAAGGAGAATTGGTTAAATGCAATTAAAAAGGATAATCTAAATTGGTATCACGTAAATGATTTAAAAGGGAACGGAAATAAAGCATCTTTGACTTATGGCGTTGAGGGAATCCCTGACAGTTTTCTAATTGATAAAAACGGAATTATAGTTGCGAGAGATTTAAGAGGGGAAAAATTAAACGAAAAACTAACAGAACTATTAAAATAATGCCAGTTGCCAACACCGTGTATAATTCATTGCTAGTACTCGCCTACTTACGAAAATCCTCGCGGATTTTCTATTCGGTTTGTATTTGCTAAATTAGTTGCTGAAACACGCAACGAAATCATACACAATTCCGATGATATAGCATTCGCCTGCGGCGAACAAAATTCCTACATTTTCGCTTCACTCAAATTCCCGTCCTTTTGTAAATGCTATATCATCGCAGTGCTATGCCAATTACATATAGCTCTATTAGCTAAAAAACACTATCATCAAACAACGCCGCCAAGGCGTGATTTACGCTACACATCATTAGCTATATGCAATTGGTTGCTATTTTTTTGTTCCCAAAAACATAAAATCTAACGATTTTAATTATCTTCACAAAAAAACAGACAACTACACATAGCACTGCGTTATGGGCAATACTAAAAACAGACTACAAACGAATTATTAACAATTAAAAGGAGATTATTATGAGAAAAGTTTTTTACGCATTAATTCTTGCGGTTATGATGACAAGTTGTATGACTTATCAAGGTTTTTACAATGTTGGACTTCAAAATGTTGAAAGACCTGAAAACGCAAAAGAAAGATACGGTGAATCTAAAATCGTAAATTTTGAAGAAGAAGGTAAAACAAAGTATAGTTATGAAGACGACATGATTAAAATTGTTTGGCTTCCACTTTCCACACAATTTGGGTTTACTTTGAAAAACAAAACTGACCATTCAATTAAAATAATTTGGGATGAAGCAGTTTATGTTGACCCTAATGGTTCAAGTGGCAGAGTTATGCACGCAGGTGTAAAATATATAGACCGAAATAATCCTCAACCACCGACCGTAGTTGTTAAGAATGCAAATATTGACGACATGATTGTTCCGACTGACAATATTTACTATGTAAGTGGTCAATATGGTGGCTGGAGAACAAAACCAATGTTTCCTAATAGAGCTAATACAAAAGAAGAATTAAATACCCTGACTCAACAATATGTAGGTAAAGAAGTGAGAGTTCTTTTGCCTCTAAAAATAGAAGAAACCATAAATGAGTACATTTTTACATTTAAGGTTGAAGATTTTATTGCAAAATAAGTAAAGCCCATAACATTTTGTATAAGTAATGGCAGGTAAAATGCTAAATATCAAGGCTTGTGGTCCGCTCAAACTGCATAGCGGTTTGACAGGAAAGTACCACGCAATCTGCCACTACTCATACAATTTACCGCTGATATAGCATTCGCCTGCGGCGAACAAAATTCCTACATTTTCGCTTCACTCAAATTCCCGTCCTTTTGTAAATGCTATATCATCGCAGTGCTAT
>NZ_QENZ01000006.1 GCF_003096835.1 Balneicella halophila
AGCGCCGATGGTACTGCAGCAATGTGGGAGAGTAGGACGACGCCCTATTTTCAGCGAGGCTAATTCCAATTAGGAGTTAGCCTCGCTTTGTTTTTATACAAATACCGAAATATGTAGGTTTTACAACACAGTTTTATTATCATTTTTTGTACAGTAGATAAGTTTTATTTACTATCTTCGTGTCCGTTTTGAGAATGGTATATTTAGTTGTATTTTATTTATAATAATGTAATGAAAACATTTAAAAAAGGGAAGTGGAATACTTCAATTGATGTTAGAGATTTTGTGTTCAATAACGTAACTCCTTATGATGGAGACGCTAATTTTCTTAGTGAGGCTACAGATAGAACCAAGAAGCTTTGGGATATATGTCTAAATGCTATAAAAGAAGAGCGCGCAAACGGTGGAGTACGATCTATTGATACTGAAACAGTTTCTTTAATTACTAGTTTCGATGCAGGCTACATTGATAAAGACTTGGAGCTTATTGTTGGTTTGCAAACTGATGAATTATTGCGTAGAGCAATGAAGCCTTATGGAGGAATAAAGGTTGTTGAAAAAGCCTGTCAAGAACATGGATTAGAAGTTTCAGATAGAGTAAAAGACATCTTCAACAATTATGCAAAGACACATAATGATGGTGTTTTTGATGTATACACTGATGAAATAAGAAAATTCCGTTCATTGGGTTTTCTAACTGGATTACCAGATAACTACGCTAGAGGACGTATTATCGGTGATTATAGACGTTTAGCTCTATATGGAATTGATAAACTTGTTGAAGCAAAGAAAGAAGACTTAGCAAAGCTTTTAGGGCCTATGACTGATGAGCGTATTCGTTTACGTGAAGAGGTTCAGGAACAAATTAAAGCTTTAAAAGAAATAAAAGTTTTAGGTGATAAATATGGCTTAGATCTTTCTAAGCCCGCAGAAAGTGCTCAAGAAGCGGTACAATGGGTATATATGGCTTACTTGGCAGCAGTGAAAGAGCAAGATGGTGCAGCTATGTCATTAGGTAATGTGTCTTCTTTCCTTGATATTTATATAGAATACGACCTTAATGAAGGTAAAATAAGTGAAGAGTTTGCTCAAGAGTTAATAGATCAGTTTGTGATGAAGTTGCGCGTAGTTCGTCATCTTCGCATGAATGCTTATGATGAGATTTTTGCAGGTGATCCTACTTGGGTAACAGAGTCAATTGGTGGTCGCTTAATGGATGGTCGTCATAAAGTAACGAAAACTTCATTCCGATTTCTACAAACGCTTTATAACTTAGGTCCATCACCCGAACCTAATATGACTGTACTTTGGTCAAGTACTTTACCTGAAGGATTTAAAGAGTTTTGCTCTAAAGTGTCTATAGACACTTCATCTATTCAATATGAAAATGATGAGTTGATGCGTGAAAGCAGAAAATCTGATGATTATGGTATCGCTTGTTGTGTTTCTTATCAAGAGATTGGTAAGCAGATTCAATTTTTTGGTGCACGATGCAATCTGGCTAAAACTCTTCTATTGGCAATTAACGAAGGTCGTTGTGAGATGACTGGTAAGAAAATTATTGATGGAATTCCTGCTCTGAAGAGTGATGTGTTAGATTATGACGAAGTGATGGCTAATTATAAACTGTGTATGAAAGAGATGGCACGAGTTTATAATGAATCTATGAACATCATTCATTATATGCACGATAAGTACTATTATGAAAAAGCTCAAATGGCTTTCATAGACACTGATCATCAAATCAACTTAGCGTATGGTGTTGCAGGACTTTCAATAGTTGCCGATTCTTTATCAGCAATAAAAAATGCTAAAGTTACAGTTGTTCGAAATGAGATGGGAGTTTCTGATACTTTTAATATTGAAGGTGAATTTCCTTGCTATGGAAATGATGATGATAGAGTTGATTACTTTGCTGTAGAAGTACCTCGTTACTTTAATGAGCAATTGTCTAAACATCCTGTTTATAAAAATGCTGAACCTACACTTTCGATATTAACCATCACCTCTAATGTTGTTTACGGACATAAAACCGGAGCTACTCCAGATGGTCGAGCAAAAGGAATTCCATTTGCACCAGGTGCCAATCCAATGCACGGAAGGGATACTAAAGGAGCGATTGCTTCGTTGAGTTCAGTAGCTAAATTAGATTATACTGCATCTCAAGATGGTATTTCAAATACATTCTCTATAGTACCAAAATCATTAGGTCCTAACGAGGAAGAGAGAATTGAAAACTTATCTACGTTATTGGATGCATATTTTGGTAAGGGAGCACATCATCTAAATGTAAACGTATTGAACAGAGAGCTTCTAGAAGATGCTATGAAACGTCCTGAAGAATATCCTCAATTAACAATAAGGGTTTCAGGATATGCAGTTAATTTTGTAAGACTGACTAAGGAGCAACAAATGGAAGTTATCTCTAGAAGCTTCTTTGATAGTATGTAAAAAATATCTTTATAAGATTATTATATTTAAAAAAAAACTTGCTTGCTTTCATTACTTGAATGTGAGCAAGTTTTTATGATTTTTAATTATGCTAAGAGTACATTCTATAGAATCACTAGGCACCTATGATGGTCCAGGTATCAGATTAATTGTTTTTCTGCAAGGATGTAATTTTAAGTGTAGCTACTGTGCCAATGTTGATACTATACCTTTAGTAGGTGGTGATTTAATGCAAATAGAAGATATAGTAGCCATGGCTATCAACCAAAAACCATTTTTCGGGAAAAAGGGTGGTGTTACTATTTCCGGAGGAGAACCGCTATTGCAAGCAAAAGAACTCATTCCTCTCTTCAAACGCTTAAGAGAAGAAAATATCAATACATGTATAGATACAAATGGCAGTGTTTTCAATGACTCCGTAAAAGAACTCTTAGAATATACAGATCTTGTGCTACTGGATATTAAACATATCAATGAGAAAGATCATGTAAAGATTACAAGTAAGAAAAATCAGCCAACTCTAGAATTAGCTGAATATTTAAAATCTAAGGGTAAAAGAACTTGGCTTAGATACGTACTGGTGCCAACATTAACTGATAATGAAGAGGATTTGAATAAACTTGGTAAGCATTTTGAAAATTTTTCGAATATTGAAAAATTAGAAATACAGCCTTATCATAGCTTAGGTGTGCATAAATATGAACATATGGGATTGAACTACACGTTGAAGGATATCAAGAAAAATACACCTGAGCAATTAAATAAAGCACAAAATATATTGGAACAATATTTTAAAAATATTATTGTAAACTAAAAAATATGAATTTTTATAATTCAAAAGAAATAGTACAACAAGTCAACCAAGTTGCTACATCCAAAGCAAATACTCATTGGAGGAAGACATTTGTAGCCTCCTTGCTTGCAGGGGGATATATTGCCATGGGTAGTTTCTTGGCTCTAATGATTGGCGGAGCGATACCAGAGATTGCACAAACGAACCCAGGTTTACAAAAGCTAGTTTTCGGAGGCGTTTTCCCTCTGGGACTTATTCTAGTAGCTGTAGCCGGTGCAGACTTATTTACTGGAAATACCGCCTATTTTGTTCCTTCTGTGTTCTCTAAAAGAATGTCTTTCAAAGTACCTCTAAAGAACTGGGGCATTGTTTACATTGGTAATTTCATAGGTTCATTAGTCGTTGCCTGGCTATTTGCTTATTATACGGGAATGCTGAAAGATTCCATTACTTTAGAATCTACAATTGCTATTGGTGAAAAAAAAGTAGCTTATCCATTTATGGTTACGCTGGTAAAAGGAATTGTTTGTAATTGGATGGTTGCTTTGGCTATGTGGATGGCTTTTGCATCAAAGGACGTTGTAAGTAAAATCGTGGCAATATGGTTTCCAATTATGGCTTTTGTTGCTATGGGCTTTGAACACTGTGTTGCCAATATGTTTTTTATTCCTACTGCGATTTTTTATGGAGCAGATATCACTTGGACACAGTTTTTTATTGACAATTTAATTCCTGTAACTATCGGAAATATTATAGGTGGAGCCTTTTTTGTAGGTACTGCTTACTGGTATTTGTATGATAAAGAATAAAGCATATCATACTTTTTTCCTACTTTTAGGAAAGATATTGTAAAAGCGCTTGATATGGATTATTTTGAATCAAACTATGATTTCATACCATTAGAAGGTTATGAAGATTTTGAAGCTACTACTCAGTTAATTATTAAAGAACTGCTTAATAGAGATATTGAGTTTGAAGTCTTGAGTACTGCTCAGAATTTAATTGTAGTTTATCATGAAAATAAAGAATTTATCATTAAAGAAGGTACTATTTCTGATGCAAACTCACTGATATCCTTTTGGATTTCAAATGATAAATGGTTAACAAAGTTATTTTTAAAAAGGGCTGGAGTAAATGTAGCTGAAGGACAGCTAATAACTGACGAAAAATCTTTTGATAATTGTTCAATCGAATTTCCAGTTGTGGTAAAACCTAAAGATACTGACCACGGAATTGGTATTACAACTAATATTACAGACAAGGAGTCTTTTGAAAGAGCTGTTGCTAAAGCATTTCAATATGCTAATCAAGTTATTGTTGAAAGATATTTCACAGGAAGAGAATACCGCTTTTTAGTTGTTGAAAATGTGGTGAGGGCTGTTGCATATCGTATACCAGCTAATGTCGTAGGAGATGGTGAAAAGAACATTGGCGAACTTATAAAACAGAAAAATAAAAATAGAGGAAACGACTATCGCACTCCATTATTAAAATTAGAGGTTGATGATGAAGTGGAACGAGTACTGAAATCACAAAATTTGAATTTACATTCTATTCCTGATAAAAATACACTTGTTTCACTTCGAAATAATTCAAATCTAAGTACAGGAGGGGACAGTATTGACGTCACTGATGAAATGTCAGATTTCTATAAAGAGATTGCTGTTAAAGCAACTCAAGCTTCTGGTTTGAAAATAGCAGGAGTAGATATTATTATACAGAATATAGACGCAGAACCTTCTAAAACGAATCATATTGTTGTGGAATTGAATGCACCCGCGATGCTCTCTATGCATTCCTATCCTTACAAAGGGAAAAATAGACAAGTAGAAAAATACGTGTTGGATGCAATCCTAAATTCAAAATAGTCGGTTAGGAATAATCTTTGTTATGTACGATAGAAAAGAAGTTAATGAGCATATTGTCTAAAGAACAGTTGGTTTCCTACTTTGAAGAAGGGTGTACTCCAAAAGAAGCGTGGAAGGTTGGTGTAGAACACGAGAAGTTTTTATTTTATAAAGACAATCTTAAACGAGTTCAATATTATGGTGAGGATGGCATTGAGATGTTGTTGAAGAAGTTTATTGAAAATGGATGGAAAGGTAAATATGAAATGGGTAATTTGCTGTCTGTTTCTAAAGGCAATAGTAATATTACCCTAGAGCCTGGAGGACAGTTTGAGTTATCCGGAGCACCATTGACGACTGTTCATGATATTTCTCAGGAAACAAGGTCGCATTTTACCGAATTGAGCCAACTAGCATCATCGCTCAATATGCAACCACTATGCTTAGGTTTTGATCCTATTTCTACAAGAGATGATATTTCATGGATTCCTAAGCAACGCTACAATATTATGAGAAAACATATGGCTAACAAGGATATTCATGGATTGGATATGATGGGTCGTACTGCAACTATCCAAGTCAATCTGGATTATTCTAGTGAAGAGGATATGCGTAAAAAAATGTACGTAGGTCAGTTCTTACAGCCACTTGTTATGGCACTCTTTGCCAATTCCCCATTTGTCGAAGGAAAAGATAGTAGATTTTATTCCTATCGATCGCACGTATGGAACTACACAGATATAGATCGTTGTGGATGTTTACCATTTGTGTTAGAGAAAGATTTTTCGTTTGAACGCTGGGTTGATTATTTACTTCAAGTCCCCATGCTTTTTGTTACAAAAGATGATGTAACACAGCCAATTGACATGATGACTTTTGATGAATTTAGAAAAGGAAAATCTAAATTTGATCCGACTATGGAAGACTGGGAAACGCATATCTCTACCGTTTTCCCTGATATTAGATTAAAGCGGTATATTGAAATGCGTGGTGCCGACGGTGGATGTTCTTGTTTTGTTACTGCCTTAGCTGCGTTTTGGGTGGGTTTATTGTATGATGAGGATGCTTTGGAAGAAATATATCAATATGTTAACGGTTTTGCCAATGAGGAATTTTTAGAATTGAGAGATTTAGTCGCTAAGAAAGCAATTCATTCAAAAATTAAAGGCAATTTACTTATTGAGGTTGCGAAACTTGTATTGGCAATTTCAAAAAGAGGATTAACCAATAGAGCAAAACAATTGAATATTGAGAGCGAGGCAGTATATTTAAAACCTTTGGAAGAAATAGTTGACACAGCGAAGACTCGTGCACAAGTACTTGTAGAGCAATTCAATAGCACTTGGAAGAATAATATTCAAAAAGTGTTTGACTCTTGCCAATGTAAGATGATATAAATAATTTTGAGATTTTTCGCTCAGATTTTCTGTAAAAAACGATAGTTTTATTATCTTTGCAGTCGCATTTATAAAAGAATGGGGTCCAGTAGCTCAGTTGGATTAGAGCAGCAGCCTTCTAAGCTGCGGGTCACAGGTTCGAGCCCTGTCTGGATCACTCAAAAAGCCGTATCAATTTAAGGATACGGCTTTTTATTTATCCAAAGTTTTGAAGAATGAATGTTGATAGGGTAGTTATTCAAATAATTACCTGGTATTTTATTTGATAATTTTTTTACACCTTTAAAGACCGTTTAACTTTAGAGGTGTAAAAAATGCGTATTAAATTGACTATCGATCATCTACCTAATCAAAAAATCCCCATTAATTATCAATACAGCCATTGCAGTGGCTTCTGATCCTGTAGCTATGGCTAAGGCGTTTGAGCAAGCCGTAATCGCTGGTAGAACAGCCTTTATTGCCCAATTAGCACCCGTGAGAGAGAAAGCAGAAGCAAGTAGTCCACTAACTTCATTCTTAAAATAACGAATTATGGAAACATTTTCAGCAATTCATAAAGAATATGATTGGGAAGGGGAGCGAAAGCGAATCTATGCTAAAACGGAAGCAGATGTGCTTACTGCACTTGCCAAAAAAAGAAAGAATTTAGATGATTTTCAAGCTTTAATTTCTCCCGCAGAACAGCCTTATTTGGAAGCTATGGCACAGCAAAGTGCTCTTTTGACCAAAAAACGCTTTGGGAATACGGTGCAGATTTATGCTCCGATGTATTTGAGTAATATTTGTACAAACCAATGTACTTATTGCGGTTTTAGTATTCAAAATAAAATTCCTCGTAAGATTTTATCCGAAGAAGAAGTTCGTATAGAGATGGAATACTTAAAGGCGAAAGGTTACGAACATATTTTATTGGTGACGGGAGAGGCAAATAAAATAGCGGGAGTAGATTATCTGGAGAAAACGATAGAAATAGCAAGAGCGTTATTTGCTAATGTAAGTATCGAAGTGCAACCCTTGGAGACCAATGAATATAAAAGATTGGTCGATGCGGGTTTGTATGCCGTGATGGTGTATCAAGAGACCTATAATAAACACGAATATCCTAAGTATCATTTGCGAGGCAAGAAAAGTGATTTTCATTATCGTTTGGAAGCTCCTGATAGAATGGGAATGGCTGGAATGCACAAAATAGGATTGGGAGCTTTGTTTGGCTTGGAAGATTGGCGAGCAGACAGTTTTTTTACCGCTTTGCATTTTAAATATTTACAGAAAAAATATTGGCAGACGAAGTTCTCGATGTCTTTTCCACGGTTGAGACCTCACGAAGGCGATGTGCAACCAAAGGTAGAAATGATGGATGCTGATTTAGTTCAGTTGATTTGTGCTTATCGTTTGCTGGACGAAGATTTGGAACTATCTATTTCAACACGCGAGAGTGCAGATTTTAGAAATCACATCGTGCAGATGGGCGTTACGACTTTTAGTGCCGAATCTCGTACAAATCCTGGAGGCTATGCCGTAGCACCGGAGTCGCTAGAACAATTTTCTATAAATGATACACGTACAACTGCTGAGGTTAAGGAAACCTTGAAAACGCTTGGTAAAGAAGTCGTTTGGAAAGACTGGGAACATTTTCAACGTTGGTAAGTTATGACAGTAGTAGAAAAAGAACGCTATTCTCGACAGATAGTGCTCTCTGAAATAGGAGAACAATGGCAACTAAAATTGAAAAATGCTAAAGTTTTAGTTATAGGAGCAGGGGGATTAGGATGTCCTGTTTTGCAATACATAGTTGGTGCAGGAGTAGGAATTGTCGGCATTGTGGATAATGATGTAGTAAGTTTGAGCAATCTACCTCGGCAGATTCTTTACGGAAGCGATGATATCGGAAAACCAAAAGTGGAGGTTGCTACAAAAAAACTCAAAGCCAATAATCCAAATTGTAAAATAATACCCTACATTGGTTTATTGAATGAAGAAAATGCAGATAAGCTTTTTTTTAAATACGATATGATTGTCGATTGTACTGATAATTTTACTGCAAGATATTTAATTGATAAAACCGCATTAAAGCATAAAAAGATTTGGATTTATGGCTCTATTTTAGAATATGCTGGACAAGTTAGTGTGTTTGCCGGAGCAAAAGGGCAATCGTACCGAGCCTTGTTTCCGGAGGAAGATGGCGTAAGACCTTCGGCAAGCAACTATGGAGTGTTAGGGGTTTTGCCAGGAATTATTGGTTGCTTACAGGCAAATGAAGTCTTGAAATGGATATTAGGATCAGAGAATAGTCTCTCAGGCAAATTGCTTACTTATAATTTGAGAACGAATCAACAGCAAATTTTTGAGATATAAATACATTGATTTTACTCAATTAAAGACAAAAAAGCTTCTGATTCCTCAGAAGCTTTTTCTCTTTGTTGGCGGTCTGGACGAGACTCGAACTCGCGACCCCATGCGTGACAGGCATGTATTCTAACCAACTGAACTACCAGACCGTTTTGCTTAAATGCGTTGCAAATATAGGCGTTTTTTTTTTACCTGCAAATACTTTGATGAAAAAAATGCATTTTATTCAAAAAAACTGAAGTAAACACTGCCTCTTTTTACGATCCTTTCAAAGTGTGGGTGCTTTGAAAAGTCTTTATCTTCAGAGTGTTCAAATATGAAAATTCCATCAGTATTTAAAAGTGAATGATGGAAAATTAAATCAGGAAGTTTTATCGTTTCTTCCATATCAAAAGGAGGATCTGCAAATATGATATCAAATTTTTGATTGATTTTAGGGAGATAGGAGAATACATTTGCTTTAATCGTATTAATGCTATCTCCGAATCCTAAGGCTTCACTATTTTTTCGTATATATTCATAATGTTTGATATTTTGTTCAATCGAAAAAATAGGATTGGCACCACGTGATGCAAATTCGTAACTGATACCTCCTGTGCCACTGAAAAGGTCTAAGACAGCCAAATCAGTAAATTCATATAAATTTTGAAGGACATTAAATAATGTTTCTTTAGCAAAATCAGTGGTAGGACGTGCTTTGAATTTGCTGCCTACTTGAAAACGTCTGCCTTTATGGGTGCCACTGATGATTCTCATAAGTTAACTGTTTGATAGCAATAAATTGCCCATTGGAATTTTTGAAGTTAACCCACAGGCTGGTTCCATTATACGGATATCATTATGATATCTGGTTAATTCATTTTTCAGTAAAGGGAGATAGTCACGATTTCCAAAAAGTTGAATACTGCTGTTTGTCACAGGAATATCTAAATTGTCAAAAGTATAAAGCATATAAAAAAGTAAATCATCTTTTGTTAGGAATTGGAAACTGTTACACAATTGCACTTTATCATCTTTTATGACAATGATATGTAGCTTTTGATAAAGGATAACCACTCCGATATTCCATATTGTGCTTGTGTCGAGCATTTCTAATAAGAGAGTAGGGGTAGTTTTGACCTTTAACTTTGGAAAGTAATCTTTCACTAAATTATAATAGTCGCTAGTGATAGCAGACAGCATAGTGTAATTACCAACCATTTCAGATTCTATCATTTCTGTTTCCTCGAGCGGGAAAGTTAAAGAGAACAGTTCTTTTAGCTTTTTCTCTTCAATGAATACTGTTGGAACAAGGGTAAATTTCTCAGGAGTGTACAGTAAGTTAATGCTTTCATACTTTCTCCTCAATATCTCTTCCTTAGCTAGTTTTACTTTTAGCCAGTCATAGAACTTTTCTTGCTCTGTATATCTCACCTCCTTTTCTAGCTCAATAGAGTTCTTGTTCCTATTGTATAATAGAAAAGAAAATCCATCCAGAGCTAACTGAATGGATAGACTATATGTTGTATTATTGTTGGCTGTCATATACAGCTATTACTCCCAGTTTCCAGCACCGTCGTTTGCTTCCTCTAGGCTACCAATTTTCAGACCTATATATTTATTCAAACGGACTAGCTCCATAGTATCAGCACGATATTCTTCATTATACTCGCCTTCTCTTAAGTCTTGGAAAAGCTTGTCATAATGAACCTTTACCTCATATACCGGTACTAACAATCCAGACTCAGTAGGAAGTTCTTTAGCTGCCATATCGAAAGTTTCTTTCTTATCAGGGATAGGAAGATACTTCATATTCTCTACCTTAAAGTTTGGTCTTTTACCAAAAAGGCTATCCATCACTGGAACTTTTATTGTATCAATTTGAATTAAACCTTTTTTGATGGCTTTTTCTTCATTGATACCATCTGCAAGCATTTCATCAGTTAGTACACCTGTACGCTTAATCAAAGGAATATTTCCTGTTCTTATGAAATTCTCTAAAGAATCAAAACTACCTGTATATTTTCCATGAGACAATACATAGGCTCTTTGTGCTTCACGAATATCTTTTAATTTCGCAATGACTTCTCTATCTCGCTTATTTTTTATTTTCTCAAACTGCATAGGTACATTTATGCTTTGAAAAACCATATAGCCCAAGAAGACTATTGCTACTGCCAGTACAATCTGTAAAACAATTCTCATAGTTATAATATTTTTTTAATTTTATGTTTTCGGTTTATAAGATTAAATTAGCACCCGCTAACAGGTCGCTAATATAAAAAAAAATGTTGAATAAATATATTTCAGAATCAATAAAAAAGTTTTTCCCGCATACTCCAACTGACCTGCAATTAGATTTTTTTGATCGTATAAGTAACTATTTGCTAGACCGAAACTCCAATAAAGTATTCATTCTCAAAGGATATGCGGGGACAGGAAAAACTTCAGCAGTAGCAGCTCTGGTAAAAGCAATGAAGAAACAGAAAATGAAAATTATTTTGTTAGCTCCAACAGGTAGAGCAGCAAAGGTATTTTCTGGCTTTGCTAATACACCGACATGGACTATACACAAGCATATTTATAGACAAAAATCTGATGAAGATGGAATGGGAGACTTTGTCTTGAACTTTAATAAAGCGAGAAATACACTTTTTATTATAGATGAGGCGTCTATGCTTTCCGATGAAGATACCTATTCACCGTTTGGAAGCGGACGTCTTTTGACGGATGTTTTTCGATTTATATTTGAAACAGGAAACAATAACAAATTATTATTAGTAGGTGATACAGCTCAGTTGCCACCAGTCGGACTAGAATTAGGACATGCTTTAGATGCTTCTTATATTTATGAAACTTTTCATTATAGTGTGGAGGAAATAACGCTAAAAGAAGTCATTCGACAAGAATTTGATTCTGGGATTTTGGAGAATGCTACATCTTTACGTAAAAAACTCACTGCTAATGAGACCGATACGTTAAAACTGTCAGAATCTTTTGACGTAATGCACATAACCGGAGGAGAGTTGATAGAGAGGTTGTCAGATTCTTACAGTAAAGAAGGCGTTGAGGAAACGATTGTAATAACCCGTTCAAATAAAAGGGCTAACGGATATAATGAAGGCATTCGCAAAACAATTTTATATAGAGAGGACGAAGTCGCTGTTGGGGACTACCTGATGGTGGTAAAGAATAATTATTATTGGAAAGATGATGAGGCTAAGCTGGAGTTTATAGCCAATGGTGAGATTGCTGAAATAACAGCATTCAAAAGAATTGAAGAATTGTATGGATTTCGTTTTGCAGAAGTAAGTTTGCGCTTTGTCAATTATGATATTGAAATTGAGACTAAGATTTTGTTAGATACATTGACATCACAATCACCAGCATTGTCTCGAGAAGAAAACAAACAATTGTATTTGAATGTCCTTGAAGATTATGCCGATTTAACAAATAAGAAGAAACGCCAAAAGGCTATGCGTGAAAATCCGTATTTTAATGCATTACAGGTAAAATTTGCCTATGCTATTACCTGCCATAAATCGCAGGGCGGACAATGGGATGTGGTATTTGTAGATCAAGGATACTTGACAGATGATATGTTAGGTGATGATTATTATCGATGGCTTTATACAGCGGTGACTCGTGCTAAAAAGAAGTTGTTTTTTGTAAATTTTCAAGAAAAATACAGGACAACCACTGCCTCTTAACAGCATTTAATGAATAGGAAGTCTGTTTTCGGCTAAAAAACTGTAATTTTGTAAAAAATACGATTTATGATTCGCAATATTTTAGGAGCTCTTCTCTGCATGTTTTTTATAATATCTTGCAATAATGATTGTGAGGATAATCCTCCTGAACCCTTATCTTTTAAAATACAGTGGGTAGATTCTTTAGGCAATGATATGTTCGAAAAAAAAGGAGGTTTTGATGCTGACAGTATAGTTTCATTTTATAATAAAAACAGAGGTACAGTGCCGGTAGATGTTGAAGTTATAAGAGAGAAGGTAGATAGTAATTTATATTATAATTATATCGATGCAATGCCATTAGTTCGCAAGGCTTTCGAATTGCAACTAGACAGTGTGTTTTTAGGACCTGACAGTTTAGATATTGATACAATTACTCTAAAAGTTATAAGAGAAAAGAACGATTGTTTTTCTACCGTTTATCAATTTGTAAAATTGAAGTACAACGGAAAAACATTAACTGGTGTAGATTCGCTATACGTAATAGAAAAATAGAAAAGAACAGATGATGACGATAGAACAAAAAATAGAAGAGGCTGTAGTAGCCATTGTGAAAGAAAAGTACGGAGTAGAATTACCCGTAAGCCAAGTTCAATTACAAAAAACAAAAAAAGAGTTTGATGGAGATATTACGTTGGTAGTTTTTCCCCTATTACGTCATTCTAAGAAAAATCCGGAAACTACTGCTGAGGAAATTGGCGAAATACTGAAAGCACAACTTTCGGAAATCTCAGGATATAATGTTGTAAAAGGCTTTCTGAATCTTTCTGTTGCTTCGTCATATTGGTTGGGTGAGTTGTTGAAAGTTTCGGAAAATGAACACTATGGCATTGAAAAGGCAACTGATGATAGTGAACTTGTAATGATAGAATATTCTTCACCTAATACCAACAAACCTTTGCACTTAGGGCATATTCGCAATAACTTATTAGGATATTCTTTAAGTAAGATTTTTGAGGCGAATGGTTATAAAGTTGTTAAAACGAATATTGTAAATGACAGAGGGATTCACATCTGCAAATCGATGTATGCTTGGCAACGCTGGGGTAATGGAGAAACTCCTGAAAGTACAGGACAAAAAGGAGACAAATTGGTTGGAGATTATTATGTAAAGTTTGATCAAGAATACAAAAAAGAGCTTGCGGAGCTGCAAGAAAAAGGATTGAGCAAAGCAGAAGCTGAAGCACAGTCGCAAATAATGAAAGATGTGCGTGAAATGTTGCTGAAGTGGGAAGCGAAGGATAAAGAGGTTCGTGAGTTGTGGGAGAAGATGAACAACTGGGTTTATGATGGATTTGATGTCACCTATAAGCAGTTAGGAGTTGATTTTGACAAAATTTATTACGAATCGGATACTTACCTTGTAGGACGCGATGAAGTCTTAAGAGGACTAAATGAAGGCTTCTTCTTCAAAAAGGAAGACGGATCTGTTTGGGCTGATTTGACTGAAGAAGGTTTAGACGAAAAAATATTGTTGCGTGCTGATGGAACATCAGTCTATATGACACAAGACATAGGAACAGCACAATTGCGTTTCAAAGATTACGATATTGATAAAATGATCTATGTGGTTGGTAATGAGCAAAATTATCATTTTAAAGTGCTTTCTATTATCTTGGATAAATTAGGATTTGATTGGGGAAAAGAATTACAGCATTTTTCATACGGAATGGTGGAATTGCCAGAAGGAAAGATGAAATCAAGAGAAGGAACTGTAGTTGATGCCGATGACCTAATGGCTGACATGATAGATACCGCACGTAAAATGTCCGAAGAACTGGGTAAATTGGAAGACTATAGCCAACAAGAGGCAGAGAAAGTATATGAAACTATTGCACTGGGAGCATTAAAATACTTTATGCTCAAAGTTGATCCTCGGAAAAATATGACTTTCAACCCTAAAGAGTCCATTGATTTTAATGGAAATACAGGACCATTTATACAATATACCTATGCTCGTATTCAGTCTTTGTTGAGAAAAGCAAAGGAAGAAGGTATTGATTTGTCAATTGATTCAGACTCAATATCTCCTGACGAAAGAGAATTGCATCTAGTGCAAGAAGTGTTAGATTTTAAGACTATTGTAAAGAGTGCCTGCACTGAAAGCAGTCCTGCATTGATTGCAAATTATGTATATTCTTTAGCCAAGGAATTTAACCAGTTCTATCATGAATTTCCTATTTTAAAAGATGTAGAAGAACACCCTATGAAGTTTAGGTTATTACTTTCAGAGCAAGTTGGAAAAGTGATAAAGGAAGGAATGGGATTATTAGGCGCAGGTGTTCCTGATAGAATGTAAGTATATCATCGTTTCCCGATTTTTGTAGAAATTAAAGCAGTAGTTTTTGCTTTGATGTTTGGTCTAGGAGGAAGAGAGGCAACGGGAAACATGTAGCACATATTTTAGAAAAATTTGGAAGAGAAAAATAAGAGCATGTAGCTTATAAATTGTTATAAAGGTGAGGCTATTTCTTGTCTCACCTTTTTTGTACAAGAAAAAATTAGATATGGAAAATGATTTATTATTATCCTTGGTAGATAAATATGATAGTCCGCTCTATGTATATGATGCTGATAAAATTGAAGAGAAGTACAATATACTGATTGATGGATTCTCAAATGTTGAGAAATTGAAATTGAATTATGCGATGAAAGCATTATCTAATATTTCAATATTAAAAATCTTCAAAAAGTTGGGTGCAGGACTCGACACGGTTTCTATACAAGAAGTAAAATTAGGAATGAAAGCAGGATTTGCTCCTGAGGAAATTATTTTTACGCCCAATGGAGTAGGATTTGAAGAATTAGAACAGGCGGTAGAGCTAGGCGTACAAATCAATATTGATAATATTTCAATATTGGAACTTTTTGGTCAGAAATACCCAGAAGTCCCCGTTTGTATACGCATCAATCCGCACGTGATGGGTGGTGGCAATCGTAAAATTTCTGTAGGTCATATTGATTCAAAATTTGGGATATCTATCCATCAATTACCTCTGATGTTGAGGGTAGTAGAAAATACAAAGATGAGAATTAATGGAATCCATATGCATACAGGCTCGGATATATTGGATATTGATACTTTCATTATAGCTTCGAACATTTTATTTAATGCAGCTACTTCATTTAAAAACCTGGAGTTTATAGACCTAGGCAGTGGTTTTAAGGTTGCCTATAAAGACGGAGATATCAAAACGGACATAAAGCAGTTGGGCGAACAACTTTCAACTAGGTTTAATAAATTTTGCGAAGATTACGGTCGCTCGCTTACGCTGATGTTTGAACCAGGTAAATTTCTCGTAAGTGAGTCTGGGAAATTCTTGGCGAAAGTAAATGTGATTAAGCAAACAACATCAAGTGTTTTTGCGGGTGTAAACACGGGCTTTAATCACCTAATTCGTCCGATGTTTTACGATGCATACCATCACATTACCAATATTTCACATCCTAATGGGCGTAAACGATTCTACTCCGTAGTAGGATATATCTGTGAGACTGATACTTTTGCATCCAATAGACAAATTTCAGAAATTTCAGAAGGAGATATATTATGTTTTCATAATGCAGGAGCCTATTGTTTTTCTATGTCTTCTAATTTTAATTCCAGATACAAGCCTGCAGAGGTTTTACTTTACAAAGGGAAAGACTATTTAATTAGAGAAAGAGAAACATTTGAAGATTTATTAGCGAAACAAATTGAGATAGACTTAGATTAATTAATGAAGTATTTTAATTATCTTTGCAATAATCAGTTAATATGATGTCTAGTCTGTTTATGATAGAGGGAGAAGATTTTTATTGGAGTGAAGAAGGATATAAAATATTTACAGAAAAATATCTATTAAAAAGGGGATATTGTTGTCTCAATGGTTGCAAGCATTGCCCTTATGGATATGATGTAAAAACAGGAGAAGTTAAAACTACAAAAGAAAACTCTCACAAAGAATAACTAAATAGCAATAGAAAATGGAGCCTACATTTGATGATATAAGACCTTTTCGCACTGAGGAAGAAGTACAGCAAGCGATACAAAGATTGAAAGATGATCAATTTTTCTTTCAAATTGCTAACCAAGTTTTTAAAGGAAAAACTTTAGAAAAGAAGGTCTCAGAACTTTCTAAAGTAAAAACTACTGATGATTTTCAGGCAAATATTGCAAAACCACTCTTAAAGAAGCTGATTAAAAAAACCTCAGATGGCTTTACCATCACAGGCTTAGACAACTTGGAAAAAGATAAGGCTTATCTTTTTATGTCTAATCATCGTGATATAATCATGGATCCTGCATTACTAAGTTATGGATTGATGAAAAATGGATTCCTTACTACAGAAATTGCTATCGGGAGTAATCTTTTATTGCAACAGTGGATTATTGATTTGGTAAAGTTAAATAAGAGCTTTGTTGTGAAAAGAGGTGACCTCGGCATTAAAGAACAGCTTGTAAGTTCAAAAGCCCTTTCATCTTATATCTATGATTCGATAACTCGGAGAAATGCATCCATTTGGATTGCACAACGTGAAGGGCGTACAAAAAATGGCTATGATGAAACCCAACTTAGTTTACTGAAAATGCTCAATTTAGCAGGAAATGGTAACACTAGAAAGATATTCAAGGAGTTGAATATCGTACCAGTATCAATTTCATACGAATACGAGCCTTCTGATGGTCTAAAAACACGAGAGCTTTATATGAGAGATACACCTGAAGGATTTGTAAAAACTCCTCAAGATGATTTAGACAGTATGTTCTTAAGTTTGAAACAACCAAAAGGAAGAATTCATTTTGCCATAGGGGAGCCAATCGGAGAGGATGTAATTGATAGATTTGGTGAAGAACTTACAGATGCAGAAATTATTGAAAGATTAGCTCATCATATTGATAAACATATTGTTACAAACTATCGTTTGTTTCCTGATAATTATATAGCCTTAGATATGCTTAAAGGTTCACAGAAGTATAAAAACTACTATACCACAGCAGAGAAAGAGCAATTTATTAAGCACATGGAATTAAAGCTAGAGTCTATCAATGGCACAACGGGAATCCACCGAGAGTTGTTTCTAAAGATTTATGCAAATCCAATTTTACATAAAGAAGAGTACAAAAAAATTCAAGAATAGACTTTCAAAATTCTAAGCTTTTTAGGATTTTGATGATTAATAACAGAAGACAAAAAGAAATGAAAACAACAAAGAGCATAATTATTTTAGCAGCCTTTCTAATAATGGCAGCCGTAGTGGTCGATTTATATTTTTTATTAGATGTTGATACTCCAAATAAATACGTAGGAGCATATATCGGTATTGCAGCTATTGCTACTTTATTTATTCCACTGGTTTTAATACCTAGAACAGAGCAAAAAATCCGTAGACTAAAACAAAAAATTGAGGAAAAAGATCAAGAAATAGGACGACTCCAAAAGTCTTTAGAACAGAGTAATGAGGTTATCAATATTGTACCTAATAAAGGTAATGATGTAGAAATGTAACAAAGAATTTTGTGAATTAGAGAATTATTATTTTCTTTGGACTAATGAAAAATATGACAAACATAAATCGTTGGTGGTAATTGCACAATAATTAGATTGGCGCAGCGATGTTTGTTTGAAAGAAATATAAAGACAAAAATGGATAAGACCTACTGCGTAGCAGTAGGTCTTTTTTTCTTTAAAAGAAATCGTAAAAAAAACATGAATTTAGCAGTAATAGATAATTATGATTCGTTTACCTATAACTTAGTAGAATACCTGCATAAGATTGGGCAGAGTACTATTTCCGTTTTTCGTAATGATGAAGTTGAAACAAACGAATTAGCAAACTTTGATGCTATTATTTTGTCACCCGGACCTGGGCTTCCCAGCGAGGCAGGTATTTTAATGGAGGTAATTGAAACCTATAAAAAAGATAAAAAAATACTCGGTATTTGTTTAGGACATCAAGCAATTGTAGAGGTCTATGGAGGTAGCCTGAAAAATGCAGAGAATGTACAGCATGGTATTACTACATTAGCTACAAGAACAGCCACAAATAGAGGGTGTTTACACAATCTTCCTCGGCATTTTGAAATTGGACATTACCATTCCTGGCATGTTTGTAAGCAAGACTTACCATCTTGTCTAGAGGTAAGCTGTTATGATGAAAATGGAGTTATCATGGGAGTTTTACATAAAGAAGATAGGGTAGAAGGGTTACAGTTTCATCCAGAATCTGTTCTAACACCCTTAGGATTACAAATGTTAGAAAACTGGATACACAACAAATAAAAACAATCAATAAAAAAAAACACACTATGAAAAATTATCAAATTGACAGCAAAGGGTATTATGGAGAATTTGGAGGAGCCCTTATTCCATATGTTTTAAGTGGACCTATTAATAAGCTTGCTGAGGATTACAAGGAGATTCTGGAAAGTGATTCTTTCAAAAAAGAATATGAAGCTTTGCTGAAAGAGTATGTAGGTCGACCTTCACCACTATATCATGCTGCCAATCTTTCAGAAAAGTATGGTGCAAATATTTATCTGAAGCGTGAAGACTTGAACCATACAGGAGCACACAAAATCAACAATACATTAGGTCAAATATTATTAGCCAAACAGCTAGGTAAATCCAATGTAATAGCAGAGACAGGTGCAGGACAGCATGGTGTAGCTACAGCTACGGTATGTGCAAAGTTTGGAATGAAATGCACCATATTTATGGGAGCTCTTGATGTGAAAAGGCAAGCACCAAACGTAGGCAGGATTAAGTTTCTTGGAGCTGATGTAGTTACTGTCGAATCTGGCGGTGGAGCTTTGACCAGTGCAGTGGATGCTGCATTGGGTTACTGGATTGAAAATCCGGACTCTTATTTCCTTATTGGGTCTGCAGTTGGACCGCATCCCTATCCTGATATGGTTGCAAGATTGCAATCAATTATATCGAAAGAATTAAAAGTGCAAGTACCAAGACAGCCGGATTATATCATAGCATCAGTTGGTGGAGGGAGTAACGCCACAGGAGCATTTTATCATTTTTTTGACGATGAACAAGTAAAGCTTGTAGCTGCTGAGGCAGAAGGTAAAGGTATAGAAACCGGAAAGCATGCTGCAACTCTTACTGCGGGTAAAGAAGGCGTTTTGCATGGTAGTCGCACACTGGTTATTCAAGATGAAAAAGGAGAAGTTGTAGAACCTTATTCCATATCATCAGGTTTAGATTATCCGGGAGTAGGACCTTTGTATGCACATCTGCTGTCTATTGGTAGAATAGAAGCTCTTGCCATAAAAGATGATGAAGCATTAAATGCTGCGAAATTATTGTCTCAAAAAGAAGGTATTATTCCAGCTTTGGAATCTGCACACGCTTTGGCAGCTTTAGAAAAGATAAATTTTAAGAAAGATGATATAGTCGTAGTTAATCTCTCTGGAAGAGGAGACAAGGATATGAATACTTATTTGAATTATTTTAACTATTAAAAAGAACTCAGAAAATAGTTTATATGTATTAATATTCGTATTTTTGAAAATAGATTTATAATTAAAATAATTAACACTATGTTGAGAGACTTCAAAAAATTCCTATTAAAAGGTGATATCGTAGCTTTAGCAACTGCGGTAATCATTGGTGGTGCATTTAGCAAAATTATTGGCTCATTAGTCGCTGATGTTTTCATGCCAATCATTGGTTTATTAATGGGTGGTAAAAATGTAAATGACCTATTTATAACTTTAGATGGTAGCCACTATGAAACATTGGCAGCTGCACAAGAAGCTGGTGCTGCGGTTATGTCTTATGGTAACTTCATACAAGCTATTATTGACTTTATCCTTATAGGTTTAGTTGTATATTTAATATTGAAAGCATACGACAAAACTAAGAAAAAGGAAGAGGCTGTTCCTGTAGCACCGCCCAAAGAGGAAATTCTTCTTACCGAAATTAGAGATTTACTAAAGAAATAAATCTTGTATAAGAATTCAAATAATTTTAGTGCTTCATTCAAATAAGAATGAGGCACTTTTTTTATCCATTTGAAATATCCATAAGAAGTTCCCGATAAACAGAAAACATCTTTGATTTTGATACAAAACCATTATATTTCCCCCGGTCAACAACCGGTAAATTCCATGCATTTGAACGTTGAAACTTATCCATAACCGTTTGCATAGTGTCTTCTATGAAGATTAGTTCATCGGGCATGGTTGTAATAGACTGTATAGTCGTGGAGTCATAGAGACTACTATCAAACATAATCTCTCTGATATCATCTATATAAACTACCCCTTTAAATTGTTCTTCTTCATCCACCACAGGAAATAGGTTGCGTGAGGAGTGCTCAATCGCATTGATGACATCGCGCAGTGTGCCATCATAATTGACTGTGATAAAATTTGTTTCTAGAACCTTATCCATTTGCATAAACATCAGAACGACTTTGTCCTTATTGTGTGTTATTAGCTTGCCTTGTAATCCTAATTCTACTGTATATACTGAGTATTTTAAGAAATACTTTGTAAAGCTAAATGAAATGGCAGCTGTTATCATTAGAGGTATGAATAAATTATAACCACCAGTGAGCTCAGCAATCAAGAAAATAGCGGTAAGTGGTGCATGGAGAACTCCTGCTAGTAAACCACTCATCCCAACTAGAGTAAAACAGCTCTCCGATACATGCATTTTCAAAAAAGGAAAGTTATTAATAATCTTGGCTAAAATATTTCCCATGATACTTCCCATAAACAGTGTAGGAGCAAAAATTCCACCAACGCCACCTGCACCAAAAGTAATAGATGTAGCTATTACTTTAAAGAATACAAGTCCTGACAGGATAGCAATAACCAGCCAAATATTTTCAATATCAGCATCAAAAAATGGAGACATTAATGCGGTAGCAGTTTCTCCTTTTATTAAATCATTGATGGTTTGAAACCCCTCACCATAGAGTGGGGGCATTATATACACTAGCGCTCCCAAGGCTAAGCCTCCAATGATAAGTCTCTCGATTTGAGTATTTATACGACGAAACATTTTATGTAACGTGTCATATGCTTTTGCAAAATAAATAGAGCAAAGTCCTGCAATAATACCCAGAGCAATATAAAATGGAATCTCAGACACGAGAAATTCTTGACCAATGTAATAAGGCATAATACGCTCTGAACCAAAAAAGAAGTAAGAAGTTATGATTGCAGACACAGAAGCTAAAATTAAGGGTATCATAGAGACAAATGTAAGGTCAAGACTGAACACCTCAATAGCAAACAGGATACCCGCAATAGGTGCCTTGAAAATAGAAGACATTGTACCTGCTGCTGCACAACCTATCAATAATATTCGCGTGGATTGTTTTGTGTGAAATAGGCGCGCTAAGTTGGATCCTACAGCAGCCCCAGTTGCACAAGTGGGTCCCTCTAAACCCACTGAACCGCCAAAACCCACAGTTATAGGAGCGGTAAGCATACTCCCATACATTTGAAACTTATCCATAATTCCTTTTTTCTGAGATATAGCATACAGAGTAGAGGGAATACCATGACTTACTTTTTTCTTTATGATATATTTTAGAATTAAATAGACAATAAAACACCCAATCAACGGGAAGATGAAGTAAAAACCAATATAATAATTCTGAATAATACCCTCTCGTAATCGGGTTTGAATAAAAAAAGTAAGGTTCTTTAGAATAACAGCTACCATTCCAGAAGTAAACCCAACAACGATACTAAGAATAAGAACATACTGATGTTCTGTGAGGTGTTTTTGTCTTAGGTGAATAATCTGATCTATTATTCTTCTAAAAAAGCGTAGCATATTTGAGTCTAAATTATGTTGCCTTAAAGAATGTACTTAAAATCAAAGATACTATTTTTTAGCAACTTTCAATAATGGTAACAATCGACTGATTGTGCCACTTACCAGCCGACATTTGTTTGACCAGCTTTAATTAGTCGTTAGTAATATCTACGAGAAGTTTTCGGTAAACAGATAACATTTTAGATTTTGAAACAAAACCCACATATTTACCCATATCCACAACAGGAAGATTCCATGCATCAGAACGTTGAAACTTATCCATAACCGTGGGCATGCTATCATCATAATAAATAATCTCTCCTGGCATAGTTGTCAGTGATGCAACAGTTGTTTTGTCATAGAGCTTACTATCAAACATCATTTCACGAACGTCATCTAAGAAAATAACTCCTTTAAATTTATTATCATCATCAACTACGGGATAAATATTACGTGATGAGTGTGCGATTACTTCCACTAAATCTCCTAACATAGCATCATAATTGATAGTGACAAAGTTCTTTTCTATTACCTTGTCCAGTTGCATAAACATTAATACTACTTTATCCTTATTGTGAGTTACTAACTTCCCTTGTAGCCCAAGCTCAGCAGTATATACAGAATAATTGAGATAATATTTAGTGAGGCTGTAAGAGATTGCAGCAGTGAGCATTAGTGGTATAAATAAATTGTAGCCTCCTGTGAGTTCTGCAATAAGGAAGATTGCTGTAAGAGGTGCATGAAGGACACCTGCCATAAGACCACCCATACCTACAAGTGTAAAACTGCTTTCGTGCACACTAAGGTTTAGATACGGAATATTGTTTATAATTTTTGCTATAGTATTTCCCATAATACTGCCCATAAAGAGCACAGGAGCAAAAATACCACCCACACCACCGGCACCAAAGGTGATAGATGTTGCAATAATTTTCACAAAAACCAATCCTGAAAGCAACGCAATAACCACCCATACATTTTCTAGGTTGAAATTAAATATTGGGGCAACTAGTGCTACTTCTGGATTTCCTTTTATGAGACTATTTATCATATTGAAGCCCTCACCATATAACGGTGGCATGAAATAAACAATCACGCCTAATGCAAGCCCACCAATAATAAATCTTTCGACTGGCGTATTTATTCGGTTAAATATTCTATGTGTATAATCATAGACTTTCGCAAAATATATAGAAACAAAGCCTGCTATTATTCCCAAAACTACGTAGTAGGGAAGATCTGCAACCATAAAATTCTCCTCTATATGAAAGGGAATGATTCGTTCTGATCCAAAAAACATGAAAGAGGTAATAATGGCAGAAAGTGAGGCTAATAACAAAGGTACTAAAGACATCAGAGTTAGGTCTAAACTAAAAACCTCAATAGCAAATACGATAGCAGCTACCGGTGCCTTAAAAATAGATGAGAGCGCGCCGGCTGCGGCACATCCAATCAATAATGTGCGTGTATTTTGTTTGATTCTAAAAGCACTTGCCAAATTTGAACCAATGGCAGCTCCGGTAGCTACAGTAGGTCCCTCTAGCCCCACGGAACCGCCAAAACCAATAGTTACTGGTGCCGTAAGAATACTACCATACATCTGGAATTTTTTCATTATACCTTTACGTTGCGAAATAGCATATAGTGTGGAAGGAATTCCGTGACTTACTTTATGTTTGATGATGTATTTCATTATGAGATAAACCAGAAACAGACCTATAAGAGGAAATACAAAGTAAAAACCGATGTAATAATCTTGAATAATCCCTTCACGTAGACGGTATTGAATAAAGTGAGTAAAATTTTTGAGAACAACAGCACCAAGTCCAGAAGTTAATCCCACCACAATACTGAGAATATAGATAAATTGACGTTCAGTCAAATTCTTCTGTCTCCATTCAATAAAAAATTCTAATAGCTTACTTAGTTTCTGTAGCATATTATAAAATAAATTTTATCTCTAAATGAAAAGATTTTTTGTGACTACAAAGAAAGTCATTTTTTACGTGATTTTTTATTCCATCCGAGTTTTTCTTTATATCGTTGTATGAGTTCTTTAAATGTATTAAACTCTTCATTATAAACAATACCTACACCTTGTATATTTCTTTTGTTCTCATAATAATATAGATTGTCTTTTGCATGTGAAAATGCACGTAATTTAAGATTACCCTTTTTATTGAGTTTTATATCAAAGTCAATATCTCCAATAAAGTCATTAAATCTATTGGCTTCATCTTGAGACGAAAAACCGAAATTTCCAGAAATAATAACCCTGTCTTGCAATAATTCTGTAGAAATTGCTAATCCAAGTTCTTCTTGAGTCATGTCATCACCAGGCTTGTAGATGAATCCAATATTAACGTCATCACTAAATTGAGACAATATATTACTTATCTGCTGTGATAGAAGCTCGCTAGTTGTTGATGCTAATGCATTTGTATTGTTGTTTCCAGAGGCATTTGGATTATATTCAGGTACAGTGAATCTATTAAATATCAATAATGACAGCACCTGTTTTGTTATATCAGTAGTCTGGAGTGTAGCTTGTATATTCCCTTTTGTTGTATTGTCAAGATTTGGAAAATCAATCTCGAAGGTAAGTTTCGGATCTTCGAGCTGTCCTGTTATATGAGTTTTACAAACGACCAGTGTTTGTCGTTGTTTTACAGAATTATTATCTTGATTGAGTAGGGGTTGTAGGGATGTTTTTAGTTGATAAACTGCATCTAAATTCACGAAGGCTTTTTCTGGAGCACCATTCCACTGTATAGTACCACCTTCGTTCAGAATAAATTTTTTATTTACGATTCCCTCTAACGAGTAGTAAAAACTACCTTGAGAAACCGTGTATTGTCCCATTACATATTGTTTGCCCTCTCTGTCCCTTCTTACGAATAAGTCTGCACTACCTTGTGATTTTAAAGTACTACCATTATTGGCTTCTAAAACTACTTGAATTTCGGAAGTTGGGTCTATACTGAAATCAACATTGAAAGAAATAGGACTTTTGGCTCCAGTTGGAATGAAAAGGATGTCGTTGCTTTCTAGGTATTTGATGCTGTCTGCCGGATTTATAAATGTAATAAATTCATTGTCAGATACTTCACTAGCACTTCCATAAGGGACTATAATTTTCGATCTGCTGTCGGTTGATACGTCTCCTCTTACAGAGATATGTGAAAAATCACCAGTAATATTCAAATCTGAAGTTATTTTAGCATCACCGTAGGCTAGAGGCTGATAGGAATCTCTTAGTACTCTAAAGTTTTCAGTAGTTAATTTTAGATCTATTTCAGAGTTATTATTCATACCTAGTAAGACTTTACCATTTAGGGTAGCTGTTTTCTCACGTTCGTCAAATATTTTAAAATTTTCGAATAGCATTTGACTATTGTTTACCGTTATCGTTTCGTTCAGGTGATATGGTACACCTGTTTCAGTTATGGTAATGTTTGGAATATCAAAATTTAGTTTGCCATCAATAATAGGATTTTCTACGTTGCCTTTAGATGTAAGTTTCCCGTTTATTGTTCCCTCTATATTCGAAAGAAAATCATTAGTAAAAACTGAAAATAGTTTCAAGTCGAAATCATCTAAATTGAGAGCGTAATTTAGAGAATTATCATTCATTCCATATAGCCCATTTATAGTAAGTAGCTCCTTTTCTGCCAAGGTTAATGATCCTACAGTTTGTAGCGCTTGCTTTTCTCGAATCCAATCGGAATTGACATTTAGCATTCCAAAATTCTGATTCTCTACAATGAGCTTTGGAATACGTAAATCGGAATCTAATGTATAGGCATCATCGTTTTGTTGGTATTTTACGTAGCCAGACATTTTTGCCGAGAGCTTTATATCATCACTGACAAACATATTCCAAAGATATCCTGTTTCAAAAGCTTTGAGGTTAACATTCAGATAATCAGTCTTATTTTTAGACCAAAGTCCATCTACTTCAATTGATTCTTTCTTATTTTTAATTTTAAATTCTTTGATTGCTATATTTGTACTATCTATTACTAGCTTAGATTCAGTGATAGACCATTTTTTATTATTTAAAGTAAATTTTGTTGGTGCTATCTTATTTTCAACCGAAATTTGTTTGTTATCTATTTCTTTTAATATAGATGATAAAGATATGCTCCCATCGTAGGGTAATCTTTTATCTCCCCAATGTATGTTTGTTGTCATTTGATTGTTTGCAACATTATTATCAAGAGTGAAAAATAGAATATTATAATCATCCGTGAGGTTTATTCTGCTTATTGTAAGTTTATTATTGAGTGTATGATCACCAGTAGCACTGAAATTTATTTTGTGAAAGGCTTTATCGCCGAATTTCAAATAATCAGCGTTAAAATTCAACTGCATTTTAGTAGAGTTTCCAAGTGTATAATATGCTGATAATATCGCATTTTCACTTAGTGCATAATCGTCATAAAACAAATTCAGGACTGGATTTATATTTTTAAAATTAATTTTCACTTCACTGCTTTCGTCAATGTGTAGACTGTCAGCTAAATTTAAATACCCTACGTCAATGTAATTTGAAAGCAATCGCATGGGCAATGTTGGAATTTCTGTTGTTTTAAAGTCGCCACTAAGATGAGCTTCAATGTACTCAGAATTGAGATATAATGTGCGATTATTTTCATTTAAGGATGAAACAATACTGATAGTATCAGCTTGGAGTTTCCCTTTACTGTTTGCATAGGCAAAGTCATAAATGCGTATATCCCCTGTGGCATTATCAATATTTCCGCCATCTATATGAGATGTCACATTGAAGCTAACTGTAGCTAAACTGTCATGTGAAAGTCTGTTTAAGTTGAGTTTTGAAAGTCTTGCATGATCCAGAGCCAAGGAAAAGTTCATTTTGGGAATATCTTCATGGAGGTCTATATTCCCTTTGAAATCAAAAGTGATATGTTCATCATTCATTTTTACATTTCCATCGAATATTTTATCAGCTAAAAGTCCATCAATCTTTATATTCTCATAACTATAATTATTGACCTCCAATTTATTGACGGTTCCTTCAATTTCCGCATAGCTATTATAATTTTCATTAGCCATTGCATTGACGATATCTACGTTTAGTGAAATATCACCTAACATCTTATTTTCTAATAAATCGCCTATCTTGTAGTCTTCAGTGATTATTTTTCCACTCAGTTCCAACTGCTTAGTTTTTGCAGTGGGCTTGATAGAAATATCCGTTTTAACGTTGCCATACGAACTGAAAAGCTGACCATAGAAAACGAAATCAGAAAGAAAGCCTGTATATCGACCCTTAGCGGTAATAAGCCCCAATTTCTTAAATTTATCAGAAAAGGAAAGATGTCCATTTTCATAGTTGGGAATACTGATTTTTTCTAAATCATTTAAAGTGGTCTGTAAGTGATTGATTTTGGCGTCAACAAAAGTTTCATCTACATTTGGCAAGCCGTTCATCGACAATTCTCCAACGAATTCGGTATTCTCATAAGTTTTTAGATGTAAGTCTTCACAGAGCATATTTTCCACAGTCCCTGTTATATGACCTGAACCAATGAGGGTTTCATGATAGCCTTTCAAATTTTCGTTAAATATTGATATTTCATGTAGGTTAACTTTACTGTGATTAATCTTATAATCAATCATTACCGCACGAATAAAATTCTTCCAAGCCTTTGTCCCTGGAGTGTATGAGAAATTTAAGTACTCAGCGTCTAAACTGCTTTTTTGAGTGGCAATCTGCACATTATCCAGCCTAAGCAGATCATTAGCTACCGTAAGTTCTGTAGTTGTTTCATAAACTCGAAACCCACTTTTCTCTTCACCAACTAAAGAGTCTATATTCATTTTGATGACACCGCCTATTGTTCTTAGCCCATTAATAGCAGCATTGATATTAAAAAAATCGAGATCGTCGTAGTTCATTCCATAGGGGACATCCTGCTTTGCAATATCATAATACACAAACCGACCACTGTTGATAGTTGCGGTTCCAGAAGAAAAGAAGTAAGAAGTTGATACTTCCGTAGAATCGTGCTCATCATTTTCCAAAGCATCTAAAAAAGTGAATAAGTTCATCTCGTCACCGTAGTTGATGAGTTTGAGGTATGGATTCTCAATGTCAAGATCTCTTATACGGAAATTATTGCTCGATAGATTTATTCCAGCAATTTTAGCAGTAAGTTTATCCACATAGAGTAGCGTATCTTTATGGGTGTCTCGTATAAGAACATCTTTTACTTCTAAGTTATTAAAGAAAGAATAGTTGATTTTTCCGATTTTAATCTCTGAACCAGTCTTTTTTTCGATAGATTGAGCAAGGTTGCGGATAATAATAGTTTGTACTTTTTCATTGAATAATGAAATAGATATACCAATAAATAGAAGTGAAACTACTCCTATGCTAATTAAGATTATTTTAGTCCCTTTTTTTATAGTCTTAGTTGTTAATAGCTTTAACTTACAAAAATAGTAAAATTTAGGAGTATCTTTACTAACTTTGTCCGAATCTAAAGGGATTTAGAAATAATATTATACTTAAAATAAATGGCAAAATCGATATACATTCTAGGAATAGAGTCTTCATGTGATGATACTGCGGCTGCAGTGATTAAAGACACTGAGATTTTAACCAATATTATTGCCTCACAAAAAGTGCATGAAGAGTACGGGGGAGTAGTGCCTGAGTTGGCTTCTCGAGCACATCAGCAGCATATAGTTCCTGTCGTTGATAAAGCAATAAAAGATGCGGGAATTACGAAAGAAGAATTGAGTGCAGTGGCAGTAACCTCAGGTCCTGGTCTATTGGGTTCACTTATGGTGGGAAGTTCTTTTGCCAAAGCTTTTGCTCTTGGGTTGGACATTCCATTAATAACTGTGAATCACTTGCAAGCACATATATATGCTCATTTTATTAAGGAAGCAAATATTCAAGAACAAGTGCCAAGTTTTCCATTTCTTACGTTATTGGTTTCAGGTGGTAATTCTCAATTAGTATTAATGAAAGACCATTTTGAGATGGAAATTATAGGGAAAACTATCGATGATGCTGCCGGCGAAGCTTTTGATAAATGTGCGAAGGTAATGGGGATGCCATATCCCGGAGGACCATTGATTGATAAATTAGCCAAAGACGGTAATCCTGAAGCTTTTCAATTCAGTAAGCCACGAATAGCTGATTTGGACTATAGTTTTAGTGGTTTGAAGACATCATTCTTGTACTTTCTAAGAGACCAAATAAAAGAGAATCCTAATTTTATTGAAGAGAATAAAAAAGACTTGTGTGCATCTTTGCAAAGGACGATTGTGGAGATTTTGATGGATAAGTTGATAAAAGCAGTAAACCGAACAGGCGTAAAACACGTTGCCATTGCAGGAGGTGTTTCAGCAAACTCAGCTCTTCAAAGAGCGCTACAAGATGCCCACAAAAAATATGGTTGGCAGATTTATATTCCTAAATTGGGTTACTCCCTAGATAATGCAGCGATGGTTGCCGTTACAGGTTATTACAAATATTTAAAACAAGATTTTGCTACGCAAGATTTTGTTCCTTATGCAAAAGTAACAGTATAGATGCAAGAGTTTTCAGTTGCATTGCTGGGGTGGTATCATAAAAATAAGCGTGACTTACCTTGGCGTAAAACTAAAAATCCGTATAAAATCTGGCTTTCGGAAATTATCCTACAGCAAACTAGAGTTGATCAAGGTTTAAAATATTACTTAAGTTTCTTGGAGCATTTCCCAACGTTATTTGATTTAGCTAAGGCCTCGGAACAAGAGGTGCTTAAGTTGTGGCAGGGTTTAGGATATTATTCACGAGCCAGAAATCTTCATTTTACGGCAAAATTTATTGTTAATGAATTAGATGGAAAATTTCCTGACAATTATAATGAATTATTACAATTAAAAGGGGTGGGAAAATACACAGCAGCGGCAATTGCTTCATTTGCCTATGACGAAGCAGTTCCTGCTATTGATGGTAATGTCTATCGCCTGTTTTCAAGGCTATTTGGTATTTATACGCCTATTCATACAACCAAAGCTCAAAAAGAATTTTTTAAAATAGTTAGTGAATTAATTCATGAGAAGGAAGCAGGGTACTTGAATCAAGCAACTATGGAGTTGGGAGCAATAGTTTGTAGACCCAGGAATCCAGATTGCGAAGACTGTCCACTGGCTTTTAAATGTTGGGCTTTTGAAAAGAACAAACAGCATGAATTACCTGTAAAGAAAGCAAAAATTCAAATCAAACATCGCTATTTTAATTATTTCATCATTGAACAAGAAGAAGGTAAAATATTGCACCTAAGAGAACAAAAAGACATTTGGAGGCACTTATACCAGTTTCCTCTTTTAGAGAGGAAAAATCCTTTGTTAGAAGAAATTGAAAACTTTATTGTAGAGAGATTTGGTACCTCGCATCTTACACTATCTAAAATAAATGAAACACCTATAATACATAAGCTGTCTCATCAGCACTTGCACTTAACTTTCTGGAAAGTTACCACGGATAAAATTCAAGAACTGCCGAAATGGCATTGTTTTGTAAATGAGGATAATGTTTCTAAACTTCCTGTGCCTAAGTCTATTGAGTCATATATTTAATTGGATGTTTGTGCTGTTTAATGACAATGTGTCTTGGCGGTGAAGTTTTTACTGACGATATGTGTTTTTTTAATTATTGGCAATGATTTTGATGTAAATAGGTTGAATGAACAAAATAGAGAAGTTCAAAACATATTAATCATTAAAAATTAAGAATTATGTCAATAGTAAGATGGAATAAAAACGATTTTTTCCCCGAGTTTAATTCAATTTGGGATGATTTTTTCAACAAAGATTTCTTCAACAAAGGTATGGAGTTAGGAACTACAATACCTGCAGTGAATGTTTCTGAAACAGAGAAAAACTTCGAGTTAGAAGTAGCTGTGCCAGGACATAAAAAAGAAGACTTTAAAATTGATATGGAAAATGATGTCTTAACAATTTCTTCTGAAACTAAAAAAGAACACGAAGAAACTGAAGGGGATGAGAAAAAAGTAACTCGTAGAGAATATAGTTACTCATCATTTAGAAGAAGCTTTCAATTGCCTCAGGATGTTGATCAAGAGAATATTAAAGCATCTTATAATGATGGAATTCTCAAAATTGAACTACCTAAACAGGAACTCAATAAATTAGAAAACAAACGACAAATTGAAATTGAATAGATTTTCTAATAGCTGTTATAGCGTAGTGCATTAACTACAGAGCCTGTTGTACTATTAGACACTGTTGCAACAGGCTTTTTACCATTTTACCATGACAAAACACTAAAAAGAATATCGAATTATGAATATGAATAATTTAACTATAAAATCACAAGAAGCTTTGCAGGAAGCCTTGCAATTAGCTTCTTCGAATGGACAACAAGCTGTAGAAACAGCACATTTACTTAAAGCAATTCAACAAGTTGGTGAAGATGTGGTAGGCTTTCTTTACGGTAAATTGGGAATTAATACAGAGCTTGTAAATCAAGCATTGGATAAGATGATTGCTTCGTATGCGAAAGTGAGTGGCGGACAGCCATATCTTTCTGGAGATACGAATAAGGTAGTTTTGAAAGCAACAGACCATGCCCGAAAAATGGGGGATGAGTTTGTTTCTTTAGAACATTTTCTGCTAGGATTCCTTGATTTGAATGATTCTGTTGCCAAGCTGTTGAAAGATGCAGGCGTTAGCCGAGAACCATTAGAAGCCACAATAAAAGAATTGCGAGGAGGAAAAAAGGTTGACTCACAATCTTCAGAAGATACATATAATGCACTGAATAAATATGCAATAAACCTTAACGAACAGGCTGAAAAAGGGAAATTAGACCCTGTAATTGGTCGTGATGATGAGATTCGCAGAATATTACAGATTTTATCAAGAAGAACGAAGAATAACCCGATATTGATAGGTGATCCTGGAGTGGGAAAAACGGCAATCGCTGAGGGCTTAGCACACAGAATCATTCGTGGTGATGTGCCTGAGAATTTAAAGTCTAAACAGATTTTCTCTTTGGATATGGGAGCTTTAATTGCAGGAGCAAAATACAAAGGAGAGTTCGAAGAGCGATTGAAATCCGTGGTAAAAGAAGTAGTATCGGCAGAGGGAGAAATTATCCTATTTATTGATGAAATACACACCCTTGTAGGTGCAGGTAAATCCGATGGAGCCATGGATGCTGCTAATATCTTGAAACCGGCATTAGCTCGCGGAGAATTGCGTGCAATAGGTGCGACTACATTAGACGAATATCAAAAATATTTTGAAAAAGATAAAGCCTTGGAGCGTCGTTTCCAAAAAGTAGTTGTAGATGAGCCTGATAAAATGAGTGCTATCTCAATTCTAAGAGGTTTGAAAGAGCGATATGAGCAACATCACAAAGTGAAAATCAAAGATGATGCGATTATTTCGGCTGTAGAACTTTCACAACGATATATTTCGGACAGATTTTTACCCGATAAAGCCATTGACTTGATTGATGAAGCTGCATCAAAACTTCGCTTAGAGATAAATTCTGTACCAGAAGCTTTAGATGAATTGGAACGTCAGTTAAAGCAACTGGAGATAGAACGTGCAGCTATTGACAGAGAAGGAGATACTGCTAAGGTTAAAGAATTGGATGAAGAAATTGCAAATCTTGCAGAAAAGCGTGATGCTCAAAAAGCAAAGTGGGAGGAAGAAAAGAGACTAATAGAAGCAGTACAGCAAGACAAGGCAGAATTAGAAGAACTTCGATTGCAAGCAGAGCGTGCTGAACGTGAAGCTGATTACCAAAAAGTTGCAGAAATTCGCTATGGTAAGATAAAAGCTATTGAAGAGCAGATGAAAGAACGCGAAGAGCAACTTGTGAAAAAAGAAGGAACATCAATGGTTCGAGAGGAAGTGGAATCTGAGGATATTGCAGAGATTGTTTCTCGCTGGACAGGAATTCCTGTGAACAAAATGCTACAATCAGAACGTAAAAAGCTATTGCAATTAGAAGAAGAATTGCACAAACGTGTTGTGGGACAAGATGAGGCAATAGCTGCAGTTTCCAATGCTGTTCGTCGTAGCCGTGCGGGCTTGCAGGATTCAAAACGTCCGATAGGTTCGTTTATTTTCCTCGGAACTACTGGTGTTGGTAAAACGGAATTAGCTAAGGCGTTAGCGTCATTCTTATTTAACGATGAACACCAAATGACCAGAATTGATATGTCAGAATATCAAGAACGTCATTCTGTATCGCGATTAGTGGGTGCACCTCCGGGATATGTCGGTTACGATGAAGGCGGACAACTTACCGAAGCAGTGCGTAGAAAACCGTATTCTGTTGTGCTTTTAGATGAGATAGAGAAGGCTCATCCTGATGTTTTCAATATTTTGTTGCAAGTCTTAGATGATGGTCGTTTGACGGATAACAAAGGTCGGGTAGTAGATTTCAAGAATACGATAATCATCATGACTTCCAATATGGGTTCTCATCTTATACAAGAAGAACTAGATGGTTTAACGGACGAAAACCGAGGGGAGAAGTTGTGGAAAGCACAAGAGGAGGTGATGGAACTGCTCCGTAAGACTATCCGCCCGGAATTCTTGAATAGAATTGATGAAGTGATAATGTTTACTCCACTTTCAAAAGAAGAAATCAAGGAAGTTGCAGGATTACAATTTAAAAATGTGGCAAAGGCTTTAGAGGAGCAAGGCATTCATCTAGAAATCTCAGACGATGCCATTACTTGGGTTGCCAATGCTGGTTTCGACCCACAGTTTGGTGCTAGACCGATTAAGCGTGTTATACAGCGTAGAGTGCTCAATGAGCTTTCCAAAGCGATACTTGCTGGAAATGTACAACGAGATAGTAAGGTTTTCATAGACGTAAAAGACGGTGAGTTAACCTTTGAAAATAAATAATTTGGGTTGATGCTGAGAACGTAAAAAGCCACCTTTTTAGGTGGCTTTTTGTGTCATTAGAGTTTTTCTTTCGTTTATTTTATAATAAGTTCATATAACTCTTTTAGAGCTAAAATTATTACTATAGCGAAACTAATTCTTGCAAACCATTTTGTTCGTGGATATTCTTTGAGCATCTCTTGAGCTAAATTTAAATCTGTTTTCGTTTTTATTAATTCCATTTCATCTCTTTTTGCTTCTCGTTCAAACGTGTTTTGTAAATTAACTAAACCTCCTTTGTCTAAGAAACTAGTAAGTTTATAAGTTTTGTTTATGCAGATAAATAGATGATTTTCAGGTTTTCCAATTCAATCTATTAATCCTAAATTACTTAATTCCACACACAATGTATTAGCTCTATCTTGATTCCCGATGATTTCGTAAACTTCTTTTTTATCTAAGTTTTCTTTTTTAGCTAATTCTCGTAGTAATATATCTCCTTTTTCTGCTAAGTCTTTTGTTAATATATCTTTCATTTCTTATGTTTGTAAATATTATAATAATAAAATACTTTTACGAGATTCTCAATATTCCAAAATACCTACAGGTTGGAAACTTAAAACTTTACGGATGCCCATAAGTCTTAAAACAATAAATTTAATGAGTGACCATAATTTTTTGAGCCCTTTGTGAAATTCTATAAATTTCACCTTCTAAAGAAAGTTCTAAAACTATATCAACCTTCTTTTTTGTATCTAATTTTGGACCATTGTAATTTAATATAAGTTTTTCAGAATTACTTTTATTGAAAACTTTCTCAACGGCAACTTCGTTAATAGTTGTATCTTGGATTAAATAAATCTTATCAACAGATAAATCTTCAGGGATTGAATTGTCTGTTCGGTCAACAAGTGAAATGTTTATAAATAAAGAAGGCTTATGGTCTGGCTCAGGAGAAGGCATTAAATCTAAATGAAGCCTAGAATTTAAAGTTAAATAGCTTTTACCAAGCATTATGTTGCTAGGAGAGCTTTCTAGCGAATTGTATAGACTCGTTTCTTCATTCTCAACACCATTAGCATCGTGAACAATATTTTCCAGTTTATTAGAATTTTCATTTGATTTAGTTTGCTCAACAGTGTCAGTTTTATCAATTGATTGTTGGCTTACGTTCTCTTTTTGTGTTGCTTCATTTTTCTCTTTATTATTTTGATTATTGCATCCACTCCACGAAACAAGTGTGAGAAGTATTATAGATAGTGTCATTAATTTTATATTCATGATTAATATATTTTTTTAAGTGTTTAAGTTTAACTACAAATATGATACTAAAAAAGCTACCTTGTAAAAAGTAGCTTTAGTTTCGGTTGCAGACTTAGGATTTAAAAATCCTCATCTACTTCATCAAATTCATCGGAAACAGAGATATCATCCTCAAGGCTATCCTCATAGTCTTGCATACTGGATGCTAACCGCTTACTGACTTTTACTAAGTATTTGGTATCATCAGTACAAACTTCTACTGCCTCAATGGTCTCTCCAAGTGAGTTCTTAAAGGCAATAATATCCTTGTCTTCGTAGCCCTCAGGATATTTTTCAACCAATAGCGATAAAATTTCATCAGTGAGCTTTTTATAATCAACGATTTTTCGCTGTAAAGGAGTTGCTTTAGTTTCTTTTTTCATAACTATAATTACATTCCCAATAAATAAGCAAAAATAAGAGGTGCTACTATCGTGGCATCACTTTCTATGATAAACTTTGGAGTGTCAATGTCTAATTTTCCCCAAGTAATCTTCTCATTAGGCACAGCACCTGAATAGGAACCGTAACTGGTTGTAGAATCAGATATTTGACAGAAATAATTCCAAAATGGAGTATCTGTTCGCTCTAAATCTTGGTAGAGCATAGGAACTACGCAAATAGGAAAATCACCGGCAATACCTCCGCCAATTTGGAAGAAACCGATACCCTCTTTTGAGTTTTCAGTGTACCAATCAGCTAAGAATGCCATATATTCAATTCCTGATTTCATCGTACTTGCCTTCAGTTCTCCTTTGATGACGTAAGAAGCAAAAATATTTCCCATTGTGCTGTCTTCCCAACCTGGAACTACGATAGGTAAATTCTTTTCAGCCGCCGCAAGCATCCAGCTATTTTTAGAATCTATTTCATAGTATTGCTCTAATACTCCTGAATTTAACATCCGATACATAAATTCATGAGGAAATAGTCTTTCTCCGTTGTCTTCAGCATCTTTCCAAATCTTAAAGATATGCTTTTGTAAGCGACGAAAAGCTTCCTCTTCTGGAATACATGTGTCAGTAACACGATTGAGGCCTCCTTCGAGTAATTCCCATTCCTCTTTAGGCGTTAAATCCCTATAATGAGGGACTCTACGATAATGTGAGTGTGCAACAAGGTTCATAATATCTTCTTCAAGATTAGCACCTGTGCAAGACACAATCTGCACTTTATCTTGGCGTATCATTTCAGCAAAGATTTTTCCAAGCTCAGCAGTACTCATAGCTCCAGCTAATGATACTAACATTTTGCTTCCTTTGTTGAGTTGCTCTTCGTATGCTTTTGCAGCATCTACTACTGTGGCGGCATTAAAGTGCAAATAATATTTTTCAATAAATTCTGAGATGGGTTTGTTCATAGTATTATTATGGCTAAAACTAATTAATTAAAATCTTCTTCCAAATTTTTTAACTTAGCGAATGGGTTATCAATAATTTCTTCGCTTTCTTCAAGATGATGATATTCCTCATCAACATTAAGTTCTGCAAACTTATAGCTAAGCATTTTGTAATACAGCTTTGCCGCTAAAAAGTCTGAAGATTTCTCATGCTCATTAGGACATAATTCAACGATATCAAAACCGACAACATTTTTATGTTCAAAAACCTTTCGTAGGAAATCAAGAGTTTCGTACCATAATAATCCACCAGGTTCTGGTGTGCCTGTAGATGGCATTATGGAAGGGTCAAAGGCGTCCAAATCAAATGTAATAAAGACATCATCAGTCAGCTTTTCAATGGCGTCATCCATCCAATAATCATCTACTGCCATATCGTGTGCGAAATAGACCTTATCAGTATCCATAAATTGCTTCTCGCTCTTGTCCATGCTACGTATTCCTACTTGCACCAAGTTGGTTTCTTTGCTCGCTTCATGCACAGCACAGGCATGATTGTAAGGAGTACCTTCATAGGTTGGGCGCAGATCGGCGTGTGCATCTATATGCAGTACTGATAGATTATCAAAGCACTCATTAAATGCTCTAATATTTCCAATGGATATAGAATGCTCGCCACCCAAAATAGTAACAAATTTATTGCGGGTGATGTAGCTTTTCACTTCTGCATGTACGGTATTTACCATATCTTCAGGGGAGGAAAAGTTCGCTAAAGTTTCTCTGAGATAAATTCCTTGTTTGTAAACTTCTGTATCGGTTTCGATATCATAGATTTCCATGTTTTCAGAAGCTTCTAAAAATGCATCAGGTCCCTTATCAGCTCCTTTTTGCCATGTGCTGGTTCCGTCATACATTACAGGAATTAAAACAATTTTTGCTGCATCCGGTTTAGCATACTCATCAGGAATGCCCGCATAATTTTTTTTACTTTTCATTGGTAATTTTAATTTGCTTTGATTTTTTTAAATTAACTGTTATGTCTATGAAAATTATTTTATTTATTCTTCAGAATTGTAACCTAAAGTAATGAGCATATCTTGTGCATCTTGCTGAGGTGAAAACAATTCTGTAACTAAGTTGCCTTCATGGTCTTTCTGAATCAAAATATGCTTAGGTTGTGGAATTAGACAATGATGAATGCCTCCAAATCCTCCAATACTTTCTTGATAGGCTCCTGTATTGAAAAAGCCAATATAAAGTGGTTTGTCTTTACGATATTTTGGGAGATAGATAGCGTGCATATGTTGCTCACTGTTATAATAATCGTCACTATCGCAGGTAAGTCCGCCGAGTAGTACTCTTTCGTACTCATCATTCCAACGATTAACAGGTAACATTACAAAGCGTTTGTTGATAGCCCAAGTATCAGGCAGTGTAGTGATGAATGATGAATCTATCATATTCCACTTTTCTCTATCATTCTGTTGCTTTTGGTAAAGAATCTGGTATATAGCACCGGCACTTTCACCAACGGTAAAGCTACCAAACTCTGTAAAAATATGTGGCACAGGTACATCAGCCTCTTTACAGGTCATTTGTATTTGGTTGACGATTTCGTCAATCATATAAGCATGGTCATACTCAAAGGCTAATGAATTCTTCACAGGAAAACCACCTCCGATGTTAAGACTATCTAAAGAAGGACATATTTTCTTAAGACTCGTATAGACTTTCATACATTTTTGGAGCTCATTCCAATAATATGCTGTATCTCTAATTCCTGTATTGATAAAAAAATGAAGCATTTTCAAGGTAACTTGTGGGTTGTCCTTAACTTCACGATTGTAAAAAGGAACGATGTTTTTGTAACCAATACCTAAACGGCTGGTATAAAAAGCAAATTTAGGCTCTTCCTCAGAAGCAATACGAATACCTATGTTAAATGCGGTATTGATACCTTCTTGCAATAAATTTAATTCTTCGTAATTATCGATAATGGGGAAGCAATTCTTGTGACCTTCGTTGATTAATCGAGTAATGTTTTTAATGTATTTGTCGCGTTTAAAACCATTACAAAGTACATACGATTTATCTGTGAGTTTACCTTCCTTTTTTAAAGCCTCTACGATATTTATATCAAATGCTGATGAAGTTTCAATATGAATGTCATTCTTCAGCGCTTCTTCCAGCACATAACTAAAATGGGAGCTTTTTGTACAGTAGCAGTAATGATATTCTGCATTATAGTTATGCTTTTGCATAGCTTCTGCAAACCATTTTTTTGCTTTTTGAATGTTGTTGGAAATTTGTGGTAAATATGAAAATTTTAAAGGAGTTCCATATTGTTTTACCAGTTTCATTAAATCAATGCCGTGAAACAACAGCTGATTTTTATCAAGAGTAAATTCTTCTTGAGGGAAATAATACGTTTGATCGATTAAATCTATGTACTTCGTTTTCATTTAACTAACACGATAAACAATGAAACAAAAATAAATTGCTTTGAAAATATTTATAAATTCTGTTGTTAATTCACTATCAATTAGTAACTGGCATCAAAGGAAAACAATTTTTTGGAAATAAAAAGCATTTGGAAAAATATTTGAGTAAAATTTCACAAACTGCCGATAGCAGATGGGAGTAAAACACTTTATTCTTTTACAAAAAATCGTATCTTTGGGTAGAATTTATATAGATTCAAAATGCAAGAAAAATCATCTAAAAAAATTCTGTTTACGATAGTTGCTACCTGTGTGTTGATACTAATAGCCTATGGTATTCGCCAGTTTGTTCTGAATGATACGAAAAAATATTATTACCAATCAGGTAAGGTATTTGGGACTTTTTATCATTTGTCTTATGAGAGTGAAGTCGATCATCAAGATGCTATTGATTCGCTTTTTGTTTTTTTCGATTTCTCATTATCTACCTATAACAAGAACTCGATTATTTCTAAAGTAAATGCAAACAAAGACGTAAAATTAGATGATTACTTTATCCATGTGTTTAATGAGTCAATGAGATGTTCCAAGGAAACAGGCGGAGCTTTTGATATTACAGTAACACCATTGGTAGATGCTTGGGGATTTGGTTCTGGGGAAAAGTATGAACATTTGGAGCAAGAAATAATAGACAGTTTAATGCAATATGTTGGCTTGGACAAAGTGAAGCTAAAAGACGGCAAAATAATAAAAGCAAATCCTAAAATACAGTTTAATGTAAATGCAATTGCGAAAGGTTATGGTGTTGATGTTATAGCTGATTACCTTGAAGAGCAAGGGGTGAAAAATTATTTAGTAGAAATAGGAGGAGAGATTAGAGCATTAGGTGAAAATAGGAAACATCATACATGGAGAACTGCTATAAACCAACCAATTGATGACAGTACCCAAATGAATAATGACTTGCAAGATGAGATTGTTTTAATGTCGTCAGGAGGTATGGCGACATCAGGAAATTATCGTAATTTTTATATCAAAGATGGACAGAAATTCTCTCACACCATCAATCCTAAAACAGGCTATCCTGTATCGCATAATTTATTATCAGCTACGGTTTGTATGCCTACATGTTTAGAAGCTGATGCATTAGCGACAGCTTTCATGGTTTTAGGGCTTGAGGACGGTAAAGCGTTGGCAGAAAAGCTACAGGTACCAGTCTATTTTATATACGAACAAGATGGAAAGAATCTTGTTTATATGTCGGAGGATTTTAAAGAAAGAATACAAAAATAGCAAAATGAAAATAGGAATCATAGGAGCTATGCAAGTTGAGGTAGAAACCTTGCAGCAGCGACTCATAGATAGGAAGGATACAAAAGTTGGTACTTTTGTATTTTCAGAAGGGAAGATTGATAACGTTACGGTTATTGTATGTTTATCTGGAATTGGAAAGGTCAGTGCAGCTGTAGGCACTACATTTATGATAGAACGCTATACTCCTGATTATATTATTAATACTGGAACAGCAGGAGGCTTAGGTGTTGCTGATGTTCATGATATTATCTTAGCAACTGAAGTTCGTCACCATGATGTTGATGTTACCGCATTTGGTTATGAAATCGGACAACAAGCACAGCAACCGCCAGCATTTTTACCCAATGAAAGTTTACTCGAAGTAGCCAAGAGTGTCTGTGCAAAACATACCGATAAAGTCATTCACGGTTTGATTGTTAGCGGTGATGCTTTTATCAGTGATCCAGAGCGTGTTTCTTTTATTGTAGATAATTTCCCTACAGCATTAGCTGTGGAGATGGAAGCTGCTGCAATTGCTCAAGTCTGCTACCAACTTGATGTGCCTTTCTTAGTACTGCGTGCTATTTCCGATAAGGCAGGAGAGGGCGATGCAGAAATGTATGTCAAGTTTGTCGAGGAAGCTGGAAAACGCTCTGCAAAGATGAATATTGATCTCATTAGCACATTAGCCAGTAAATATTAGTTTTCTTACGGTGTTTGTTTAAACATTTTAGATAGATAGTCGTAGAGCTTTGGATGTTCTTTTTTGAATTTCTCAGGAGCATCAAAAAAATACTCGCTTACCACAGCAAGAAATTCTGCATTATTTTTTAGCGCATAAGCAGGAATGTCAGATTTTCCTTTTTCGATTTCTTTCATTTTTTCTTTAATAAGTTCTAACCAAGGAGCCACGAAACTATTTCTTATGAGAATTTCAGGAACACCATCAACGGCACCGTCCATTTTATCAACGAGATGTACAAATTCATGTATTCCCACGTTATCTTTTTGATTTTTAAGGTCATAAGAACGTAATAAATCTGGCTTAGAAAGAATCATTGTGCCATTCATAAAACGATTTCCCACCATGCCCGCTATATTTCGTTTATTGTCTTTGCTTTTTTCGGTATTAAATTCATGATTGAATCCATTCGGATAAATAAGAACTTCCTGTAGGTTTGGATAATCATAGTCTGGGAATGCAAACATGGGGATTATTGCACTCGAAGCAACCATTAGCCGAATTTCGTCATCTATTTCAGTATCCACGCCATTTATTTTCTTAGTAGCTATAAAGTGATGTACCCGTTGCTCAAATAGTCGTTTTTGTTGTACGTCTAAATCATCATAAAATTCTATAGTTTCTGTAAGTAATTCTCGCCATTGGTTAGGAAATGGTTTTCCTGTTTGAATTTTAACCTCTCTGTGTTTTTTGATATACAAATAATAAATGATGGCTAAGAATAGAATTAAAAAAATTGCAATAAGGAGCATTGAGAATACGGAGACCATAAGTTGTCGTTTTTATTTAATCATTAGCAAAAATACTTAAAAAATAAAAAAGGAAAAAAGGAGTATGATTTCAAATTTTGCAATGGGCTGTTTTTTAGCTATTTTCGTGACAAAATATTGAAGAGCAATTTATTATGGAAAAAATAGCAAGTTTTACGATAGATCATTTAAAACTCAAGCGCGGAATATATGTATCCAGAAAGGATAAAGTGGGAGAGAATGTTCTCACTTCTTTTGATATTCGAATGAAAGAACCGTATAGAGAGCCGGTTTTAGGTAGTGCAGAGACACATACTATAGAACACTTAGCAGCCACATACTTGCGTAATAGTGATTGGAAAGATAAAGTTATCTATTGGGGACCCATGGGATGCATGACGGGTAATTATTTGATTCTTTCAGGAGATTATACTTCTAAAGATATAGTGCCGTTGATGACAGATTTGTTTGAATTTATAGCTGATTTTGAAGGAGATATTCCCGGAGCCTCTGCAATGGAGTGCGGAAATTACTTTAATAATAATCTGCTTTTAGCAAAGTACGAAGCCAGAGAATATTTAAAAGTTTTGCATAACATCACTGAGGAAAATTTGGTTTATCCTGAGTAAATAAAGCTTTTACATGATTTTTCCTATAGGCGATGACAACATTAAAGGTAAAGTAAAACCTATCTTTACCTATGTTTTCATTGCAGTAAATATCTTTATCTATTTTATGTTCCAATCGGGGCTTTCAATGGAGCAAGAGGGCGTTTTCTTTGATGGTTATGCTGCCAACCCTTGTGAGATTACCCAATGGAATTCTCTGCATACGTTGATTACAAGTATGTTTTTGCATGGTAGCGTTACGCATTTGTTAGGCAATATGCTTTATTTGTGGATTTTTGGTGACAATATTGAAACAACCATCGGTAATTTTCGTTATATCTTATTTTATCTAGCAGGTGGAGTTGTTGCCGCGCTTTCTCATGTATTGATTGACGGCAATGCCGAGTGTATTCCTATGGTCGGTGCCAGTGGTGCTATTTCTGCATTAATAGGCGCGTATCTGGTTATGTTTCCTCGTTCTCGGATAAAGATGCTATTTATTCTTAGCCCAAGACCTTTTTTTATTCCCGCCTTTTTATTTATAGGATTTTGGATATACCAACAATTCTCTGGAATACTAGGCGCTCCTGATAGTGTGGCTTATTGGGCACATCTTGGCGGATTAGGATTTGGCGTGATTATGGGCTTTTACTTTAAAACAAGGTACCCAAAGATTGAGCCTGTTGTGCAAGGTCATCAAAAAATTCTTTATAAAACCGTAAAGAAAAATCCACAAAGGTTTAATAACCGTTTTTTTAATACATAAACAAATTAAAACCTTGAAATTACGTCTGCAACTGCACTTCGTACTCCATTACCAATAACACCAATGTCGTTGTTGGCTAGGTTAATTCCTGCTACAGTCTGACCGTGTAATTTCAAATTCTGCAATATTCCATAGCGCTGGGAAACGACGCTGAAATCTGGAAAGGTGACTTCAAAACAACTGTCGTTGTATTGCTGTAGTATGCGTTCATTCAGCATTGATTCAACTAATGGAAGTATTGGGGCATCGTGTCCTGCGTCTTTTGGTTGAAAAACAGGACCTGTACCATTGAGTATTGTTTCTATTTTTAGTGTGTCGGTTGTTGTTTCTACATGAAAATATTTACGCTTTTTCTCAATTCTGTTGATAAATGCTACAATATGAGTGCTACTAGTTTCTATTCCTTTAATGATTTTACGAGCACTCCTTAGTGGCATCGGACTTTTTATAAGTTGAAATATATCCAGATAGTCCTCAGCAAATGTATTTTGTTCTTCCAATGTAAATTGATTCCATACTGTTGGATAATCATCATGATATTTGAGCACCATATGTTGTAAAATTCCTAATTTTTCTAGGTGCTTTTCTTGGAACAGAAGTTCTGATAGTGGATGCCCATTGATTTTTGGAATGTAATGCTCCAAATCAATCTCAAAATGCTGAGCATCTGCTTTGAATGCAGTAAGAATGTCAGCAAGTCTGATGTGTTTCCTTCTCATGACTTTGTCTAAATGTGGTAGTGCGAGAGCATCAATGTCCTTAGCCCTTATTAGTGGAAAACGCTGTCCATGGCAGAGGAAAAATATGTGTCCTTTGTAGTTTTTTGTCTGTAGAAAAATAAAAAAATCTACTGCTGATAGGCCACAACCTACAATCCCAATATTCTTGCTTTTCAGAAGTTTGTTTTTTATTCTCGAGAGAGGATAGGGATTTCCATAATAACCTTTTTCATTTTTCAAATCATAAGGATCGCTGTAAGGCATCTGTCCAAAACAAAGATGGACTACATCAAAAGTGTGAGTCTTATTGTTCTCATCAACTAACGTGAAATACTCATCAGTTATCTTGAGATTATTTATCATGAGCGTATGATGATGCACGCGCTTATCTTCCAAATAAATGTCAAACAACTGTCGACTATATTCACCAAACCTCCAACGAGTAGTAAAGCGGTTTTTGGCTTCTTTAGGATGATGTTTTTCAATCCATTCTTTATAATGATTAGGCTCTTCAGTGAGACTCATTTGGTCTTGTGGTTGATTGAGAAGCAAAGACTTATCATCAGGAATGAATGGCAGACCATAACCTGAATGTTTTTTTGAGTCAAAAATATGAATCTCACAACTAAGATTGTCATTTTTCAAATAAGCGCCTAAAGCTTGTATTCCCGCCATACCGGCACCCACTATTCCTATGCGTTTTACGGTCATTCTATTTTTTGTTAAAACTTTGGATTTTGTCTTTAGCAAATTGTCTTAAGTTGACATCTATATCAGGATTTTCAGCAATCTTCTGATAATAAACTTTAGAAGTTAGTAAATCTTCTTTAAGCTCATAGACTTTAGCCATATTCGCAAGGACAATACCATCATTAGGATTTAGTCTTTCTGCCTTGTGCAAATATTCTAGAGCCTCGTCATAGTTTTTCCTAAAAATATGAGTGATAGCTAAGTTCGATAAACTAGCTACATGGTTTGGATAATGAGCTAGAACTTCTTGAGCTATTTGTTGCATATTATTCAGTAACTCATCATTGCCTGTTTCATAAAGTTGTTGTTGATACCTTTGTATTGAAGCGAGCATTACTTCCTTTGCCTCAGGAAGCGGTTCGTTATTTAGCCACAGCCAGCTGTTTTTATTTTGGCTGGAATGTTGAATGGTTTTAGTGATTTCATCAGTAAATAAATTCCAACTTTTTATTTTGCCTAAGGTGAAAATTTTGCCTAGTCGCATGTCTAGTCGGTTGGGATGTAGAGAAATACCTTTGTCTATTTTATCCATTCCTTTTTGTAGAATAGCTTTATCATAACTAACTTTTGCTCCTAGATAGCCGACTGTATTTTCTGTAGAATCTTTTGTTAAAGGTATTTCTTCTTCGGAATTTCCTGAAGTTATTTCAATGACCTCTTTTTTAGCTTTGGTAAAATAATAATTCAAATAGCTAATGTATATATCAGCATCATCGGGTTGATTCTTTTCCCATTCTCTAAGAATAGAGAGTTGTATTGTCGTATCCTGCTTAAGTAAAGCCTCTCTAAAATCCTTTTTATAATCCTGAGTAAAACAGATATTGGCTAAGAATAAAAAAATAATGCACAAAATGATTTTCTTCATGTACTTTGTTTAAATAATAAAGGTTTTACCCTGTTATAAGATTTGAAAAGAAACAGCTTCATTCTTTAATTTTGACGAGGTTTATTCTCATCTTTAAAAAGAATCGTGTAAATTAAGTAAAAACCGAGCAATGTTGCAATAGCAAATAAAATAATAGCTAAGCCCGGGTAGCCAAATATTTTAAAACTAGTTGGTACTTGAATGAGTAAAGCTGCTCCTACAATCATGGAGGCAATGATTAACCCAATAGTTATTCGGTTCGCCACTTTCTGAAATGTGGTAGCAAATAGATTTTCGTCAATAGCATCAACTTTTACTTTCAGGTTGTTGTTGGCTATATTGTCAGTTATTTTATTTAGTCTTTCCGGAAGATGTTCGGCAAACTTTTTCGTTTCAAGGATAAGCGTAAATAAATTTTCAGGTTTTAATTCTGCCAACATCCTTTTACGCATGAGTTCCTCTACATAATTATTAATGATTCTTTGGATGTTGAGTCCTGGAGCAAGAATGGCTACAATTTGATCCATATTTAGCAAAATTTTCCCAAGAAGATTTATTTCAACAGGGAGCTCAATACCACTTTGTGCAGCCAATTGGTTCATTTGTATGATTAGCCGACCTGTATGCATTTCGTCAGCAGTTTTGTTCTTGCTTTCCCATACCATGCGACTTATTTTCTTTTTAAAATCTTGTATGGCTATATGGTTTGGATCGTAAGTACTCATTGAAAGTAAAATTTCAGAGATTTTCTCTCCATCATAATTGCTAAGATTAATCATGAGTTTGAGAATATTCTCCTGCAGAGTATTACTAAACCGAGCAACCATTCCTAAATCCATTAAAACAAGCACATTCTCCTGCGTGATGAATACATTGCCAGGATGCGGATCAGCGTGTGCAAATCCATCCACAATAACTTGTTGTAAATAACTTTCTATAAGATCTTTTGCCAGTGGAGTGAGGTCTGCATCCATTTTCCTGTATGGGCTTACTTTAGTAACCTTTAGTCCCTCTACAAACTCCATAGTAAGTACTTTAGCGCTTGAATAATCTGTGATAGGCTGAGGTATTGAGATGTATTCGAAACGAGAAAGATTTTCTTTCAACACGATTAAATTTCGAGCTTCTTTATGATAATCTAACTCATTTAATAACGTATGCTTTAATTCTTCTATAATGTCTGTTAATGCGTACTTCTGCGCCTCTTTGGAAACGCTTATTGCAAACTCGGCTAACTTCTCTAAAGTTTTAAAATCGTCTAAAAACGTTTTTCGAATGCCGGGACGCTGTATTTTTACAGCCACTTTTTTTCCAGAAAGGAGCTTTGCTTCATGGACTTGACCAATGGAAGCACTTGCTATAGGCGTTTTGTTAAATTCTTCAAAGGCTTTAGAAATTCTTATGCTCAGTTCAGCTTCTATGATTTGTTCAACTTCATCATAAGGAATTTCTTCCACATTATCCTGAAGTTCTGCCAATGCAACTAAATAAGGTTTAGGAAGTAAATCAGGACGAGTAGAAAGCATTTGCCCCAGCTTGATGAAGGTAGGACCCATATCTCTGAAATCATCAGCAAGCTCTTGTGGTGAGTACTTAAAAGATTCAACACTGTTTTCGCATTCTTTATCCATAACTTTGGATGAGGCATACGAGATGATGTCGCTATTCCAATATTTTAAAATAAATACAAAGAACAGGCGCAGTTTTTCGATGTTTTCAGGAAGTATAGACATATGAAGATTATCTACATAATTGCTCATTGAGGTCGTGAAGCAATTATAGTATTAGCGTAAAAAAGATTCAATGTTTGTTTTCGGTGATTTATTTTTTCTTTCTTACCATAAATACACCAGCGATAAAAGCAACTAATGCTAATCCAAGATAGATGTAGCCTTGTTCTTTGCCAGATTCGTTAGAGAAGTCTAATTCTGCTCCGAATAATTCTATAGCATGATTGTTTTCAGATATTGTCGTAACTCCATAATAGGCTAAAATAATTCCAACAACAATTAAAATGATACCGATAACTTTTGAGATGTTCATAATCTTAGTTTTTTAAGGTTTATAATTGATTCTTTATAATTTGATAAAGTTAGCAAAAAATATGCAAATACCGATTTTAATGTTTTAAATATTTATCTAAATGTCTCAAAATTAACTGTAAGTATGCGTGAAAAGCTAAATTCGAAGTGTTTCATAAATCAGTCAAAAATTAAATAATATTTATGCTGCTAAACATTGTATATTTGTCTGAAAATCGCGTCTAAATCTCTTACTTTGTAGTGTATTTTTAAGATTCCAAAAAATAAAGATATTATGAAATTAAAATCACAAGCACAGGCAGGAACATTAGAATCCAGCGATTTGATGGTGCTTATAAAACCTTTAGAAGAAGGGAAAGGGCGCGTTGTTGCCATAGACTCCAGTGTGAAGATGCAATATCAAGAGTCTATCGAAAAAGCCATTGAGGAAGTTCTTGATGAGTTAGATGTCAAAGATGTACAATTGCATGTGAACGATAAGGGAGCATTGACACCCGTAATCAAAGCAAGAGTAGAGACAGCAATAAAACGCTCTGCTGGAACTGCTGAAGGAACTTTAGTTGAATAACTTCGAAAAAAGGAATAGAAATGGCTCAGAATAGAACTAGAAAAAGAAGAACAATGCTTTACATTCCAGGAAACAATCCGGGGATGTTGCAACAAGGTAGTGTTTATGGTGCTGACAGTGTTTTGTTAGACTTGGAAGATGCTGTAGCATTGAATCAAAAAGATGCAGCTCGTACACTGGTACGTAACATCGTAAAGTCAATTAACTTTTATAATTGTGAAGTTACTGTACGTCTAAACCATACCGACACGCCTTTTGGCGATGCAGATTTAGAGGAAATTGTTCCTTTACAGCCAGATGCTGTACGTTTTCCAAAAACAGAATCTGTTGAGGATTTAAAGAAACTCATCGATCGAATAGAAGAGATTGAAAACAAGCACAATCTTCCACATGATAAGATGAGCATTCATGCGATGATTGAAACAGCAAAAGGAGTTCGTAATGTTTTTGAAATTGCAGAATATTCTAAACGAGTTGATGCGATTACAATTGGCGGTCAAGACTTAACTGCTGACATGAATATTGTGAAAACAAAAGATAATGCAGGTATTGACTATGCGCGAAAGCAAATTGTAATGGCGGCAAAAGCAAATAGAATAGACTGTATCGATACTGTATATGCTGATGTAGATGACGATGAAGGTTTAAAAGAAGAAACACTATATATCAAGAAAATTGGTTTCACTGGTAAGGCTGTAATTAATCCACGCCAGATAGATATAGTGAACAATGTTTTTATGCCAACAGAAGCTGAAATTCGTAAAGCAGCGAAAGTCTATAGAGGCTGGATTGATGCTAAAAGACGCAACTTGGGCGTATTTGCTATTGATGGAAAAATGGTAGATGCTCCTGTAATGGCACGAGCAAAATACGTATTAGATATGGCAGAAATTGATTTATCTTCTTTTGAATAAAAAAACGACAAAACAATGATTAATAAATTAGGTAAAAATATTCCCGAGCAAGTTGATGGACTTGGGAAACTTCAAGCATTCCAAGGAGCATTCGAAAAAATCAAGAAAGGAGTAATGGAAGAACCCACAGTTCCTGCTCCGAACAGGGCAAAGATGCCACACCAATCAAAACTAGTCGATACGTTAAAAGAAGCTATCGAAAAATGCAATCCCAAGGATGGTCTTACGATCTCGTTTCACCACCATCTGCGTGGAGGTGATGAAGTCTTAGTACCAGTGATGAATTTGTTAGCTAACATGGGTATCAAGGATATCACATTGGCTTCATCGTCTCTTACGGGAGCACACGACCCAGTAGTACCTTTGATTGAAAACGGCACTATTACACGTATCTTCTCATCAGGTATTCGTAATGAATTGGGGAAAGCGATTTCACATGGTAAATTAAAGCACCCAGTAGTCATACATTCGCACGGTGGACGTGTACGCGATGTTCATACAGGAAGAATCAGTGTGGATATTGCAGTGATCGCCACTTCTGCTGCTGACTGCGAAGGAAATGCAACAGGTTCACACGGACCTTCTGCGTTTGGTTCTTTGGGATATGCCGCTATTGATGCGCGCTATGCAAAGAATGTGATTGTAGTAACTGATAATTTGGTTGATTTCCCATGTTTGCCTCCATCAATTACACAAAACTTTGTAGATCATGTAGTCAAAGTTGATAGTATCGGTGATGCTAAGAAGATTGCTACAGGAACTACGCGTATTACTAAATCTCCAATGGATTTGCATATTGCGAAAGTTGCTTCTGATGCTATCGTAAATTCAGGATATTTTAAAAACGGCATTTCTTTCCAAGTAGGGGCAGGTGGTGCATCTTTGGCTGTTGCTCGTTTCATTCGTGAAGAAATGAAGAAAAAAGAAATTAAAGGGAGCTATCTTTTAGGAGGAGTAACTTCTTACTTAGTAGATATGCTTGAAGAAGGTTTTTTCGATGCATTGTTCGATGTACAGTCGTTCGATGCTGCGGTAAGTCGTTCATTATATGAAAATAATAACCACGTTGAAATTTCTGGTGGTATGTACGCGAATCCATACAACTGCGGTTGTTTGACAAACAAACTGGATGTGGTGGTCTTAGGTGCTTTAGAGATAGACACAGACTTTAACGTAAATGTAATCACTGGTTCAGATGGTGAGATTCGTGGTGCTTCCGGCGGACACTCCGATACCGCAGCCGGTGCAAATCTTACCGTAGTAGTTTGTCCTTCTTTCCGTGGTCGTATTCCTATTGTTAAAAAACAAGTGAACACGATTGTTACACCTGGAGAAACAGTAGATATCTTAGTAACTGAGCGAGGTCTTTGTGTGAATCCTGCAAAACCAGAGTTAGAAAAGAACTTAAAAGAAGCAGGACTTTGGGTGCGTGATATCAAGGAATTGGAAGAAGAGGTTCGCGGTATTTGTGGCGAACCAAAGAAAATAGAATATACTGACAAAATCGTAGGCTTAGTGGAGTATAGAGATGGTAGCATTATTGATGTTATTTATGAAGTGAAGAACAAAGAGTAAATGCTAAAATGCCTATTATGAAGATACGGGATAAACTTTTATTTTAAGGTTTATCCCGTTTTTTTATTAGATTTTGTATTTTTGACAAGGAATGTAACTGAACAACGGAAGGCTACTTTATGACTACATCTAATAACGAAGAAATTTTAACAAATATTCTTAAAGACCGTGAAGAGCGTTTTGCATTAAGAAATTCCTTGGCAGAGCGTGGCTTAGCATCTATTAGCCTTAATTTTAATATTCCAGGATATCCTAAATCCTCTGAAATTTTAAAAAATGCATTTAATTGTGTGCAAAATGATTTATTGCGCTTCTTGGTCGCACATCGCATTCATAAAATTCCGAACACACAGCATTATCATCATTCCGATAATGGAAATTTCTTCTTGCAAGGTGTTGCTTATGTTTTTGAAGATGAGCAGGTTAAGAAATTTCTTGAGGACTTTGAACAAACTCATCCATTAGAGCGCCTTCTGGATGTTGATTTAATGAACTCCGAAGGAGAAATGATTTCTTCAGGCAAAGACAAAAAATGTTTTTTATGTGATCATCCCGCCAAAAAATGTATGAAAGAAAAACGTCATAGTTTTGAGGAATATAATAATTACGTAAATGAGCACACTCAAAATTATTTGGCAACAATAAAAAAGAACCTCGTCATTTCAATAATTACAGAGAAAGCAATTGTTGCCAGTCTGTATGAAGTTTCAGTAGAAGATAAACCCGGTTTAGTTTGTCCATCATCTAACGGTGCACATACAGATATGGACTTTTTTACTTTCTTGAGCTCCTCTGGTTCACTTTCTAATTATTGGCGACAGACTGCAAAATATGGGTATAAGACAGGGAGAAAGGCTAAAGAATCTGTAGATTTCAAAGAGATCAGGAAGAATTTACGTCTTATGGGCTTAGAAGCTGAAGAGGCAATGTACACTGCAACCAACGGAGTAAATACTCAAAAAGGGATGATTTTCTTAATAGGTCTAGCAAGTTTTGCTTCAGCAGCCGTTTTTGCAAATAGTGAGAAATTTTCTCAGGAAGCCTTTCAGGCATGGGTGCAGAAGATCATGAAAGGTATTGTAGATGAGGATTTTGACAAAGGACATGCTCAACATGGAACTCATGGGGAAGAAGCTTTCAAAAAGTATGGAAAGCATTTAGCAGGAGGTGCAAGACATGAAGCAGAACAGGGATTTCCGACGGTCTTTAATTATGCTATAGGTTATTTGAATGCTCAAATAGGTGATGATTATCGCGTATTAACCAAAGAAGATTGGCAAGAGGTATTGACAAATCTATTAATGCTTATCATTTCTAAAAGCAACGATATAAACATTCTTTACAGAAAAAATCAAGAAGCTCTAAGACAGGTGCAATGCCATGCTGCTCGAGTGCTCACTACCCCCATCGGATATCATAGAAATCAATCTTTAAAAAACTTCGGAGAGTATTGTATGTTTAATAACATATCACCTGGAGGGGCTGCAGACTTGCTCGCTTTAAGTTTGTTCGTTTACTTTATCGAAAATTTGGATTTTACGCACTACAGCCTAGGCGAACGATAAAGGAATGGAGTTATATGCATATTGAAAACACAGATTACAGAGAGGAAGTCATGGACTTAAAAAGTCCTTATGATGTTAAGTTGTTGAGAGATTTTCTTGAACCCATGGGGTTTGACTTTGATGAGAATGAAGTCGATTATTCTGTAATGATATTCAATCTTAATAATGAAGTCTTAGGCGTAGCTTCTTCTCAGGCTAATGTCTTAAAATATATTGCTGTAGCACCTAAATATAGGGAAACGGCTGTTTTTGCAATGCTTATTACTCATCAATTGGGTCGATTAATCGAGAAATACGATAAGATATTTGCATTTACCAGACCTCGGAACATTATGATTTTTGAGGGAATGGGATTCAAGAAGATTGCGGTTGCTGAGCCACTGTTCTGTGTCTTGGAATATGGGCTTATAGGCATTAATGATTATGTCACCAATTTGAAAACTTATAAGATAGAAAAAGAAGGAGCGGATGATATTGCATCCTTAGTCGTTAATTGTAATCCGATCACCAACGGACATCTTTATCTTATTGAAAAAGCTTCAGTTGAGAGCGATTGGGTGTATCTTTTTGTAGTGCAAGAGAATCGTTCAGCTTTCCCGTTTGAAGTTCGGTTGCAATTGGTGAAAGAAGCAACCAAACACATTCAGAACCTAACCATTATCCCCGGGGGTGATTATATTGTTTCAGGAAAAACCTTTCCACATTACTTTTTGAAAGGAGTGAATACTACAGACATCACTACAAAGCAGGCAGAACTCGATGTCACCATCTTTCGCGACTATATTGTTCCTGCTTTAGGTATCAAGAAAAGATACGTGGGCGAAGAGATGTACTGCCAAACTACTGCCGCTTATAACCGAGCTATGAAAAGACTTTTGGTACCTGTAGGTGTAGAGGTGATTGAGGTAGAGCGCAAAAAAAATGCTGATACCAAAGAATATATTAGTGCGAGCAATATCCGTGATGCCATTCGCAGAGATGAACTTGAGGTGGTAAAAAATAGTTTGCCAGAGGCTACCTATAATTACTTAAAATCAGATGAGTCTGCCTTTATTCGTGAGAAAATAAAAGCTACGAATACAAGACATTAGTAGGATATGTCTTTTGTTTTGTAGCGGTAGGTTTTCGGCATTTTGTAAACAAATTCCCGCTTTCCGTTACTATCTTTTTTTCGCCCTCACACTGATTTCCCAACCAAAAAAAAGGATAACCACTGCAATCGGGGCTAATTATTGAGACTTTGTTACTTGTATTTATGCACACAGCGAACAATCTCTTAGTCATACTGTGCGATAGCGAAGTATCTCACGTTATTATTTTCTTAAGTGAAAAGTTAAAAACGAAAAAGTAAAATTAAACGAAATTCTCACTCATCCGAAGTTGACGATAATGTCATTTACGCTTTCGCAAATGTCCTGATGTGGCGAAGTCCTTCGGACGAGCCACAGTGCGGAAATCCCCCTACCGATGTGCAAAAGCCGAAGGATTTTGAACATCGGTCTGGCTATGCGCAGTGTCCCGCAGGGCATTGCGTATAGGTTTTGTTGTGCTTTCGTTATTTTTTATAATTTGTTTTTTTCAATCCATAGTTTTTTATTACATAAAGAAATCCAAATCCTAAGAACACTCCTAGTATCCCAAATACGGCATCAGTTTTGTCAGGCGTATTTAAAAATGGTATTAGAAGTTCTATAATTAGAGTTAAGAATAAAATAAATGCCCCAATTAAAATTAAGTGTTTAAATGTCATACCGAACATTACACCAACGTACCCAATAGTTATGTAAATAATAAAACAAAGTGAAAAATTCGAGATGTGATTGTAAAAATCAGGCATTATCTTTAGTAGTGAGCCTATTCTAATATTCTCAAAGTTCCTTCCGAAGAATAACGTTAAGTTAATTAATAGAAGTAGTAGAAAACTTAATGCAGTCCAAATTTTTGGAAAGAATTTTAGAGATTTAATTATTTTATCTAATTCCATCTATTTATCCGTTATGTCTTGAGTTTTTAATGAAGCACAACGCAGTGCTATGTGTAGTTGTCTGTTTTTTTGTGAAGATAATTAAAATCGTTAGATTTTATGTTTTTGGGAACAAAAAAATAGCAACCAATTGCATATAGCAAATGATGTGTAGCGTAAATCTCGCCTTGGCGGCGTTGTTTGATGATAGTGTTTTTTTTAGCTAATAGAGGTATATGTAATTGTCATAGCACTGCGATGATATAGCATTTACAAAAGGACGGGAATTTGAGTGAAGCGAAAATGTAGGAATTTTGTTCGCCGCAGGCGAATGCTATATC
>NZ_QENZ01000007.1 GCF_003096835.1 Balneicella halophila
CAATTGGTTGCTATTTTTTTGTTCCCAAAAATATAAAATCTAACGATTTTAATTATCTTCACAAAAAAACAGACAACTACACATAGCACTGCGTTGCCACCAATTTAAAAACACGAACAGAAATAAATGCCATTTACCTTTTCACATCCAGCAATAGTTTTACCGCTAAACTATCTACCTAAAAAATGGATTTCTTTAACTGGATTAATAATTGGGAGTTTAACGCCAGATTTTGAATATTTTCTGAGAATGAGAATTAAAAGCAATTATAGCCACACATTTGATGGACTTTTTTGGTTTGACTTACCATTAGGAGTTTTACTTGCTTTTATTTTTCACAATATCGTTCGGAACAGATTATTTGACAATTTACCATTTTTTCTAAAATCAAGGTTTTTGCAGTTTAATCAATTTAACTGGAATAAGAACTTTAAAAAAAACTGGCTGGTAATCATAATTTCAGTTTTAATTGGAGCTATATCCCATATTTTTTGGGACAGTTTTACTCACGATAATGGATATTTCATTCAAAAGATTCCAGGATTATCAAACACAATTGACATTTTAGGAAAGCAAATACCAATTTTAAAAATCTTACAACATTCAAGTACATTAATTGGCGGGTTAATAATTACTTTTGCTATTTATCAATTACCGATAGAAAAAAATATAAGCAAAAAAGTCAATTTAAAATATTGGTTTATTTTAGTGGGATTGACCTTTGCAATTATATTGATTAGACTTTTAAGCGGACTTGAAATCAAACAATATGGAAATGTAATTGTTTCTTCTATTTCGGCAGGAATTTTAAGTTTGATTTTAACTTCAATAATACTGAATAAAAAAACTGGTGGCAACAATGTGTCATATTAATTAACTCATAAAATACCTATAAATAAAGGGTTTTAAAAGATTAATTAAAAGAGGGTACAACATAGGTATAACATTTTAACCAATAATTAGAAGTAATCTAAAGGCATAAAAAAACCGCTTCTAAATTAATAGAAACGGTTTTCAAAATGTATTTAAACTTAAAGTTATTAAGCAGCCGTACCAGAGCCTAAATACACACTATTTGATACTTGACTACCATCAGCAGAAACAAACGCCATAAATAGCTCTACTGTGTCTCCTGCATAGGTGTTTGGAATTGTTACCGATTGAGAACCTGCTGTTCTGTCTGCACCATCTAAAATATAAACAGATTCTTTTTTGCTTGGATTGTAAACTAATAACATTGCTTTATCTGTTGCATTTGCGTTACCCTCTGCCGAGTTATCACCCCAACCAAAATCCACTTGTCCTGGTGTTGTTAAGTCAGTAGTTCCGTTTAACACTCCTGATAAAGAACCTCTACTCAACAAAGCTAAAGAATAATCGATTGTGAAGTTAGGTGCAATCCCTCCTACTGCATTATTTAACACATAAGACATTGCAGCATTAAATTCAGTTTTCTTTGTCGCAAAAGACTTGTAACCGACTTTTAAAAACTCTTTGTTTGGCTGTAAATATTCCAATGTAACCGTAAATTTATTACGTTGGTTTACTTGTCCCTCTGTTCGAGGATTCGCCACACTTGATGGCTTAATTCTGATGTAGTCAATACCTTTCCAACTACCACCAATTACGTTACCTACTTTTCCAGATAATCCGCCTAAAATTCCTTGAGAAATCTTTCCCATAATATAAAACAATTTAAAATTAAACTCCTTTGGATTTGGTACGGACTTTATATTGCTTTAAAACCTTTATTTCACTATAAATATAACGAAAATAATGCCATTTTGTTACTGTTTTAGCCTTGTTAGACGCCTTTGCATTAGGCTTCTTTACTTTGCATCAGTTTGAAACAATTACGAATGTATGCAACCTTTAAAACTGCCATTTTATCAATGACATTTTGAAGCTCTTTTTCTTTTTTACTGATAACCTCAACCGCTTTAATATGTTTTTGCATCTGGTCGCTGACATTATGAGAAGATTTAACGCCATTTTTAAGCGTGTTTCTGCAATCATCTACAGAAATAAACGGAATAACACTACCTTTTAAATAGTAAGCGTAAAAACCGCCAATTTGCAACATCATAGACAAGTGAAAAAGCGTGTTTTTCTCTGTTTCCGTTTTTGTGATTACTACAAAACAGTTTGGACAAGGATTTGAGAGCGGTTTTCCGCTGTTAAGTCCTTTGTTAAGCATAAAAAAATGAGGGTTCGAGTAGGTTTTTCCGATTTGATGGGTTTTCATTTCAAAATAAGACATAGCTATCCAATTAAAAGTTCGCTACGCTCACACATATTTTTTTTGAAAATGAAAAAGAAAAAAATTAAAAAAAGAAAGCCATCCGCTTTGTGGCGTGGATAAGGCTGTCAAGCTTTTTTTAAAAAAGTTTTTTAGGAATTTTAATGAAATAGAAAAGGCAAAAAGCAAAACGAAAAGTTGCTTTGAAGTAGTAATAAAAAGTTTTTTAAAAAACCGTAGGCTTGAGCTTTATAGCCTTAAAGCGTGGGCTGTAGGAAGCCACATATATTTGCTATCTTTTATTAATTTAATGTTATACCTGCCAATATTACTATTATAACAAGCATAATGATTACGAAAAGTTTAGTACCAAAAGAATCATCTCCTTCAGGATTTTCGATTTTATTACCGTTTTCATCTAAAGAGTGAGGAAAGAATAAATCAAATAAATCTTCAATCATTTGTTTCATACTATAAATATAACTTTTCTGGGGAATTAACACTTAAAAAAATAGGTTTTAGTACCGTATTGAGCGTTGGATGAAGCGATTGTATGGGTAGCGTTTTAAATAGTTGTTTGATAAAACAGCATTTAAACAAGCTACTTATTCAGGACTTTTAGGCAATAGCTTTTTGTTTTTTTGAGGTACGAGAAAAAGCAATATGCTATGGCGTACTACTACATTTTATGAACCTATTTTTTTAAAACCGCTGACTTGGGTGGCGGGGAAAAGTGGTCTTTTATATTTGTTAACGAAATGAAACAAACAAAGACTTGAGGTAAGGAATACTTGGACTTAACGATGGTTTTGTGCAGCTTGAATGAGATAACGAATATTATTATCAAATAACGTAACCCTTAAAATGATCAGATGTTTAATTTTAGTTCAAAATGTGATTGAATGTACAGAAGTGCGCGTAGGAATAGCGGATATTTTACATAATACCTGTTATAGCTAAAAAATGCATTAATACTGCGATAGCAAACCTTTAAAAAGTGCCGTTTTCTACTATAACTTGTATTATGTTAACATAGCTTTGGGTAGTTTTTGGTGTGAGCGTTGGCAACAGCTTATTACTTTTTTATTGTACCTATTTATTAAAATGTAAACGTTTAAATAAAACAAGTAATGTGCTGTGTGAGGGTTGGCAACCAAAAACTACAAGCGCGTTGGCGAGCGGAACAAAATAAAAGACAGAGGATTTTGAGGTGCGAAAAAACTGGATTTTGTTTTGTGGGGAACTATACTTTATCCTCTATTCGTTTTAATAGATACTCTGTAACTGATTGGGGTTAAATCAATATCCGTGTTTTCAGGATTGAAAGGATTGTTTACTATCCAAATTTTAGGATTTTTAGATAATATATCAAACACTATATAAATATAGTAGTTTGGATTTTCTTTTGCTGTATTCAACTCATTAATGGTTAAATAGAAATTAGCATCACCAACTTTAGAGCGTGTCGCTTTTACTTCAATATATCTTACTGAATTATCTTCTTCGTAGGATAAAATATCATAACCATAACTATCCGACTTTAAAGAAACTCTATCTACTTGTTCTGCTAAATCTGGTCTATTGAGGTCGTTTAACCTATTTATTTCAAAGTCTTTTACTATCTTTTCACCTCTATCTCCTAATTTTTTATTTACCCTATTTATTTTCTCATAATCAGGTTTAGAATTATTAGTACGCTTATTTTTTTGATTTGCCTGTATACTATTTGGTAAGATGTTTAAAACAACTTCACTTGCAACAGGATTTATAGGAAATATAGGATTTAAGTAATCTTTTAAAAGGTTATCTGCCTGTGTAGATTTCTTAATTGGTCTTTTGGGATATTCAAAATATAAGAAGTTACCGAACAAATCTGCTGACCAATTTCGCATTACCTCATCATCATTTTTAAATTTCAATAAGGCATCTCTTTTGATAACGGGATTTGATTTTATTAATTCAGGCGTATCTAAATCAAAAAACTTTAAGAAATAATTTAAATGTTCGTTTGAAAATACGTTTAAATATCTTTCAGGATAATAAGTTGATAAAATCTTACCTTTAAAAGTGGGTGATATTTTATTCTTGATAATACCCTTTATATTATTGCTTTCACCATCCTTAAGCAATTTTATTAAAGCTGGTTTAATATCAATATAAGCTGTTTCAGGACTATCACCCCATTTTTTAGCATTTCTATAAATAATATTTGGGTCTTCTTTAGTCCTTCCATAATAGACACCAAACTTAAAAGCATTAGAACCTAAAATACGCCCTAACCCATCTAATTCTCTTTCAAGTCTTCTACAGAACGTTGTTGTACCTTGACCTATAACATACTTTTCAATAGGCATATTAGCCAAGTACTCTAAAGAAAAATCCTTAACAAACTTCTTTCTTAATTTATATAGCTTTTCCCTACTCTTTTTAACATCTTCAATTCTTTCTGTATAGCTTGCTTGAGCTTGTCTTAAATCGTGTAGATTCATAAATTAGATATTATTGAAAGTTTTCTAAAGCTTCAAAATCCAATAAATATTGATTAAGACTATCATCGTTTTGATGAATTGCAATAATTAATCTATTGTCTTGTGTTATAATTGATTTCCCATTAAAATCTTTAAAGCGATTTCTTATGTAATTAGGAAACTCCGACGGTTGTAATGAGCATTGATAAAATGTAAATCCACAGACTTCTGCATTATTAAAATAATCAATAAATCCAGATCTAAATTTCTTTTTCACATCGTCTCTAAAGGACTTTAGTTTATAACTATTGTAGGCTGTATAAGATTTTAAAACGAATAGGAAATTTATTGAATATTGGTGTACAAATAATGTATCTCTATCGAATAACCTATCTGACCAATGGTATGAAACTTCTGGTTTTGGTGTTTTTTGAATTATTTGAGGATTTTCAAAATCGTTAGGGTCTTCAATATGACCATAGATAAAAAAGTTAGGTGTAATGTTGTAACCTTCTGTTTCATCATCTCTATACCTTATATTCTCATTATGAAATTCGCCTTTTGTATTCCATAAATCTATATTGTATTGAATGATGTTTTTAGCATAGGTAATTTGCTTGTACTTTGAATTTTGACCTACTGTATTATCTGATTTATAATATTTAGAATCTCCAATAAAAAATATGTTACTTCTATCTATTAAAGATTTATCCTCATAAATATGGTCGATAATCTTACCATCCTTATTTTTCTTTAAGTTTTGGATATTTTCATCTTCAGCTATTTTATCTGTAAACAGCTTATCAATCATATCCTCGAAAATAATATTGTAATTGTTGGTACAGAGAAACTCTTCTTTTTCCTTTTTACTACTTGCGTAATCGTTATTAGAAAAATACAATTCGCATAGTTGATACATCCTTTTTAGAGTATCATTAAAGTAGCGGTACTTTATTTTCTTTAGTTTTCTTAAACCATATTCATCTTTACATAAATTAATAAAAGCATCGTCTTTAAATAGCTTATAAGACTTATCTATTTTAAGGTTTAAGTTATGCTGATTATTTAAGTGATTTAATATTGAAAAGAAATATGTAATTAATTCTTCCTCTGTGTTAACTACTTTTCTTTTGTTACGGATATTAAAATAAATTGGGGTTTTAGAATTTGCCATTAAAGGCAAAGATTTTCTAATTGTTTTCTCCCATTTAGGTCTTGAAGCATTATTAGTAACCTGTTCTATATGACGATATAGAATATGGTTTTTATTTTTCTTATAGAAGTTTACTATACTTAAAACGATGTCTAAATACGAGTAATTATCTTCACCTAAATTGGTGTTTAATTCAAAAGTACGTGATGGAGAGATTAAACCGGTTTGATTCCAACGGTTATTATACTCAACTAAACTATTGTAAAAATGAATACTTAACTCTCTTAACCATTGGTATTTTGAGTCGTGTTTGATAGATGTTTGCTCTAGGGAATTATAAAGTTCATCTTTAGTACCCTTAAAAACAGTTTCAACACCATTTTCCATAAAAACTTTAGGCAACATTAAAACCAACTCTTTCTTTTTGTAAGAGTGGTAATAACCTACCGTTTTTACAGTACCCTTTAAACCGTTTTGTTTGTAAAACTTTAAATCATCAAAGATACTTTCGAGTAAATCAACTGGATATTCTTCTTCCTCAATTAGTAACTTCATCTTGTGCAGGTGCTGATTCTTCTTGAGTGGTATTTACTGTAACTTCTATACGCTCTAATAATTCTGTTAGTTTTTGTACCCCTTTTGTTTTAATCGGGAAGAAATCTTCGTAAGAACTATTCTCTTCAAACACCTCATTCTTTTCATCCTTAAACACATCGTTCCACAGATAAAAAATAGCCTTATTTATAAAGGTTTCAACATTTATAGTTGTTTCACCATTTTTAGGTTTCACAAAATAATTACCCATACATTTATCCATCCCCAAAACAGGGTTTTGTTGGATGTGATTAAGGTTTACTTTAGAAATGAATTCATTCCATTTAAAAGACGCACCATTACCTAAATCTATTATATAGTCATAAGATGGATTTGAATCTCCTTCATCAGTTAGATCTTCATAACATATTGGAATATATTCCCAATCCCATCTTCTTTTAAAAGCACTATCCATAGGGAACAACGATTGGTCTGATGTATTCATTGTTGCATAAATAGTCAGGTTTTTAGGTAGTTTTAGCTTACCATTTTCTAAACCATTATCTTTATTAGCAAGTTCTGCTTTTAGATAGGCTTCTAATTCAATTGATGGTGTGATATCGTAATCTGAATCTCTGTCTAATAATTGAAAAATATCGCCAAATATCTCTGCACAATTCCCTCTATTAATTTCCTCAATTACTAAATAATAATCTTGCTCTGGGTCATTCCAAGCTTTAACATAAATATTAGTAAATGCTTGTGGTACAAACTTGTATTTTATTACTTCTTTACCATCTTCATCTGCCATTGTTGGTTTATAACCACCTACAAAAGAAGCATAATCAAACTCTGGATGAAACGTAACTCTTTGCATTCTGGCATCCTTACCATTTACGAGACTTTTTACTTTATGAGATTTTCCTGTACCTGGAGCACCATAGAAGATTTTTTGAATACCACTTTCTAATGTAGTTTCTGTATCTGTAATTCCTACATTTTGATTTTCAGTAGAAGCATGATGTTCATTTTTAGATTCTAAATAATAAAAAATAAATTCAGGTCTAAAAACACATACCGTATTATTTCTGTAATCCTTCTTTACAAAACCATTAAACCTAGCTTCTTGAAACATTTGAACATTTATACCTCTTATACTTGGATTGCCTGGATAGTTTACTGTATCATCAACATTCCAAGCACAACAAATTAAATCAGACAAAACATCATTTGTATCATAACAATATAAACCCAAAATAATGGCAGGAGTATTTGAGTTTCTTGGGTCTTTACCATTAAGTTGTATTTTCTTCTCTGATGGATTTCTACTTTCATTCCTTACATTACCATAAAAAAGAAGAATAGTATTAACAGCATTATTTATAGTGTTTGTAATTTCTAGAGTATAAACAGAACCATCCTGATTAGTGATATTACAACTATATATTCCTTGTGAAAACAATTCTACAATTGTATTACTTGTATCGGCAATAAATTGAGTACCACCATTATACTCAACTATTTCACTTGATTGATTTAATTCATATCTCATAATCTTCTTTTATTTTATTTGCAAAAATGTAAGCTAGCTTGGAAGGTACTGCATTACCTATCTGTCTCCATTGCTGTTTAAAATCACCTAAAATTTCATAATCATCATCAATTGTTTGTAATCTCTTAATTTCTTCCGCTCTTAAAAATCTATTTTTCCAGTGAAAGGGACCTTGATTATTAGAAAAACTAGCTTGAATAGTCCAAGATGGTCTTTCAGTTGTTAGTTTTAATAAAAAAGTCCAATACCTAGATTTCCATTTAAAAATTGGATTTGGATGACCTCTTTTTTCAGTAAAGTACAAATAATTATCCCCTGGTGGAATTTCACTCAAAAGATAATGATGTTTAGAACCTGGCTTTTGGTTTAATTCTTCTTCAGTCACAAAATCATAATCATTCAAAACATCACCACAGGTTACCCAACTCTTTTTTGAGCCATTATTTTTTTTGGGTTCAGCATGTGTTTCATTTGGAAACTTGAATTTTCCCATACCCTTTTTCACACCAACACATATAAAACGCTTCCTTGTTTGTGGAACACCATAGTTAGCTGCATTAACTACTTTAAATGTTACTTCATACCCTAAACTTTCTGATGTTTGAGTTAAAAAATCTAATGCGTCTTTATGTGTTTTATACATGAATCCATCTACATTTTCAAAAACAAAAAATTTGGGATTTACTTCCTTTATAACTCTAAAATATTCAGGCACTGCAAAACCTGCCTTCTCATCAGAAAAACCATTTTTTTTATTTGTTAAATAATGTCTTGCCTGACTAAATGGCGGACATGGTGGACCTCCAATAACTCCATCAACTTTATTATGATACTTCTTGAAATCAATGTTTCTTATATCATCATTTATAACTTCATCTGCAATCTTATTATGCATTAAAGTATCACATGCTATATCCCAAACATCTGTCGCCAATACAGTTTTATATCCAGCTTGTTTAAAACCTAAATCAAGACCACCACAACCAGAAAACAAACTTATAATTTTAGCCATTATACTAAATATGCTTTATTAAATGTTCAACAACTACCTTTCCCATCAAAGGAGGGACAGCATTACCAATTTGTTTATGAATAGACCTTCTTGAACCCTCAAAATTGTAATCTTCAGGAAATGTTTGTATACCTGCCAATTCTTTTAATCTCAATCTTCTTCCTGTCCAATGAAAGGGACCTTCCCAATGACCTGGAGAAGCTATAACTGTCCAAGAAGGAAGTAACGGATGTAATTTTAATAAAAAAGACCAATACCTTTTACCCGCAACAAATTTAGGGTTAGGATATCCTCTTTTTTCAGTCAATGCAATGTAATTTTGACCTGGAGGTACAGCCATTAAATCCTCATAGTATTTACCTTCAGTAGAATCATAATCATCCGAATATTTTGGCATATCATACTTACCAATCCAATCGATTACTCTTTCATAAGGTTTTAATTTATTGTCTATGCTAATTTCCTTATCAGATCCATGGGTCTTTTCTGGCTCAATTTCTATTTTATTTTTTGATGCAATAAAGAAAACTCTTTTCCTTTTTTGAGGTATACCAAAGTCGGCTGAATTTGCTCTGAATTTAATGTGATAATAACCTAATTTTTCAATAGCTTCTTCTAACTTTTCCACAGCCTCTATGTTTTTAGGGTGCAGTAAACTTTCCACATTTTCCAGGACAAAACCATCTGGTTTTATCTCTTCTATAAGGCGTAAATAATTCCCAATCATATTACGAGGGTCATCACTACCAAGTCTGTTTTCATGCTTTTTCCAATAACCAGCCTTTGAAAAAGGTTGACAAGGAGGTCCTCCTATTAAAATTAACTTTTCAGGGTTATTTTTTTTCAATATTTCTTTATACAAACTTGCATCTATATCTTTTATGTCTTTATGGAAATGATGCGTGTGATTAAAATATTTATTGGATTTAAGTGTTTTTACACTATCTAAATCAAAATCTAAACTAGAAATAACTTTTGAACCTGCTAATTGAGCACCTATATCTAAACCTCCTGCACCTGAAAAAAAGCCGATAGATTGAATTTTGGAATCAACTACCGATTTATCTTTATTAACATTAAATGATTTATGTTTATAATTTATCTTAATTACTTCCTCTTGGATTTTTTCAAATTCATTGACTAATATATCCATTTGCGGTTTGTGAAGTTCTTTAAGTGTATCTAATGGAAAATTATAATTCATTTCATTTATTTTTTCTAATTTGTTAAAACCTATAAAACCTGAAAAGCCTTCATTATATATTGAATAATTTAATGCTTCTTTAGATAGGTTATTTTTTATTGTTTCTATATCCGACTTACCACAGATATAAAACTTTTGATTGTTATTTCTTAAGATGAAGATAGAATCGTTAATTTGATTTAGTTGTATTTTTGGAATCTTATCGAAATCAAAAAAAACCAACTGATAAACATTATCATTATAATTAAGACTTCTATCAAAATCTATTTTAGCATTAGATATATCATCTTTAAATTCCAACCCTAAATGTTTTTTTAAAGCTATTTTACCTAAAAACTCAAGAGAAAATGTATTCATAAAACTAAAACCTTCATGCTTTAATTTTAATTCAGATTCATTTTCAAACTCCAATAATTCTATGCACTTCTTATTCAATTCACGGTCTAAATACGAAGGTAAATTCACAACATCAAACCCTCTCATAGAAGGCAAAACATGTTTTATAAAAAATTTATTTGTCATTTAACAACTCTTTTGCGTCTACACCCAATATCTTTGCAATTTCATAGAGCATCTCTAAACTGGGTTGCTTTCTGTTTTGCACATATCCATTCACCGTATTAAAACTTTTACCTAGCTTATCTGCTAACCAAACTTGTTTAATACCTTTTTCTTCCAGAACTTCTTTTATGCGATTCATACAAGAATATTTAAAAGTTGCTAATATAAACGTTTTGCTTGATATAAATATAACGGATTGCGTTATATTTTTTATTTACCATATTAAACCTTGCAAAGTTTGCAAACCCTACAAAGGTTGCTAATGTTTATTTTTTTGATAATAACCCGCTTTAGGTTTTAAGAGGTAACCTGCTTGTTCTAGTTTTGCTAAATAATTATCTACCGTACGCTCTTTAATTTTTAATTTATCACCAATAGTTAGTGCTTGTTTTCTGCTAAACTCTTGTGGTAATTCTTTTAAGAAATTAGCTTTTGGCGAGGTAGGTTTAAACTGCATATTTGTTGTGTTATTTGGTAAGTTTTTAAATACCAATATGCTGTGCTGTAAATAGACATCGGCTAAATTTAGTGCATTCTTAAAATCTTGGTCTGTACATTCTAAATCGGTGTCTTTTAATTGGCATTCGTATTTTCTTATAGCTGTAAAAATCATACAAAAGCGAAATACCATTAAACCTAAACGCTTTACTACACTTGTAGCATCTTTACTTACTAAATTGTAGATTCTAAAGAGATATTCATCAAACAACGGATTGAATTTTTCCCATTGTGTATCTGACAAATGAATATTAGTGACCGTATTATCTAAATATCTTACCATACGGTAGACTTCATCTGAAAGGTATTTAAAATGTTCGGTTAAATTAACTGGATTGGATTTTGGTGATGGGTCTAACCACTCTGGATTGGATGCAAACACATAGAACATGAATCTACTAAACAAACCATCTTCTGCCGATTGTATGATGTTTAATATTTGATTAGGTGTACCAGAAAGTACCACCGACAATCTTGGGTTATCGATTTCGAAATACTCGTTATTGGTTTTTCTAGAAATGGATATTTTTTCGTGATGATAAGCCTTTCGTAACAAGTCTGAATATGAACCCCAATCGTTTTTAAAGGTTTGCCCTAAAGTATCTGCTTCGGTTTCGCATATGATACCAAAACCCTCGTTATCTTCGATATGCTTTATCATTTTAGCATTACTTGTATTTGCAGGAATATAAACTACTTTAAAAGGCGGTTGTGTTGGCTCCTCTGGTGCTTCTTCTCCTTTTTTAAGATACTTTTTGGCTTGCTTTTGCGCTTCTAATTCTTTTTTATAGTCCGCTTCTTCATCTTTAGAATTTTGAATTACTGCTTGGTGGTATTTATCGGCTAACATTTTAGCGTATGTTAAAGCTCCTTTTCCTGATGCTGCTGGTGCTAACAAAAATGAAAACAAGTTAGGATATACTTCTTTACCACCGTACAAACCTAAAACATTAGGCAAGCAACCCGATAGAATACTTAATGCTCCTGTAAGAAATACATCTTTTTCGCGTTGGGTTTTTAGTACTTCTAACCCTTTTTGAAATATTATTGGCAATAAATTGTACACGTCTTTTGGAATAGTTGGCGTAGTTGTTAAAAGTGATAAACTTTCTAAGTTTTGGTTGTCTTGATTTTGTACTTCTTCTGAAACTGTATCGTTTGCAAATTTTGCAAACTTTGCAAAGTCTGCATTGTTGCTTTTATAAGCACTTCTAACCGTTGTTTTTATTTCTCTTTCTGATAAATCGAAATTTGCAATACAGTATTGGTAAGCATCTTCTTCTACAACTCCAAATCTACAAGCGTTTGCTGAAAATAGATATATGTAGTTATTTCTGTTACCTTCGTGATACTCGCCTTTTTGATTGGTAAACGCTTCGCATTTATTTAGTATTTCTACAGTAGATAATTGTTGATGATTATCAGTATTAGCATCGCTTTCTGTTATTGTTTGTTTTTCTTCTTCTTGGATTTCAAAAATTGTTGCTTCTGTATTGATATAGCAATTTTCGTCGTAAGACATAAAACACAATCTTGCATAATCGCTTCCAGAAGTATCTACTACTGTATTTAATGCTTGTTCGTAATAATCTACAACTTGATTGTAAACCAATTTATGTTGTTCTACACTTGAATTTACACGCACTATAAACTTTACGCCTTTGCCTCTAGTGCTAATAAAACAGGCATAGGTATAAGGCGCTAGATTTATAACAGGAATGATACGATTAAGTTCTGATTCTGATAGTTTATCAATGTCTAGAATTATGAATTGTGTGTACACTTCAAGGTTTTCACTACTTCTATAATTATCGAACAGTCCAGATGCAGTAAATCCTAATAGTTGCTTTTTTAGGGTTTCGGCTTCTTCTTCTTTACCCTCAGACATTAAGTGTCTTATTTTGTTGATTTCTGTTTTATAAGTGCCTGTTTTAATATTATTAAGCACTTCTACTAAAGGCTTGTCTGAAACCTTATATACAAAGTCTCTAAAGACTGATACAGCTGCTGTCATCTTTCTATAAGGTTTTAGGTTAGTAATTGTTTCTTTTGGTAGTGAATGCTTTACGGTAGTTATTGTCTAATAACTTTTGCACGTCACTCATACGATAATAGATTTTTGAACCTATTTGTGAAAATGAAATAACGCCTGAATCTCGCCAAGTTTGTGCTGTTCTTTTGCTAATATTCATTAGCTGAAGAAATTCTTGATTGTCTAAAAAAGTGTCTTTAGGATTTTTCTGTTTCTCTTCTAGTTTTTTGTTTAGCTCGTCTAAACGGTTTACTAAATCTGTGTACTGTTGGGTGCTTAAAATGATTGCTTCCATTTACTTCTATTTTTTGTTAAACAATAAATTATGAAGCAAATTTGCGTTTACTAATGAAGCAAAAACAGTTATAAAGGGTTATATAACCCTTGACTAAACCCTTGTAAAACCTATAGGTTTGGCGATAAAAATTATTTTAATTTTCTTAAATTGTATAACATTGTATGTAGATGTTTTTCCCAAAACTCAATAGCTTTTAAATCTGGATTGCCAAACTCATTTCTTAATTTTTGAGTACTAATACCTCTTTCTGTAGATTTTTTGGTTTGGAAGTTAGCAGATATGAAACGGAATAATTCGGCATCTGATTTTGTGTTAAAGATTTTAGGTTTTAAGTCGTTTACCATTTTAAATAATAATGCTAATTGTGGAACAGAAAGGTCTGTTTTTAATATTAAAGCACTATTAACTCCTGGTTTAACAACCACTTCTTTTTCTTGGATTTTAGATAACTCTGAGTTAATTAAACCTTGTAATTGATAAATAGGAAAAAACTCGAATGGGAAGAACAATTTTTCCTTATTAATATAAGTATAATCTAAATCCATTTTATTTGATTCGATATTATAAACTTTACTTTTCTTAATATAACCTAGTTGTATTAAATCATCTTCTGTATAACCTTTATCTTTTAAATCTTTAATAGCTTGTTCTACTTCATCTTCTGAAAAATTGCCTTCAAAATCATCTTTTTCGCTAAATAAATACACCTCAATATCTTTATAAAGATACTGTAAAGCATCCTTGTTTAATTGTGTACGTTCTTTAACTATATTATATAATTGTAGGTCTGTATGGTCTTTATTTCTAATTGTATTTAGTAAATCGTATATTTCGTTTGTTTCTTCTGATTCTTTTTCCTCTTTTTGGTACTCTAAAAAACTTTTGAAAAGCATTAACCTTTCTGCTATTGCCATATATTTTATGAAATGGTTCATAAATTTATTATCAATACCATACTGCCCTTCTTCAATCATTTCTTCCCATTCTAATTCATCAAGATTTTCAACATCTTCTACCTTTTTAAATTTCATTGTTAAGACTTCTAAAACATCATCAAACTCTTGTGATAGAAAATTTCTAATTAATCTTTCCCTGTATTGATCGTAATTATCACCAGATAAATCAAACTGGGTAGGACTTATATAACATCTTAAAAACTCTGCTATATCTGGGTTGCATTTAGCGAGTTTCTTATGCATTTTCTTTATTTCCTTTTTAGTAAATACTTCTTTTTCTTCATCATCAATACAAGAACTATACATTAGTTTGTCCTTATCTGTTTGAGAGTAAACAGCTGTTTGAATATAATTATCAATAGCATCTGTGAATTTATCTAATAACAATAATTCTATTTTTGAATATTCGCCCATATTAGTTAATATATTTATCTACTGCGTTATCTAATTCACTACCCATTATTTTTGCATATACTTGCGTTATACCAATATCTGAATGGTCCATAAGTTTAGAAACGTGTTCGATACGCATACCATTATTTAAAGCCCTTGTAGCAAATGTATGTCGGCTAATATGAAAGGATAAATTAAACGGTAGTTCTAATTCTTTTCCTATTCTACTTAAATACATATTACTTAATGAAATTGCTCTATTGGTTATTAAACTTCTGTGTTCTCTGTCTTTAAAATATAACTCATCAACTTTTGCAAATGGAAAAATTATATCATTTTGCTTTTGGTCTTTGGCTTTGTATTTCTCTAAAATATCAACCGCTTTTTGACCTATTTTAATGCTGTGTTGTCTTTTGGTTTTTCTTATCGTCTTTGTAATTCTGTGATTTTTGCTATCGTAGTTTTTCCATTGTAATTCGATAACATCGCCAAAACGTAACCCTCCAGAAAAAACAGAAAAGATAAACATATCTTTGATAACTTGTGCTTTGTGTTCTTGTGATACTTCTAAATTCATAAAGGCTTCAAACTGTTCTTCGTTTAAATAACGCTTTGTAGTCTTGTTCTTCTTTACTTTAAACTTTGTAAAGGGTGCAAGTTCATTAGATATTAAATCTTCGCTTTTAGCCTCTCTAAACATTAGATTTAGGATTCTAAACGCATAATTTATAGTTGTGTTATTGTTGCCTAATTTAGAACTGCAATGCGAAGCATAATTTTTTAGAGTTGTTGCTGTAATATCATCAAACATTATTTCACGATGTCCTATAAACCTTTCAAACTTTTCTATGTTGTTTTTATAGCTTCTGTATGTAGATAGTGTAACAGTATCTTTTAGTTTCTCGCATCTATCGTAAGCAAACTCAAAAAAGTTAATTAAGGGTTTACCCTTAATGGCCTCTTTTATTCTTCTTGCTGATGTAGATTGATTTCTTCTTTCAAGGTCTGCAATCTCGCCTTCTGCATCTGCTATCTTTCTTGATATGTATGCGTTTAACCTTGTTGAAGTTTTATGATTCTTCTTTACTTTTTGCTTATCTTCATCCCATTCATTAGGCTGTAATTTTACACTTAATGAAATGAATTTAGTTTTTCTGTTTTTGATTACTCGTAAATAAAGAGGTGCAAGTCCAGCTTTATCTATCTTGTTTTTTCTTAATACTACTTTAATTGAAGACATAAAACCCTGATTAATAGTCGGTGCAAATGGGTGCAACGCAATACGAAGGTACAACATTAGGTACAACAAACCTAACTTTTAGTAGCATTTTATTGCATTATTTTGCATTACACAAAAACAACAAACCTTATAAATAAAAAGATTAAAAGCAATTTGATAAAAATGAATGATATTACTATATAACAATGTATAACCGCAATTACGGCGGATTCGACTACGTCCGAATCCACTCGAAATTGCTAAATTCGGTCTTTAATTCGAAAATAATCTCTATATTTACCCGTAACTGACGGTTATACTAGAACGTTATCGGAAATAAAATTTTACTATTTTAGTGCTGAAAATATGAAAATCACAATTAGAAAAGCCAACGAAAAAGATTTTTTTGCAATTTTATCTTTAGTGAAAGAACTTGCTACATTTGAAAAAGCTCTTGAAAAAGTTACCAATTCTGTTGAACAGATGAAAAATGAGAAAGATTTTTTTCAATGCTATGTTGCTGAAAATGATAAAAATGAAATTGTTGGAATGGCATTGTATTTTTTTGCTTATTACACTTGGGTCGGAAAATCTTTATATTTAGATGATTTATATGTAAAAGAGTCTTATAGAGGCAAAAAAATAGGAACGAAATTATTGAAAAAAATCTTTAAAATTGCAAAAAAAGAAAATTGTAAAAGAGTTCGTTGGCAAGTATTAAACTGGAATAAATCTGCGATAGAAATGTATGAAAAATCTGGTGCAGATATTGATGATGAGTGGAGTAATTGTGACTTTGATGAAAATGGCATTAAAGAATTTAATCTGTAATACTATAAATTCAGTAAAATTTTACATCCGATAACAAAGGATATGATTATCTTAACTAAAAAATTTATGTTATGAAAGATTTAAAGATTAGCTCAATCCTTTTATTAGGACTTATGATTTTTTCTGTTTTCGGATGTGAAAAAGAAGAAATAATTAAAGAAAATGAATTGCCTTCAAGTATTAAATCCTATTTGGACACACATTTTACCTCTTGTAATACCACAAAGATTATTAAGGACGAAGAAAGTAACGAACTTTCATATGACATAACCTTGGACTGTGGTGTAAACATTGAGTTTAATGGGAATAATCAAGTTATTGATATTGACGGGACTTCTCAATTACCAAATTCGGTTATTCCAAGTAATATTCTCGATTACACATCAACTAATTATTCGAATGACTTTATAATTGGTTGGGAACTTGAAGGAAATAACCAACGAGTTGAAATGAATACAAATGTTGTGCTTGAGTTTGATTCGAATGGAGATTTCTTAAGAATTGTCGACTAAGAAAGTCAGCCACTAACAATGTATAAAAAAAATAGGGCGGAATGGTTCTTAAACAAAGGCTTGGGCGTATTTGCGAGGTCGCCAAATTTTTTGATTTGGCTTTTAGAAAAATAAGGTAAAAACAAAATGCAAAAGATTTGGCTTTTGCCTAAACGGAAAGGTCATCGCTTACCAACTGCCCTACTTTTCTTATACTAACCGTTGTAGCCAATGTTGAAAAATGAAAATCCCCATATCTTTCCAAGTTTTATCATTTAATTCGCTTTATGAAAGTATTGGTTATAGAAGATGAAGAACAATTGCTCAACAATATCAAGGAATCTTTGGAGAAAGAAAAAATCTTGGTAGAAACGGCTATGGAGTTCAACACTGCCATAGAAAAAGCATTAATCTATGATTATGACTGCATTTTGCTTGATATTATGTTGCCGAACGGAAGTGGCATTGACATACTAAAAGAATTAAAAAAAAGTAACAAAACCGACAATGTCATAATCATATCCGCAAAAGATTCATTAGACGACAAATTATTGGGATTAGAGCTTGGTGCCGATGATTACCTCACCAAACCTTTCCATTTAGCAGAACTCAACGCCAGGGTAAAGGCCGTTATCCGAAGGAAAAATTTCAGTGGAAACCACATATTGGACATTTTAAATGTAAGTTTGAACACTAATGAACGTGAATTGAAAATAAACAATGAACTTGTACACCTTAATAGAAAGGAATTTGACATTTTATCTTATTTTTTGATGAATAAAAACAGATTGATTCCTAAATCTGCATTAGCCGAATATGTATGGGGCGACCATTCGGATGAAGCCGATAATTTTGATTTTATCTATTATCAAATCAAAAATCTTCGAAAAAAACTCAATGATGCCAAAGCAGACGTTACCATTGAAGCCGTGTATGGTATGGGTTATAAGCTAACCGAAACATGAAACTGCTCAACCAATCCATAAAATATTTGGCAATTGCCCTATTATTTGTCGTGGCTTTATGGGCGATTGCCTTTTACTTTTCAATGTTGAACCAAATAAAAGATTCTATTGATGAAGAACTTGAGCACCAAAAACGGTTGATTATACGAAACACATTGAGCGATGCTATAATTGCCACAAAACCTGATTTTGATGAAAATCTATATACGCTCGAACGCATCAATAAACGAGCAGCCATATCGGCAAAAGACCAATATTTAGATACCGAAATTTTGATGCAAGATGCTGATGACCCAATTCCTGAATTAGAACCCGTACGAATGTTGGTTACCGTATTTAGAGCCAATAACTCGTATTACCAATTAAAAATTGTCAACCCGATTATTGAACAAAATGACCTAATAAAAGCACTGTTATGGAATGTTATAGGACTTTACATTATACTCATTTTAAGTATCATTTTTATTAATAATTTCATCTTAAAAAAGTTATGGCAACCCTTTTATACTTTTTTAGAGCAATTGAAATTATACAAAATAGACGATTCCAAACCTTTGTCCGAAACTAAAACCAACATACAAGAATTTAAGGATTTGCAACAGACGGTTGACGAAATGACCCAAAGAAGCGTAAATGCCTACAATAGACAAAAAGAATTTACCGAAAATGCCGCTCACGAATTGCAAACACCGATTGCCATTGCCAGAAACAAGATTGAATTGCTTTTTGAAGAAAATAATTTAACCGAAAACCAAGTTCAAAAACTAACCGAAACCTATCAAGTTTTACAACGGCTCACTAAACTTAACAAGTCTTTGTTGCTCTTGTCCAAAATAGAGAACATACAAATAATGGAGGAGCTGGAAATCAACTTCAATGAACTTGTAAAACAAAATATTAAAGAATTGGAAGAAATTGCATTGTTCAAGAAAGTTGAAATTGTGGTAGCTGAAAAAGATTCGTTGGTGCGAAAAATGGATAAATCGTACGCACAAATATTAGTTGCAAACCTTTTAAAAAATGCCATCTATCATAACATTGAAAATGGGAAAATAGAAATTCTCATTGATACCCAACAATTAAGCATTTCCAATACCGGAAACGAAGAAAAGTTAGACAATGACAAGATTTTTAATCGCTTTCAGAAATATAACAGTTTCTCAAATTCCACAGGGCTAGGGTTGGCCATTGTAAAAGCGATTGCTTCGATTTATAGATTGGAGATAAACTATTACTTTCAGGACAAGAAACATTGCTTTCAGCTAAAGTTTGGAAAACAGTAAAAATTCCCAATTCTTTCCAGATTGCGTTCTTAGTTTTGCCCTATAATTATAAATATAAAACAAAAATGAAAACGTATTTTTTAAGCATAGGGCTATCTCTTTTTACAAGTGCATTATTTGCACAAGATCTTCCGCAAAGCCAAGTGCCTTCGGTTGTTGTAAATCAGTTCAATAATGATTTCCCGAAAGCCAAAGATGTAGATTGGGAACTGAAAAACAATGTGTACAATGTTGAGTTTGAACAAGGCTGGGATAAAGATTTTGAAGCTTGGTACTCAGCTGATGGCAAACAAATAAAGTTAGAAGAAGATCTAACGAAAAGAGAACTTCCAAAAGCGGTTATCGCTACTATAGAAAAAGAATATCCATCTTTTAAATTAGATGATATAGAAAAAATTACCGAAGCACAAAAAGTAACATACAAAGTAGAAATAGAAAACAAGTCAATGGAAAAAACCTTATTTATTAACGAAAATGGCATTATAAAACAATAAAATTATGAAAACATTAAAAATATTCAGCCTGCTGGCTACTGTAGCTATTTTATCATCTTGTTCAAATGATGATGACAACCACAATCAAGAAATCGCACTTTCTGAAAGTGAGATACCAACAGAAATCATAGCTTATAAAACAACGCACTTCCCCGAAAACGAAATTGTGAATGCTATTAAAGACACCGAAGGAAACGTTGTTACGTACGACATTTATTTATCTGCAAACTTTGAACTGGAATTTAATTCAAATTACGAAATAACCGATATTGATGGCATAAGCAAACTTCCAGATTCTGTAATTCCACAAGCTATTTTAGATTATGTGGCTCAAAATTACGCTTCAAATGTAATTACTGATTGGGAATTGGAACACAACCACCAACAAATAGAATTAAACAACAGTGTTGAGCTGGAATTCGAAATGGACGGTACATTCATACGAATAGATAATGATTAAAAGAACACTGGCTACAACAAGGTGTATAAGCAATAGCGGTTTGAGTGTTAACTCGAGCCGCTATTTCATTTAAAAAGGTATATTGCATTCCGAAAAGTAGTTGCGTAAAATCCGCTACTGCTCATACACTAACCGATGATATAGCATTCGCCTGCGGCGAGCAAAATTCCTACATTTTCGCTTCACTCAAATTCCCGTCCTTTTGTAAATGCTATATCATCGCAGTGCTATGCCAATTACATATAGCTCTATTAGCTAAAAAAACACTATCATCAAACAACGCCGCCAAGGCGAGATTTACGCTACACATCATTTGCTATATGCAATTGGTTGCTATTTTTTTGTTCCCAACAAGATAAAATCTAACGATTTTAATTATCTTCACAAAAAAACAGACAACTACACATAGCACTGCGTTACAAGCAAGCTAAAACAACCAACATATGATATTAGACTTTAAAGAGATACCAAAAGCAAATACTGGAAACGGAGACCAAGATACATTTGAATTATTTGCTCGAGATTTTCTTGAGATTTTAGGTTATGAGATTATTCAACAACCAGACCGAGGTGCTGACGGTAAAAAAGATTTAATAGTTCAAGAATCAAGACACGGAATTTCAGGAATTACCAACATAAAATGGTTAGTTAGTTGTAAACATCACGCTCATAGTGGGAAATCTGTAAGTGATGGAGACGAACCAAATATTTTAGATAGGATTAGCGTACACGAATGTGATGGCTTTTTGGGGTTTTATTCTACATTACCAGCAACATCTTTAGGAAAAAATTTTGACGGACTAAAGAAAAAAACAAATATTGACTCATTTGACAGAGAGCGAATTGAAAAAATTATGCTTGAATCGCCAGAGGGAATAAGACTTGCAAGTAGATACTTTCCTGTTAGCTTCGAAAAATATAAAATTGAAAATCCAAAACCAGCAAAAATATTTTCTGATGATAATAGTATCCATTGCGAATACTGTAATGACGACTTACTTAAAGACAAAAAAGGGATTTTTGTGACGATGCGAAGAATGTCAGACCCAGAAGCAAAAGAATACAAAAAGGAACCTTACATAAAGGCATATTATAGTTGCAAAGGAAAATGTGATGCAATTTTGAAAGGAAGATATATGCAAGACGAAATGTTAATTGATGAATGGACTGATATTACTGATTTCCTTTCGCCAACGACTTATATAAAAAAATTAATGGCTTGGATGAATTCATTTCAAAAGGAAAAAGAAGAAATGAGTGATGAGGCATTTGATAAACTAAAGTACCTCTTTCTTCATTCGTATCCTTACATTTCAAGAGAACAGACAACTGAAGAGAAAGAGAAGGTTAAATTTTATCTACAAAATGGACTGATGGACTGGCTATAAAAAAGTAAAAAGCCAGCTTGTAACAATGGCTATAAACAATTGGGGCGAAAGTGAGAAAACGAAAGTATAATTTTAAACCAAGGTTAATGCTAAACTGAAAAGTTAGGGCATAAAATCTCCAACTGTTCATAGCCGAGACCAATGATATAGCATTCGCCTGCGGCGAACAAAATTCCTACATTTTCGCTTCACTCAAATTCCCGTCCTTTTGTAAATGCTATATCATCGCAGTGCTATGACAATTACATATACCTCTATAAGCTAAAAAAAACACTATCATCAAACAACGCCGTCACGGCGAGATTTACGCTACACATCATTTGCTATATGCAATTGGTTGCTATTTTTTGTTCCCAAAAACATAAAATCTAACGATTTTAATTATCTTCACAAAAAAACAGACAACTACACATAGCACTGCGTTACCTGCAATATCAAAACAAATCCTTAAAATTGTAGAATGAAAAAAATTGTCGATAATCAAGAGCTCGAGTTAGTCTATAAAAAAGGAAATGGAGCTTGGACATACCATATAGTCATACCAAATACAGCCGACATAGATGGAACTTGGGGTTCGTTAAAAGTTTCTGGTTTGCTTGATGATTACGAGTTGAAAGAAATGAATTTGGCACCAAGAAAGGAAGAAGATAAAATGATTTCAATAAACAAAGAAATCAGAAATGCAATCGGTAAAAGTGGCGGTGATAAAGTTACCGTAACTTTATATCTTCATACACACGACAGAATCAATAACAATTCGGTAATTCTCAAATGTTTTGAAGATGCAGGTGTAAAAGGTTCGTTCAAATCATTAACTAAAGATGAACAAAAAGAAATTATAGATGATATCACTTCCAAAACCACAGAGGCCAAACAAATTGAGCAAATAAACCACCACATCAATCTATTACTTAATCAGAACAATTAAACGGCAATGGCAGAGAAGAATCTTGAAAAAATTTATGAAATATTAAGTGAGGAATATAATGTATTTGCTGAAACCGACAACGAATGGGATAATAATGGATTGAACAGTACGGATTTCAAAAGTCTTGTTTCAGTAATGCTATCGGCAATGACACATACAAAGCGAGTAGTTAGAGCCTGTAACGCGCTATATGAAAAAGCTACCACACCAGAACAAATCATCGCTTTGACAGATGACGAACTAACCGAAATGATAAGACCAGTTGCTCATTACAATAAAAAAACAAAACATTTAAAAGAATTATGTAGACAGGTAATCGAGGAATTTGATGGCGAAGTGCCGAAAACAAAAAAAGAATTGATGTCTCTTCAAGGAGTTGGTCGCAAAACAGCTGACATACTTATGAACTTCAATTTCGGTGGAGAGACAATAGCTGTTGACACTCACGTACATCGCCTTTTAAACCGTTTGGGCATAGTAGAAACTAAAAACAGTAAAGAAACGGCAGATATAATCAACGATATCACACCGAAAAAGTATAAAAAGCACGCTCACGAATGGCTGATACAGCACGGTGGTAATATTTGTATTTCACGAAAGCCAAAGTGCCAAGAATGTGTTGTTTATGAACTATGCGAATATGATGAAAAAACAAGTTGACTATAACAGCAGAAAAAATACTGCAGGTAACAATGGCTATAGACAATTGGGGCGAAATTGATAAAACGAAAATATAAACATAAAACAAAGGTCGGTGGCAAACCGAAAAGTTAAGGCTTCAAAACCCCAACTGCCCATAGCCGAGACCGATGATATAGCATTCGCCTGCGGCGAACAAAACTCCTACATTTTCGCTTCACTCAAATTCCCGTCCTTTTGTAAATGCTATATCATCGCAGTGCTATGCCAATTGCATATACCTCTATAAGCTAAAAAAAACACTATCATCAAACAACGCCGCCACGGCGAAATTTACGCTACACATCATTTGCTATATGCAATTGGTTGCTATTTTTTTGTTCCAAACAAGATAAAATCTAACGATTTTAATTATCTTCACAAAAAAACAAACAACTACACATAGCACTGCGATGTGTTTAATTAAAAAAATGAAAATACTACTAACAGGTGCATCCGGATATATAGGAAAACGACTTCTACCGGTTTTGGTAGAAAATGGTCATGAAGTAATTTGCTGTGTTAGAGACATTAACAGATTTGCACCGCCGGCATCTCTAAAATCAAGGATAAACTAGTTCAAGTAGACTTACTGGATAAAGCTTCATTGGAAAATATTCCAAAAGATATTGACGGAGCTTTTTATTTAGTTCATTCTATGTCAGTTTCATCAGATTATCTTACACTGGAAAAAGAATCTGCTGTTAATTTCAAAAATGCTCTTAATAAAACAGGTGCACAACATGTTGTGTATTTAAGCGGTATAATTAACGAATCGGAGTTATCAAAGCACTTGGCTTCCAGAAAAAATGTTGAAATAGAACTTAGCAGGGGTAAATATAGTTTCACAACCTTGAGAGCGGGTATTATTATTGGCTCAGGAAGTGCCTCCTTTGAAATTATGAGGGATTTAGTAGAAAAACTTCCAATTATGATTACACCTAAATGGCTAAATACTAAATGTCAGCCAATAGGAATATCAGATGTAATCAAAATACTTTCAAAAACGATATTTAACCCAAAAACATTTAATAGAGATTTTGATATTGGTGGATCCAATATTTTATCTTATAAAGAGATGCTTCTGGAATTAGGAAAATTAAGAAACCTAAAACGATATATTTTTACTATTCCTGTTATGACTCCCAAACTTTCTTCATATTGGTTGTATTTTGTAACATCAACCTCATATAAACTTGCCAGTGCATTAGTTAATAGTATGAAAATAGAAGTGATATGCCGAAATGACGATATAAACAAAATACTGGGAATAGAACCAATAAGTTACAGGCTGTCATTAGAAAGAGCTTTTAGTAAAATTGAAAGAAATGAAGTAATTTCCAGTTGGAAGGATGCCTTTATAAGTAGTGATTTTAATTTAAATATATCAGATTTCATCCACGTTCCTTCTTTTGGATGTTTTCGAGATGTTAGAGAAAAAACTGTTTCCAATCGAGATAATTGTATTGAAAGAATTTGGAGCATTGGAGGTGAAAAAGGTTGGTATTATGGGAACTGGTTATGGCGTTTAAGAGGGTTTATAGATAAGTTATTTGGTGGTGTTGGATTGAGAAGAGGACGCACTTCGGATAACTTTTTAAATGCAGGTGACGCATTAGATTTTTGGAGAGTATTATACGCAGATAAAAGAGAGGGCCGTTTACTGCTATTTGCCGAAATGAAATTACCGGGGGAAGCTTGGCTCGAATTTAGAATTATTGACAATAAATTGATTCAAACAGCTACTTTCAGGCCATTAGGATTAATTGGTCGATTATATTGGTATACAGTTCTTCCATTTCATAGTTTTATTTTCAATGGAATGATAAAAAAAATAACTAAACACAACAATGTATAAAAATAATAGCCGGTTCAGTAGTAAATTCGAGGATTGTAGCCCGCTTCAACTTTCTTGTAACTTGAAAGGAAAGTGCTACGCAGTCGGCTACTATTCTTATACTCACCGATGATATAGCATTCGCCTGCGGCGATCAAAATTCCTACATTTTCGCTTCACTCAAATTCCCGTCCTTTTGTAAATGCTATATCATCGCAGTGCTATGACAATTACATATAGCTCTATTAGCTAAAAAAACACTATCATCAAACAACGCCGCCAAGGCGTGATTTACGCTACACATCATTAGCTATATGCAATTGGTTGCTATTTTTTTGTTCCCAAAAATATAAAATCTAACGATTTTAATTATCTTCACAAAAAAACAGACAACTACACATAGCACTGCGTTAGCAGCAAGCTTGACCCATCCTGAATAAAGGCTATGTATTTTCATTATAAAAAAACTTATCTTAATTAGCGTACCACAAATCATTACTAACACACACCTTATGATAAGTTCAAGCATTATACTTTTTATTTATATTAAAATAATTGTTTGAACTTAGTTCTGTAATTATAAATATTTACTAGAAAATTTTTGTGTAATAAATATTTATTTTTAGTTCTTTATTTACAGAACTAAAAAAACTTTTTATATTTGCACAGAAACAATACATATTTTGATATGGATAATTTAAAACAACGTGTAGAAGATATTGGAGTTGTATATGAGCAATTTGGAAAAACACCCATTGCAAGCAGAGTATTTAGTTTCTTGTTATTAGCCGAACCTTCTTATAAAACATTTGATGAAATTAGAGAGTTTTTAAACGCAAGTAAAAGTGCAGTAAGCAATGCAATAAATGGTCATTTACAAGATGGTACAATTAATTACAAAACATTTAGTGGTGATAGAAAAAGATACTTTTATCTAGATTTAGAAAATTGGAAAAAGAGAGTTGAGGAATATGCTAAAAAACTATATGATTTTAACAATGTAATGGAAGATGTTTTAAAACACCGAAGCAATAACGACATAGAATTTAACAACGAGCTGAAAGATGTCATTGATTTTCAGAACTTTTTAAATCAAAAAATTGATGAAGCAATTATAAAGTGGAAAGAAAAATAAAAAATTTACACAATAAGTTCTTTTTGTTAAGAACTAAAATAACTATAAATTAATGAATTATATAAGACATACAATTAGTATAATACTAGTATTCGTTTATGGCTTTGGCTTTTCACAAGAAGAAAATTCTAAAACCTATACCATTGATGAGATTGTTCAGCTTGCGCTAGAAAACAATCAAAAACTAAAAGTCTCTAAAAAATCGGTTGATATTGCCAAAAAGCAAACCGAAGTCTATAAGCAACTAAAATTGCCAAACCTATCTGTTGGTGCAACAGCAATGTATTTGGGTGATATTGAAATTTTGGACACCGATTTTTCAAACATACAAACCGTAGATATGCCACATTTTGGTAATAACTTTTCCATACAGGCGCAACAATTGCTTTACAAAGGAAACGCTATTAATAATACCATTAAGGTTGGAAATCTTCAAGAAGAATTGGCAAATTTAAGTTTAGAAAACGATGAAATTGGCATTAAATATTTAGTGATTTCTAACTATTTAAGCCTTTACAAATTGTACAATCAAAAGCAAGTATTTCAAGAAAACATCAAATTGGCTCAAAAACGAATTGATAATGTAACTAGTTTCTACAATCAAGGAATGGTAACACGTAACGAAGTAATTCGTGGCGATTTATTATTAGCATCTTTAAACCAAGCCATTGTAACGATAAACAATAATATTTCAATTTTAAACAACCAATTGGTTATTGCATTAGGATTACCAGCAAATACTAAAATTATTCCTGATGAAGAAACGCTGAAACTTAATCCTGCGTTACAAAATATAGAAACATATCAAGACGAAGTAGCTACCAATCATCCACTTATTAGAACTATGGATACCCAAAAGGAATTAGCCGAAACAAGCTTAGATATTACCAAAGCAGATAAACTACCTATTTTAGCAGGTTTTGCTGGCTATAATATGCAACGGCCATTAACCAATTCCTTTCCAATAAATGATGTGTACTCTAACAGTTGGCAAGTTGGTGTATCGTTAACCTATAATATTGAATCACTTTACAAAAACAAAGCAAAAGAGTCATTAAACAAGCTAAAAGTAGAGCAAGTAACCGAAGCCAAAACGCTTACCCAACAAAATTTGCAAGTGGCTACACAAGCAGCTTATTTAAAATACAACGAAGCAATTTCACAAAAAGCAACCTATTTAGAAAGCAAACGTTTGGCTGAAGAAAACTATAAAATTATTGAAAAAAAATATTTAAATCAGTTAGCACTTATTACTGAAATGTTAGATGCTAGCAACTCTAAATTAGAAGCCGAATTACAATATGTAAATTCAGAAATTAATATCCTTCAGGCATACTATAATGTATTAAAAACTGTAGGAACACTATAACCATTGCAAAAAGAATAAAGATGTCAGATAACAATTCAAAAACCGAAAAGAAAGCAGGTAAAAACAAAAAAACGGTGTTTTTTATCAATCTACTTATATTTTTAGTAGCATTAGTTGCCTTGATTTTTGTATTAAAACACTATTTCCATATTGGCGATAAAAACTTTACAAACGATGCACAAGTAGAAGCTTATATCAATCCAATAAACACAAGAGTTTCCGCTTATATTAAAGAAATTCGTTTTGAAGAAAACCAGAGAGTAAAAAAAGGCGATACGTTGGTGATTTTAGATGATAGCGAAATTAAAGCCAAAGTTTTACAAGCCGAAGCTGCTTATTTAAGTGCTTTAGCTGGTGAAAAAACAGCAAAATCAACAATTAATACAGTTGCTAACAACACGTCTATTATTGAAGCCAATATTGCTGGTGCAAAATCCAATTTAGAAAATTCTGAAAGAGACTTAAATCGTTTTGCTGCCTTGTTAAAAGATGAAGCGGTAACCCAACAACAATACGATGGTATAAAAACCAAGTACGATGCTGCCAAAGCGCAATACAACGCCTTATTAGGACAACGTAAATCGGTAGATTATTCGCTTCGTGAAATGGATGGTAGAATTGAAATGAGCCAAGCAGGAATCAAGCAAGCAGAGGCAGCTTTAGACTTAGCGAAACTCAATTTATCTTATACTGTTATCACAGCACCTTACGATGGCTTTATGGGAAGACGTAAAGTTAACGAAGGACAGTTGTTAAATCCTAGTCAGCAAGTAGCCAGTATTGTAACCGATGATAAAAAATGGGTTATTGCCAATTTTAGAGAAACCCAAATGGAAGATATTGTTGCAGGAAAAGCCATTACTATTGAAGTCGATGCTTTGGGCGGAAAAGCCTTTAAAGGCAAAGTAAGTTCTATTTCGGCAGCTACAGGTTCAAAATTATCAACCATTCCTGTGGATAATTCTACAGGAAATTTTGTAAAAGTACAGCAACGTATTCCGGTTCGTATTGATTTTACAGAAGAAAATTCAGACGAAGATTTAAATCGTTTACGTGTAGGAATGAATGTAAATATTATCGTAGAATAACCAATGTATAACCAAGGACTTTTTAAAGATTGGGTGCCCAAACCCGCAATGCTATTGCTCATTATTCTATACCTATTTCCGTTATTGGTTGTAGGTGGAATTTATACAGCCAATTTTAGCAATATGATGAGTGATTTGGCACTTTATTCTGAGTATCTCTCGTTTGCAAACTATGCTTCCTTTATTGGAATGGGTACAGCCTTACCGTATTTGTTACGGTTTAAAATGCGATTTAGAAGCAAAGAGTTGATGATTACCAGTTTGTCGATGATCGCATTGTGTTCAATAGCCATTATAAGCACAGATAGTCCGTATGTTATTATTGCAGCAAACTTTGTCATTGGTTTTTTTAAAATCATTGCCATTATTGAGTTTGTACTTCCACTATTATTTATTCTAAGTCCAGATGGCGACCGAACCAAATTTTATACAGTATTTTATCCTTTAAGTATTTCAACCGCTCAAATAGGAGGTTATTTCTTTGCAAAAATTGCCTATAACCTACAATGGGAATCGGTCTATTTGGTAATGGCAATTATAATGCTTGTTTTGGTGCTTATCTCGGTTATTTTTATGCACGACTTACGATTTTCAAGAAAACTACCTTTATATCAAATTGATTTATTGAGTATGTTACTTTTTGTAGTGTCCTTTTTCCTATTAACCTATACCTTAGTATTTGCCAAACAACAAGATTGGTTTGCTTCAAGCTATATACAAGCTTCAACCATTGGCTTTATCATCACTATGTTTCTTTTTCTATGGCGACAAAAAGGATTAAAACGACCTTATGTTCCGTTAAGTGTTTTTAAAAAGAAAAACTTTATTCAAGGCTTTATTTTATTGATGTGTTTAGGTATGTTTTTAGCTTCGGGTGTTATTCAAAACACCTTTACGGTTGGTATTCTTGGCTATGATTCGCTCACCAACAACCTATTGAATTACGCAATGGTACCAGGAATTATTATAGGGGCTATTTATGCTAGAAAGTGGTATGCAAAAAAATGGCCTACCAAATTTTTAATTATTTCAGGAATGATTTTTTACACCTTACACTTTGTAATGATGTATTTTTTAATCAGTCCAGAAGTTGACATCAACTATTTAATTGTTCCTTCTATATTAAGAGGAATGGGAATGGTCATTCTTTTTATAAGTATTTGGTTTTATGCCTTGGATGGTTTTGATATGGCTGAAACCTTAGCAGTAGCATCCTTGTCAATTGTGGTTCGTTCATTAATAAGTGTAGCATTTGCTGGAGCCATTTACTCTTGGTTGTTTTACAAATTACAGTTACAAGGGTTGGAAAACATAGCACATCATTTGGATGCCGTAGATTTGTCACAATACAGAGGTGGTGGATTGGCATTATATGGACGATCGCGAATACAAGCTGTATTAACAGCATCCAAAGCATTATATGGTTATTCCATTATTGCAGGAATAATTATAATGCTATTCACCTTGGCAATACGTTTTGAAAACACCTATTACCGAAGATTAATATTAGTACGAAAACTGCTTAAAGGCGAATCGATTAAAGGATATAATTTTAGAGTAAGAAAAAATACTACAGAAACTATAGCCGCTGGATCAGGTGCTGTCGCGGTTTAGAAAATAAAGCCAGTTGCCAACAACGTGTAAGCGCAATAACGGCTGAATTTCCCATTCGGAAATTCAACTCGTTTTGCTATCTTTAGTGCGTCAGCGGAAAATACTCGCGCATTTTCCCGTTACTGACGCATACACGAGACCGATGATATAGCATTCGCCTGCGGCGAACAAAATTCCTACATTTTCGCTTCACTCAAATTCCCGTCCTTTTGTAAATGCTATATCATCGCAGTGCTATGCCAATTACATATAGCTC
>NZ_QENZ01000008.1 GCF_003096835.1 Balneicella halophila
CAAAATTCCTACATTTTCGCTTCACTCAAATTCCCGTCCTTTTGTAAATGCTATATCATCGCAGTGCTATGCCAATTACATATAGCTCTATTAGCTAAAAAAACACTATAATCAAGCAACGCCGTCACGGCGAGATTCACGCTACACATCATTTGCTATATGCAATTGGTTGCTATTTTTTTGTTCCCAAAAACATAAAATCTAACGATTTTAATTATCTTCACAAAAAAACAGACAACTACACATAGCACTGCGTTAGCTGCAAGTGAAAAGAACAAAACTGCAACATTGAAACCTGATTATAAAAATTGAAAAAACGGATTGAAAATATTTACTCTTTGATTGAAGGTTGGTGCAAGAAAAAATTAGTTTTTGCCCGCCCTCTTCTGCCCTTCGGGACAGTTGGAGAAGCCCACGCACATTGCACACTTTTGCAAATCGCACAGGCTGACGCACAAACCTAAATTTGCAAAAGAGTGCAATTTTTGCCAACCCACAAAATCGTGCAATTCATTCAAAATCACTTCATAAATATCAATCATGAATCGATTAAACAATAACCATAAAGAAAAAATAAATATATTTTGGTTTCGTCGCGATTTGCGACTTGATGATAATAGAGGCTTGTATGAAGCCCTAAAAAGCCCTTACCCTGTTTTACCACTTTTTATCTTTGATACTGATATTACAGACGAATTAACAGACGATGACCCAAGGGTAAACTTTATTTATAAACTAATTCATAACATCAATAATGAATTAAAGGCATATTCAAGTAGCATTTTATGTAAAAAAGGAAAGGTTATTACTGTTCTGAAAGAAATAATTGAAACCTTTGATGTGCAACAAGTTTATTGCAATGAAGATTACGAACCTTATGCAATTAAAAGGGATGAGTATGTTAAAACTACGCTATTAGTAAAAGGCATTTCTTTGTTTCGTTATAAAGACCAAGTTATATTTTCAAAGGATGAAATAGTAAAACAAGACAATTTACCATATACCGTATTTACACCCTACAAAAATAAGTGGCTGAGTACGTTTGAAGGTTTATCGGTCATAGATTATTCCAAAGTTGAAGTCAACAATTTTGTAAAGTTCAAAGCAGAACTACCAAAGCTTCACGAATTTGGCTTCCGAACATCTTCAAAAACAACAAGGCCATACTCAATTAATAATTTGCAAAATTATGCCTCAACAAGAGATTTTCCTGCATTAAACCAAACTAGTAACCTTAGCGTTTATTTAAGGTTTGGAGCAGTAAGTATTCGTAAAATCATATCAGAAATTAAGTCAAACAAAGTCTTTTTAAGCGAACTCATCTGGCGAGAATTCTTTATGCAGATACTATATCACTTTCCAAAAGTTATTGACCATAATTTCAAACCTAAATACGATGCGATTCAATGGCGAAATAATATGCAAGAATTTGAAAAATGGAAAAATGGGGAAACCGGATATCCCCTAATAGATGCTGGTATGCGCGAATTAAATGCAACTGGATATATGCACAACAGAGTAAGAATGGTGGTTGCCGGGTTTTTATGCAAACACTTATTAATTGACTGGAGATGGGGGGAAGCTTATTTTGCCGAAAAATTGATGGATTATGAATTGTCATCGAACAACGGAAATTGGCAATGGGCTGCGGGAACAGGTTGCGATGCTGCTCCTTATTTCAGGGTTTTTAACCCTACGGTACAAGCTAAAAAATTTGACCCTGAAAACAAATACATTAAAAAATGGATTTCAACTAAAGAATTATTAAATTACCATAAGCCAATTGTCGAGCATAAATTTGCAAGAGAAAGGGCAATTTCAAGGTATAAAAAAGGACTTTTAGAATAACTAAAATGGATAAAACTGATTTTTATAATTTAAACTTAAAAACTCCAAAGGGAGATACAATTAGGATGGACAGTTTCAAAAACAAAGTAGTTCTGATTGTAAATACAGCAACTAAATGCGGTTTTGCCCCCCAATTTAAAGGATTGGAAGAATTGCACCAAAAATATAAAGATAAAGGATTGGTTATATTAGGTTTTCCATGCAATCAGTTTCAAAATCAAGAGCCAGAAACTAATGATTCCATTGAAGAAGCTTGTGAAATCAATTTCGGAGTTTCTTTTCAATTAACAGAGAAAGTCGATGTAAACGGAATAAACACACATCCTGTTTTCAGATATCTAAAAAAAGAATTAGGAGGTTTATTTGGGAAACGTATAAAATGGAACTTTACTAAATTCCTGATATCAAAGGATGGAACGCCTTATAAGCGTTATAGTTCTTTTACAAAGCCATCGGTAATTGAAAAAGATATCATAAAAATATTGAATTAAATTTGAGATTACCTTTATTTGTTAATGGTAAGGTAAAAAGGTATATCTTGGATTAACTAAACCATATTGAATGAATGTTGATTTTTACATAGAGAACAGTTACCATATCTCAAAGCTGATTACTAAAAAATATAGCACCTCTTTTTCTTTGGCTACATCGCTTTTAGAAAAGGAAAAAAAACGTGCAATTTATGCCGTTTATGGATTTGTTCGTTTGGCTGATGAGATAGTTGATAGTCTAGATGGTTTTGATAAAGCATTTTTACTTAATAAGCTAAACGATGATCTGAATTACGCCCTTGAAAACGATATTAGTACCAACACCGTTTTAGTTGCTTTTGCCGATACTGTAAAGAAATACAAGATCAACCATGCGCTTATAAAATCTTTTATGGACAGTATGGAATACGATTTATCTAAAACCACGTATGATAGCCATGCCGATTTAGATAAATACATTTATGGTTCGGCCAATGTTGTCGGATTAATGTGTTTAAAAATATTCTGTAATGGAGAATCATGTTTATATGAGAGCCTTGAATTACCAGCTCAGCGCTTAGGGTCTGCCTTTCAAAAAGTCAACTTCCTCAGAGATATAAAAGAAGATATTCAGAGTTTAGGACGAACATATTTTCCTGAAATTACAGAAGGTGAATTAAACGAAGAAAACATAAAGCATATAGAGTTGTCAATCAAAAAAGACTTCGACGAAGCCTGGGTAGGAATAAAACAGTTGCCAGGCAGGTCAAAACTGGCTGTAGCCTTGGCATATTACTATTATAATGGTTTATTCAAAAAGATTTTACGAACTCCACCTGAAAAAATTATGAGTAAAAGAATACGGATTTCAAACATAAGGAAATACTTGATTATACTCAAGACTGCATTTATGTACAAAGCAAAGTTAATATAGGTATGGAAAAGGTAATATTGGTTGACAATAAAGACAATAGTATTGGTGAAATGGAAAAAATTGAAGCTCACAGCAAGGCTTTGCTTCATAGAGCTGTATCTGTCTTCATCTTTAATTCTAACAATCAATTGTTGTTACAAAAGCGAGCATTGTCAAAATACCACTCGCCCGGTTTATGGACAAATACAGCTTGTACACATCCTCGCCCTAATGAAAACACTAAAGACGCTGCCATAAGACGATTACAAGAAGAAATGGGAATGAGCGTGGATGAACTCACAAAAACCTTTGACTTTGTTTATAAGGAAAAACTTGACAACGAACTCACCGAACATGAGCTTGACCACGTTTTTATCGGTTTTTCTGATAATGAGCCTGTTCCCAATGCAAGTGAGGTTTGTGAATTCAAATATGTTGATAAAGAGACTATATTACAGCAAATACAGAGCTACCCAAACGATTATACTGTTTGGTTTAAAAAGATTATAGAGCAGGTATTAGCACATATTAAATAAACAATCATTTTTTTATCGATATGAAAAACACATATATAACCTTAATAATAATTGCTGTAATGATTAGTCTGTTCTCTTCCTGTAGTACTATTCCTAAAGGAGTTAAGGCGGTTAGTCCTTTTAAACAAGAAAAATACCTTGGAAAATGGTACGAAATAGCCCGTTTCGATTTTAAGTTCGAGCGTGGCTTAAACAATACAACTGCCGAGTACTCACAGCGAAATGATGGTAAAATAAAAGTATTGAACCGAGGATATGATTATGAAAATCAAAAATGGAAAGAAGCAGAAGGAAAAGCCAAATTTGTATCAAATGATACAACAGCAATGCTAAAAGTTTCATTTTTCGGGCCGTTCTATTCAGGTTATAATGTTATTGCCATTGACTCGGAATACAAATATGCTTTGGTATGTGGAGAAAGTTTTGATTATCTGTGGATACTTTCAAGGGAAAAATCCATACCAAATAACATTAAAGAAGAATATGTAGCAAAGGCGGAGAAGTTGGGCTTTAATACCTCAAACCTGCTATGGATAGAGCATAATAAATAGATTTTATTGAAAATGGAGTTATACCCTAAAAACAAAATACCAATATCAGAAGTAAGAAAGTTTCTTATAATCTTTTATATTGTTGGGCTAGTTGGTTTTATTATTCCATTTTCAAAACCTTTTTTTATTACTATTACTCCATACGCTTTATTGTTAAATGTTTATTTGCTGGCAATATATCATGCAAAATATACTTTAAAATACGTTCTGATATTTCTTATAATTTTTATTTCTGGATACAGCATTGAGGTTGTTGGTGTTAAAACAGGATTGATTTTCGGAAGCTACATATATGGAAATGCCTTGGGTATAAAGTTATTTGAAACACCATTATTAATTGGAGTAAATTGGCTTTTCTTAAGCTACACAGCAATTGGTATTGCCGAAAAACTAAGAATTAAAAAGTGGCTTACCCTATTTGTTGCTCCGGCATTAATGCTTGTTTATGACATTGTTATGGAACAGGTAGCACCAAAGATGGATATGTGGAACTGGCAGAATTCAGAAGTGCCAATAAGGAATTATGTTGCATGGTATGTAATTGCTTTCAGTTTTGTGTTGCTTTTAAAAGCATTCAAAATAAAGACTTCAAATCCTTTGTCTGCTATCCTTTTTATATGTCAATTTTTGTTTTTTACCGCTTTAACCTTTTTACTATAAACCATGATAAAGGCAAAGCATCATAAGGTTATATATCCCTTGTTTCAATGGTTGAGCAGGTTCTTAATCAACCGACACTTTAACGATGTTCATATCAATGGTGAGTTTGCGGATAATGGAAAACCTGTACTGATAATTGCAAACCATGTAAGTTGGTGGGACGGTTTTTGGATAATGTTACTAAACCTAAAAATCATTAAACGAAAATTCCATTTTATGATGCTTGAAGAGCAATTAAAAAAGCATTGGTATTTTCGGTATACAGGTGGCTATTCGGTAAAAAAGAATTCACGTAGCATTTTAAATAGCATTAGCTATAGTATTGAGCTCTTAAAGCAAACAAATAATTTGGTGTTGATGTTTCCACAAGGGGAAATACACTCAATTTACAACGATGCAGTCATTTTTGAAAACGGCGTTGAACGGATTATCAAAAATGCAGCAGCAAATACTCAAATCGTTTTTGTAACTAACCTGATAGATTATTTTTCCGATAGTAAACCAAATCTCTATATCTATTTCAAGTCTTTTTTTGCGCAAGATTTTCAGAAAACTACTCTGGAAAAGGAATACAATACATTTTACAAACAGTCCCTGAATTTCCAAAAAATTAAAACATCGTAATGATATACCTGGCCTACATATCGTTATTGTTTTTGGGAATGCAACTTCTCAATGTTGTTTTAAACCTTGTTTTTAAGCAAAGAATTAAAATTTCGGAAACTGAAAACAATGAACGAATCTCACTGTTAATCCCGGCCAGAAACGAAGAAACGAATATTTCATTTTTACTTTCCGATTTACAAAAATCAAAAAACGAAAACATTGAAATAATAGTTTTCGATGATGAATCAACCGATAATACAGCAGAAGTAGTACAAAATTTTGCCAATCAAGACAAAAGAATTGTTCTGTTAAAATCTGACGGATTACCCCAAGGTTGGTTGGGTAAAAATCACGCCTGTTACCAATTGGCTCAAAAAGCCCAGGGCAAATACCTTTTATTTCTCGATGCAGATGTGCGGATTGAAGCTAACGTAATTAACGATGCTGTTAGCTATCTGAAAAGATTCAACCTTAAACTATTATCGATATTCCCAATCCAGATACAAAAAACTTTCGGAGAGAAAATATCTATTCCGGTTATGAATTATATACTTCTTACGCTTCTTCCATTAGTATTTGTGAGGATTTCCCCTTTTAAATCACATGCGGCAGCAAACGGACAATTCATGTTGTTCGATTCGGAAACATACAGAAAAATACAGCCCCACCATTTATTTAAAAAATCTGCCGTGGAGGATATTAAAATTGCCCGACATTATAAAAAAGAAAAACTTAAAATTGCATGCTTAACAGGAGAACGGCGTATACAATGCAGAATGTACAAAACGTACAAAGAAGCCGTGAAAGGGTTCTCTAAAAACGTATTTATATTTTTTGGGAATATACCTCTTTTAGCATTTTTATTCTGGGCATTTTCTGCATTTGGTTTTATTCCCGTGTGGCTTGCTCTGCCACAATATTTGACATATTATTTTGCTGTTTTGGTAAGTGTTTTATTGTTGTATTCGTTAGTTGGCCGACAAAACAGCGTCATAAATTTTCTATTTTTTCCCTTTCATTTGTTATTTCTTATAACAATTTTAGGGAAAGCAATTAAAGTAAAAAAGCATAAAAAACTGGAATGGAAAGAAAGAAATATATACTCATAGCCTTGTTTGTTAGTTTCTGCGTGTCGGTTTTCGGACAAACAAATACAGAAATTTACAAAGCTTATATAAGTGGAAACATGGTCGCATGGAAAACGCACATGAATTCATATAAAGCAAATACCAATGAGCAAAAGCTGAACCTCATTAATTATCAATATGGCTATATCGCATATTGTATAGACCAGGATAAAGATGATGAGGCTGAAAAATACTTAGCAAAAGCTGAAATTATTTTGACTGAATTAGAAAAGAAGCAATATGAAATTTCCATGGTCAATGCTTACAAATCGGCATTCGTAGGTTTCAAAATAGGGTTATCGCCCTATAAAGCACCTTTTATTGGGCAAGAAAGTTTAGAGTTTGCAAAAAAATCAGTTACCCAGGATGACACAAATTATTTTGGATATGTTCAGCTTGGCAATATTGCATTTTACACACCTGCAATGTTTGGAGGCTCAAAAGCCGATGCCATGAAACATTATTTAAAAGCACTTGAACTTTTGGAAAAGAATCCACCTTCGTTAAAAAACAATTGGAATTATTTAAATTTATTAGCCACCATAATAAATGCTTATTATGAAATTGGTAAGTATGAAAAGGCAAAACAATATTGCATAAAAACATTGGCAATTGAACCCAATTTTGATTGGGTGAAGAATGTACTTTATCCGAAAATTAAGAAAAACTTATAATAATGAGTAAAAATATATTGATAGTAGGCACAGGGTTGGGAGGGCTTTCAACCGGTTTAAGATTAGCGTCGAGAGGTTACAAAGTTACTTTTGTTGAAAAAAACAATCAGGCAGGTGGGCGGTTGAACCAACTTAAGAAAGATGGATTTACTTTTGATGTGGGGCCAAGCTTTTTTAGTATGCCTTATGAATTTGAAGAACTGGTAAAGGATTGCGGAATTGATATGCCTTTTGAATTTGTGGAACTTGACCCTTTATACACCGTAAATTTTAGGGGAAGTGAAAAGAAATTTTTTCTTTACAAGGACATTGATAAATTAAGTGAGCAGTTTGAGGGCATTGAACCTGATTTTAAAAAGAAGTTCACAGCTTATCTGAAAAAGTGTGAGCAGTTATATAATGATACGGTTGATATAACAATAAAGCAAAATTTCAACAGCATTCCCTCATATCTGAAAGCTTTGATGCAAGTAAATCCTATCCACTTGCCTGTATTAATTAAAACTTTTTGGAAACAGGTAAACTCATATTTTGTATCGAAAGAAGCAAAACAAATTGTTTCATTAATTGCGTTTTTTCTTGGCAGAACACCTTTCGATACCAATGCTGTTTACACTTTGCTTTCTCATATAGAGTTTTCCAACACTGGTTATTATAATGTTAAAGGTGGCATGTACACCATTGTGACAAGCCTTGTAAATGAATTGCAAAAGTTGGATGCTACATTCATTTATGAAACAGAAATAGTAGATTACCAAGAAAGTAATGGTAAACTAACTTCTTTAATTGACCAGAACGGCAAAAAGTGGCAAGCTGATGCTTTTATAATAAATGCTGATGCAGCACTTTTTAGAGGAACTGTTTTTAACAGAAAGAAATACGCTCCTAAAAAACTTTCAAAAATGAGCTGGACAATGGGGTACCTGACATTTTATATTGGAATAAAAAAACAATTAAAGCAAATAGAACATCATAATTACTTTTTAGGCAACAATTATGAACAATATGCTAAGGACGTGATGAAAAACCCCGGCACTCTCGAAAAGCCATATTATTATGTAAATGCAGTATCAAAACACAATCCTGGTTGTGCTCCGGAAGGTTGTGAAGCCTTGTTCTTTGTTTGTCCGGTTCCTAATTTATTATTCAAACAAGATTGGTCAGATAGTGATGAAATTGTAAAGAGTATTATTGATGATTTTTCGGCAAGAATCAATCAGGACATATCAAAAGACATTGTTTTTCAAATGGTTTATACACCAGAAGAATGGCAAAATCAGTTTAATTTGTATAAAGGAGCCGGATTAGGATTGTCGCACGATATGTTGCAAATTGGAGCATTCAGACCTAAAAATTATGACGAAAAATTCTCAAATACTTTTTATGTTGGTGCTTCAACAATACCTGGTGCAGGTTTACCCATGGCAGTGATTAGTTCCAAATTAGTAACAGAAAGAATTTTAAACTATGAATAAACATCTGCCCTTCCTAAAGCCATACACATTGCCAAGTCGCGCAAAATATCTACCGCACGACCAAAACTTGTCAAAGAGTATGTCTTCTGCCACCACTTTTTTGCCGACCCTAAAACTATTTTTTTCGGGAACAGCAGTGCTTCGATTGGACGGGTTAATGATTGTAAAACAATGATAATCAATTGATAATGAATGAACACCAGCAGCTAACAAAGTATATAAAACATTTAGCGGATAGTGCTAATTTTAAGGCGGTTACATTTAATGAAAGTTGTAACGGTTTGACAGGTTTGCTCTTCGAAATGCCAAACGTTTCATATACGTAACCGATGATATAGCATTCGCCTGCGGCGAACAAAATTCCTACATTTTCGCTTCACTCAAATTCCCGTCCTTTTGTAAATGCTATATCATCGCAGTGCTATGACAATTACATATACCTCTATTAGCTAAAAAAAACACTATCATCAAACAACGCCGCCAAGGCGTGATTTACGCTACACATCATTAGCTATATGCAAGTGGTTGCTATTTTTTTGTTCCCAAAAACATAAAATCTAACGATTTTAATTATCTTCACAATAAAACAGACAACTACACATAGCACTGCGTTAGCTGTTATTTTAAAACGACAACACAATGAATAAAAGAATCAGACTTATATTTCTTGGAATTTCATTAATCTTACTAATTGGAGTAGGTAGATTTGTAACAGAAAGTTTTGATTTCCTACTCGATGACTTTTGGTTTACTTCTGGATTTCTATTGTTGATTCTTTTATCCTTAATCGACCAACCCCATTTCTCAAAAGATTCAAACGTCTTTATAAATGCTGTAACGGCTGGTATCTCGTTATTACTTGTTGAAAGTGAAAACAGAAATTGGGTTTTTTGGTTATTCTTAGGTATTACTTTATACTTAGCAATAAGTAGTTATATTTTAATGTGGCTTAGAAATAAATCACTAATTCATGAGAATAAATGGGTTCAATTTTTTTCAAGAATTAACAGAGAATTAGGTAAACCACAAACCTTATTTTCTGCATTTTTCTTATGGGGTGCAATTAATCAATTTGGAATATCAAGTAATGGATTCAATGCTTTATTACTTTATTGGGTAATATTTATGATATTAAACCTTCCTTCAATAGCTTCAATAATTAACAGAATATTTGAGAAAAAAGAATCAAAAAAACAGGACAATGTTTTAGGTGCAATTTTTGGCGTACAATCAAAAAATACATTTCTGGTAAAATTATTTCCAGACAGAAAAGAAACTATAAAACTATTTGATTTTGTTGAATTTATTTATTCCATTGACGAAAAAAAACAAATTAGAAAAGGATTAATTTTAGATTCTTACTTGCTTAATGAACAACAATGGATTAAAGTATTGACGACAAGTGAAATCAACAAAATATTTGATAATCAACCACTATTTAAGAACCATTCCGAAGACATAATTTATAAAATCAAAGATATTCCTGAAACTAAATATCTTGACACATTTGTAGGAATTGTAACTGAAAAATCAATAATTGAAAAAATTCGGTTTATTTATAATTCAAAGGCTTCAATCCAAGAAGGACAACTTCTTGAAGTAAAAGTTGGTAGTAAATTAATTCCTGTTTTCTACCAAATTGTAGAAGGAGAAACCAGAATCGAACAATTAGAAAATAAAAACGAAACTGGTTTAATAATTGGAGAAGCAATCCAGCTTGGTACTTGGAATCAAAAAAAAGTACGATTTGAACAGTTTGGGTGGGTACCAGATATTAACTCTCCTGTTTATATCGCATCAAAAATCCAAGAGGTTGAAACCTCAGAAAATGAATTTAAAATTGGTCATATCCCTGATACCAATTTCCCAGTGATAATTAATAAGGAACTTGCATTAACGCATCATACGGCAGTTTTAGGTGTAACAGGAACTGGGAAGTCCGTATTTTCAAGAAACTTAATAAGAGAATATCTTAAGGACAAATCGATAAAAGTAATTTGTGTTGATTTTACTGGAGAATACAAAGGTAAATTCACTGATTTATCACCAGCTAGAATAGTTGATGAAGAAAAGGATGCCGAACTTTACAAAACTTTTGAATGGGTATCAAACGAGCTGGAAAAATTTGGAAATCAACAAGACAAGGCAAATCTTAAAAAGGCTGATGATTTTATCAGAAAAACATTACAAGAAGCCTTAACCCTATTTTTGAAATCAGAAGAATCTCAATTGAGTATCTTTGAACTTCCAGACGTATCAAATACAGCAAGTATTTTAGAATATACAAGACAACTTTTTAAGGCATTATTTCAGTTAGCGAAAACTGAAAAATGTTTCAATCACAAAGTGTGCATTGTACTTGAAGAAGCACATACAGTAATTCCTGAATGGAATTTTGTAGGTATTGCAGACAAATCCTCACAATCACTTTTAAATAGTATTGCTCAGATTGCCTTACAAGGTAGAAAATTTGATGTTGGATTATTAGTCATTGCACAACGTACAGCCAATGTTTCAAAAACTGTATTAACACAGTGCAACACAATAATATCATTTCAGGAATTTGATAAAACCAGTAGTGAGTTTCTATCTAATTATTTTGGTCAAGGAATTGCGAACACTTTACCAAATTTGAAATTTAGACAAGCTATTGCTGCTGGTAAAGCATTAAAATCAAACGTTCCAATGATATTTGAAGTCCCGATAATAACTGAACCAAATGAAGAAGAAAAATAAAAAACAACAGCTAACAAAAGCTATATGTAATGCGGGTTTCAGCGGGTAATTCGACCACAGTTCTTCGTTGCAACACCGCCAATTCGTCTATGACGATTGGCGTAAAAAAGAAAATATGAATAAACGAATTGGCTCTGCGCAGTTTGACAGGAAAGTGCTTCGAAACCCCGCACTACACATAGCCAAACCGATGATATAGCATTCGCCTGCGGCGAACAAAATTCCTACATTTTCGCTTCACTCAAATTCCCGTCCTTTTGTAAATGCTATATCATCGCAGTGCTATGCCAATTACATATACCTCTATTAGCTAAAAAAACACTATCATCAAACAACGCCGCCAAGGCGTGATTTACGCTACATATCATTAGCTATATGCAATTGGTTGCTATTTTTTTGTTCCCAACAAGATAAAATCTAACGATTTTAATTATCTTCACAAAAAAACAGACAACTACACATAGCACTGCGTTATGCCACATTAAAAAAGTGCAATGCGGTTAAAGATGGGCTAATCCCCCAACGTCGAATATGTGAAAGTTGAAGCGACATTAAATATGAAGAAACCGAGAATCCTGAAAATCGAAAGAGTAAGGATAAATTTAAAACTATGATTATGAAAATTACTAAAAAAATCATTTCACCTTTTTTAGGTTTAGTTCTATTGTTCTTATTTATTCTTCCAATGAAAGCTGAAGCAAAAGCTTTTGGTTCTGATTGTGAAACTACTACGACTGGTGGTGGAGAATCTTGCTATGTCACAAAAACTGTATGTAAGAGATATTTTTTGTGGATTAGATATGATACAGAACTTACAGACATGCAAATTGATTGTTCTCACTTACAATAGTTACTAACTCTGACAGGAATAATGCAAGCATTATTCCTGTCTTAATAACAATTAAATATGAGAAAAACTTTAATATTAGTAATACTGTGTGCATTATTCAGTATTGGTCTTAATGCACAAGAAAACATATCTTGCTATGACACAATTATTAACCTTCAAGAAGTGTCTGTGTATGCGAAACAAGGTTTGTCAACTATAAAATCAAACAATAAGAAAGGTAGTATTCATGTTAGAGGTAAAGGAAAAACGTCTTTAGTTACTAAAATAGATGTTGATAAAAATACAAGTTATAACCTTGATGGTATAGAATTCTTTTTTAACTATCAGTGGCAAGGATTTGATGGTGAGGGATTTTATATAAAACCATTAATATTGACATCTAAAAATGGAAAGCCAGACTCAGACTATCTTAACAATCAGATATTATATTTTGTGAGCAAAGAAATAAATGAAGTTATTCATATTGATTTGTCAGAATTAGATATCAAAATAAATGGTATAAGTTCATTTTTTATAGGAATTGAGTTTGTTGATGCAGATGGACAAAGTAATTTTGAAGACTTTAATGTAACGATGGTTCCAATAAAGAAAGAACTAAATACATCTTTTATTAAAGGCTCTTGTCCGAAATGTACCTTTTCTCCCTTTGATTTAGATGAAAAAAATGGATTATCCCTGAAATATATCCTATACTACAAGGAATAACGTGGCATAACAAATTGTATATGGCAGGCGGGGGTTTTAGCGGTCTGACAAGTCAGACCTTGCGCCCACTTTCCTGCGGGTTTGACAGGACTTCTCTTGGAAATCCCGCCCGTCCACATACAAGTGACCGATGATATAGCATTCGCCTGCGGCGAACAAAATTCCTACATTTTCGCTTCACTCAAATTCCCGTCCTTTTGTAAATGCTATATCATCGCAGT
>NZ_QENZ01000009.1 GCF_003096835.1 Balneicella halophila
AATTGGTTGCTATTTTTTTGTTCCCAAAAATATAAAATCTAACGATTTTAATTATCTTCACAAAAAAACAGACAACTACACATAGCACTGCGTTACCTATAAGCTGAAAAACAGCCTTTAAAAAATTTGAATCTGTAATTTGTTTCAACCTTTCCTATTTTTGTTTCACTCTAAACCTTAACTACTTATGTAAATTTGCATTAGAAACTATTTAATAATCTAAAAGCAGAATAAAATGAATTTAAAAAACAATATTTCAGGAAAAGTAGTTGTGATAACTGGAGCAAGTAGTGGATTAGGTGAAACTACAGCTCGTCATTTAGCTTCATTAGGAGCCAATGTTGTTTTAGGTGCACGTCGTGAAAATCGTTTACAAGATATTTCTAATGAAATCAATGAAAAAGGTAACGGAAAGGCAATTTTTGTAAAAACAGATGTAACCAAAAAAGAAGAGGTACAATCATTAGTTGATAAAGCTGTGACTGAATTTGGTAAAGTAGATGTAATGCTAAACAATGCTGGATTAATGTCTATAGCACCAATGAGTGAGACCAAGGTAGATGAATGGGACAGAATGATAGACATTAATGTAAAAGGTGTCTTATACGGAATTGCTGCCGCATTACCAGTATTTCAAAAGCAAGAAAATGGTCATTTCATTAATTTATCATCAGTTGCAGGTGTAAAAGTATTTAGTCCAGGTGGAACAGTTTATAGTGGAACTAAATATGCAGTTAGAGCAATTTCAGAAGGGTTAAGACACGAAGTGGGTGGAAAAATTAGAACTACAACCATAGAACCAGGAGCTATTGATTCTGAATTGAAACACGGAAGTTCTCATAAAGAAAGTTCAGATTTTGTACGTGAATTCTATAAAACTGCAATTCCTTCAGATTCTATAGCTAGAACTATAGCTTTTGCAATTGAACAACCTGCAGATGTAGACGTTAACGAAATTGTAATTCGTCCAACAGTACAAGATTTTTAATTTACATTGTACCTTTGTAGTTATAAGGTGGTGGCTGTAAAGTACTTCCATACTTTACAGCCTTTTTTATTCAAATAAAATAATGCAACATTTCAATTCCATAAAAAAATACAATCAATACATTGGTTATAAGTCTCCAAAAAAAGATTTGATTGATATTGTAAATTATAATGATTACGACAAACTACGCTTACACTGTGATGGCTTGACATCAGACTTTTATATGATGGCATTTAAGCAGAATATGACCGATTTACAATGGTTTGGAAACACAAAATTTGATACATCATCGTCATTTTTATACTTTATCCAGCCAAAACAGGTTTATAAATGGAGCGTTGAAAAACAATGGAAGGGATATCATATTTTAGTGTCACCAGTTTTGTTGCAAGAATACAATATCGATTTTAGTTTTTTTCAATACGAAATTAATGAAGCTTTATTTTTAACAGAAGACGAACAACATCATATCGGAACCTTATTCCAGCAAATCAACGAAGAATACCAAAAAGATAATTATGAATTAGACTTACTTATAGCCTATTGCAACTTAATTTTTACATATATTGGCAAATGCTATAAAAGGCAATTTAATACACGTCAACCCTTGTACAATAAAATAGTTGTAGAATTTAAAAAATTACTTAACACCTACTACAAATCAAATATAAATGAATTGCCAAATGTGAATTATTTTGCAGAAAAACTCGATCTATCTACTAATTACTTTGGCGACTTGATTAAACATCATACAAACAAAACAGCTTCTGAAATTATTCAAGAAAAAATAATCTCGGAAGCAAAAAACAGATTGGAAAACACCAACAAAACAATTGCCGAAATTGGCTACGAATTAGGATTTGAATACCCAACCTATTTTAGCCGAATGTTTAAAAAACATATAGGGCAAACACCATCACAATACAGAAAATAATAAAGCTTACAGGTAACAACGTGTATAGCTCATTGCGGCTGATTTTTTTACCGAAAATTCCTTGCAATTTACTATCTTTCGGTTACGGCGGAAAATCATAGCTGATTTCCCGCAACGAGCCATACACAAAACCGATGTGCAAAAGCCGAAGGCTTTTGCACATCGGTAGGGGGATTTCCGCACTGTGGATCGTCCGAAGGACTTCACCACATCATGGCATTTACGCAAGCGTAAACACCTGCGGAAATCCCCCTACCGTTGTAAGCAAGTGTAAGAAACCGACACGACACATTGAAACGATATAAAAAAAAATAATCACAAAAACAGATTGATTGGATTGGTGCTCCGTTGATAGGAAGGTACGATATGAGGGAATTTATTATGTTTTTTCCTTCCAACGCGCAAAAGAAACCCAACTCTCATTGCGCATATTTGCAAATCGCACTTTCTTTGCGCAGACCAAAATTTGAAAAAGAGTGCAATATTACTTCCCCATACTAATTGATACATACCTCTAAATAGAGAAAGCTAAAAAATGGCATACAATTAATGTCCCTCAATGTATGGCTTACGTAATTTCTGTGTGAAGACACTAAAATAAATGTCAATATATTTTATTAATTAAATAGCTTAGATATGCCTAAAACACCTAAAATAAAAGGCAAAAGTGGCACAACAACATCTAAAATAGATAGTAATATTCGAACTACAATTGTTGCATGAGGAATTTTCCATGCAATAACTAATGCTCCCGGTGGAAAAACCAATAAAACCAAAAAGAATGATTTATACGTGTATCCATGTTTATTTATAAAGTCTGACAATTTGCTCATGTTTCTTTAATTTTATTTGTCACAACAAATAAATGTTTTAAATTTGTAAAAAAGACAGTTAATCAATGACAGACTTCAATCTTGAAAATATAATAAACCACAAAATCTCAATGCTTTCGATTTTAATGAAACGACAGGTTTTGAAAATAATAGCAGAAAACAAATTAGACATTACCCCCGAACAATGGGTGGTGCTCTTTTATTTATGGCAAGAGAACGGGCTTTCGGTAGGAGAGATTGCAAGCAGGTCGAAAAAAGATTTTGCAAACGTAACCCGCATTGTTGAAAAGCTCATTAAAATGGGATATGTTTCTAAGAAAAAGAGTAGAAAAGATGGACGAATCTTTCAGGTATTCATAAAACCAAAAGCCGATGAAATGAAAGAAGATATTCAAAATTGCTGGAAACAAGCGTCGGATGTGGCATTGAAAAATATTAGTGAAGAGGAGCAGAGTACACTGGTTGGAATCCTTGAGAAAATAGAAAACAATATAGCATTAGAATTGGATTAAGTTTTTATGAACATAAAACATATAAAGTTATGGTACAGTTGACAAACGAAATGAAAGAGATGATTGGATCTCAGCAATGTTTTCATGCAACAGTAAGTAAAGAAGGTATTCCCAATAATGCACCAAAGCGTTCAACAAGAGTTTACAGCGATGATACGCTTATTTTTACAGAAGGAATTGGAGGGAAGACCTACAGTAATATACTCAAAGGTTCAAAAATTGCGACATCGGTTGTAAATAGAGAAACTGTAGATGGTTACAGGTTTATAGGTACACCAGAGGTGTTAACTAGTGGAGAACTCTATGAAAAAACAGCAGAAATGTCTCTAAAAGCAGGTATGCCAAAACCAGTTGCGGTGGTACTGGTAAAAATTGATGAAATTCATAGCCTTAAACCTGGGCCAATGGCAGGAAAGAAAATTCAATAATATATAATTTTCACCATCAAAAACTGAAATCAAAAAAAATAAAGTTAATGGCTTATTTTTCAAAAAATACCCGGAAAACAATTGTATTTATACATGTACTATTCTCTTCTTTGTGGATAGGGGCTGCAATATCGATGGTTATAATAGGATTTACCAAGAATCCGGATACTGTTTCGGAACTACTGGCATACAATTTTGCAACCAAATTGATAGATGACTGGATTGTAATTGCATCAGCTTCTTTGAGCTTTTTATCGGGAGTGCTGCTGTGTTGGAAAACTGCTTGGGGTTTTTTCAAGCATTGGTGGGTAGCGGTGAAGTTCATTTTAACGTTTGCTCTTCTTATACTCGGCACATTCTGGCTTGGTAAATGGACAAATGAGTCTGTATACATGGTGCGAGATTTAGGCGAAGAAATCTATTCAAACGAAACCTATTCTACTTACCAGTCTTCATTAAATTTATGGGGAACTATTCAGGTTGGTGCGTTGGTATTTCTTTATTTTATAAGCGTTTTTAAACCTTGGAAAAGGTTAATTGCTGAAAAAAAATAAAAAGCATTTTCTTTATTGAAAGGTGAACAATATGTGTTTCACTGCTAAAGTGGTAGTGAAAGAAAACTAGAGGCTTTGTTTTCATTCAAATGCTATATCATGTTATTTCAAAATAGTTGAATACAAACTAATTACCTCACACAAATATGGCTGAAACAGTAGCAGCAAATAAAAAAATAAATACAACTATACTGCTGGTTGCTACCATGGCAACACATTTTTTCAACCCATTTATGGGTTCAGCAGTGAATATTGCCTTAAAAAAAATAGGAACTGAATTTTCCATGTCGGCAGTTCAGCTTAGCTGGGTTTCTATGTCGTATTTGCTCGCTGCGGCAGTTTTCCTTGTACCCTTTGGCAGACTAGGCGATATTTGGGGCAAAACAAAAATGTTTTTGTATGGAACCATATTTTTTGCCATAACCACATTTTTATGTGCATTTGTTCCTAACTCGTCTTTTCTCATTGCCATGCGGTTTGCGCAAGGCATAGCTGCCGCCATGATGTCGGCAACGTTGATGGCATATATAATTTCGGCATTTCCCCCAGAGAAAAGAGGTAAAGTTATTGGCTTGAATATTTCTGCTGTGTACCTTGGCTCTTCACTTGCACCAATGATAGGTGGCTTTTTAACCGATGCCTTGAGTTGGCGAAGTATTTTTTTAATAAATGCATCCACAAGTACTCTTATTGCAATATTAATAATTTGGAAACTGAACAAAGAGTTGTCGCCTGTTGTGAAAGAGAAATTTGATTTTAGAGGTTCTTTGCTCTACATGATTTCTATTTCTTTGCTAATGTATGGCCTATCTAAACTTCCAGAAATTAAAGCCCTTGCAATAACAGTACTTGGCTTAATAGGTTTGTTTGTGTTTGTGAAAATAGAAATGAGAACAAAATTCCCAGTGCTAAATATCAGGATGTTTACTAAAAACCGAATATTTGCACTTTCAAACCTTTCTGCATTTATTAACTATGCATCAACTTTTGCAGTGACCTTTATGCTGAGTTTGTATTTGCAGTATATAATGGGACTCTCCGCTTCTCAAGCAGGATTAATTCTGGTGATTCAGCCGGTAATGATGGCTGCAGTTGCTTCATTCTCGGGCAGGTTGTCCGACAAGAAAAACCCTCGCATACTTGCAGCAATAGGAATGGGAACAAGTTCATTAGGCTTGTTTCTGTTGAGTTTTATCTCTAAAGATAGTTCTACGGCTTTCATTCTAATTGATTTATTTGTGCTTGGAATTGGGTTTGGCATGTTTTCATCTCCAAATACCAATGTAGTAATGAGGTCGGTAGATAAAAAAATGCAGGGAACAGCTTCGGCTATGGTTGCTACCATGCGCAATACGGGTATGATGTTTAGTATGGCAATTGCTACTTTAATTATTCACTGGTTCCTCGGGACGTCTCAAATAAACATTGAGAATCAGGAGCTTTTCATAATGAGTACAAAAGTTGTTTTTACAACTTTTACTGTATTGTGCTTATTTGGGGTATATACTTCTATTGTAAAAAACAAGCAAGCATAGTGTTTTTAATTAAGGTTTTTTAAACTTTATCTGAATTATGTCACATAAATATGATAAAGAGCAGCTAATTTTAGATTCCGCCCGAAAACTTTTTGCAACAAAAGGCTATCACGGAACGACAACCGAATATATTGCAAATGTGGCAAATGTAAATAAAGCATTGCTGCATTATTATTTTCGTTCTAAAAACATGCTATTTGAGTTGATTCTTAGTGAAGTTCTCACCCAAATTAGCGATAACCTCATAAAAATTCTAAATTCCAATATATTGTTTGAAAACAAAATCAGACAAATAGTTTCAGCTTATTTAGATATTCTTTTACAACATCTCTATTTTGCAGACTTCGTAATTCATGAATTGACAAGTAATCCTAAACGAATGGAGACAATAGTGAGGGGACATACCCATTTCTTCAGGTCATTTTTAAAATTTCAAATTGAAATCAGGAAAGAGCTTAAGTTAATAGAAAAGAACAGATATTATTCCATTTGAATTTACTTTAAATATAGCATCATTATGTGTCTTCCCTTTTTTAAGCAAGCTGATAATAACGAGAATTTCCAAATCCTTTGGGGAAACTCAATTTTTAGCTCTTATGAATAAAAGAAAAAGTGATATTGCTAATTTAGTCATCAATTCGCTTGAAATGAAACCTTGAAATAAAATTGAATTTCCAACCCTATTTGAAAGCACATTGGCAAGTTACGAGCCACGTTCAGACCAAAACGTGCCAAAGAGATCACAAATGCCAGCCCTGTTACCGCCTTTAAGGGCGGTTTGGGGTTTGCTCGCCCACAAAAAACAAAATAAATTGCCTGCGCCGAGCTCCATTTCATTCCGGTTCATGCTCCGTATCAAGGTCGGCGAAGATTGATTAAGATAAAATATTAGATTTGTAAAAACTTGTAACGGATTGACTTTGAATACTGAACACCAGCTTACAACACGCGGTAAAAAACATTGGGGGTGCAGTGGGTCAGTCAACATACTGCCTCGCCCTAGCATCAGTAACGGTGGATACGAACGCAACCCCTCCACCCCAACGATTTCTTACCGCCATCCGATGATATAGCATTCGCCTGCGACGAACAAAATTCCTACATTTTCGCTTCACTCAAATTCCCGTCCTTTTGTAAATGCTATATCATCGCAGTGCTATGCCAATTACATATAGCTCAATAAGCTAAAAAAACACTATCATCAAGCAACGCCGTCACGGCGAGATTTACGCTACACATCATTTGCTATATGCAATTGGTTGCTATTTTTTTGTTCCCAAAAATATAAAATCTAACGATTTTAATTATCTTCACAAAAAAACAGACAACTACACATAGCACTGCGTTAGGCACAATGTAAAAAATCAACTCGAAAAATAGTATATTCCATATTTTTGGACTATTTTTGTCCTAAATAATTTGTCGAAAAATATGGTTGCAACTTTTGGAGAATATATAAAGCAACGAAGAACAGAGTTAGGTTTTCCTATGAGAAAGGTTGCTTCCCATCTTGATATTGATACGTCTACTTATGGAAAAATAGAAAGAGAAGAAAGAACTCTTTCTACTGAATTAATGCCAAGTTTAGCTGAAATTCTTGAAACAGAACATAAAGAATTGCTAAACCACTACTACTCTACTAAATTAATTCAAGAACTTAAAGATTACACTGATTACAAAGATGTTTTAAACATTGTAAATGAACAATTAGAGCTGTATGTTTCAAATCAAATAAGACTTTCATTTCAAAAAAAATGGACGGAAAAAGAATTTGAACACCCAAACAGAACTACAAAAGTTGCAACATTATTTTCTGGAATTGGAGCAATAGAATACGCATTTAAAAGACTTAACCTAAATACCGAAATAATTTTCGCAAGTGATATTGATAAATTCGCTAAAGAAAGTTATTTCGCAAATTATGATATTGACGAAACACGTTGGTACAATGACGTGAAAGATGTTAATGGTAAAAAATATAAGGGTAAAATAGATATTCTTGTTGGCGGAAGTCCTTGTCAATCATTTTCAATGGTTGGAAAAAGAAAAGGATTCAAAGATACAAGAGGTACATTATTTTATGAGTTTGCGAGGATTGTAAAAGAAAGTCAACCAAAAGTTTTCATTTTTGAAAATGTAAAAGGTTTAATTAACCACGACAAGGGAAACACCTTCGAAACAATTAAGGCAACTTTTGACGAACTTGGGTACAAATATTTTTACCAAGTTTTAAACGCAAAAGATTATGGTATGCCGCAACATCGAGAACGAATTTTTGTAATTGGGTTTAAAGATAAGTCTGTGAATTTTGAATTTCCTGAACCAATTAAACTGGAATACAAAATGCAAGATTTTTTAGAAGATTATACTGAAAGTAAATACTACCTTAAAGAAAAAGGAGTAAAATTTGTGACCAGTTCTAAAAACAGAAAAAAAAGATACACACAAATAAACGGAGATATAGCACTTTGTCAAAAGGCAAATCAACAATTTAATTGGCACGGAGACTTTGTTTTTGAAAACCAAGAAAAACAAGAATTTGACGAATTTGTATTTGATGTTAACGAAGTTGAAGAAAAATATTACCTCTCTGAAAAAGTTAAAAACTATGTTCTTTCTAGTGGTACTAAAAACTTTAAAACAACTATCAAAACTGACCTTGAAGTTGCTCGACCACTCTTGCAATCAATGCACAAAATGCACCGAGCTGGAGTAGATAATTATGTAACTCACAACAAAGGACGTATAAGAAAACTCACGCCTAAAGAATGCCTACGTTTAATGGGTTTTCGAGATGATTTCGAACAAATTGTAAGCGACACTCAAATGTACAGACAAGCAGGAGATGCTGGTGTTGTTGATATTTACATTGCAATTTTAAAACAAATGGACATTACTAAATTTGCGAAAAAATGATTTTGTTATTTTTTGGGTGTTACCCTCCGGGTCGGGCTATACGTTCCAAGTCCTCGTTCGTTCCTCACTGTGGGCTTTCTACTTCTATCCCTAACACAAATAACTTATGAAAAGACGAAATTGGACAAGAGAAGAATTGATTGTTGCTTTTAATTTGTATTGTAAAATTGAATTTAGCAAAATCAATTATAGGCATCATTTAATAATTAAACTTTCAGAAGCAATTAATAGAACTCCTTCTGCAGTTGCTTGGAAACTTGTAAACTTTGCTAGTTTAGACCCATCTCTAACAAGAAGAGGAATAAAAGGTGCTACAAATACAGGAAAATTAGATAAAATAATTTTTGAAGAATTTACTAATAATTGGGAAGATTTAGCATACGAAAGCGAGTTGCTTTTATCTAAATTTTTAAAAGAAGAAATAAATTTAGATGATGAAATTGATTTTGATGAAGGAAAAGAGGTTAAAAGAACAGTAAAGGTTAGAGTTAATCAATCCTTCTTTAGAAGTACAGTTCTATCGTCATACGATTTCAAATGCTGTTTAACTGGAATTGATATTCCTGAATTATTAATTGCAAGTCATATTGTCCCTTGGTCAAAAGACAAAAAAAATCGTTTAAACCCTCAAAACGGATTATGTTTAAATAATTTACATGATAAGGCTTTTGATAAAGGACTCTTAACATTTGATAGAAACTTTAAACTAGTACTGTCTCATTCGCTTAAAAAAAGTGATGAAGAGTTTGCAAAAAAGTATTTTCAAGAATTTGAAGGAAAAGAATTAAGACTCCCTAAAAGATTCATTCCTGATGAACAATTTTTAGATTTTCATAATAAAAACATATTTATACAATGACAAAAAGTAATAGTACACTTTATGCTATTTTTAAAGATGGAAAGCATTTAGGTAATGAAAAAGGGAAATCGAAAATCGAAGCAATTAAGAATTATTTAAAATCTGCTGGATATGATAATCTAATTAATGACTTGGAATTTATTAATAATTATTCGTCAGAAAAAGCTATCAATGGTGTTCATCATCATCTTGTTATAAAAAGAACAAACTAACAATGTTTAAAGGTAATGGAGAATCGAGAAAATATGTTGGGAGTTACACAGGAACAAGCGGAGAAAGATTAAGTGATTTCTTTGAATATCAAGATTGGGGCAAAGGGAAAGAAAATGGTAAAAGGGTTTATACAACTATTCAAGATAGATGCTTTTTTAGCAAATCAAACCTATTAAAATACTTGTATGATGCCTGTATAGAGTATCAAAAGCAAGAACAAGTTTATAAATTCGATGTTGCTGAATTTTACAACAAACACGTAGAAACAGTAAACGAATTAAATGCTGACAAAATATTTTTTTCAATCTATGATGTTTCTGATTTTGTGGACAATAAATTAAGTCGTGGATACATTCGTTCTGATAGCGAAATTTGGGATATATGGAGAAAATTAGTTTTACCCAAAATCAGTTACTTGTCAATTTTAAAATTAATTCCTGTAAATAGTCAAGAGCAAGGAGTAAAACCATTATACTATTTCAGAATTTTATTAGACTATCAATTTAGGTCAATAGTTCATCCAAAACTAACAACTTCTACAACAGAAATTATTGTTGAGGAGAAACTCAAAAGAACAACTAAAAGAACACCATCAAGAGAAGGACAACAACAGTATCGTAAAAAAGTTATTGAGCATATGCCTCAATGTCCTTTCACTAAAATTTCTGACGAAAGACTTTTGATAGCAAGCCATATTAAACCTTATAGAACCTGTATAAATGAAGACAAAGTAAATGAAGCTATTGATTATTATAATGGTTTAGCGTTATCACCGACTTACGATAAGTTGTTTGACCAAGGCTACATAACTTTTACAGATAATGGTGAATTAGTCTGTGGTACACAATTAACAGCATATACTTGGGAAAGATTAAATATTAATCCAAATGCTAAAAATGTAATGAGAATTTATCCGGAAAAAAGGGAAAATTATTTAAAATATCATAGACAAAATGTATTCCAAGACGATATTAACGATTTGATATAAAAAACACTGTGCCCAACAATGTGTATAAGTAATAGCGGTTTAAGTGATAAAACGAAAGTATAAACATAAAACAAAGGTCAGTGCAAAACCGAAAGGTTCGTGAGTAGAAATCCGCTACTACTCATACACTGGACCGATGATATAGCATTCGCCTGCGGCGAACAAAATTCCTACATTTTCGCTTCACTCAAATTCCCGTCCTTTTGTAAATGCTATATCATCGCAGTGCTATGCCAATTACATATACCTCTATTAGCTAAAAAAAACACTATCATCAAACAACGCCGCCAAGGCGTGATTTACGCTACACATCATTAGCTATATGCAATTGGTTGCTATTTTTTTGTTCCCCAAAACATAAAATCTAACGATTTTAATTATCTTCACAAAAAAACAGACAACTACACATAGCACTGCGTAGCCACAATACAAACCCAGAACTATGAAGAAAATTTTAGGAGCCATTTTTATTTTGATTTTAATAAGTTGTAATTCAACATCAAAAAAAGAAAAAGAATTACTCGAAAAAGAAAATGAGCTTTTACAAAGAGAATTGGAATTGACAAAAAAAGAACAAAACTCTGATTCCAAAGAAATTGAAAATAAGAAAGAAATCGCAAAAACTGACATAAAAGTAGAACAGAAAAAAGAACCAGTAAAAACAACAACTGGTTATACTTTTGACAATTTTCACATTTCAGAGAGCAGAGTTGGAATTTTCTCAAAAGGAATGACTATTTCAGACGTTTATAATACAATCCCAAAGGAGCAGATTAAGAAAATAGTTGGATATGGAGAATTTGCAGACGACACTTATGACGATTATGAAATCTATGACTCAAACGGAAAAAAAATATTGATTTTGACACCAAAGCAAAACGGAAATACAAACTCAAAAATTAACCGAATTTCGATTTTAGACAATAGATTCAAAACAACAGAAAAAATTGGTTTAAATTCAACATTTGGAGATTTAACAAAGTATTACTCAACCGACAAAATTTCACCAGATATGGAACACATCGTTGTGGATGTTGAACATATAAATGCTTGGTTTAGCATCAGAAAAACTGAACTTCAAGATGGTTGGTGGAATGGCAAAGGGATTGACAAATCGAAAATTCCGAGTAATGCAAAATTTGACGGAATTACAATTTGGTGGAAATAAGTACAGTGGCTAACAACGTATATAAAAAATAGCGGTTTTGGTGCTTAAACGAAAGAAAATGAATAAATTAAAGGTCAGTTATAACCCGAAAAGTTAGTGCCTAAAAATCCGCTACTATTCTTATACTCAACGATGATATAGCATTCGCCTGCGGCGAACAAAATTCCTACATTTTCGCTTCACTCAAATTCCCGTCCTTTTGTAAATGCTATATCATCGCAGTGC
>NZ_QENZ01000010.1 GCF_003096835.1 Balneicella halophila
GCTATATGCAATTGGTTGCTATTTTTTTGTTCCCAAAAACATAAAATCTAACGATTTTAATTATCTTCACAAAAAAACAGACAACTACACATAGCACTGCGTTAGGGCACATTTGAAAAAAATCCGTTCTTCGATAGAAAATTCCGTTCAATTTCGTTACTTTGTAGATCTTGATAAAATAACCAAATGAAAAAAAATAAATTAATAGCACCATTCTTAAAATGGGTTGGCGGAAAAAGACAATTAATGCCAGCTATTAATGAACTTTTACCGAAAAAATTTTCGACTTATTACGAGCCATTTGTTGGCGGAGGAGCTGTATTATTTGAAATTCAGCCTAAAAAGGCAATTGTTAATGACTTCAATGCTGAACTTGTAAATACTTACAATGTTATAAAAAATCAACCAGAAGAATTAATTGAGGATCTAAAAACTCATATTAACGAATCTGAATACTTTTACAATATTAGAGCTTTGGATCGTCAAGAAGGTTTTGACGAACTTTCAAATGTAAAAAAAGCTTCAAGAGTAATTTACTTAAACAAAACTTGTTACAACGGATTGTACAGAGTTAACAATTCAGGAGAATTTAATTCACCATTTGGAAAGTATAAAAATCCAAATATTGTTAATGACGTTACAATTAGAGCAGTAAGCAAATATTTTAATGCTAATGATATTACTATAATTAACGGAGATTTTGAAAGTGCAGTAAAAAACATAAGAAAAGGAGCATTTGTTTATTTTGATCCACCTTATGATCCAGTTTCCAAAAGTTCGAATTTCACAGGTTATGTTCAAGGTGGCTTCAACATTTTTGACCAAGTAAGATTGAGAGAACTTTGTGATAAACTTGACAAAAAAGGAGTTAAATTTTTAGTTTCTAATTCAGCAACACAATTTATTTTAGACCAATATTCAGATTATAATATAACTTTTGTAAAAGCAAATAGAGCAATAAATTCAGATGCTTCAAAACGTGGGGAAGTTGACGAAGTTCTAATTAGAAATTATGAGTGAAACAAAAAATGACATTGCTTGGAACAAGCTATTTGCAAAATATAAAATCTCGGAAGAAGTTTTAAAAAACGGTGCTTTTGAGATTAATTCTTCACAAATAAATGAATTTCGTGAAGCTCGATTAATGACAAAATTTGACTTCCGATCTCAACTACCCGAAATTTTTTCAGAAAATAAACTTTCAATATTACCAATTTCAAGAGGTGGTTATGTCATTTCAGACTTTGAAACTTTTATGGATTTTGAAAGCAAAGATCCAACACCAATTAAAATTGATTTTCCAAATTATTTAGAAAGTATTAAACACGACAATATTACAAGTGAATCTACTGCTTTAAATTGTGCTTTTGTAACAGGGATAATTGAGGATTTTGTCCAAGACGAAGATGTGAAACCAACAGTTAGTGGTCGAATGAGTTCTTTAAGTTTTGACTTTAATATTAAAACTCAAAAATCAGACTTAAACATTGTAGTAAATAACAGTCAAATAGAAATAGATGGTGGTTATGAAGGCGTTAATTCTTTAAGTTTAATTGAGGCAAAAAACTCAATTTCAAAAGACTTTTTAATTAGGCAAATGTATTATCCATACAAATTATGGAATAATAAAATTAATAAAGAAATCAAACCAATTTTTCTAACTTATTCTAATGGTATTTTCCATTTCCGAGAATACGTTTTTGAAGACCCAAATCATTATAATTCACTAAAATTAAAAAGTGAGAAAAGATATGTAATTCGTGATGGAGCAATCAACTTGGAATTAATTCAAAAAATTGCAAACGAAACACCAATTACAGCAGAATTAGAAGTTCCTTTTCCACAAGCAGATTCTTTTGACAGAGTAATTAACCTTTGCGAATTGCTCAACGAAAATGGTTCTTTGACTCGTGAATACATAACTGTAAACTATGACTTTGACGTTAGACAAACGAATTATTATACAGACGCAGGAAGATATTTAGGGCTGATCGACAAATCAAGAGAAAACGGAGAAGTAAATTACTTTTTGACTGATTTAGGTAAACGTGTTTTTGCTCTAAACATTACAGATAGACAGATTGAGTTTTTTAAAATAATTCTATCACATCGAGTATTTAACCGAGTAATCAAATCGTATTTTGAAAATTCTGAACAACCAAGCAGAAATGAAATTGTCGGAATAATGAAAACATCTGATTTGCACAATATCAATTCTGATGTAACATTTCACAGAAGAGCATCAACTATCTCAAGTTGGATAAATTGGATTATCGACCAAATTGAGGAATAAAAACGTGCCCTAACAACGTGTATAAAACATAGCTATTTCAGGCTTTCCGAGAGGTTTTTGTATATTTATTAAGTCCGCCAAATTTTTATTTTTGTATATTTAGAAACTAAAAGATAAATAGAAAAAATAAAAATTCGGCTCGTGCTAAATCTGAAAAATTAGTGTTTATTTATACGCTACGTTTCATACACAAGACCGATGATATAGCATTCGCCTGCGGCGAACAAAATTCCTACATTTTCGCTTCACTCAAATTCCCGTCCTTTTGTAAATGCTATATCATCGCAGTGCTATGACAATTACATATACCTCTATTAGCTAAAAAAACACTATCATCAAACAACGCCGCCAAGGCGAGATTTACGCTACACATCATTTGCTATATGCAATTGGTTGCTATTTTTTTGTTCCCAAAAATATAAAATCTAACGATTTTAATTATCTTCACAAAAAAACAGACAACTACTCATAGCACTGCGTTAGCGGTTATGCTAAAAGACGACACAGCAACAATGAAACTTTAAAACATAAAATATGAGCATAGTAGGAAATTCATTTAAAAGAGAACTCGGCAAGAATGCTGGGAAAATGGTATCAAATATGATATTTGGAGACAAGCATTCAACTCCATATAGACGAGTTCATAGTGCTCCACCTCCACCACCAAAGCCATCAAAAGCACAATTAGAACACCAAGCAAACCTTGCACGAATTGAAGCAGAAAAAGAAATGCAAAGAAAAATGCTTCAAGAACAAAAAAGGCAAAATAAAGCAGAACTGGAATTACAAGAACGTATTTTTAAAGAGCAACAAGAAAAAGAACAACAAGAGTATTTGGAAAAGTATATTGTTGAACTACAAGCTTCAATTAGAGAAGCTTTAGATATAAACACAGATGCTCCGACTTTTGAACAAATTAATTACTTAATAAGTGTTCTTGAAACTAAAAAATGGGCAAACAAACTTGATATAGGAACAAAAAGCTTAGAAAAGAACAAAAATCGACTAGAAAATGAATTATCAGACATATACCTACTAAAACTAAAAGAGTGTTTAGAGATTCTTTCCGATAGTTTGGGCGAAATGAAAAAGAAATATTATCTCGACACACTGCAAAAATTTGAAAAACGAAAATCAGAAGGATTATATGGCGTCATTGGTGCAAATGTGGGGGCATTAGCCAAGAAAGCGTTTAACCTGTTAAGAGGCAGTAAAAAAGAAATAGAAGAACAGACAAAAACAAATGCAAGCGAAAGCGAAGAAGCCATAGAATCTTCAATTTTCTTTGATTTAAATGAAAATAATAGAATTTCCGACGCACTTGCTGATATTTGGTCTAAATATTCAGATTCAGTAGCTACAGAAATAATCAACAGACGACCAATTTTTTCGGCTGATGGCGTTATGGATAGTGTTTTGTATGTAGGAATTAATCCTTCTTATGAGCCAGGAGACGATGATGTGTTTTTGAAAAGCGATGATGAAAAATCATTGCTATATGGTAGTTTATATCAAAGAGATGATGCCCCAGACTATTTTAAGAATTTAGAAGCATTTTCAGACACTTTAGAAAAAGGATATTCTCATACAAACCTACTTTATGCAAGAGAAAATGACAGAGATTTGCTACTACGTACCAATAGCGATTTTATAAGAGAACAACTTGAACTTACTTATGAAACTATTGTAAAAGTACAACCTGTTGCAATTTTCTTTTTCGGGACTATTTGCAGGGACTTGATTTTTGGTGCAGACAGGTGGGTTAATCCAGATTCAGAGAAAGACGGACATTTTATTCTTAATGGAACAAATATCCCAGTGTTTTTTACCGAAGACATTGCATTTCTTAATGATGCAGACAAAGATAAGCTTGCTCAAATAGCACGTTTAGTATTATAGTTTAACCAGTCAAACATTTCAAATGTACGGAGATAAATTTAAAAATTTTGTAAGTAAAGGAGTTGGAAACTATTATATCGGAACAGGTAACCCAAATTCTAACACTCTTTTGATTGGTAAAGAGTCTGCAATAGATACGAATGATACAATTGGTAGAAAATGGTATAATGACAATGCTTTAAGTTGGTCAAATCATATTGAATCAAACACTTGTGAAGTTTTGGAATATTCAGTTGACCATAATCATCCACTTAGAGCAGGTTGGGGGAAAAACACTTGGAGTAAGTATCAAAAGCTCTCTGAAATTATAAGAGAAAATGAAAGTCAACCGTATTACGTGGACTTTTTAAAACACTCTTTTACAACAGAAATAAATGATGCTCCAATGTTAAAAACATCGGATGCTGACAAAAGTGGAATACCAGCAAGAAAGATGCTTTTTAAATCTTCAAAATTCATTCAAGATTTTCCAGTTGTTGTTTTAGCTTGTTCGGACTACATTAAAAATAATGACGACATTAGGGAAATTGACGATATTTTTGGAGTTACTTATGCAGGAGACGAAAATGGAAAATTTTGGTACAACAAAGGAAACTGGTTCTTTTTGCATTACAGTCTTGACCGTAAAAAACTTGTAATCCACACAAGACAATTAAGTGCAGATGTCAAAAATGAACTACTCGTTGATATGGGAACGATAATTAGAAAGCACTTGATTGATATTGGAGAAATAGAAAGCACAAACCGCTAACAATCTATATATGTCAGAGTGGGGAAAGTGCTAATTATGAGCCTAATCACTCGCTCGTAGTTAGGTGGTGTCTTGACAGGAAAGTACCGCGTAATCCACTCCGCCACATATAGTTCACCGATGATATAGCATTCGCCTGCGGCGAACAAAATTCCTACATTTTCGCTTCACTCAAATTCCCGTCCTTTTGTAAATGCTATATCATCGCAGTGCTATGACAATTACATATAGCTCTATTAGCTAAAAAAACACTATCATCAAACAACGCCGCCAAGGCGTGATTTACGCTACACATCATTTGCTATATGCAATTGGTTGCTATTTTTTTGTTCCCAACAAGATAAAATCTATTGATTTTAATTATCTTCACAAACTATTAAGTGATGACGGTGTACTTGTCACCCATATTGACGAGAATGAATATCACAACCTTATCATCATTTATGAAGAGATTTTTGGCAAGAAAAACAACTTAGGAACAATCATTTGGGATAAGAAGAACCCTAAAGGTGATGCCCAAAAAATATCATATCAACACGAAAGCATTATCGTTTTCAGTAAGAGTGCAGATTTACTAAAAGGTAAAATCAAGCGTAAAAAGAAAAATGCTCAGAAAATAATTGAGTTCTCAAGAAAGGTCTTCGCCAAAATTGGGAAGGAATCCTATCCAGAAGACATTTTGCAAATCTGTAAGAAGTATAAGCTTGACAAATCACTTTTTGAAGAATACAAATTCAATTACAATTTAGAAACGGTTAACACCGAATTTGGCGAGTGGCTAAAGAGCCAAGATTTTAGTGGTGGTGAGAAAGCCTACAAATTCATAGACAAAGATGGAGAAGTATACAGGGGTGTTTCAATGGCTTGGCCAAACAAGAAACAAGCACCAGATGATTACTTTATTCCACTTATTCATCCTGTAACCAAAAAGGAATGCCCTATACCAGCACGTGGTTGGAGAAACCCACCTTCAACAATGAAAGAGCTTTTAGATAAAAAAATGATTCTGTTTGGAGAAGATGAAACAAAACAACCAGAAAGGAAATACTTGCTCAAGGAAAACATGCTTGAAAATATTAGTTCTTTAATAGGATTTGCAGGAAGTGACGATGAGTTTCAAAAGCAAATTGGAATCAACTTAGAAAACCCAAAGCCTCATTTATTAGCAACAGAAATTGTCGATTGGTTTTCAGATGAAGAATCTATCATTTTGGATTCATTCGCAGGGTCAGGAACAACAGCACACGCTACATTGAAACTTAATAGCCAAGATGAAGGCAAAAGAAGGTTCATTCTAATCCAGTGTGATGAATATGATAAAAAGGGGAATGTGGTAAATGTTTGTGAAGATGTTACCACGAAAAGAGTTAGGAAAGTAATCAGCGGATATGGCAAAGGCAAAAACCATGTTGAAGGTTTGGGCGGTTCCTTTGACTACTTTGAAATTGGCTTACCTCTTTTTGACGACAACCAAAACTTAAACGAGCAAGTTGGCATAAATAAAATACGAGAATACATTTGGTTTTCAGAAACTAGAACACCTTTTAAAGAGCCAAAAGAAGCAAATTACTTTTTAGGTAAAAAAGAAGATTCAGTTTACTATTTCATTTACGAAAAAGACCAATTAACCACATTAGATTTTGATTCTTTACAACTCATAAAAACAAAAGGAGAACAATATGTTATTTATGCAGATAATTGTTTGCTACCTAAAGAGTTTATGGCTAAAAACAACATCATTTTCAAAAAAATACCAAGAGACATTACAAGATTTTAGATTATGGAATTAAAAGGCTATCAACAAAAAGTAATAGAAAATCTTGAAGAGTATTTAGAATATGTTCAAGAACATAAAAATGTGTCAACTGCATTTAACCAATATTGGGAAGATAAAATTGGACCTTACAATCCTTTAGACAATACAGGAATGCAACCTTATAAAAATAACGCTCCAAATTCTGCTCACGTTTGCGTAAAAGTGCCAACTGCTGGTGGAAAAACGTTTATTGCTGTAAATGCGTTGCATTCTATTTTTTCAGCTTACGACACAAGCAAAACCAAAGCAGTTATTTGGTTAGTTCCTTGGAGTAATTTATTACAACAAACAGTAAACGCTTTATCAAACCCAGAGCATCCTTATCGTCAAAAACTAAATGCTCTTTTTAACCATAAAGTTGAGATTTATCAAAAAGAAGATTTGCTACAAGGTTCAAATTTTAATCCAACCGTTGTAAAAGAACAATTGAGCATTTTTGTTTTAAGTTTTGCGAGTTTAAGAGCCAAAAACAAAGAAGATAGAAAAGTTTATCAAGAAAACGGACAATTAGAATCGTTTGTACCTCAATACGCAAATAGAAAATATTTATTAGCAGATGTTGACGACACAGCTTTAATAAATGTAATTAGAAGTTTACATCCTGTTTTGGTAGTTGACGAAAGCCACAACGCAGAAAGTGATTTGAGCGTAGATATGCTCAAAAACTTAAATCCGTCATTTATTTTAGATTTAACAGCAACACCAAAAGACAATAGCAATATTGTGAGTTTAGTTCCTGCAATAGAATTAAAAAAGGAACATATGGTTAAACTTCCTGTTATTGTGTACAACAATCACGACAAAACAGAAGTCATAAACAATGCGTTGCATTTACAACGTAAATTGGAGATTTTAGCCAAAAAACAAGAAGCCGAAGGCGGAAAATATATCAGACCAATTGTATTATTTCAGGCTCAACCAAAAACCAATGACGACAATACAACTTTTGAGAAATTAAAAGAGCAATTATTGAGTTTAGGAATTCCTGAAAATCAAATCAAAATTAAGACCGCAAACATTGACGAACTTAAAAGCATTCCAGATTTACAAAGTAAAGACTGTGAAGTTCGTTATATCATTACAATAAATGCTTTAAAAGAAGGTTGGGATTGTCCTTTTGCCTACATTTTAGCTTCATTGGCTGACAAATCAAGTGCTGTTGATGTAGAGCAAATTTTGGGCAGAGTTCTACGTCAACCTTATGTTCAAAAACACAAAGCATTTCAATTAAATCTTTCTTACGTTTTAACAGCTTCTGCAAAATTCAACGAAACTTTACAAAGCATTGTTGAAGGTTTAAAAGCATCAGGTTTTAGTGGCAACGAACACAGAGTTGCAGATAAAATGACAGAAGAAGAGAAACAAACAGAAGTTGTAAATCCTGTTGAGTCTTTTTTATTTCCAGAGCAACAAACAGAGGAAAAAGAAGAAACGATTGACAAAGGAAGAATTTCTTTTAACCCAAATGCAACCGAAGAAGAAATTGAAAACACTTCAGTCATTGCCGAAATTGAATCAATGGCAGAAGAACAAAACAAAGAATTAGAACAACAAATACAGGAACAAGAGAAACAACCTGTTGACGAAAATATATTTCAAGAAATGGGAGATAAAGTAAAACGCTATCGAGTTAAAGAAGCGAATAAAAAATTTATTGAACAGATAAATTTTCCTCAATTCTTTCTAAAAGTTGTAGCAAGTGACATTTTTGGAACAGACGAAGAACTGCTAAACAGAGAATCGTTATTGAAAGATTTTAAATTATCTGATGAAGATATTAAAATCGATTTTGACCAAATTTCATCTGATTTGTACAAAGTAGATTTAACCGAAACTGTAAAAGATAATTATACACCAGATTGGGTAAAAATTGAAGAAAGTCAAGTAAAAGACCCAATTGCAGAATACATTTTAGCCAAACCAAAAGATGCGCAAATAAGTGATATTACTCACCAAATTATGCAGATTATTGGCAATATGTATCCAATTCCAGACCAAGAAATTAAAGTCTACGTTGGTAGAATTTTAAAAGGAATGAACGCAGAACAAATGCGTGATATTTTAGTTAGAAAATGGAGTTATACAGACAAAATAAAAGCTAAAATCAGACAACTTTCGGACAGTTATGCAGAAAAAAGGTTTATGGATTTGGTAAAATCTAAACGCATAATCACAAAGCAAAACTGGAAATTAGGAAAGGAAATTGTTCCTGGGAATGTTGGTTCATCAATTGGAAATTCTTTGTACGAAAAAGAAGGCTCAATGAACAACTTTGAGGAAAAAGTAATTATGGAAATTGGAACTTCCTCAAACATTGAGTTTTGGCATAGAAATTTAGAAAGAGGAAAAGGATTTTACATTAACGGATTTAAGGCAAATCATTACCCTGACTTTATTTTGAGAACTAAATCAGGAAAAACCATTTTGATTGAAACTAAAGGAGACCATTTGGATGGTTCAGACAGCGAAGGAAAATGCAGACTTGGAAACGAATGGGAAAAACAAGCTGGAAATGACTTTGCTTACTTTATGATTTTTGACAAAAAAGAAATTGATGGAGCGTTTACATTGGACAAGGCAAAGGAATTGATCAGCGGAATGTAAAAATCAACATCTGGTAACATAACATATTGAACAAAATAGAGTATAATAGGAACAAATTCATATATTTGTTAAACAAATTGCTAAAGGAGAAGAAAACTTCCTTTAAGAAACTTACAAATAACTGTAAGGAGTAGAAAAAACACGTTAAGATATAGAAAAAGAACCTTAAGGAGTAGACAAAGAGCTTTAAGGAACGCATAAATGAGTTTAAGGTGCTGGCGAGTGTCTTTAAGGAATACGCAAAAAAGAAAAAGTTTAACATTAAAAATTGCAAGAATGGCAACAAACAGAACATTAACCGAAGCAGAAGCTTTGGAACAATACCGAGTATCATTTGAAAACGTTGAAAAGCAATCTGAAATCGCTACAATTATGGCAGAGTTTGGATATGATGAAACCTTGTTAACAGAAGGAAAAACCTTATTAACAAAAACGCAAACAGCCTACAACAACAATAAAACAGAAGATAACGAAACAGTAACCGCTTACAATAAATTTTCAACTTCCAAAGAAAATTTAGCCAAAGTTTATGGATTACATCGTAAAAAAGGTAAAGTCGTTTTTAGAAAAGATGAAACAACACTGAAAAATTTAGGTTTAAAAGGAAGTTTACCACAGGCTTACATAAAATGGTTAGAAACAATTAAGAAATTTTATTCAACAGCTATTGGTAATACAGAAATTGAAACCAAACTAGCACGATTAAAAGTTACTCCAACCGAATTACAAGAAACAGTCGCATTAATTGCGGAGTTAGAAACCAACAGAGCCGAATATTTAAAAGAGAAAGGAGAAAGTCAAGATGCAACTAAACTGAAAGATACTGCATTTGGAGAATTAGATGATTGGATGCGTGAGTTTTATGCAGTTGCAAAGATTGCATTAGAAGACAATCCACAGTTATTAGAATCATTAGGTAAGTATGTAAAGAGTTAACAAACCAACAAGTAAGCACATTGGCAAACTCGCATCAGCCAAGCTCGACCAAAAGTTTGCCAAAGAGCTTACGGCATCCAACAAGTTTGATACATTCAACTACCAACGATTAAAAAATAGCCAGTGTACAACAATGTATAACCAAAATTGCTACATTTAGTAAAATAGAATGTTTCTTAATACTAATTTTAGTAATTTTATAAAACGAAAATTGTAAAAACCAATACACAACTTTGGTTATACTAAACCGTTGAATAGACTATGGAGAAAGAAATAAGTTTTACAGGATTACTTCCATTTAAACCATTCATTGAATCGTTTTCAGAAAATGTAATCATAGGAAATGATAAAAAACCAACATATTTTAAAATTGACTTTCCTAACCAAATCTCAGACAGAATATTTCATGATTTTGGTAAAACTTCCGTAAAACTTGACTTCAATTGTATTCTCGAATTAAGGACGTATGAAAATGTTGAAGAAGAAGATTCTAAGATTGAAATTAAGAATCAAATAACTATAAAGCTTCTTGAAAAGATAAATTTTATTATCGACCTAATAAGATTTTCGCTACCAAAAAATGATTGGGGCGTATTTTTAAGAAATATTGGCATAAGTGACTTACTTTATTATACGATTTCTGTTGAAGGAAAAGAAGTAGTAAAATCCACAAGGGTTACACATGAATTTCAGAAGTCAGAAAAATTCAAGATAGAATCTTTGAAGACAGATATTCCATTTGAATGGAATACATTAACCAAAGCTCTTGACCTTATTGAGCATGGATACTACAACGAAGGACTAATTACAGGTTTTTCATTATTGGATTATTGCGTACAAAAGTTCCTCAAAGAAAAAATGCCGAATTTGACTGAAAAAGAAAAAGATGAATTATTAAGGAAAATAGAAAGACAAAGACTTAAAATTTATTTAGGTACTTTCCTTAAACTTCTAATTGGAGAATCTATTGCTAATCAAAATAAGAAATTGGATGAACTTGAAAAACTAAATAACCTTAGAAACAAAGTTATTCATCAAGGCAAGCAAACCAACTATAAAACCTCAATAAATGGATTGAAGTCGATTCATTCAATTATATCCTTTTTAAATTCTGTTGGTGCAGATTATAAGATTCCAAACAAGGTAATATTTCTTTAATCATTAAATATTTAAACAAAACTTTTAACAATATGAAGTATTTTATTTACACTGGATTAATTCTAATTCTTACAGGATGTATGAGCACTGAAGCTATTCGTACTGCAAATCGTGAGAACATAAATCGAATTTCAATGGGAATTAGTAAGACTGAGGTTCTTAATATTATGGGGTCTCAAACAATAACAGCCGGTGATGGTACAAAAGTGAATAATCCATGGAGGTCAGAAATACTTAAAGGTGACAATGATGAGTACTATGAAGTATTGTTTTACTACACAGATTTAAAAGGTGCTGATGGCGCAATAACAGATGATGAACTTACTCCAATAATCCTAAAGGATAATAAAGTTATAGGTTGGGGTTGGTCATTTTTAAATGAAAATGTAAAAAAATACCATATAAATACAAGATAACAACATTGCCTAACACGCGGTATAAAAAATTGCCTGGACAGTAGGTTATTCAAGGGTTTCAGCCCGCTTTAACTTTTGAGTAGCTTGATAGAAAACCGTCCGCAATAGGCAACTTTTCATACCGCCAGCCGATGATATAGCATTCGCCTGCGGCGAACAAAATTCCTACATTTTCGCTTCACTCAAATTCCCGTCCTTTTGTAAATGCTATATCATCGCAGTG
>NZ_QENZ01000011.1 GCF_003096835.1 Balneicella halophila
TTTTTTTGAATGATTTGCTTGATAATTAGGTCTTTGAGATTTTGGGCACAAAAAACTTTGTAAAAAAGTTGCAGTAATATTTGGTAGGTAATAAAAAAGGTGTTTTCTTTGCACCACTGTTTCGAAAAAATGACCACTAAACAGGTCAAAAAAGTAGGGCAGAGAAGTTCATTGACATGATGCAAATAAATAATAATGAAGCACGCTTAGTTCTTGTTTTTTTGTAATTAAAGAATCAAGGGATTAAGCAGCCAAAAGTCGATAAATAAGAAATATACAATAAAAGATTGAGTGTTGTCGAGTCTAAGGAATGATTATTTGTTGGTATAAAGAACAAGATTAAAATTTATATACAACGAAGAGTTTGATCCTGGCTCAGGATGAACGCTAGCGACAGGCCTAACACATGCAAGCCGAGGGGTAACGATTAAGTAGCTTGCTACTTAAGGCGACGACCGGCGCACGGGTGAGTAGCGCGTATGCAACCTACCCTTTACAGGAGGATAGCCCGAAGAAATTCGGATTAATACTCCATGGTATTATTTAGACACCTGTTTAAATAATTAAAAGATTCGTCTGGTAAAGGATGGGCATGCGTATGATTAGATAGTTGGTGAGGTAACGGCTCACCAAGTCCACGATCATTAGGGGTTCTGAGAGGATAGTCCCCCACACTGGTACTGAGACACGGACCAGACTCCTACGGGAGGCAGCAGTGAGGAATATTGGTCAATGGGTGAGAGCCTGAACCAGCCAAGTCGCGTGCAGGAAGACTGCCCTATGGGTTGTAAACTGCTTTTATATAGGAATAACCGTCTCTTCGTGAAGGGATTTGAATGTACTATATGAATAAGGACCGGCTAACTCCGTGCCAGCAGCCGCGGTAATACGGAGGGTCCAAGCGTTATCCGGATTTATTGGGTTTAAAGGGTGCGTAGGCGGGTAAATAAGTCAGTGGTGAAAGTCTGTCGCTCAACGATAGAATTGCCATTGAAACTGTTTATCTTGAATACAGTAGAGGTAGGCGGAATATATTGTGTAGCGGTGAAATGCATAGATACGATATAGAACACCTATTGCGAAGGCAGCTTACTATGCTGTTATTGACGCTGATGCACGAAAGCGTGGGGAGCGAACAGGATTAGATACCCTGGTAGTCCACGCCGTAAACGATGATCACTGGATGTTGGCGATATACAGTCAGTGTCTGAGCGAAAGTATTAAGTGATCCACCTGGGGAGTACGTTGGCAACAATGAAACTCAAAGGAATTGACGGGGGCCCGCACAAGCGGAGGAACATGTGGTTTAATTCGATGATACGCGAGGAACCTTACCCGGGCTTAAATGTAGAGTGCATGACTCAGAGATGGGTCTTTCTACGGACTCTCTACAAGGTGCTGCATGGTTGTCGTCAGCTCGTGCCGTGAGGTGTCGGGTTAAGTCCCATAACGAGCGCAACCCTTATCGTTAGTTACCATCAGGTTAAGCTGGGGACTCTAGCGAGACTGCCACCGTAAGGTGAGAGGAAGGTGGGGATGACGTCAAATCAGCACGGCCCTTACGTCCGGGGCTACACACGTGTTACAATGGTAAGGACAAAGGGTAGCTACCTAGCAATAGGATGCGAAACTTGAAACCTTATCTCAGTTCGGATCGGAGTCTGCAACTCGACTCCGTGAAGTTGGATTCGCTAGTAATCGGATATCAGCAACGATCCGGTGAATACGTTCCCGGGCCTTGTACACACCGCCCGTCAAGCCATGGAAGCTGGGGGTACCTGAAGTCTGTAACCGAGAGGAGCGGCCTAGGGTAAAACTGGTAACTGGGGCTAAGTCGTAACAAGGTAGCCGTACCGGAAGGTGTGGCTGGAACACCTCCTTTCTGGAGCTAACAAATAATAGCTTAGCTCGACACACGCGATTTTTTATTAAAATAAATATATATAAATACAGCTAAAAGTAGAGACTTGGGAGCGGACAAATAAAAAAGAGTCTCGTAGCTCAGTTGGTTAGAGCACTACACTGATAATGTAGGGGTCCCCAGTTCAAATCTGGGCGAGACTACATTTATATAGTTATTAGAATCGCGAGATTTTAATGATTAAGAACAGAACGGGGAATTAGCTCAGCTGGCTAGAGCACCTGCCTTGCACGCAGGGGGTCATCGGTTCGAATCCGATATTCTCCACTTTAAGGTAGGTTGAGGAGAAGAAAAAGACATTTGGCAAATAAGATTTAAATTATTATATTAAAAGCATCAGAAAAATTGACACAGATAACCTGACATCAGGGAGCTATACTAGAGAAGAGGAGTAAAGCTCATAGGATTGTAACCTGTATTATCTACTTGGCTACATGTTTTAGTAGCAGAAGAGTTCATTGACATATTGAAAGACACGAGAAAAAGAAATAAATCAATCGAAAAATAGTAAAAGAAGCAAATTAGATAAACTAATTGACTCATTTGATAGAAATCTATTGGAAAATATAAAAACAAACAAGAGCGTATGGGGGATGCCTAGGCTCTGAGAGGCGAAGAAGGACGTGATAAGCTGCGAAAAGCTGTGGGTAGGTGCACATAACCGTTGATCCGCAGATCTCCGAATGGGACAACCCACCTAATTAATTAGGTATCCAGTAATGGAGGCAAACCCGGTGAACTGAAACATCTAAGTAACCGGAGGAAAAGAAAACAAAAGTGATTTCCCAAGTAGCGGCGAGCGAACGGGAAATAGCCCAAACCAGTGTTGTTTCGGCAACGTTGGGGTTGTAGGACTACAATATTACTAATGCAAAAGAAGTGGAAGCTGTTTGGAAAGACACATCATAGAGGGTGATAATCCCGTACATGTAAAGTTGTATTATTATAGTAGTATCCTGAGTAGGTCGGGGCACGTGAAACCTTGACTGAATCTAGCGGGACCATCCGCTAAGGCTAAATACTCCTCAGAGACCGATAGTGAACCAGTACCGTGAGGGAAAGGTGAAAAGTACCCTGAATAAGGGAGTGAAATAGTACCTGAAACCATGCGCTTACAAGCGGTCGGAGCACATTCATTGTGTGACGGCGTGCCTTTTGCATAATGAGCCTACGAGTTAGTCGTCACTTGCGAGGTTAAGTTCTTCAGGAACGTAGCCGAAGCGAAAGCGAGTCTTAACAGGGCGTTAAGTCAGTGGCGCTAGACGCGAAACTTTGTGATCTACCCATGTCCAGATTGAAGGTTTGGTAACACAAACTGGAGGATCGAACCCGTTGACGTTGAAAAGTCTTGGGATGAGGTGTGGGTAGGGGTGAAAGGCCAATCAAACTGAGAAATAGCTCGTACTCCCCGAAATGCATTTAGGTGCAGCCTTGGAGTTAAGTGTTATAGAGGTAGAGCTACTGATTGGATGCGAGGGCTTCACCGCCTATCAAATCCAGATAAACTCCGAATGCTATAACATGTTCTCCAGGAGTGAGCCCGTGGGTGCTAAGGTCCACGGACGAGAGGGAAACAACCCGGACCATCAGCTAAGGTCCCCAAATATATGCTAAGTTGAACTAACGCGGTAAGATTGCACAGACAGCTAGGATGTTGGCTTGGAAGCAGCCATTCATTTAAAGAGTGCGTAACAGCTCACTAGTCGAGCGATCTTGCATGGATGATAATCGGGCATAAGCATATTACCGAAGCTATGGGATAGTATATTAATTTATACGATCGGTAGGGGAGCATTCTAATCTGCGCAGAAGCAGTCTGGTAATGGATTGTGGAGCGGTTAGAAAAGCAAATGTAGGCATGAGTAACGATAATGCGGGCGAGAAACCCGCACGCCAATAGACTAAGGATTCCTGATCAACGCTAATCGGATCAGGGTAAGTCGGGACCTAAGGCGACGCCGAAGGGCTAAGTCGATGGCAAACCGGTTAATATTCCGGTACCTTATATAACTGCGATGCAGTGACGGAGTAGTGAAATCACCTCGGACAGACGGATGTTCGAATAACAGCAAAGACGTAGATTTTAGTAGTTAAGTACGCTAGAAGAGTTGAAGCTGGAAAGTATGCCAATGCTACGGCAGCGGCAAGTGTGAGTAAACAGACTTCCAAGAAAACCTGCTAAGCTTCAGGTTATATAGGCCCGTACCGCAAACCGACACAGGTAGTCAAGTAGAGTATACTAAGGCGCTCGAGAGATTCATGGCTAAGGAACTAGGCAAAATCGCCCCGTAACTTCGGGAGAAGGGGCGCTCACAGCAATGTGAGCCGCAGTGAATAGGCCCAGGCGACTGTTTAGCAAAAACACAAGGCTTTGCAAATTCGAAAGAAGAGGTATAAGGCCTGACACCTGCCCGGTGCTGGAAGGTTAAAAGGAGAGCTTAGCGTTGAGCGAAGGTTTGAATTGAAGCCCCAGTAAACGGCGGCCGTAACTATAACGGTCCTAAGGTAGCGAAATTCCTTGTCGGGTAAGTTCCGACCTGCACGAATGGTGTAACGATCTGGGCACTGTCTCAGCCATGATCTCGGTGAAATTGAAGTATCGGTGAAGATGCCGATTACCCGCAACGGGACGAAAAGACCCCGTGAACCTTTACTATAGCTTAACATTGAATTCGGGTAAGTAATGTGTAGGATAGGTCGGAGACTGTGAAGCGTGTGCGCCAGTGCATGTGGAGTCACCCTTGAAATACGACCCTTTGCTTATTTGACTTCTAACTCAGCGATGAGGACAGTGTTTGGTGGGTAGTTTGACTGGGGTGGTCGCCTCCAAAAGCGTAACGGAGGCTTCTAAAGGTTCCCTCAGGATGTTTGGTAATCATCCGCAGAGTGCAATGGCATAAGGGAGCTTGACTGAGAGACCTACAAGTCGATCAGGTACGAAAGTAGAGCATAGTGATCCGGTGGTTCCGAATGGAAGGGCCATCGCTCAAAGGATAAAAGGTACTCCGGGGATAACAGGCTGATCGCTCCCAAGAGCTCATATCGACGGAGCGGTTTGGCACCTCGATGTCGGCTCGTCACATCCTGGGGCTGGAGAAGGTCCCAAGGGTTGGGCTGTTCGCCCATTAAAGTGGCACGCGAGCTGGGTTCAGAACGTCGTGAGACAGTTCGGTCTCTATCTGTTGTGGGCGTGGGAAATTTGAGAGGATCTGACTCTAGTACGAGAGGACCGGGTTGGACAAACCTCTAGTGCATCAGTTGTGGCGCCAGCTGCATTGCTGAGTAGCTATGTTTGGAACGGATAAGTGCTGAAAGCATCTAAGCACGAAGCCAGCCTCAAGATAAGATTTCCAAATAGGGACGTTAGAGACGATAACGTTGATAGGCTGTAGGTGTAAGTGCGGCAACGTATTTAGCCGAGCAGTACTAATTACCCAAAAGTTTTTATATTGTAAGTTTGTTAGTTGATTTACTTTGTTTATATATTATCAAGTAAGTTGATTTATTTCTTTGGTGTTCTTTCGATACATGTCATAGATTTATTGATATTAAGATTTAGATATCATATTAAAAGATATTTAAGGTGTTTATTGCAATGAGGTACACCTCTTCCCATTCCGAACAGAGAAGTTAAGCTCATTAGCGCCGATGGTACTGCAGCAATGTGGGAGAGTAGGACGACGCCCTATTTTCAGCGAGGCTAATTCCAATTAGGAGTTAGCCTCGCTTTGTTTTT